>JAXFOG010000026.1:0-29497 GCA_034180455.1 Eubacteriales bacterium
AAGCCATACGGAGGATTAACTGTTTTACGGACACCCGTCTATAATTCCGAGGTTGTTTATTTTGTAATAATAGATATGTGACCAAATATTAAAAAACTGAAAGCTATAAAACCATCTTGTAATATTTCTAGAGAGTGTAATTAGTATTTATAAACACTGCCTTTCAGTGTCAATGTAAACTACGCTTTGTCCCATAACAGTACACATAAAGTAATTAATTAAAAGATGAGCTAAGGCTTGAATAAATTGCTAAATATTTTTACATAGTATTGTAGACTTGACTATAAATAAAAAACGAAAAAACAAGCATAATTTGGTAAAATTGTTATAAGCTATGCTTATTTATATTGCAATCAAATGACAAAAGATTTACAATTATAGTATAGTAATTATAAAAGAGGGAAGCTATGAATAAAATTTTAAAACGATTTTTTATTGCATTGGTCTTATGCTGTGCTTTTATATTTGCAGAGGCTTATGCTGCTGAATTTAAGCTATCAATAACGAGCCATACAGACCCATATGTACTAAGAGACCCAAAATTCATATTGAGCGTAGATGGGGCCATAATACGTAAGGCTTATACAGGCACGCATACTACAGGTGCTTATGAAAGAGAAATATCGGTGAATGCAGGTAGCATAACAGATGTGAAGCTTGTAGATATTGAAAGCGACAGTTATGAAACATTTGGTATAAGTGAGCAAAGCTGGGATGGAAATACGCTACATGTAAAGCTCGGCAGAAATATCACAGTATCTGCAAAGACGCTGGAGTCCTATGGCTTTATGGATATGTTTGACGGTAAAAAAGGCATAGTTAAGGGGCTTACACTTGGGCTGTACCAAAATGATGTTTTAAAATACAAGACGGAAAATTTTTTATATGCTGGAGATATTCCGTCCTATAGATTTTTGGGCATAGCTCCTGGTAAATACAAATTAAAGGTATTAGATGCATCTGAATCTATAAAGGAAAAGCTCGACCTTACAAGAACATTTGATTTTGAGATTGACAAAAAAGGAAAGGCTACACTGGATGGTAAAGGACCGCTGGGAGTTACAAGCAGTAATGATGTATATAAAGATGGGGTAAAAACACCATTTTCTATATGGTTTAGCAGAATACCGTCTTTAGATAAGCTAGTAAGCAACTTATCAGGTACACATACATTAGATTTTACTGACCCTAATCCGACAGAGTTTAAAAAAACAGTAGCGATAAAGCCTGGAGATGAGCTGAAGTTTAGAATCACTCGCGAGATAGGACCTGATAATAATTATTCAATAGAGTTTCCTGGTACATTAAAGTATTCATCAAAAATTGAGATAGACTTCCACGATCCTATACAAAAAGGATTAAGCTTTATAGAGGGTTCATTGCAAATATTTGAAAACGGAGCACCTGCTAATGATTTTAACGGGACATTTGATGGGCAAAAAGTAGTAGTAACGCACACAAGCAAAGAAAATAAATTCGTTCTTGACTTTAACAATCCAATAAAGCTTCCCCCAAAGCGTACAATACAGATCGAATTTAGATGCAAGGTTGATAATGGGGTTACTGATCCAATAATGAACATAGCTTTTGGTAATGGAAAAGAAAGCAAGGTAGAGATGAAGCCTGTTCCAACTCCTACACCCACGCCAACTCCAACAATACCATCTATAACTCCGAATATAAAAATTCCTCAAACAGGCGACGAGGCACATATAGAGCTGTATCTGATATTTGGTTTGATAGCGGTTTTGTCTATAGCATTTATCACGGTATCAAGACGTAAAAAATAGAGAGCAAATAGAAAAATTCATATAAAAATCAAAAAGCTATGAGCTTTAACGCTTATAGCTTTTTAATATATCAAGTAAAAAAATAAAGAAAGATTTAATAATTAAATTTTTGCACCTAGATTTATGCCTAGCGCCTTGGCAGAAAGCAACACATGGTTGTTCATGGGTACAGGACTTGGTTTGCCTGCAACATCTGCAAGTAAATTATGAGTAGTGGCACCATTTTTAAGGGCGATGGTTGTTCCAAAAGTGCCGTTTTTTATAAGCTTTGCAGCATAGGTACCAAAGCCAGTGGATAGTATTCTATCGTATGCGCAGGGCCCTCCTCCTCTTTGCATATGCCCAGGGACAACTGCTCTTGCTTCAACGCCTACCAAGCGAGTGAGATCTTCGGCAATTATGTGGCCAACTGTGCGATAGGGATTTTCAGATTTTAAAGCGAGTCTATCTTTTTTATTGAGCTTAGCCTCTTCCTTGCTAATGGCTCCTTCTGCAACAGCAATTATACTAAATGCCTTGCCAGAGCTAGCTCGATTTTCAACTACTTCTGCCACATGGTTTATATCATAAGGTATCTCTGGTATGAGTATAACATCAGCTCCACCACCTACACCTGAGTATAGAGTGAGCCAACCAGCCTTGTTGCCCATTATCTCTACTACTAGACATCTTCCATGACTTGCTGCTGTGGTATGCACCCTGTCTATCACTTCTGTGGCTATCTCTACTGCGCTATGAAAACCAAATGTAAACTCAGTTCCAAATATATCGTTGTCTATGGTCTTTGGGAGAGCAACTATATTTAAGCCTTCTTGACTAAGCATGTTAGCTGTTTTGTGAGTGCCGTTTCCACCAAGACATACAAGGCAATCCAGCTTCATCTTTTTGTAATTTCTTTTCATGGCAGCCACCTTGTCTATATGGTCTTCTCCCACAAGGCGCATATCCTTAAATGGAGTTCTGGCAGTGCCAAGTATAGTGCCACCCAAATTAAGTATGCCAGAAAATTTGCTTAGGGGCAGCTCCTGCCAATCACCATATATCAAGCCTTTGTAGCCATCTTTTATACCAACTATTTCCACATCCATAGTGGCGCTTGCTGCTTTTACAACGCCACGAATAGCAGCGTTAAGACCGGGGCAGTCTCCACCGCTGGTAAGTATACCAATTCTTTTAGTCATATTATTCCTCCAAAAAAATCATAACAAATTACAAGCCTTTATGCAATATATTGCTCAAAAAATTCTTAAGTGATATAATAACAAAGCGAAAGGGGAATAAAAAGTGATTAAAGAAAACATTAGAATAGACTACAACAATCTTATGGCTGATATTATAGGCTATAACTATGGTATAGATAGTAGCGATATTGATGATATGGCAAATCAGGCAAAATGTGCCAATCAAGCCATACAATCAAATCGAGGCAAGGGATGGCTTGGCTGGACTGAGCTACCTTATAATCAAGATGAAATAGTAGAGAACATATTAAAAACAGCCGAGGATATCAGAAAGCAATTTAAAACCTTTGTTGTGCTAGGTATAGGTGGCTCTGCACTTGGCCCTATTGCAGTTCAGCAGGCTCTAAATCATCTACACTACAATGAGCTTTGCGACGAAAAGAGAAATGGCCCTAAGTTCTATGTAGAGGATAATATTGATCCCGAGCGTATGGCTGCATTGCTTGACACAATTGATGTAAAGAGCACTTGCTTTAATGTAATAAGCAAGTCTGGTAAGACTGCCGAAACAATGAGTCAGTATATGATAATTACAGATGCTCTAAAAAAAGCCGTAGGTGACAAGTGGGCAGAGCATATTGTAGCTACCACAGATGAGCATAATGGCAACCTCATTAAAATGGCAAAGGAAAACAACTTCCGTCTTTTCTATATACCATCAAGCGTTGGAGGCAGATTTAGCGAGCTTTGCCCAGTAGGTCTTTTGCCAGCAGCTGTTTGTGGAATAGATATACGTGCAATGCTAGAAGGCGCAAGGGCTATGGACGCAAGATGCAAGAGCGATGTAATATGGCAGAACCCTGCTCTTTTGCAAGCAGTAATACAGTATATTGCCACAGAATACATGGGTATAAATATAAATGTAATGATGCCCTATGCTGATAGCTTAAGATATATTGCCGATTGGCATTGTCAGTTGTTGGCAGAGAGCATAGGCAAGAATGTAACACGCAAGGGCAAGGCTGTAAACGTAGGTCAAACACCAGTAAAGTCACTAGGTGTTACAGATCAGCATAGCCAGTTGCAACTATATAACGAAGGACCTTATGACAAGCTTATCACGCTTATTAAGGTGGAAAACTTTAGAACTCTTTGTGAGATACCACATGGCTGCGAGGAATATCCATCTGTAAGCTTCCTTGGAGGCAAGAGCCTAAACGAACTTATAGAAGCCGAAAGACAGGGAACAGCTTATGCTCTTTCAAAGAGGGGCAGAATGAACCAAACTATTATCATGCCAGAAGTAAATGCATATACAATAGGCCAGCTACTGTACTATTTCCAGATGACAATTGCCTATCTTGGCGAGCTATATGATATAGATGCATTCAATCAGCCGGGAGTTGAGGAGAGCAAGATAGCATCTTATGCAGTGCTTGGAAATGAAGAAGAGCAGTATAAGCACAAGGCTGACGAGATGAAAT
The DNA here is from genome assembly GCA_034180455.1 of Eubacteriales bacterium. Lineage (GTDB taxonomy): Bacteria > Bacillota > Clostridia > Christensenellales > Aristaeellaceae > JAAZPT01. Next base: position 4,456 of record JAXFOG010000026.1, read on the forward strand.
CGGCTGCACAGGCAAAACAAGAGTATATAATATAATAAGTTAATAACAAACTGACCGCAAAGGCTCAAATTAAATAAAGACCGAGGCGAGTCAGTTTTTTTATGGAAAAAATATTATTCTATTGATGTGATGGTAAAAGAGGATAGACAATTAAGCGAACAAGAGGAGAGTAGAGGGGTAGGTTATAATTAAAAGTACTTTAGATTCATATTGTTAAAGTAATATGTTTAATGTTTAAGGCTGAACTGGGTGGTATATGCAAATGATTTTGGTATAATAAATTATTATAAATCAAAAGGAGATTTTAATGGAGTATCAATCTGGAAAGATATTTATGATATAAAAAAGAAAGAATTGGTTTATGGGATATATATTGTTGATAATGATGAATATGTACAAAAGTTAAATGATGATATACAAGAGCCATATTCATCATATTATAATTTCTATTATAATGGCAAGGCTTGTTTATTTGATGAAGAGCAAGAAAAGAAGGATAAATGCAAAATGCTTGAATTATTGGATAGGCTACAAAAAGCTTGATGAAATCCCTTGAAATAAATGATAAACTGAAAGAGAAAGGAATTTATAATTATATTTAGTATATATCATAGCACATCAGCTTTAGTAAAATTTAAATATTTGAGCTTAAGAGCTTTCAAACAAAAAATCACAAAGGCTATGAGGATTTAGACTCATAGCCTTTAGTATTATTTGTTTATGTTGCTGTGTCTCAATGTGGTGATATACTAATAAATAAATTCCTCTGCAAGCTTTGTTTTAGCAATGAGGTTTTGATAGATTGGGGATTTTTTCATAAGCTCAGTATGATTACCCTGACTTTCTACCTTACCGTCATGAAGCACGACGATTTTATCTGCTTTTTCAATAGATTTAAGCCTGTGGGATATGATTATTACTGTTTTGTTTTTTATGAGCTTATTTAAGCTTTCTTGAATTTTTTTCTCATTATCAACATCAAGGCTTGCGGCTATTTCGTCAAGTATGAGTATTGGGGCGTCCTTTAGGAAGGCTCTAGCTATGGAAAGCCTTTGTCTTTCACCACCAGAAAGCTTTGCTCCATTTTCTCCTATCAGTGTATCGTAGCCATTTTCAAGCTTATCAACAAAGTCACAATTTGCAAGTCGCATTGCCTCCATTACTTCCTCGTCAGAGGCGTCTTGTCTGCCTATGCGTACATTTTCAAGAACGCTTGAATTAAATAGTGTAACGTCCTGAAAAACAATTGATGTTTTGTTAAACAGAGAATCAGTAGATATGTTCTTTATATCCTTACCATCTATATATATTTTGCCCTTATCATAATCATATAATCTGGATACAAGGCGTAGGATACTAGTTTTCCCACTGCCACTCTCGCCTACCAGGGCAGTTACTTCTCCTTGCTTTGCAGTAAAGCTTATTCCGTTTAGCACGGGGCTATTTGTGTCATAGGAGAAATACACATCCTGAAGTTCCACGTCAAATTTATTTAGATCAGTTTTCTTACCCTCCTGTAATTGTTGAGCGTTTATTTCCTTTAATCTCTTTATCTTAGGGGTGAGATAAAAAATCTCCATAATACCCTCCTTGGAGGCGTCAAAGGCGTCCTTTAGCTTTATCGCAGCAAGGAGATAGCCTATAAGATATAGTAAGCTTATTTCATTGCTGATCATAAGCTTTACGCCCACAAGTATAACAACGCCAAGGCTTACAAATGAGAAAATAGATGATGAGGCTAAGGCGATCAGTGAATTAAGCTCTGATAAAATGTGTATTTTTTCACTTTCCTCCATTTTTTTATATAGGTCAACTCTTAATGCTTCGCTTAGGTCAAGACTTTTTATTTCCTGCTGCATTTCGATATTTTCCTGAAAGGCTTCGGAATTTCTCCTCAAGACACTATAATATTTTGAATGACCATTTTCTTGAAACTTTTTGGAAAGGAGTACCATCAGGAAGCTAAACAAAGAGGGAATAATAACGGCAAGACCCATTTTAATATTGCCTGAAAGCATAATTATAGACATCAAAGGGAAAAATAGTGCCATTCCACCAACCTTTGGAATGGAATGAGACATGGCATGCTCTATTCCCTCAATATCAGACATTATAGTTTGTGCTATATCCGAGAGGTCGTGCTTGGAAAAATATGATAAAGGAAGCCTTGATAATTCTTCTGATGTTCTTATTCTAAGGTTTGCACTTTCCTCATAGGTGGCACTGTATAGCTTTGTATATTCTATATTTAATGCAATATACAGTATAATGATGGAAACTGATGATAAAATAGTATAAAAGGTGGTGCTTTTAATGCTTGCATTAAGTATTTGATCTGATAGAAACATAAGAATAAATACTGGTAACATACATACGCAATAAACTACAAATGATGATATGGTAGCTCTTGATAAATTAGAGGCCCCATTATCTGTAATTGCAAATCTATTTTTATAAAAGTTCTTCATATCCTACCCTCCATTCGTTTGCCATATTGTAAAGCTCTTGTAATCTCTTGTATGCAGAGTCCTTGGCGAGCAACTCGCTGTCGGAGCCTCGCTCTATAATCCTACCATTATCAAGGACAAGTATCTCGTCTACGGCTTTGATACTGGACAATCTATGAGCTATCATAATAACAGTTTTTTCCTTCATAAGATTTTTGAACGCTTTTTGCAATTCGTGCTCGTTTTCTGGGTCTATAGCTGCAGAGGCCTCGTCCATAATAATTATTTTGGAATCCTTTAATATCGCCCTAGCAATGGCTATACGCTGCTTTTCGCCTCCAGAGAGATATACACCCTTTGAGCCTATTACGGTTTTTTCTCTATTTGGGAATTTATCAAGAATTGAGTCGCAGCCTGCTAAATGCAGAGCCTGCATTACTTCATTATGAGAGGCGTTTTTATTGGCAAGAGCGACATTTTCATAAATTGTGGATTTAAAAAGCTTTGGATTTTGGAATACAAAGGCTATGGCTTTTATTATGGCTTGATTGGAATAGCTTTCTAAGGGCTTACCACCTATCCTTATGCAACCGCCATCCAGCTTATAAAAGCCTGATATAAGCTTTGCTATAGTGGACTTGCCAGAGCCCGAGCTACCGACAAAAGCATAGGATTTACCCTCATCAAGCCTGAAGGATAGATTTTCTAAAACAAGCTTGTCGTTGTAGCCAAAGCTTACATTATCAAATTCAATATTATAATTTGCAAATTCGACTTCGTTGCCATGCTCCAAACGGTCTTTTTGCATATCGGAATAGATTTTTTCAAGAGAGTTTACTGCGTAATTGGCTTGAAAAATATACATTCCGACCCACATTATTTTCATAAAGGCAACAAAAAGCACACCGGACAGGAATAGAGTCATTATAAGCTCTACAAGAAGCATGCGAGTATCACCAATACTTCCTATGAAAAAAATCAAGGGGATAGTAATTATGGGAATAAGTCCAAAAAATAGGGTTTGATATATAACATATGGTCTTCTACAGGAAAGAGAATATTCGTATGCATATTTTGCATAATCCTTTATAGCTGCATACAGAGCCTTAAACGATCTTACATCAGCTCTAAAAATCTTAACTACCTGCATATTTCTAACGTATTCAACGGTTTCTGAGCTTAGCCTTGCAAGGGAGTCCTGATAGATCTTCATAAACTCCTGCTCGCCCATCATTTTGGACAATATAAACCCAGCTATTAGAAGCAATATAAGAAGCACTAGCCCGACTCGTAGACTTACTATAAAGCCGAGTATAATTGCAAATATAGGAATCAATGCAGCCTGTGAAGCATCGGGAATAAGATGGGCGACTGCTGTATGGGTTTGTGCTGCGTTATCATCGATGGTTTTTCTAATTTTTCCTGAGGGGTTTGTATCAAAAAATCTGAAGCTGGCATTCTCTAGACCATCTATGCCTTTTTTACGCAGATTGGTTTCGAGTCTAAAGGCTAATATATGGGACAATAGCCCAGAGATTATATAAAGGATAGCTCCTGCCGTGAGAATGACAACAGAATTTAGAGCAAAGGTCTCAGCTCCATGCAGATTGTTTTGTACTATAAGACTATCTATGAATCTGTAAATGAAAAAATATCCATAAACGGCTAAGAAAGCCGAAATAGCAGAAAAAACTACAGCTAGAAACGCAAAATGTTTTTTCTCTTTTGCATAAGCAAACATATTTTTGTAGGCTTGCATATTTCCTCCTTGTGATAATGCTTTCTTGATCAAGAACTAAGAAAAAATATCCCTTGTAGATTGATCAAGTTTTAAAAATAAAAAAAATTACGAGATAATTATACATTTTATTAAACATATGATACAATACCAATTGAAATAATGGTCTAATAAGAACATTGTCTAAATGGAGTATTATAGCATGAAATATTATGATTTTGTAGAAAGATATACTGGAGTAACAGAATGCAAAAGCAATGTTAAGTATTCAAGGGCAGGACATTCTTTTTGCTTGGAGCTGGAGGACAGAGCGGGAGTATACTGGGTATATGAATCGGAAAATTTTATAATTGATATACATGATTTTTTTATTAAAAAAGAAATAATCCAAAATGACGTTTCAGATATGCCAAAGTTTGTATCAATATATTCCTCATATATGATAAGTGTAAGTGGAGAAAGCTTTAATCCTTATCAAACACTGATACCAAACACTCTATATACGATAAATTTTGATAAGGCAAAAAATAGCTACAGGGTTTTGCTGCATGAGAACTCACATTATTTGGCTGTAGCCATAGGATTTAAAAAGGGGATACTTGAGGAGTATCTATCGTCTATAAACATTGATTATGAGGAGTTTTTTTATGAGGTATTTGCTAACAGCAAAAATATTTTAACAAAGGCGCTAGAGCCGATAGCGATGGATATATTGAACTGCAAAATGGAAATGCCAGCGGCAGAGATGTTTTTTGAATCAAAGGCTAGAGAATGGATGAGTATAGTAATAGACGCATACCTTAACCGTAGAAGAGTTGTTATATCACATGATGATGACGCTGCCTTAGAAAATGTTGCAAAATATATAGAGGACCACTATGCATTTGATATAAATCAAAAAACTCTTGAAAAAATATCAATGATGAGCGGTACAAAGCTCAAAAAGCTTTTTAAAGAAAAATATCAGCTAAGCATTACCGAATTTACACAGAGAAAAAGAATGAATATGGCAGAGGTGCTGTTGCTAAATTCACAGCTAAGCATAAAGGAGATAGCCAAATCTGTAGGCTATGCCTCGCATAGCAAGTTTAGTGGATATTTTAAAAAGTACAAGGGAGCATATCCAAAGGACATTAGAAATATTTCAATACATGGTAAGGCAATATTAGAATGCAAGGATTGCATCGTTCGTGTTAAGGGTAAGGAGCTTGTGAAAAGCCATAATGAAAGAGTGATAAAATGAGAATATTGCATTGTATTGCGCAGCTGCCAGACGCAACAGGTAGTGGTATATATTTTCGCTCTCTGTATGAGGGGTTTGCAAAAAACGGAATAGAGAATGGACTTGTTTTTGCCTGCCAAGATGGCTTGCAAAGGAGTTTTCCAGATGCAAAATATCAATATACAGTACAGTTTGCATCAAAGGACCTGCCATTTAACATAGCTGGAATGAGCGACATTATGCCTTACCCTAGTACTGTATATTCATCAATGAGCGATGAGCAGCTAAGGCTTTGGAAAGCAGCATTTTCAAAGGCATTGCTTAATGCAAAGAAAAAATTTAATCCTGATATAGTAATATGCCACCATCTTTTTATATTAGCCTCTATTGTAAAAGAGATATTTAAAGATCGCCCTATATATATAATTTGTCATGGCACCGATATTCGCCAGCGCTTGCAACATGTTGAATTTTGCAAGGCAAACTTGAGCCATACAAATGATTTTGACGGATATTTCACACTTTCATCTGCAGACAAGACAAAGCTTATAGAGCTTTATAACATAGACGGTGAAAAGATAAATGTTACAGGTGGAGCATACGACAAAAGTATTTTTAAACCAGATGGACATAAAAGGGGTAAAAGACTCTTCTATTGTGGAAAAATTGCCGAATCAAAGGGAGTATATGAGCTGGCTGCTGCATACAAAATAGTGAAGCAAAGTCATAAAGCAGAACTGTTACTATGTGGTAATGCCGATACAGAGCAAAAGCGTAGGCTAAGAGAACTTGCTGGCTTTACAGACTTTCACACCCATCATGCTGAAAACCAAAAAATTATGGCAAGAATAATGCGCAAGTATGATATATTCATACTGCCCTCATACTATGAGGGCTTGGGACTTGTGGCTTTGGAGGCACTAGCAAGTGGATTACTGCTGGTATCTGCAAAGCATAATGGATTATATGAGCTGCTTGGAGATAGGATAAACAATAGTGGCATTGTGCGCTATGTGGATCTGCCTCGCCTATATGATACCGATAAACCTTATCCAGAAGACAAGCCTGACTATATAAAAAGCCTTGCCGAAGCTATAAATGCACAGATAGAAAATATTGATACCGATTATTCTTATTTGACTGCAGAAATAGAGTCGCATAGCTGGGACGGACTCGTGAAAAACATAATGAGAATTATAGGTGTAGCTTAAAAAGCTTTTAAAGCCTTAAAAATAGCATATAAATATCAAATATAAAGCAAAGTATAATAATAAAGGATCATAAGTCTAGTGCTTATAATCCTTTTTATATAGTATTGTATTGATTTAATTTTTATAGTGCCATTCTTTTCCATTTACGGAGCTTTGTTCTAAAGGTCCCAAAGGGTGCCACTGTATTTACATGTATAAATTTATATACCTCCCAGGTAGCAGTCTTAGTAGCTTCATCAGCCCATTTTCTCATATGCGGCTTGAAAAGCTCATCCTCGCTAAGAGAGTCTATCATATCATATATGGAGCTAACATTGCTTGTTAGCCTATATTTTAATTCCTCGAGCGAGAGATGGGCATAGGTATCAGTAAACCATTGATATAATTCGCCAAGCTGATTCCACTTGAATTTATCAGAGGGGGTTTGAACGGGAAGTCCGTTTCTCTCGTCATTCTCCCACTTGAGAACGAGCGTTGTCCAGCCGAGCTGATATGCAAGGTTCTCGGCGGGAGTCCTATCGACATCATTAACTCTTGTATCCTTTAGAGCTTTGGGAATATTGTCAAATTCTGAAATGTACTTTTCAAAGGCTGTTTTTATTTCGGCTTTTAATTCTTCTTTACTATTATATGTTCTCAAAATTGCCTCCTATAGTTTAATTAGCCTATTTGCTTTTAAAAACTACTTTATGCCTTTAAAGCCGTCACTGTAGTAGCTGGGAGGCATACCCATAATGCGCTTAAAGGCACGCCTAAATGAGTAGTCGCTATTGTAGCCTACCTGCTTTGATACATCCTTTACGGGAGTAAGCTGCTGCAGAAGATCGCAAGCTTTGTTTATGCGCACCTGCTCCAGATAATCGCTAAAGCTCATACCAAGTAAGGATTTTATTTGATTGTATAGTTTGCTCTCTGGCATATCAAGATAATTTGCCAAAGTGGCTATATTGAACTGCTCATTACTGTAATTTAGTTCAAACTGCTCCTCAATCTTTGACTTTAGATCAAGTTCTTGCTTGCCTACGCTGGTAAGATCCTGAGAAATACTGTCGGTATATTTCATAACATAGGCGTATATATCATCAAGGTTTTCTACCCCAATAAATTCTTTGTTTGGCTCAATATGCAATTCTTCTTTTAAATTGCGCATTAGAGATGCTTTAAGCATATCTATAAAGTGCCTTGCCATAGTGGGAGATAGCTGTCTATATTCAAAATTTTCATACTTCAACATTCTAAATATATCGGCTATATCGTCTTTTTTGGCAGACTTTATGGTTTTTATAAGCTGCAGCTCTGTTTCAATAGGGAAGAAGAAAGTATCTTTAAAGCTAGGAGCATCGTCCTTTGTCATAACTGTTCTATAGTCATTGTAGTATAGATAGTCTGAAATTCGCTTTGCGCCCTCGTATGATGATGCTATCTCTACCCTTTGAGTAACTACCTTGCCTATACCCATGTAGCTTTGTATGTGATATTGGTCATAGAGTTCATCTATCACTTGCATTAACTCTTGCTTTAGCTTGGCTCCATCAAAGTTGTTTGGTAGTGGAATAATTATTGCTGCATCGTCATCGCCCATCTCGCAGAATAGCTTGGGATAAGCAAAATTTTCAAAGGCGTCATTTACAAGCAGTATGTTTTGACTCTGATTTACTACTAAGCTACTTGGAAATCTAAACCTTGCTGAAATTGCAATATAGCTTTCTCCTTCTAGGCTGGCATTTACGCTGTTCATATCATTTATAAGGGCATCCTCGCTCTCATATATACCCAGCACTATCTTTCTTACAAAAGACATGTTTATAAAGCTTTCCTGTCTGCGAGCCCTATCCTGTATGGAGCTGATATTATCCAGCATATTGGATATACTATCCCATACTGTTGTAAACCTAGGCTGGCGTACTGATACAGAGCTTAGATCATAGGCGTTTATACGAGTAAGCAGATTGCGTCGGCGTCTCCATAATGTGAGACATATTCCAAGAGACAGGGCAAATGTGATTATGCTAAGCACAATGATAATTGCTCTAACTGAGCTTGTTGCATTCAAAATTGCATTTTTGGGAATTATAGACACATATTCAAAGCCAAAACGACGGTCTTGAGCATGGCTTACTATATAGTCGATATCTTTAATTTTTATATCGGATGTGCTTGGGTCTGCCAGTCTACGAAGTAGCTCACTGTCAAGCTCTGATGAAATGTGGCCACTATATGCTTGCAGTCTATAGCTTTCGCCTCTATGCTCAAGCATAAGCACAGTTCCCTCGTTGCCAAGCTTTGAGCTGCTAAGAATATACTGTATCGCCTTGTCATTAAGCTTTACAATAACGCTACCATTGAAGTTTTCAAAGCTCCTGTACGGGAAGTGCTGAACAACAAACAGTGATTTGCCTACATCAATATTTAAGGTGTTGCCGTTATATACATTTTTTATGAGATTTTGTCTGAATGTAGAATAATCGGTATCAGCAAGTCTACCTAGAGAATTATAAAATCTTTCTTCATCGGGAACGACTGTTTTGTCTTTAACTATATAAGGTATATCATTAAAAAATACATACACATTATCTATATTGCTATTTATAAGATTGTAGTCTGTACTGCTTTGGGCGAAACGATATATGTCAAAAAACTGGTCTTTGCTACCTTGGGCAATTCTGGAAAGCTCCTTGGAGTCGCTAATATATACTGCAATATTGCCTGCTTCAACAAGACTATTGTTAATGTTTGCTGCAGTCTGTTGCATAGAATTGGCAGATTTTTCTATTTGATTATTGAGCAATATATTGTTGGCTACAAAATAAATTGCGATTATGGCGCAAAGAGGAACTACCAATATGCTGAGATATGATATAAGCAGATTAAGCGATATTTTATTGTATTCTCTATACGGTTTCTTAAACATACCTCACTCCAAATAATATTTATATACATTTTACATTAAAAGTGAAATTATGTGAAATAAAAAAGTGATTCACAATGAATCACTTAAAATAATTAGGAGGTTATTTTTTCATTTTTACTTTTAATACATAATCTGTATTGTCGGGTAGGTTGGGATCTGGTCCTAAATCTGCAAACACTATATCGGGATAATCGCTGTGTACCCAGCTTGTTGAAATAGGCACTTCGCAGCCAGAGGACAGCTCTCTTATGTATTCAACATTTTGCTTGTTTAAGCCTATAAGTGGTAGAGGGCCAATTGAGCCTTCATACACATGAAAATAATAGCAATTGCCATTCTGTGTAGCTCTGCCATACTCGGGCTTTGGAATATCTGCAGCGCCACAACCATATATGCTTTCGCCATTCTTGCTTATCCATGCGCCTACGCTCTTGAGTATTTTTACAGACTCTTCAGGAATATTGCCATGAGCATCGGGGCCAACATTAAGTATCATGTTGCCACCCTTGCTTACGCATTCTACAAGCTTTTTAATTACCATGTCGGCAGATTTCCAGTAGTTATCGTTTTTGCAGTAGCCCCAGTTGTTATTGAGAGTAATGCAGGATTCCCAAGCCATAGGATTGCCCTCTACATCAAGTATGCCCTCTGGAGGTACCATCTGCTCTGGAGTAACAAAGTCGCCATGGTAGGGGCTTGGATCGCACATTGCAAGAGATCCTCTGCCTTCGCCACTAACTTCTAGTCTGTTATCTATAATAACGTCTGGTTGATGCCTACGCACCATATCTATTAGCTTTGTGGCACCCCATTTTTCGCCACGCATATCATCATAGGAAAAGTCAAACCACAAAAGATCTAGCTTTCCATAATTTGTGCAAACTTCCTCAACCTGATTGTATAGAAATTCCTTATATCTTTCAAAATTCCTACCATCGTCTTTGTAGTTATCGTTGCCACGCATTGGATGTATTCTGTCATTATAGTGGGGGAAATCTTCATGCGCCCAGTCTATAAGTGAGAAATACAAGCCAACCTTAAGACCCTCAGCACGTACTGCATCTACATATTCCCTTACAAAGTCTCTCTTTGCAGGGCAGTTGGTAGATTTAAAATCGGTGTATTTAGTGTCGTATAGGCAGAATCCGTCATGATGTTTAGCTGTAAGCACTACATATTTCATTCCAGCTTCTTTAGCAAGCCTTGCCCATTTTTTAGGATCAAAGTCTTTTGCGTAAAACTCTTCAAAATATTTGTAATAATCTTCGTAGCTTATACGTTCTATGCTGCGTATCCATTCGCCTCTTGCAGGGATGGCATATAGGCCCCAGTGTATGAACATTCCAAAACGGGCTGCCTTATACCACTCCATGCGCTTATTGTATTCATCTCTGTTAAATTTATACATTTATTTTTCCTTTTATTTATTATTCTTAACCTTTTACAGCGCCTATCATTATGCCCTCCACAAAGTACTTTTGAGCAAAGGGGTACATAATCAGTACAGGTAGTGATGCCACAACTATTGTGGAATATTTCAGCAGGTCGGTAAGACCTCTCTGAGCTGCTATTGCTCTGGCGTCTGTGATCATTGTGTAGTCTATATCATTCAGTATCAGTATATCTCTTAAAATGATTTGCAGAGGAAAGTACTGCTTGTTTGAAAGATATATCATAGCGTCAAAGTATGAATTCCACTTGGCTATGCCATAATACAGGGTAAGTACTGCGAGTATAGGCTTTGAAAGGGGAATTACCACCTTCATAAGATACTTGAATGGCGTACACCCATCCAGCTGTGCAGCCTCGTAAAGCTCATCTGGTATGCTATTTACAAAATAAGTTCTGCATATAATCATATTATATGTGCTCATTGCAGAAGGAATAATTATTGCCCATCTGGTATTGATAAGGCCTAAGTATTTTACAAGCATATAGCTTGGGATAAGTCCACCACTAAAGTACATTGTAAATACGAATATCATGGCTATCTTATTGCGCGCTGTAAACTCTTTTCTGGACAATGGATAAGCGCAAAGAACGGTCATAACAATGTTTACGGTTGTTCCTACTATAAGATATATGAATGAATTATAGAATCCTGTAAGTATGTTTTTATTGCGAAATACGGCTTCGTATCCACGCAGAGTGGGCCTTACTGGGAATAACCATACCTCGTTGCGAATTACTGCTTGAGGATCAGAAAAAGACGCACTTACTACATACATAAGGGGAAGCAATACTATTAGCAGCGCTAGCAATAGGAATATATGCAATAATATTGTAAATACCTTATCGCCGGAGCTGTATTTTTTAAATTCTGTCCAAACTGATGATTTTTCCATGCTTGCTCCTCCTTACCAAAGACTCGTATCCGTAAGCTTTTTAGCTATAAAGTTTACGGTAACCAGCATTACGAACGATACTACTGATTGGAAGAGTCCAGCAGCAGTAGAGAATCCATAGTCTACATTTACAAGGCCGACTTTATATACAAATGTGGCTATAACCTCTGATACAGACATATTTAATCCGTTTTGCATAAGGAAGACCTTATCAAAGCCTATGTTGATTATTCCACCTACTGCAAATATAAGCATAGTTACAACTGTGGGTCTTATGCCAGGCAGATCTACATGGATTATACGCTGTATCCTAGTAGCGCCATCAACGACGGCAGCTTCCTTTAGCTCTTGGCTTACTCCAGATAGCGCAGCTATATATATAATAGCTGAATATCCTGCTGTTTGCCATACGCCACTCCATACATACAGCCCTCTAAAGAGCTTGGGATCGCCAAAAAAGTTTACTGGCCCAACTCCGAATAACCCTAGGAACTTATTGATAACACCTATTCTAAGGTCAGTCATCTGCATAAGTATACCTACCATTACTACAGTACTTATAAAGTATGGGGCGTAGGTTACCATTTGCACAGTCTTTTTAAACCTTGGCAATTTGGATTCATTTATCGCCACAGCAAGCAGTATAGGTAGTGGGAAGCCAGCCAATAATGAGTAGAAGCCAAGTATCAGCGTATTTTTGATTACCTTTACACTGGATGGCGACATCAAAAACTGTTCAAAGTTTTTTAACCCTATGAAAGTGCTGCCCAGAGGTCCCTTTCTTATGCTATAATCCTGAAATGCAATAATAATACCTGTCATAGGTACATAGGCAAATAATATGGCGTATATAAGTGGTAAAGCTATAATCAGCCAAAATTGCCAATTTGCATTCTTGATTTTGTTGTTGCGATTTTCAAATTCGCTTCGTGATTTCATAATGTTTCATTCCTGTCTTTTTCTATCAAAAGGGGTGTGCTAAATCAGCACACCCCTAAATGTAGAGGGATTACTTATTTGCGTTAGCTCTATCGTATGCTGTTTGATATACTTCCAGCAGCTTGTTAAGATTCAACTTATCAAAGCCTTGCAGGTAGCTATCCCAATCTTTGTCGAGATCCTTTGTGCCTGTTACAAAAGCAACTCTGTTCTCGGTAATGTAGTTTTGTAGCTCTACGCCGATGGTCTGTATCTCTGTGATCTCTTCATCTGTTAGTTTTAGAGAAGGTAGAACGTCCCAATCGCCGTCTTTCTGAGCGTATGGCTCCATCTTGTTCTTGGTCTCTTCAAGCAAAAGCTTCTCAAGGCCAACTGAAGTATTTACGTCAATGTTGGGGTCTGTTGCTTCGCCAAATCTGAATGTAGCTGGGAAGTATTTAACCTGAACATCCTGCCAGTCGTGGTTCTGAGCTTCGCCACTGTAAGGATTAAGTACCTTGTAAAGAGCTGGCTCACCATTTAGACCAACTTCGCCTTCAGGATTGAGTACCCAGTCTTTGCCTTCTTCTGCACCATACTGAGAAGATAGAGCGCCCTCTGTGGTGAAGAAGTAGTCTATCCAACGAAGTGCAGCTTCAGGATATTTGCACTTATCTGTGATAAAGAAGTCGCCATCGCTGATGCCACTGTATTTCATAAATGTGGAACGAGCAACACCGTCAGGACCAGCTATTGGAGCAAGTACCTTGTAGTGCTTATAGGTTTCTGGGTTGCTATCTGCATCAATATGGTTGGATATTGTGCCTGCAGCAAGGAATAATACTGGCTCGCCTTCTTGGTTTGCAAGAGCGCGTAGCTGTTCTTCTGTCTGTGTGAAGTTGCCTGGATAGAATGCACCTAGATCATATAGGCTGCGCATATATCTCAAAGCTTCACGATACTGTTCTTTGTTACCAATGATGTCAACCTTGCCCTCTGGGTTAAGGCCAGCGTCAATTGTGAAGTCTAATGGGTTTGCAGGAGATAGTATGAATGGGTTTGTTAGCCACTCTTCTACTCTGGTATTCCAACCCTTTGCAGCGCCACCAATAGCGATGCCATTTGGGTTCATCTCTAGGAACTTCTTGCATACATCATAGAATTCCTGTGTGGTCTTTGGCTCTTCAACGCCCATCTTTTCAAGCCACATGGTGTTTACCCAAAGCTTTTTAGCATATTTGCAGTGATAGCACTCGTTTAGACCAGCAATACTATAGATGTGACCATCTGTTTGACGGGTATTGTTGATATATTGACCCATTTCTTTGGTATAGTTAGGCATGTTGGCTTCAATAAGGTCATCAAGAGGAATAAGGATATGCTCTTTAACGCCATATTTTGCTTGGTTTGGTGCAACGAACATTATAACGTCTGGATAGTCGCCTGTACCGAAAGCAAGATTTAATTTCTGCTCCCAGTCATCACGGCTGCCGGTTTCAAAAGTCATTTTGATGCCGGTTTTTTCTTCCATGTACTTTGTAAAGTCGTTTGTAGCGTAGTCTTCTACGTTTGGCATTGAAATGCAGAACATACGCAGTTCAATAGGTTCTTTAACTATTGGATAGGTGCCTACTTCGTTAAGGATATCTTTCTCGTCTGCCTGAGCAGCAGGAACGAATCCTACCATTGTAAGCAACAGTGCAATAGAAAGAATTAAAGATGTAATTTTCTTCATAATCTTCTCCTTTGGCTGTGCCATATAATAATCTATATCTAAATGTAACACATTATTTTTTAGTATTCAACATACAATATTGAAACTAGAGCATACAATTTTTATTTTAAAGTAAAAAAATATCCAAATAAGCCATTTTATTGTCATAACTAGAACGTGAAATATAAGTGGTATTGCATAAAATTTTAATTATAAATACAATTAAGCAAAAACTAAAAAAAAAAAAAACGATTATTTATTAAAATATGTTTACAAATAAGCGATTAACTGATATATTTTATATGTAAAAGATTATCATAATTGATATTGAGGTGTAACTATGAAAAAATTTTTTAAGGTAGTTATTTTGTGCATGGCTCTTTGTCTATGCACCATCTGCTATGCTTTGGCAGAAGATGATGTGGTAATAAATAACAAGGCTGATCTGCTAAGGCTATTGAACGAAAGCAAAGCATATTATTCTGGCTATGGAAGAGCGGAATGGGTGCCAGCTCCAGGATATTTTGAGGGAGATGCATGGTCACAGATAGCAGAGCACAAGAATATCATACTTAATAGTGATATTACTATTTCCTCTGACGAGATCAATTTTCCTATACCAGAAAACAAGCAGGACCCAATATATAATAATTCGTTGACGCTAAAAGGCAGCAACTTCTTTGGAAATAACCATACGATAACTATAACTCAGGGTAAAAGACCGATATATCCATTGTTTGGTGTGCTGGTTCTTAAGAATAAGAATGACGGACAGAAAATAATAAAAGACCTCAATATAGTATATAAGGGTGATGTTATAGGCTCTGCTTTTGCAAGAGAAAGCTATTGCATGAATTTAGATAGGCCGGGCGCCTCGGATTACGCTGTAAATAATATTAATATAACTGTAGAGGGAAGCATTCTTCCACAGGCAATACTGGATAACATTTCATTGCGTGATAATAGAAAAGACCCCGAAAACGAGACTAATACAAAGAATTTTAGATGGGATACCAGAAACTACGCAATGGGCTTTGCTCACATTGATGATGGTACCAGAATTGATAATTATCATCTTAAGGTAAATGGAAACATAGGCTCTGATAAAATAGTAAAGCATGAGCTTGCAAAGACCAATATGGTATTATCTGAAGCGGCAGGAATGACAAGAGGCTATTTTAACAGAATGGACTCTGGTCGTACAGTAGGTTACACCAATATCACAATAGAAGTAGGCGGAAGCATAATCGCTCATTCCAATTCTACATATGCATATGCAGTAGGCTTTGGCTTTGAAACTACCCGCTATAAGGTAGAAAAATTCAAGCTGGATGTTAAGGGTGATATATCAGCTCTTACAACTGGCGAAGCTGTATTCAAGAAATTTACATATGTATATCAGCCTACCACAGCATCTGCATTTGGAAATGATATATTTTATTTGTATGATTCAGTGCTAAATGTGGGCGGAAATATTATTTCAAAGAATGATTCTCCTATGTCATTAAAAGTAAATGCATTAGGTATTGGGCAATATTGCTATATAGATCCATGGGGTGACTTTGCTCCAGAAGACGATCCTGTGACAATAGATGAAGTAAAGCTGACAGTAGGCGGAAATGTACAAGCCGAAACAACTCAGCCTGCGGATAGAACCAATACAGATATTAAAGGAAATATGAATGTAATTGCCTGTGCTGGATTTATGAATCACATGAGTGGCGGACTGGATAACTCGGAGCATTTTAAAAACAACAATATAGATATAAAAGGAGATGTTGTTGTTAAAAATTATATGGACCGAGGTCAAGGAACCTCAATAGCGAACCTATGGGGATATTTTAACGGCGATAACAATACCTTTAAAGCGGCAAATATAAAGATAGACGGTCCTAATGTAATAGGTATAGCAGCTCCTATATATCATTATCTTCTAGGCGAGGGTAATAATGTGAGTGTTGGTAGTGTAGAATGTAATTCTGAAATGGATTATGTAGCAGGCTTTGCTACAAGTGTTACGCAATATAATGGTGAATTAAACAGCTTTAGCACAAAGAAGCTTATTTCAAAGAAGCCTTATAAGGTTGCTGGATTTGCAAACGATCTAGAGCTACATGTAAACCACAAGGATCCAAATGTTACTACAGGCAGATTAAAATATGTACCTATGATTGTAAAGAATACTAGAGTCAATACAGAGGCTATGGAGCTTGGAGCAGGTGAAAACCATGAATATATAGGCGGCTTTGTATCTGCAAATAAGGGTATTATAGAAAATTGTCATGTGGTAAATCCAGATATAAAGATTAGTCAGGTTTTTAAAAATGGAAAGAAGCCCTCATCAAAATATATTGGCGGGTTTGTTGGATTTAATGCCAAAGACGGTGTAATAACAGGTTCTACATCTCAAACAAAGGATATATCGGTATTTGGACAGGGCTACAATATTGTAGGTGGATTTGTAGGCTGGAACTCTGGAACAATAGAAGAAGGCATGGCATCATTTAATTATCCAAACGGCACAACAACAGGAACGATCACTGCTGAGCTTGTGTATGATGGTAACTATATAGGTGGTTATGCTGGCTACAGTGCAGGTAAGATCAATGGAGCTACAGCATCTGTTGAGGCAATAGATGTTAAGGCTAATAACAAAAATGCTGATGTTGGTGGCTTTGCAGGAAGAGAAAACATAAAAGCTACTACTGGAGGCGGTGGTGGCGGCGGCGGAGCCAAAACTACTATGGGCAACTGTGAAGTTCTAGTAAATGACAATATAAGGGTTGACGGCGGACGAAATACAAATGTAGGCGGCTTTATAGGAACAGGCTTTAATTCATGGCATAATAATAACAATGCTCAGATAGGTGAAAATATTGAAGTAAGTAATTCTACAGGGCTTACATTTGCAGCAGGCTATGCAGGATATTCAAGCAATCCTATATATAATTCTTCTTCAACTCTAGTATTTGGTAAAATTGCTGTAGATTCATCATATATACCCGTAGGAGGAAAAGGAGACGGCCTACCAAATATGAGTGCTGGCTTTGCGGGATATATAAAACAAGGCGAAGTTATACTTTGCTCAGCATATGTAGGGGAGAGTATAGGAAATAAAAAGGACAATACAATTATTGCTCCTTCGATAGGACTTTTACACGGTGCTACATTGAGCGACTTTACAGTTTTGTCTGATAACCCAAATGGTTGGGAGGACTACCTGACTGTTGCAAGAGGCTTTAAGCTTGATAATCTGTACTTTACACATGTAGACGGAGAAAAGCGTACTCTATATAAGGTAAATATAGATGTCTCAGGAGATATAACTCTAGGAGACAATATTGGCGAGATAAAGATTGCCAAAAGACCATTCCAGGATCTTTTCTGGGGTAAGGACGCAAGCCCAGCCAAGGTAAAGCTGCCATACAACAGCTTTGCATATGTATTTGAGGGTGCGGATAAGGCATCAATACTAACAGATAAGTTGAACAAGATAAATCCGTTTGATTTAACAAAAGCATCACTACAATTTTATAATGCAAGGCATGCAGTGCTAAAGGATAATAGTAACGGTGTATATGATATCCTGGGTATTAAGTCGGGTGATTCTAATAAGCCAGAAGTAACTCCAGTTATCAAGGCTGTACCGCAGACGGGCGATGAAAGCAACATAGTATTATATGTAGTAATATTAATTGTATGTACAGCAGGGGCTATAATTGTAATAAGGAATAAGAAAAATAAATAAAAGAATAAGCATACACTTATAATAAACTTAGCAGACCCACTCGTTTAACGAGTGGGTCGTTTTATAATGTATATCAATTATTTGCCTTGAGATAAGCTTTTGAACAAAAACAAAGGTAAACAATAATAAAAGTTATTAAATGTTTCTTTTCAAGGATGTTTTATATAGCGTGAATGAGAAGTATGCATAATCGAAAAGTGTTGTGCTTTTGATATATTCTACTTTTACTATTCTATGTTTAGAAACAGATATTACATAGGCTTAAGGACTGGATAGAATAATTTTAAAATAAAGACAATGAATATATTAAGCATAGAAATTTGATCCATAAAGCATTTTACACTGCAACAATATAGCATTATAACCTATCCTTAAACAGGGTTATGTGAGATGTATATTTGTTAATATATTAGCTGTTAAATTTTGCATAAAAAAAGACTGACAAATGAGAAGACATATATTAGCTAAAGCTTTTTTAGTCGTTCATTTTCAGTCCTTTGAAGGCCTATAGTATAATTTACTTTACAGCCCCGTCAACCATACCTTTAATAATATACTTTTGAGCGAATATAAACAGTATGATTATTGGCAACATCGCCAGTAGAGCAGATGTAAGTATTAAGTCCCATTGCTTTACGAAAGCACCAACGAATGCAGTAACTGCAAGAGGCAGGGTCTGTATTTTGCCAGAGGGACCTAACAATAGCAAGGGCAGTAGATAGTCATTCCATATCCATATACCATTCAGTATTAGCACAGTAACAATTACTGGAGTAAGTAAAGGAGTAACTATGTTGAAGAATATCCTAGGCTGTGAGCAACCATCTATTGTAGCTGCCTCTTCCAAAGAAAGTGGAACTCCCTTTATAAATCCAGAAAGGATAAATATTGAAAGTGGAGCGCCAAAGCCTAAGTATGCAAAGAATATACCCTGATAGCTACTAAGCATAGGAACGCGTATAGCATCGCCTACCATCTTAAACCACTGTACTAATGGGAACATAACTACCTGGAAAGGTATTACCATTGCCGATACAAACATCATGTAAAGGAAGGTGCTCCACTTTGTTTTGTTTCTGGTGATAACCCATGCTGCCATAGCTGAAAATATAACTATAACAAATAGAGAAACAATTGTGATTATAAATGAATCAAAGAATGCGCCTACATAATCTACCGTAGGTATTTTAAATATTCTTTGTACGTTATCTGCTAGCTGACCAAAGAAGTTCTGTGGTGCACTAGTAGCCGAGCGCATGATTTCTGCGCTTGTTTTGCCGGAGTTAAGGAGAACCATTGCAAAGGGCACCATAAATATAAGGAATAATAACATAGTTATTATTTCTTTAACTATGAGAATACGGCTCTGCAAACTTTTATTCATCTTATCTTGAGATGTATTCATTATGCTTCAAGCTCCTTTCTCCTGCTAATGCTTACCTGTATCAACGAGAATATTACAAGTAGTATAAAGAACACAACGGCCTTTGCCTGCGCTACGGCAAGATCATTTTGGGCATTGGCAGTATTAAATATATCCATTGCAAGTAGTCTTGTGCCCTGCAATATTTTTCCACCAAATCTTGCAGACGGGCCACCATTTGTAAGGGTAAAGTTCATATCATACTGCTTGAAACTGTTGGTAAGGGTAAGGAATAAGGTTATAGTGAAGCTGTTTGCCATCATTGGCACAAGTATCTTCCTAAGGCGAACAAAATATGTAGCTCCATCTACGGAAGCTGCTTCCATAACTTCTTCTGGTATGCTTTGAATGGCTGCAACATATATCATCATAATATAGCCGCTGTACTGCCATGTATTAACTATGCTCATTGCCAATATGGCATTATTTGCGTTTGTCAGTAGGCTTTTTGCTCCGAAAACAACGGTAAATAGGTTGTTGAACATAAATTGCCATATATAACCAAGCACTATGCCACCTATAAGGTTCGGTACGAAAAAGCCAGCTCTATAAAAGTTCTTGAGTTTAAGATTACTTGTGGCAAGCAAAGCCAATCCAAAACCTACAACATTTACTAAAACTATATTTATGGCTGTAAAAATTAAGGTTATTATAAAGGAGTACTGGAACTGTCTCTCTGAAAACATTGCGGGATAGTTCTTAAAACCAACGAAATTAAACACTGGACTTATTCCGTTCCAGTCGGTGAAAGAATAATATATGCCAAGTACAAAAGGCACAACTATTACCATTACAAAGGCAAATACTGCTGGAAACAAAAACAGACTGTCCCAAACCTTGCTTCTTTTCATGTACTACACCACCTTGTTGAAAATTAGGGAAGCTGAAACTTTTCAGCTTCCCTAATTAATTATTGATTTACTTGATTACTTTTTTAAAAGCTCAGGCATCTGTGCAACTGCATCTGCAAGGTCCTTTGCTAAAGCGTCAACATCTACATTCTGAGGATCGTCTGCATAGAGGTCCATGATAGGTCCAACTATATTCTGACCAAAGCCTGAAGGCTGCTCGCCAAAGTGCCATGCATGGTTGCCACCCTTGGAGTTTTTCTCCATAAGGTCAAGGCTAAGTTTACCACTTGGCTTAACTTCAAATCCATCAAATGCAGGAACCATACCAGCCTTCTCTGTGAAGAAGCTCTGACCTTCCTTGGTTGCTACAAAGCTATCTAGGAAAGCTTTTGCTGCCTTGATCTGCTCTTCTGTACCTGTATTTGTTACCAAATACCAGCTTGGTGGATTGATCTGGATACCATTGTCTTCAACGTCATTCAAGAATGCGTGAGGAGCAAAGCCCATGTTGAATTCAGCTTTTAGATCCTTCATGTTAGGATCAATCCAGTTACCCTGGCATACGAATACGCACTTCTGATCTGCAAAAGGTGTGATCTGAGCATTGTAGTCGCCGTTCTTTAGAACGTCAGGATTGGAGTATTTATAAAGCAATGCTACATACTCTGCAAACTCTTTAAGTCTTGCTTCGTCAACTTTGCCCTCTTTAGCCATGTCGATGATGCTTCTGTCACCATACTCAAGACCAGCGCTAAAGTATGTGCTCCATATATGCTGGCCCATGCTCCACCACATACCACCAGCAATAGAACCTGCAGCACTTACTACATAGTCAATACCAAGCTCTTCTTTCATGCTATCAAGCTTTTCAAAAGCAGCCTGAATATTAGCACGAGTGTTCAATGTAGCGGGATCAATACCTGCTTTGTCAAGAAGATCCTTGTTGTATGCAAGACCATAGCCTTCAATACCAACTGGCATACCAACTACGTGTCCTTCAGCATCGGTGTAGCCGAGTGTAGTCTTCTTTACGAACTCCATATCGTCTAATGTTACGATATGATCTTTCCAATCGTTATAGCCTGCTTCGCCCTCGATTTGAATGATCTGAGGGAGCTCGCCAGCCTGGTTCTTTGTCTTTAGAACTGCGCCGTAATCTGCGCCGCCACCAAGGCTCTCGATTGTAACCTTTACATCAGGATGCTGCTCGTTATACCAAGTTGCATACTCTTGTAATGCTGGGTCTATTTCGATTTTTAGACCAAAAAATTTTACTTCTACTGGCTCTGCGAATGCTGAGCTTAGGCTTAGCACCATTGCGAGAGCAAGAAGCATAGAAATTAATTTCTTCATACTTTACCTCCATATTTTTGGAATATTCAATTCCTTTATAAAAAAAGTTTAACATAATATGTATATTTTTGCAAACAAATAATCTTTTTTTTACTAATAAGTATACATAACTAATCAAAAACCCAATAAAATAAGCTTATAAGCCACAAAAAATTTAGCATGTGAGACAATATAATTGATAAAAGTTAAACTATTTATATAACGCTGAATAATAAAATAAAGTTTTTTTGCTTAAAAACAGATAAACATAATTGATGCAGATCTATTATGCAAGCAGTATAAATTGACAATTACAATCAAAAAATTTATACTTTTAATATACTCTACATAGGAGGCAAATTATGAAAAAATTTATATCTTTGGCAGTAGCTTTAATGTTGATATATACTATGGCGCTTGCTGCTCCACTTGCACAGAGCAGAGCTATATTTGAGCAAGCAGGATTTGCCGTAGGGGATATTTCTCCACTCCCAGAAGAAATGGATGCAGAGCAAAAATACATAGAAACTGCAAAACTTCAATATAATACGGATGAAGCTCAGATAAGAGAGGCATATAGACTTGTAGATAACAAGCCTACTCTAGTTGCTGCAGATTTTTCTTTCACATTGGCAGAAAAGAGCAATAGGCAGGAGCTTATTTCTAGACTTTCATCCATAATAAATGCTGAGGGAAATTATGAGAACGATCCTTTTTATAAGGGTGCTATTGCATTCTTAATGGCTATCAACGATAGCGATGCAGAAAATGCAAATAATGTACTAAAGCAGATACTGGCGCAGCATGAGATAAATTCATACTTTCCAGATAGCCCTATGACAAGCTATGTGGATAATGAAAAGGGCGGGCCAGAATTTGACGAAAACGCTGATTCTAAAAATCCAGTGCTTGATGGCAAAAAGTATTTTTTGAAAATAAAAGATGATGGCTTTGTGCTATCTTTGCGAGTGACAGATGAGCAGAGCACAATTGAGATAGCAAACGAGCCTGCAACTAAGGCTGAAGCTACTAATCTAATAGTAAACAAGCAGTATGCTTGGGATAGCTTGAATGCTGTAGTAAAAGCTATATTGGCAGAGGGATTTGAACCAGGTGCCGATGCAAAAGCAATTGCCCTCCCACTTGAAAAAATGGAGGATGGCAAGGTAAGGATTGTTTGCACAGGTACGGGAGTATTGCTATCTCAAAACAAGCTTTATAAAGCTTTCCGCCATTCCGATAGCGCAAAGATGTCTATTACTGATGCTTTGAAATCTATTGTCAAGGCTTTCCCAACTCTAGATAGCTATGCTAGGATCGCTGGAGCCGATGGAGTTGAACTGATAGCCTATCTTGAAGATGGCGAAAAGATATATAATAAGGATAATATTACAGAATTTGCAGACTTGCTTACTGCAGCATTAGGCGAGCCGGTGCTCTTGGGTGAAGATGAATCTGTGCCAGCAAAAGAGGAAAGCTTGGAGGATGCAGTAGATAAAGACGAACCTCCTACAATTAAACTAAATCAGTCTGGTGAAGAAGTACAGGAAAGTCCAGAGTCAAGTGAAGAAGCAAATCTCGAGTCAACTCCCGAACCAAGCGTAGAACCCGAGAATGATACAGGCAAGCAGATAGAAATAAAAAAGAAGCTAGTAAATATTCGTAAAGAGCCAGGTGGCAAGGTTATATTCCGACTAAAGAGAGGCAAAAAAGCAGAGATAACTGGCGAATCAGTAAAGAAAAATGGTTATAGCTGGTATCCTATTAAATATGATGATAAAGACGGCTGGGTAAGATCCGACACAGTGAATGTGCTAGATTATGTTAAGCCAGCTGAAAACAAAAGCAATGAAAATATAACTATAAATACTGGTGAATATACTGCATTAGGCATGGGAAACAAGGGCGAAAGTGTTAAGAAGCTACAGGAGAGACTGGTAGAGCTAGGCTATTTAAGCTCTGAACCCGATGGAAATTATGGAGGAAAGACGGAAAGAGCCGTAAGGAATGCTCAAAACGCCTTCAATATGAAAGCCACTGGTAAAGCAGACGAGGCTTTTCAAACTATGCTGTATAGTGAAAATGCTATATCCGAAATTGATGCACGTATGGCAGAGAAAAAACCAGATACTATGAAGCTAAATGTAGACGAGCTCAAAAAGGCAGAAAAGTCTATGAAGGCTCGCTACTCAAAGGAACTTGGAGGCTATGCAACGGGAGTGGTATTAAATAATACACAGAACAACTACTCTCTTGCTGCAAACTCTGTGGATAATAGCACGAGCAATTATGAAATAAGCATAAGTTTTAATGATGCTCAAGGTGCAGCTCAGGTTGATCCAAAGTTTGTAATAAAAGTGCTTAATCTATATATACAAGATATAGAGAAAGTAGAGCTGGTGCGTGGAAATAATGTTACAGAGCTTCCAAAGGAACTATGGAGTTACGATAGTGGACTTGTAACATTTGACATTACACTTGATCAAAAGGCATTGAACGATATGATGGATAAGCGTATATGTACTGAGATACGCTTTAGCAATGCTACCGAAAGCTATGTAATAAAGATGGACTCAAAGAGTGGGCCATATCTTATAAGCAAGTACATGCTTAAAGTGTGGAAAACTTTAGGTGCGCAAAAGGTGGCCGAGGCTGCAAACTGGCAACGTATGCAGCAATAATTCTACTTTAAAAATAAGTTTATTTGTGATATTATAGCCTTTGTTATGAATAATAGCAGCAAAAGAACAAAGCAAATGGTACTGCTTGCCATATTTTCAGCCTTTATGCTTATATTTGGCTATATAGAAAAGAGCATACCTCTTGTGCCAGCAGTACCAGGTATAAGATTGGGTCTATCCAATATTGTGCTTATATTTGCACTCGTGCTTATGGGATTTAAACCTGCAGCGTATCTTATATTTATTAAGGTATCGCTTGGTGGAATATTGTTTTTGGGTCCAATAGGCACTATGTATACATTAGCCGGTTCAGTATTGAGTCTCGTAGGCATGTATATGGTGATGCGCTTCAAGCTATTTAACATTGTAGGAATGAGCATTATTGGTAGCGTTGCCCACATGGTAGGGCAGCTAATAGTAGCTTATTTCAATCTTGGGTGGCTTGTGGTGCTGGCTAACCTACCGTTTTTGCTTATAGCGTCGGCAGTGAGTGGTGTGTTT
>JAXFOG010000023.1:0-45429 GCA_034180455.1 Eubacteriales bacterium
ATATGGGAATGGAAACAAGCTGCTTTATTAGTGCCTGAGTGAAATAGTATAGGAATGTGTTTTTGCCCTGAAGTATCACTCTGAAAATAGGAACGAGTATTACAGAAGTGATAAGCTGGCCAACGAAAACTCCCACAAGCACTGTTATAAATGAAAAAGCTGAAGATTTTTTATTTATTGCCCTTGTAACTACTACGGGAATAAGACCAGTGAGTGCAGATGTGAGTGTAAACAATGGATTAAATGCGCCAGATGATGATGGCCTTACCAAAAAGCCAAGCAAATCGGCAACGGCTCCAGTAATAAATCCATTTATTGGACCAAGGAAGTAGCCCGCCATGACTATAGGGAAGCCACCAAAGGATACAGAGCCTATTCTTATGGTGTTTATGGCAACTGACATGGCGATGAATATAGCGACATAGGTTATTCTATATGTTGAAAAGCTAGTTGACCTATCATCTTCAATAATCTTGCCAACTATGCCACCAATATAGCCTACTAGGAAGCCTGCTAAAATTAAAAGCACGAAGTATTTAGCAATGAAGTCCTGATAGGCGTTGAATTTTTCCATAAATGCCACAAGTTTATCGCCTTTAAGCGTACTTGCCTGAGGCCAAATGCTACGGAGCAAGAGCCCGAGCGATACTGTAAATGCGCCCAATATGCCACCATAGAGTTTATTTTCAGCATAAAAGCCGATAAATAGCACGCCAGCAAGTGCAAAAATAAAGCCAGTATATATTGCAGGTTTTGTATTGAACCTAATAGCAACTGCGCTTAAAGTGGCGAGTATCAGCATAATTATAGCTGATCTTTTAGAGATATTTAGTTTTTTCATTTTCCTCCTTCACTACTGCTAAGTAAGGAGATCCTTAAAAAGCAGTGAACGCGGCACTTGATCGCAATTAGATTTTCGTACTGAGGCAACGTCCCATCCTCAGTCACTTAACGCCAAGTGCCTACCCTGAAATTTATCATTCGTGCAATACAAGCATACTATTATTTATCAATAAATTCAATATGGTAAGGGAATTTGTGAGAAATAGCGATTAAATGCGAAGTTTAGATATATGAAACAAAAGTAAGTGGCGACTATGATTGACAGGGCGATAAGAAAAGGCGATAATAAAGATAAATAAAGAATTCTATATATTATAAATTCAAGCAAGAAGTACAAAGAAAAAACTTTGAAATTGACTAGAAATTTAAAACAGTTGATTTAATTTTTTAAACAAAGAATTGCTTGATAGTGAGGTATAGTAGAAGATGAAAGTTGAATGGTAAAAAATAATAAAAAATGCAAATCTACAACTTATTGTAACAAACGAGGATTTTTCGGATATAATAAAGAATAAAAATAGAGTTAGAATAGGCAATAAAATATATGATAAATTCGATGTGCCACTTGGGATACCGTTTGGTAGGGATATTGCAGTTAACGAAACAAAAATAAATTTAATTGGAGAAAAAGTGGAATTTTTGGAGTAGGTAATATAAAAATAATAAAGGCAAGTAATTATGCGATGGTTTTATAGATTTAAAGAAAAACATAAAGCTTATATTGAATATTTTTATTCAAGAGAGAGTAAAAATTATGATGGAATAATTCGTTTTTATTTTAAAGATAATACTATTAAAGTGATTAAGCCTTGCATTATAGATAGTGATAATATATTTTTAGAAGGAAAAGCAATTGAGCATTTTTATAAAGTGATAGATGAGAACTTCCCAGATGAAAAATCAGTAGCATGTGGTTAAATGATTAACCAAGCCATATAGCTGGGATTTATAGCAATATTAAAGCAAGAAAGCGAGAGAAATAATTTATGGATATGTTGATTAAACTATTAAGAAATAGCATAGATCCAAAAAAGCTTACAAGTAATGATCTTGAAGCTATAAATAAAAAAAGAATGAATCCAAATGAAAAAGTTATGTGTCCACGTTGTAAAGATAAGGAGCTAAAATATAACGGCGGAGAACATGGCAATAGTGTATATTGTGAAAAAATGGGTTGTATTTTTTCATGTTTTCGTGGAATATAAAATATCATAAGCATCTAATATGAACTTTTTATAAAGGATGGCATTATGGATAAAGAGCGTATATCTATAGAAGTAGACCATAGTAGAAAGATTAAAATTTCTAAAGAAAAGTATGATCAGATTAAAAATTATTTTGATTAACATAAAGCTATTGCATATGGTCCAGGTGTATTTGTTGATATTTATACAAATAAACGGGTACCTACTTTAGCTATATATCAAGATGATAATTTTTGTTGGAAAAAACAGCTTGTCTATTACTTTGAAAAATATGGCATAATACCCCCTAATGAATTTCTTAAAAAAACTTTTGGCTGGACTGTTGATTGACTATAAGCGAAGATGAGAGCTGAGGGCTGGAAGTGGAGTGGACATAGTCATATACATGTAGATGATTTAAGTTTAACTCCATCGCATGGAGATTACGCTGTTTTACAAGCATTTGGTCAAAAGGAAATAGGATAATTAACAGTAAAGGCAAATCACAATATTTTGAGGTAAGATAAATGAGCGAAAACTGCATGGATATTAAAATCGCAATTAAGTATGCAAAGGATTATTGTATAGATAAAGGATATGATCCATCAATTTTAGAAAAATTAAAATATAATAAGGGTAGCTATATCTGCGCATTCGTAAAAGACAAGGATTTAGATTATAAGCCTGACCTAACAACGGATATAGAATCAATGCCTTACTTTTTTTTAGGTGTAAAAAATGATGGTACAGTTGTTGAGGGTCCAGACACACACTTATTTTTGGAAGGAAAGATAGAGTTGTAATTGGGTTTACATAGTACGATTGAAAATGTTAAATTAAGTAAAATAAAAGGTAAGAAATAGTATGGATAAGAAAGAAATAGATTTTATGTTAAGCATAAATGAGAATGATAATTATGATAATACTTTACCTAATCTAAGTCATGAAGAATTATTAAAATTAAAACAAGAATAAAAAAAAGATTAATAAAAAGTATCAATGATAATAGAAAAGAAAACAACGAGCCACCTTTATCTGATGATGAAATAAATATAATAATGAGTTGGTAAGTTCTCGGTGGAATTTATAAACATAATCTGTGTTTTATTATTTTGTAGAAACTGATAGCTTAAGCACGATGGCTTCGGATGGGGATTGTTTAATTTTGAAAGCTTTTTGTCAAAGAAAAAGTTGTATTATAAATGCAAAAGGAATATACAAATTTTTTGAGGTAGAATAATGGCTAAATTTATTACTGTAGAGAAAGATTTTGCTTTAGAGAAAGCAAAAGAATATTGCAAAAAAAAAGGATATGATTCAAGCATATTAGATAAACTTGAGTTTAGAAAAGGTGCCCCGTCTTCTGTATTTGTAAAATCTAAAAAGCTTGATTTTAAACCTGATTTAACAACGGACATAGCATCTATGCCTTACTGTTTTTTAGGAGTGAGATCAGATGGTACAGTATTTGAGGGACCAGACACGCACTTATTTTTGGAAGGAAAGATAGAGTTGTAATTGGGCCAGCAAAGCATATTACAAGAATGTTAGTATAGTATAAGTTAGATATGAGCTATCAAATTTGGTAGCTCGTTTTATTTTATCAATAAATCAATACCTAAGCACCCTACTGGTGCTTTTTTGATGCAAGAAATGGTAGGACATAGGAAATTTAAGCGTAAGCCTGAAGTCTGTGGCAAGTGGACTTGAGGCTGGAGAGCTTGCAAGACACAGTTGATAGGCTAGACAACACAATGCCAAGCTAAAGAGAAAGTTGTACCATTTCGCGCAACAAAAGCAAATAAAAAAGGGATCGCTCCCTTTGGGAATTATAGGGTTTTTAGATTTGTATTAACTTGCTTATTTAGCTTAGTTTGGGAAGGTTGAGGCCCTTTTTTCTGCTGATGTAGCGAATGAGTATGGCTATGCCTATGCTTATGAGTATGCTGGAGTACTTATTTTTAACATAAGCTATGCCCTATGTTATTTTGCTAAATATGTAATCATGCTATTTTTAGATTTGTATTAGCTTACATGTTTAGCTGAGTTTGGGGAGGTTGAGACCCTTTTTTCTGCTGATGTAGCGAATGAGTATTATTATGCCAGTACTTATAAGCATGCTGGAATACTTATCAAGCACTTTAAGCAAGAGTATGTAGCAGGCGCCACCTATAAGTGAGGCGAGCGCATAGATGTGCTTTTGGAACACGAAAGGTATCTTGCCAGCCATGATGTCGCGCATTATTCCCCCACCTGTGCCAGTGAGCAAGCCAAGCACTAAGTAAAGTATGAATGTGCCATTATAGGTAGACCTTATGCCAACGTTTATGCCAAGAACTGTGAAAATGCCAAGACCTACGCTATCGCTTATGAACAAAATTTCTTCATAAAGAAGCTTGAAACGGTCTGAATATTTATCTTTAAGCATAGAGTAAGCTATGATAAAAACTACTAGCGTGCCTATTGCCACGAGAAAGTTGGTTTGATCGCGAAAAGATAGTGGTGGAGTGATGCCGATTATCATGTCACGAAGTATACCACCACCAACTGCTGTGATAATGCCAAGTACTGATATGCCCAGAATGTCCATTTTCTTCTCTATGCCCACAACTGCGCCACTTATGGCGAAGGATATTGTGCCAATTATCTCAAGTATAAAATAAAGAGTGCTAAAGTCCATGCTGTCCTCAAAAAAGTAATTTAATAGATATATATAAGCACAAAATTTTAAATATTACAAACAAGCGATTATAACAATTTATAATATATGAAGCTGTTTTATTAGGATTGTTTTGATATTTATCTAAAAAATTAAAAAAAGTTATATAAAACTAATTATAAAAGTGATATAATTTAGTAAAGGCTATACCTAAACAGCATACTTGCAGAATCAAAATTTAATTAAAGAAGTTGAAATATGTACTGCTTTTGAATGGTTGAGAGATTAGGAAAAATAGAAAGGAGTTTGAATATTGAGTAAAGCTATTAAAAGTTTACTAAAGAACAAGAGCTATCTTAGCTATTTTTTTGCGACAGCATTTTCTATGGGCTCTAGCAATATTCTTCAATTTACCCTAGCCCTATATATTTTGGAAAAAACAGGATCGCCACTTGTATATGCATCTATACTTTCCATTATAGTTATTCCAAGAATTTTACTCACTCCTGTAGGAGGAGTTGTGGGTGATAGACTAAAACGAATAAGCATTATGAAAACTTTAAATATGCTTCAAATTGTAGTTATGAGCATATATGCGATTTACTCAGGTATTTGTGGTGATATTTCACTTATCTCAGTATATATTCTTGTTATAATTTTAGAGATGGTTGAGGTATTTTATAATTCAGCCGAAAGCTCCATACTATCTGAGATTATAGATAAAGAATTGATGGAAGAAGCTGTTACTTTATCAAGAGTTGATGATGGCATTGTATATATTACAACACCAATGCTGGCAGCATTTATATATAAAAGCTTTGGAATTTTTGGTTCATTTGTTTTGATAAGCACTTTATTAGTTTTCTCGCTAATATTAAATTTCTTTATTGAAACGCCCTATTCTGATGAATTAAAGGAGAAAAAATCAAAGGGTATCAAGTCTTTCTTTTCTGAATTTATTGAAGGTATAAATGAATTAAGAAAGGATAAATTCTCAAAAATCTTTGTAATAGTAGCTCCATTAATTAACTTTTCATTTTCAGCTATATTTAGTGTTGTTATAACATATGTATTTTTGGAAGTATTTAAAACCAGTGAGTATATCTATGGTATATATAGGATGGCAACTGCAGGTTTAAGTGTCTTGCTGCCATTTTTGATACTTCCAATTATCAAAAAAATTAAACCAGAAAAATTATTAAAGTACAGTGCTATATCTATATCAGGATTTCTATTTTTAATTGCTTGCTGTGTTTATTATGGAATGGGAGCTGGAAAGGACAATATTGCTTTGGTAGTATGTATAATAACATTTTTAGATTGCTTGGTAATTAGTTCAGTTATGCCATTAAATATAGCTACACAAGTATTTTTTCAAAAAAACATTAAAAACGAATATAGAAGTAGAATTATGTCAGTTTTTAGCATGCTTGCATTATCATCAATACCTTTGGGAAATATGTTTTATGGATTTTTAGCAAATATTATGCCAGCATATATGTGTATATTTATTGCAAGTTTAGCTGTACTGATTACCTACCCACTTATTTTGTATATATCTAAAGATAAAAGTGTTGGGTAAAAAAATATAAATAGATAATTTAAAGACAAAGCTAAAGATATATAAGCAAGTAGCTTTAAAGTTTTGCAAGGAATGAAAGCCATACGAAGCAATCCAAATTATTTCACAGAAAAATGAATGTAGTACTAATGCTGTAATGATTTATTACTTAGTTGATGAATTTACGGATACAAGCCTTTGGCTGAGTTACAAGCGTTTATTGACAACAATTATAAAAATAAGAAAGGATAATCTGCTAATTTTTGGAAAGCCAGATTTTGTAGGGTAAGAGAATGAATAAGATAAAAATAAAAAAGAACAGTGTTCAAGAGACCTTGATAATTCCTTTGTATGGAAGAAAGATGTGCGCAGAGCAATTTCCAACGCTATATAGGGATAAATATGCTGAAGAAATATGTAATAAAATAGACTATGACTTTAGTGATCTTGATAAAAATGAAAACCGTCTGATGTATCAATTTGGCTCACTTGAAGGAGCCATGAGAGAGTTGGACATGATTTATGAAATTAAGGATTATTTGAAAACTCACGAAAAGGCTGCTGTTGTAAATATGGGTTGTGGTTTAAATATGACAGGCAGAAATGCAGACAATGGTAGCTGCAAAATGTATAATCTTGACTTTCAAGATGTTATAGAATTAAGAAATCAAATAATTCCTACTTGCGACAGAGAAGAAAACATCGCTTGCGATTTAAACGATTTTGAGTGGATGAACAAAATAGACTCAAGGGACGGAGCAGTATTTTATGCTGCAGGTGTATTTCATTATTTTACAAAAGAGCAGATAAAGAAAATGGTAATTGCTATGGCAGAAAAGTTCCCAGGATGCATACTTGTTTTTGACACAGCGGGAAAATTTGCTAGAGATAAGTTGATGAAATTCAAGCTCAAAAAATTTGGAATAAATGATGTATCGGGCCTATTCTGCATATCTAAAGAAAATGAGCTTAAGGGTTGGTCGGATAAAATTGTATTAAGCTCACGAAAGAGTTATATGAATGGGTATTATGCTCTTGATGATCCAAACATAAGGCCAATGCATAAATTTTTAGCAAAGCTATGTGATAGTCTTGCAAAGATGTATATAAATCGCTTTGAATTTGTGGAAAGATAATATTAGACAAAAAAAGTTATAAATAAAAGCAAAAACATATAAATGGTATATCCCAAATCTTGTATCGTTTACAAAGCATTCGTAATGTAATTATCGTTACTTATTATGATGGGTTTAATTTAATCGGCTGCTTTTAACAAGGAAAAAGTCTTATCACTTGATTTTTATATTATTTTATGATAAAATAAAAAAAAATAGGAGAAATCAATATGAAAAAATTATTATCAATAGCTCTTGCGATTATTTTACTATTGAGCGTTCAAATTGCCTTTGCAGAAAAAAATCTGAAAATAACAGAAAAAAACTTGTTTGTCAAAGACGGTAAAAGTGCAGTTTTTTTTGCAAAGGTAGAGAATGTAGGAGACAAGGCTTCTTATGTTGGCAAAGGTAGTGTTGTAGGCTTTGACGAAGATGACGAGATAGTGGCAACAGAAGATTATATCTCATCATTGCCATATGGAATATTACTGCAGCCTGGAGAAAGTACATATCTTGGAACTACTATTTATAACGATGGGGTAAAAAAAATAAAGGATTATAAGACCTCTATAAAGGCGTCTGATTACGGAATAACTTATAAGCCTTTTGAGTCAAAGGCTGAAATGGATTTAAAGGGTGCAGACGATTTTGATAATTTTATAAATGTAACATTTACAAATACCGACGATAAGCCGATGAAGGGCTATTATATTGTTGTGGCAATGTATGACAAGGATAATAACTTAATATATGCAAATATGGTGTCTGATGATCCTGTAGTATTATTACATCCAAATTCTACTATGACAGTAAAATGTTATGTGGATCAAGACTTGATAAAATACTATGAAGCAAATAAGATAGTACCAGATAAGGTAGTTTCTTTTGTATATGAACAGCAGGCAGATAAGTAAAGCAATTTAAAATATATTATTTTTTGTTTTTTTACTGTTTATTAAAGAACACAGCCACCAGCATTGCTGGTGGCTTTCTATTTTATTTTTCAATAATGTGGCTACGCTCTATTGATAGTGATGTTTACATCAATATCGTGACGCTCTTTGATGAAGTCTTCTATCATTTTTTTGACATCGTTGTTGGAAATTTTGAGATCGTATGGCGCATAGACGTCGCATTTCATAGACTTGCCATCGGGATCGCAGATAAAGTCGGTATAGAATAGGTTTAGTGCGCTCCTGTTTAGGGCCTCTTTAAGAGTGTCGCGCACAGCAAGCTGAGTATCATTGTAGTTGATGTTTCGGGGTTCAACGTGGATAAGAGCCTGATAGCCAAAGCGCTTTAAAATTTCATGCTCAATGCTATCAATTATTGGGTGTATTTCTTCAATGGTAAGCCTTGCGTCCATTTCGGCATGTAGGGTAAGCAAAGATTTTTCGGCACCGTATCTATGCAGAGAAATATCATGCACTCCCATTATGCTATCCTGATTGATAAGAAAGGCTGATATTTTAAGCTTTTCTTCGTCGCTTAAGCCTTCGCCAAGCAAGGCATCTATTGTGCCAGTGCAAGCCTGAATACCAGCATAGAGTATCATTACAGAAACAACAAGGCCAGCCCAGCCATCAATAAGTAGTCCATATTTATCATGTGCAATAAGCGAAACTAGAACAGCCAAAGTGGCAATTACATCGCTGGAGCTATCCTTTGCATTTATTATAAGAGTTTCGCTGTTTATACGCTTACCTAGAGCAAAGTTGAATATGCTTATAAGGAATTTAGCAGCTATGGCAGCTATAAGTATAATATACAGCTCTCTTGATGAGGCTATGGGTTGTGGCGCAGATATACGCTCTATTGAGCTTTTGCCAAGCTCAAATCCAGTAAACACAATAACAATAGCTATAATAAGGCCAGCTATCTGCTCCATTCTGCCATGTCCATAGGGATGCTCCTTATCCTCTTTAGCTGCAGCAATTTTAAAACCAAACACAACTATACATGAGCTGAGTATATCCATAAGGTTATTGTAGGCGTCTGCCTGCATGGAAAGAGAGCCACTCATTACGCCAAATATGAGTTTTAGGGCGAAAAGTGCTATATTTAATGCTATACCAATATATCCGGAAATTACTCCGTACATTTTTCTATTCACAAAAATCTTCCTTTTAAGTTATTAGTCATTCTGCTTTTACAGTATCTATATATGATAGCTTATTTTTTTGAGTTAGTAAATTATAAAATAAATTAGTTATGGTTAATTTGCTTTATATGATTGTATTTTTGGGTTGATGACAAATTGGAACAAGGGAAAAGCTAGTAATTTTAAAATTGTTCCACGTGGAACAATTTATTGCAACGCTCAAGAATGAAAAAGATAGTTTGATATAGATAATTCATTCAATCAAAAAAAGTTTGAAGGTAAATATCAAGGATAAGGGAATTATATTTTTAAAACAATTTTGCTTGCTGAAAATTAAGAACATGGGAAAGGCTTGCGCTTTTTAGATTGTTCCACGTGGAACAAAAACTAAATGTAAAGCGATAGAATGAAGTGTTATGCTGCAGCAAAGTATTAAGTGCATAATTCACCCAATAAAAAAAGCGCCGAAGCGCCTTTTAAAATAGCTTAAAATTCACCATTAAGAATTTTATCAAGTATTACTTTACCAACTTCAAAGTTATTTTTCATAGCTGTGGCGAAAATATCAGCAGACTCGATATTGCTCTCGGAGGCAAGAGAGTGATCAAAGTTTGGGTCCCAAAGGCTATCGGGAGTTGCGCCATTCATGAAAACATCGGTGTTTACGCTATCGCGAATTATTATGAGCCTATCGAGCATACCGCGGCGCTTGAGTGCAACAGCTATGCCATTATCTTCCATTTCGGTAAGTGCGTAAGGGTCGGGGCAATTATAGGTTTCTGCCATAAGTAGAGCGTTTTTGTGGCCATACTGACCTTTCCAATAGTTGTCGCCAGTAACTGTGGTGCCACGGAGTACCTTTGGATCGCGAACTGCCCACTCTGCGTTATCAAAAGTTTGAGCCATGAAGTTACGGGTAACATCGGTGGTTTCAAGTTTTACATCTTTAACAAGCTGATATACCTTATCCATAAGCTCTGGATTGAGTAGATTTACTGAATAGTTATCGTAGCTATCGTCATGATACCAAGTGGTAAGCTGCTCTTTGTCGGTAAGATCTCTTGCATCTGCATGGTGGCCAAGATCATAGTCAACTGTGGCAGTTATTACGAACACATCGCCCATAACTCCATATTCAATGGCGCTACCAGCGCAGCCTGTGCTTATAATGTATGCATTGGAAAAATCAAATCTTTCGTCTGCAAGAATGTTGTTTACGCTAAGGGCAGCGTTTACCTTTCCCATACCGGTAACATAAAGAGCTATACCGTCTTTTACATAGAGTTTACTTTGCTCAAAGCCACCCTTTATATCGTATTCTTCTCCACCTTGACAATATGCCTCGTAGTAATACTGAGCCTCGCCAGGGAAGTCGCCAGACATTTCTCCAGCTTCAAACTTAGGAAGAATAAGAGCCTTGATTGCTATTGGCTTGCTCTCATCAGCGTAGGAAAACACGAACATTGAGAATACTAGCACGAATGCTAATAATGCAGAAAAAAGCTTTTTCATAATGTAATTCCTTTCAAAAAACGAACAATTATTATTCTCACTTAATGAGAATAAGTAAATTATACCAAAGTTTTATAGCATGTCAAGCAAGGGAGTTATGATAATTTTAAATTTTAAAAAATTTTGGAGATTTTGTTTTATGAATTTTTATTTTACGAATTATATTATATAATATGATATATAATGTTCGGTATTATAATACACTTTGCAAAATTGTTAGCTAGTATAAACAAAATAATCACTTGTATGATTATAGTTATTATATTAGAATGATTTTATGCTTTAAACACAATTTATGATACTAAGGAGATGCAAACTTTGACCATAGACACAGAAAAGATTGTAAAAGAGGCTATAAGCGCCATATCTGATAGAATTGGGAATCTTAATACTTTAAATATAATAATTGCTGGCAAAACTGGCGTAGGAAAAAGCACGTTGATAAATGCAGTTTTTAGAGAAAAGCTAGCTGAAACTGGTATGGGCAAGCCTGTTACCTCTCATATTAGAAAAATAGTAAAGAGTGGATTGCCCTTATGCATATATGATACAAAGGGCTTTGAGCTAGGCAAAGATGTGCAAAATGATGTGAAGAAAGAGATACTTGACACAATTAATGAGGGACTTGCCACTAAAGACATAAACAAGACTGTGCACTGTATATGGTATTGCATAAATACTGCGTCAAACAGAATAGAGCCAAAGGAAATTGAATGGTTGAAAGCCTTAACGGCAGATAACAGGTCAACTCAGGTACCAATAATTGTAGTGCTTACTCAGTCTATATCAAAGAAAAAGGCTGATGAGCTGCGCAATATTCTAGTTGAAGAAAATCTTGATATAATTCAAGTGGTACCGGTACTGGCAGAGGACTATGAAATAGAGGGTTTGGGTACTGCAAAGGCTTATGGACTAGACAATCTTATAAAAGTTATGGCTGAAACTTTGCCAGAAGAGTTGCAAGACACATTACAAAATGTGCAAATTGCAAGCCTTGAGGAAAAGAAACGCAGAGCCCATGCAGCAGTAGTTGCAGCTACGGCGACAGCAGCAGGAGCAGCAGCTATACCGATTCCCCTTGCAGACGCTACAATGCTAGTGCCAACTCAAATTGGAATGATAGCATCTATAACAGCGATATTTGGCATGGATGTAAACAAAAGCGTGATAACTGCGCTACTTTCTTCCACAGTTGGCACAAGTGGAGCAACATGGCTAGGCAAAACAATTTTTTCAAGCTTAACAAAGCTGATTCCCGGAGCCGGCTCTGTGGTGGGTGGAGTAATATCTGCAACAACAGCCAGCACCATCACAGCTGCTCTTGGAGAGGCTTATATTGCCGTTTTGGAAATGGTATATAAGAATGAATTGAGTTTGAATGAATTGAGTGGTCCTAAGGGAAAAGAAATAATATCAAAGAAATTCAAGGATATAGTAAACATTAATGTTGAAAGAATGAAAAAGGACGAAGAACATAAATAAGATGGGCAAAGAGCCCATCTTTTTGTTTATGAATAAAATTGATTGATATGAGTTTATAAGCCTTATGATGTTATGGGGTGTGATTGTTCCACGTGGAACAATAGTATATACAAGGCTTGATAATGTAGTGTTGTACTGCAATAAATTATGGAGTGTGTAATTCAAGTAAATAAAATAGTGTGTTAAAGTTGATAAGATAGTTTAAAATTCAA
Organism: Eubacteriales bacterium; assembly: GCA_034180455.1. Lineage (GTDB taxonomy): Bacteria > Bacillota > Clostridia > Christensenellales > Aristaeellaceae > JAAZPT01. Next base: position 12,670 of record JAXFOG010000023.1, read on the forward strand.
TAATTCGATATTGATATAAGAAACTTATATAATTATGCTATTTAGGTTAATGAAAAATTGAGAGCAGGGAAAAGCTGATGCTTTTTAGATTGTCCCACATGGAACAATAGTATATACAAGACTTGATAATGTAGTGTTATACTGCAATAAAGTATTAAATGCGTAATTCAAGCAAATAAAAAATGTCTTGAAGTTGATAAGATAGTTTTAAATTCAATAATTTAATATTGGGATAATAAACTTCTATAATTATGCTATTTAGGTTAATGAAAAATTGAGAGCAAGGGAAAAAGCTGGCGCTTTATAGATTGTTCCATGTGGAACAATAGTATATACAAGGCTTGATAATGTAATGTTATACTGCAATAAAGTATTAAATGCGTAATTCAAACAAATAAAAAGCGCATTGAAGTTGATAAAATAGTTTTAAATTCAATAATTCAATATTGGTATAAGAAACTTATATAATTATGCTATTTGGGTTAAAGAAAAATTTGTGGCAGGGAAAACCTGATGCTTTTTAGATTGTTCCATGTGGAACAAAACAAACAGCAGAGCCAAGCTCTGCTGTGTAGGGGTTTGTTATTCGTATGAAGTATAGCCAATTATTAAGAAGACTGCCCAAAGTAGTATGATGAGCAATATGCGCATTCTCTTGCTGATGTTTAGCTTGTTATATATTAGAATGCTTGCTGGGAATGGAAACATAAATATCCAAAGGAAGACCCAGCCAAATGAAGATAATTTGCTTTTGCTTTTTGGGGGTTGGTAGCTGTCGGCTTCCATTTGCGCGCGAAGTCGGCCTTTTTCAAACTCGTAGCCAGTTTGCTCGGCGTTTTCGTAGCGAATGCGTTTGACTTCATCATCTATCAAAAGCTCGGTGCCACAGTACTGACAAAAAGCCTTTTGCCTATCGGCATCAACCTTTAAGGCTGACCCACAATGAGGGCAGGTCATGTCTATAAGTCTCATTTTTTGCTCCCAAAATATAATTCTATAATAATTATATGGTATGTGATATTAAATATCATGCAAGTGTAAATGTTCCACGTGGAACATTTGATATAAAAGACTCAAGAATAAGCTTCTTGAGTCTATAAATTTTAAATAATTTATTATTCGCAGAATACCTTGTATTTACCGTAACCCTCGGAGTCCATTTCTTCATAAGGGATAAACCTTAGCGCAGCGCCATTTATGCAGTAGCGCAGTCCACCTTTTTCAGCAGGTCCATCGGTAAAAACATGGCCCAAATGAGAATTGGAAGACTTGGTGCGAACTTCTGTGCGTATCATGCCATGGCTGGTGTCTGTGCTTTCTTGCAGTTTGCCCGTTGTGATAGGCTTTGAAAAGCTGGGCCAACCACAGCCAGCATTGAACTTGTCGCTGGAAGAAAACAAAGGCTCGCCAGTGATCTTATCTACATATATACCCTTTCTATATTCCTTGTTAAGTTCGCTAGTGCCAGGGTACTCGGTTGCAGACTTGCGCATTACGTCGTATGAGGTTTCATCAAGCAGTTCTTTTATTTTTTCATCAGTAGGAACATCATATTTCTCATCAAAAAGAGGCTTATTAGCTAGACCTAAATTAATATGACAGTAGCCACCTGGGTTTTTATCTAGGTAGTCTTGATGATAGTCTTCAGCCTTTATAAAATTCTTTAGCTCGGATTTTTCTACTGCAAGCTTGCCATGTATGGATTCTTCGTATTTAAGCACCTTATCAATAACAGCCTCGTCATTTTGGTCGGTATAATAAATACCAGTCCTATATTGTCTGCCGACATCATTGCCCTGCTTATTTATGGAAGTGGGGTCTATAATTCTAAAATAGTGTAGCAGCAGCTCTTCAAGTGACACGCGAGATTTATCGTAGCTGATTTTTACGGTCTCGGCATGATCGGTATCGTGAATTTTTTGATAATCGGTATCCTCTGTTTTACCATTAGCATAGCCAGTATCGGTATCAACTACTCCATCTATTTTTTTGAAGTATCCCTCAACTCCCCAAAAGCAGCCACCGGCAAGATATATTTCTTTTTTATTCATATCAAGAACCTCATCAATTTTTGTTATTTTTTTTGTCTCATCAGCATTGCTTACTAATTTATTTTTTAAATAAATGCTACCTGTAACAAGTATCAGCAATGCTAATATAATAGAAATTTTTTTCAAGTATCATTATCCTTTCGTTATATCAAAATTATACGCATGAAGTGATAAATATAAACTGGTGAAATGTAACAACATTGTTTAGAAAATTTTAGTCTTAAAACTTATATATCGCAGCTTGAAAAGGTAAGCTATAAACATATAATTAAAAACATTATCACCAATATATTTTTATAAGCTTTTATTTGATATAAATTCTATTGAATTACTGTGTTCGTTGTAAATAAGCAAGGTTTATTATATAATTGCTTTGCGATTGTAGGCAGATTTGCTTTTAATTGTTTTTGTTTTACCTTGTCACACAAATATATTATAACAGAAAGCTTATAAAAATATACTTTAAAAAATGGGTATGAATGTAAAAATTACAACGCTAAAGCTAGCACTTGTGGCGATAGGAACTGCAATAGCAGCATTTGGACTAGACATGGCGATATACGCTGGCTTTGGCTCGGCAACTCTAGCAGTGCTATGGCAGGGCATATCAAATGTGGCAAATATATCAATAGGGTTTTCGGCTCTGCTAATAGCCTTGGCAATAATAGCTTTTTGCCTTGTTTACGATAGGCGTCAGATACATATAGGAACCATTGTATATCAGCTTGTTTACAGCTTTTGTCTTGACCTTTTTGCGCCATACATGAGATATAGTGCTTCGCCTTATATAAATTTTTTAATAATGATAATTGGCCTTGTGATATTTACATTTGGAGCAGCGCTATATTCTTCGGCAGACTTTGGCAGAGGGCCCTATGAGGCGTTAACTTTTGCCATTGTGCATAAAAAGAGCTGGCAAATACGCAATGTAAGGATAGCGCTAGACATAGCCTGTGTGGTGCTTGGAATTATGCTGGGTGGCAAGGCTGGGCTTTGCACAGTTGCCACTATACTGCTTTCGGGAGTGTTTTTGCAATTTTTTGTGCATAGGCTCAAGCCTTTGGTGAGTAAGGTAATTTAATAGATTTTGAGTATAATAATGTAAGGATAGCGCTAGACATAGCCTGTGTAGCGCTTGGAGTGATGCTTGGTGGCAGAGCTGGACTTTGCACAGTTGCCACGATACTGCTTTCTGGTCTCATGTCATAATTATGACAACGGCAGATAGTAATGATGGATGCTGGGTTTTAAGCCCTCTACTAGAGAAACAAAATATGAAACGAGGTGATTTAAATAGAAAATGAGTGGTTTAGTATTAATAAAATTGATGAAAGGACCTATGTAATAAGTGAAGACAAGCATTGGGAAAAACCCAATTCCTATTTACTGATAGGGGACGATAAAGCGGGTTTAATTGATACAGGCTTAGGAGTAGGCAACTTAAGAAAAGCAGTTAATCAAATTACTGATTTAGATATTGTAGTTTTAACTACTCATGTCCATTGGGATCACATAGGCGGTCACAATTTATTTGATTCATTTGGAGTTTGTAAAAAAGAAGAAGCATGGATTAATGGAAACTTTCCTCTTTCATTAGATATTGTAAAGAAAAATTTATTGGCAGAGGAATGTGAATTTCCAAAGGATTTCAACATTGAAAATTATGAAATTTTTCAAGGGGTTCCAAATTTCACCTATGGAGATGGTGATGTAATTGACTTAGGAAATCGTCTAATAAAGGTGATTCATACTCCAGGACATTCACCAGGTCATTGTTGTTTTTATGAAGAGGGAAAGAATTTATATACAGGTGATTTGGTATATGCAGGCAAACTAGATGCCTATTACCCAAGCACGAATCCAATAGATTTCTTGAACTCAATAATAAAAATCAGAGAACTAAACTTTAAGCGAGTACTTCCAGGTCACTACGATTTTAATTTAAATAGAAATATTGTTGATGAAATTTATACATCACTAAGGAAACTAGATAGCCAGGATATTTTAGGTCAACAACATGGAATTTTTAGATTTGAGAATTTTTCTATACATATTTAAATTATTCAATTGTATGAAATATAGTTAGTAATCCTTCAAAGGTTGTATATTTTTCATTCGTTTAGTGCTTGATAATACTTAAGATTTTAGACCTTGGAGTGTTTTTACAGTTTTTTGTGCATAGGCTTAAGCCTTTAGTGAATAGGATAATTAAATAAATATTGAAAAGAATATGCTCTGCAGTAGCCGGCAGAGCTATTTTTATGCTGGTAAAAGCAAAGATATTTGATTGTTGATAAATTCCAATTAAAGTTTTATAAATATTCTAAATAAATAAAACTAAAAATAGCTATAAGTAATAGAATTAATAAACAATAAATAGGTTGACCACTACTACAATATGAAAAACGAAAAAATAATTGATGCCCGATAAAAAGTGATAGAAAAAATAACTAAAAAATAGTACAATAAAATATAATTATATTCAAAAACAAAATGAACGGAGAAACAAAAAATGGAGCTATTCGGACTGTTTGGAGGAAAAAAAGAAGTTGAACTAGATAAAGCAAAAAGCGATGTAAACAAGTCGTTGATGAGAGAAATCTTTGATAGGAAAGTAGATAATGGCACAGAATATAAAATAATCTATGCTTATTCAGAAGATATAGGTGGAGCTAATTTCTCGGTACTTCGTACTGTTTCCTATAAGTACAGAAGTTTTATACTTGGCTATAAAAAAAGCGATTTAAGTTTAGTTTTTCTTGAGGTAAGCCCTGATTTAACTCAGGTTGGTGAAGCACTTCTTTATAGACCACAAGATGTAAAGAAAACTAATTTCACCAAGATGGTAGGTTCCTATTATCTACAATACGGAAACTCATTCAAGAAAGAATTTTTCAACTTTTTTGTTCCTAAGAGTATTGACGATATAGTAAATCACGATTGGTATGACGAAGAAACATTCACTTACATTGACCAAAGAGAAGAACACAGTGACTGGGTTGAGTTTTGGAATAAATTTTGCAACTAAAAGATAAAGTATAATGAGTATGTTACCAAATTATATTTTGACTTTTATGTTTACTGTGTTTCTCATATATAGCTATATCAATATAAAAGTAAAAAGATCTAAAGTTAGTAACAAGTGTCTTTATAAAATAGGCATAGTTGTTGCAATATTGTTGCTAGGAATGTCCATTTACGGTATCATATTTAATATCCCATTAGGACAAGTGCAATTTTTAATAGAAAATAGCTTCAAATAAAAAAGCGATAAAAAAGACAAACATAAAGAACAGTAAACCACAAAAGATTTACTGTTTTTTAAATATAAAAAGATACTTGACAAAACGCTTCCTGAGCCGGAGTTGCCGGATATTGCTGGGTTGATAGGGAAATAAGTGAGAAAGAGAAATGTAAGAGATGTAAAAACATTTTGAAATAGTGAAATGTTATATGATGATTTATTGGGAATAAAAAGGGAGTGTAAAAGCACTCTCTTTTTTTAGAATGTTTAGCATGATAAAAATATATCAAAAGCTAAAATGTATTTATGATAGCATTTGCCAACTTATGCTAGAATTAAAGAAAATTAAAATGAGCTTTTATATGGCTATTATTAGTTTTTCTTTCATAATTATAGGACTTATTTACTGGATGTTTAAGAAAGATACCAACCCTGAAGATGTGGGAAAGTGTCTAAAAGGTGCATTGTGGGGTCTTGAAATTCAAGCAATTATATGTATATATACTTTTTCTATTGGCAATTAACTTTAAACTAAAAAGAGAATAGCTCATTGAATTAGGAATTTTTGAAAACTGATTCAGAGAGTCTTTAGGTGGCAAGAAGAAAGGCTATGAGTTTAATGCTCATAGCCTTTTCATTAATTATTATAATTTTCAGCCTGCTCTAAAACCATGTTAAACACTTCTTCATTCCATTGAGGGGGATATCCGTTTTCATAAAGTAGAATTACCAAATCTATCTTTAATTGGGACTTTATGTCATTTCTATTTGACCAGTCTGTGTATTGAGCTTTATCGTTCACAAGTTCTTTAATCTTTTTTGCTAAGACAATACACTTTTCATTCTCATATGGGAATTTGTATTTATCTCTCACGTTTATCAAAATATCATAAAAAGCTTTTTCTTCATAAGAAATTCCCATTTTTTCAAAAGAATTTCTATCATTTTCAAGCTCTCTCATTAGACGAATAAGCTCATCTGACAAATTATTTACAAAATCTTCAGTAACCTCATTAACAAATTTCAAATTATCGCGGCTATTATATTCATCTACAACTTTTTTAAGTCTTTCTGAAAATTCCAATGCTTTTATTTTATTTGTTTTCCCATAATCGCTAATAGCTTTTCTTATTAGCTTCAAAAGTGCATTAAATTTTGTAATAGGAAGTTTAACTTGGTTTAAGTATTTTATAAAATCTTCAGAGAAAAGGTCTATCGTCTTTTGCTCTAGCAATACTCTATCTTATATACAATGTGCTTTCCCGAAAGATGTGCCTTGACACCCGTGAAAAGGCTTGATTTCATGGATTTTACGACTTTTCGCAGGCGCAATCCGGCCTATGAAATTGCTCTGATATGCTGTTGCTGTCGCTGTGCTCATTCCGGCTGGGCCTCCTTTCCGAAACCCCTAAAGGGCAGTCCTTAAAAAGTATAGGTGTCCTTAAATTGTGTCAGGAAACATTAAAAGGTTTACCACGCCTTCTCCAAATCCGACTCCGGGAAGGAATCGACCGTCCTACCATCACCCAGCGAGACCATATACAGTCCACCGTTTATATCAATGATGGTTCCTTCCTGACCACGCCATCGCACTCTCACATGCTCACCAACACGAAATCGCGGAGTTTTTTTCTGTGAACCGATTTCTGATGCCATCCCTGCAAGCGCAAGAAGGCTGAACAACAAACCCGGCTTCTTTTGCCTTGGCTCAGCCTCTATCGGTTCATCTATGAATTCGTCATCGTCATCATGGCAATACCGTTTTTCCAGATCCGCGTAGATGTCATCATCCATGCTAAACGCAAGCTCGTCAACCTGCTCTTCCGTAAAGTCGCCAAGAGCTGTGGTCACGAGCTGATTCATACATTCCTTGGTAACCGAGCCCTGCATCTCTACAATCTCAGCCGGAGTAAATCTGACGCCTGCAGCCATAGCTTTCTTGGCAAGGCGGGAAGCCGCTTTCTCGTCAAAGTATGCTTCAACGATCTCGGCGACCTGCTCGTGGCTTCCAAACGTGGTCAACTGAGAAATCCTGCTCACCTGTGTGCTGTCTGCCCACTCATAAAATTTGTCATAGAAATCTTCCCATGTCATAACAGTTTAACTCCCTTCATTGTGTCCTCTGCATTATGGATAACATCGAGCTGTTTTATTTTTGTAGAAGCGCCTTGTAGCTGGCGTCTATGGCAAAGGCGCCAAGGGGCGCAGTAAGCACTATTGCTAGCACTGACACAGTAAGCACAGTATCGCCACAGGCAAGGCCCATTGCAAGAGGTATGCCACCTATTGCAGCTTGCACTGTCGCCTTTGGGGTGCAGGCAAGCATTGTAAAAAGTCGCTCATTGCGTGTAAGCTTTGAAGAAAGCAAGCAGATATAGACTCCACACATTCTAAATACTAGGGCAAGAGCTATCATAAGCAGAGCATTTAAGCCTACATTGGCAAGATAGCCTATATTTACAGCTGCTCCCACAAGCACGAATAAGAATACTTCTGCTGCCACCCAAAGCTTGCCATATTTGGCAGAGAGCCTTTCGGCAAGTATGGGATTGTTTTTCTTAATGCCTATGCCAATAAACATTATGGAGATTAGCGCAGAAAAGCTAATTGCGCTTGAAATAGCATCTTCAGCAGATACAAGCAAGAATGATATGCTCAGTATAATAAGCACTTTTGCAGTATCGCGTATATGCAATTTAATGAAGAATTTAGCAAGCAAATAGCCTAATGCAAGGCCTATTGCTATGCCAAGTGCTATTGAAATAGGGATATTTACAAACTTTACAAGCGATGCGTTCTCGCCCTGTGCAAGTCCTAAAAATGTTGAAAAAAGCACTATCACATATACGTCATCTACTGAGGCTCCAGCGAGTATAAGCTGTGGAATTCCTTGGTTTACGCCATAGCCCTCCTCCATAAGCTTTACCATTCTAGGCACTACCACTGCGGGTGAAACTGCTCCAAGCACTGCGCCCATTATTGCAGATTCAATAAGAGTAAGGCCCATAAGCTTTGGCGCAAGCAATACAAAAGCAAGTATTTCAAAGCTGGCTGGCACAAAGCACATAAGTATAGCTGGTCGACCAAGCTTTTTTAAGCCTGAAAGGTCAAGGCCAAAGCCGGCTCTGGTAAGTATGATTATAAGCGCAATTCTGCGAAGTTGTGATGAAATATTAAGCAGGCTAGCGTCTATAAGATTGAGCACATATGGCCCAAGCAATATACCAGTGGCGAGCATACCAAGCAAGCTTGGGAGCTTTAGCTTGATACATATATATCCCATAGACATACCCAAAATCAATATCAATGCAAGGCTAAGTAACATAGTTTCCCCCTATATGCAGAAAAGCCGATGGCTCGCTGCATTTATTTTGCAGAAGTCATCAGCTTGAAAAAGCGGTTTAAGTTTAGAACTTTGGGAGCACTTCATTCCCTATATTGTATTATAGCACAAGCTGGCGTGTTGAAAAAGTATTATTTTTTAACAGCGGCCTTTTTAATTTCAAGCAAAATATAGATAATGCTTACAGCTAAAATAATATGCCCGAGCCCCGCTATGCCAGATATAGCAGCATCTTGCCCTGAAGAAAGTGGCATATTTAGCACCTGAGTTATACCACGAACAAAAAGCAAGGCAACGGTGGTGTTTAGGCCAATGTTATAAAACAGCAAAATTTTATCGCTTTTGGCAGTGGAAAAAGCAAAGCTCTTTTCTAGCAATAGCAATAACAGAAAAAACAACATTCCAAGCACGAAGTAGTGCGTATGCAGAACTGAGAGCGTGGTTTGCCCTGTAAAGTGATTGAATTTGGTAAATTCTCTATAAAAGACTCCTCCAGCCGTAGCTAACGCAGCATAAGTTATTGCTCCATTTATATAGCGTTTCATTTATTGCATCTCCTTTTTCATAGCGTTGTAGCCTATTAGCACAGTCCAAACATAAGCGCAGGTCTTTGGTATCATAAGCATTCCTATAAGTGGAAGGGTCTGCGACCATAGCACTACTGGAATATAGAAAGCAAAGCTTAAAACTATTGTAAGCCACATATATTTAAAAGCTGGATCAGCTTTGGCACTACGATAAAACAGAACTATCACGAGTAGGCCCATTAGAGCAAATGGAATATTGCGATATATGCCCCACGATATAGGAGGGTTTGCGCTAAGCCAAGCGTTTTGTGGCATAAAACATAGCACTATACGAACAAGGGCAAGCGTATAGACTGTGCATGTAAGCCATTGCTTTCCCTTTACTTGATAGCGCTCTCGCCACACATAGTAGAGCATTACATAGAACAAGGTCATTGTGATAGATGTGATCCACTTACCTAGTCCAAGTGCTACGGTAAAGTTTTCAAGCCCTGTGGTGCAAAGTGCGATAGCACGTGGCACCAGATGAAAGGCATCGCCTGCGCCTAGCATTATCGCCATAATGCCAAAGAAACGGAATTGCTTATTATCTTTTGAATTTTTAAGCATGATGATCCCCACTGTAATTACCAGTGAAAGATATACTAAATCAAAAACGGTTTCTACAACTGCTTGCATAGTTTTTCTCCTTTACTAATATACAGCTCTTTTTATTATTTCCAGTGTGGCAGAGGGGTCGTAATCTGCTCTAAGCATGGCAGAAAGCAATAGCGAAAATATAACGCTGGTAAGCTTTTCAACAGAAAAATCATCAGAAAAAGCGTCCTTGCGCACATTGGGATCATTGAGCAAGACCTTTTGCAGAGAGTTCTCTATATGCTGCCACATCTCCCACATTTTGCGTCTGCCCTCTGGCTTTTCGTCTTGCATGAAAGCAAGCGAGTGCAGAGTGAAAAATCCTGGATATTTTTCGCTACCATATTTCACACGCTCAAACATCCAAGCAACACAAGCTAGAGTGTCTTGAAATGTGCTTTCATGTGGAAATATCTCGCTCCATACACTCTCAACAACGGCTTCGTTAAGCTCTGCCTTTGATGAAAAATAATTGTATATAGAGCCAACAGCAACATTGCATTCATTGGCAACAGCGCGAATATTGAGCGCAGAGCAACCTTTTTGGCGAATAAGCTCACGACTCTTTTTTAATATAGCTTCCCTTGATGTAACTATTGTATTCATATATCACCTCAAACTGAACAATGTTCATTATAGATAGTTAGAGTTTTTTTGTCAATAGAATATAAGAAAAATGATATAAATATATGATTATTAAAAAACACTATCATTTTTCTTGATTTTGTGATATTATTCTTATGATTTATTGTATGGAGGTAAAAAATGCAAGCGAAGATGCTAGCGACACTATTTTATCAGGTATGTTTGATACCCATAGCAGTGTATGAAAAGGGTGTCTGCGTATTTACTGAAAATAGGAATAGCGCAAGCCTAATAATATCTGGAGATGATCCTTTATCAGAGCTGGAAGCCGATACATCTGTGCTTAATGTGCCGCAGCTGCTGAGCTCTGTATGGAATGAGCACTTTATATTTTTAAATGCTGGCAGAGATATTTGGTTTATGGCAGGGCCCTTTAGCATAGGTGCTATGGATGCTACCTTGATAAAAAGCACGAAAAAAAGACTATATCCAATAAAGCGATCAACACAGCTATCTAAGTATCTTGAATCACTAACTGTGCTAAGCGAGGAGCGTGGCTACTATATAGGGCAACTAATGAAAAAGCTTTTTGCGCAAGAATCCTTTGAAAAGCTTACAGATTCCAATGAAAGCGATGCTATGCTGCTGCAAGCTAGACAAAAGAAAAATTACAGCATACATGTAAAGCAAGCAATTCGCTATATAGACGAGCATCTTAAAGAATACTTGAGCGCAAAAAAGATAGCTGCCTCCACCAATGTAAATAAGGACTATCTATCCACTCTGTTTAAAAAGGAAACGGGAACAGCGATGATGGTATATATACAAAAAAGGCGCTCTGAGGAAGCATGTGAGCTATTGAAAAACACAGGTCTATCTATAAAATACATAGCAAAAAAGTTTCAATTTTCTTCTGCATCACATTTTGCAAGCGTATTCAAAAAGCATTTTAGAATTACACCAATAGAGTATCGCAAAAAGGAGTTTAGATGAAAACTGCATGGGTAAGTGGAGCGTCAAGTGGTCTAGGACTACATATAGCGCTTGCATTAGAAAAACATGGCTATACAGTGATAGGAGGCGCAAGGAGCTTTGAAAAGGAAAATAGCGCAAAGCCTGAAATATCCTACTGTCTGCCACTTGATGTAACAAGTGAAGAAAGTGCACAAAGCTTTGTAAATAAAGCGCTGTCGCTAGCATCTGCGCCATCTGTAATGGTGAATGCTGCGGGGATACTAAACCTAGGTCCAGCTGAAAACTATACTGAGGACGAGCTTAAAAGCGTGATGGAGGTATGCTTTTTTGGAGCAGCGCGAATGACAAGGCTTGCTTTGCCCTATCTAAGAAAGACAAAAGGGACGATAGTGAATATGAGCAGCATAAATGGAGTGCTTGCGACACCCTTTGAAGGCGCTTATTCTGCTGCAAAGCATGCGCTTGAAGGCTTTAGCGAGGCCTTGGCAATGGAAACACACTCCCAAGGGGTAAATGTAATGGTGGTAGAGCCAGGAGATCACAGAGGTGGGCAAAAGCGTTATAGAGCCCATGCCAGCAACGTGGACCCCATATACAAAATGGATTATGAAAACACAGTAAGCACCATAGAGCATGATGAAAGGGAGGGCCTTTTTCCTGAAAAGTTAGGCGAAAAGGTAGCGAAAGCTTTAAATAAAAAGCGCCCTCCATATAGGCTAAAGGTAGCGAGCTTTACACAGCTATTGGCAGTGCGTCTGCATAAAATACTGCCTCCATCATTATTTTTCAAAATAATGCGCAAATACTATGGAATGAAATAAAAAAATGAAAGAATGAGAAAACATGAAAATTGATTTAACAGCTCGTTGTAAAAAGCTTGATGAAAACAAAACTTTTCAGAATTTATTTGAGCTTACCTGCGAGAATCCCTCTGCAATAAGCGCGCTATATATAGACAACGGCGAAGACGTAAAGCTTTGCTATGCAGATAGCGTAAAAATGACCTATGCCGCTGCAAAGACTTTTAGTGAAGCCTTTGGAGATAGCAATAAGGGGCGTTTTGTGGCAATATCGCTTGATACATGCCCCGAATGGTTTCCGATTTTTTGGGGACTTTTGGCAGCTGGCTACAACGCCTTGCTTTTGGATCCAATGCTAAATGATGAAATGACTTCGTTTATGCTAGATGAAGCTGGGGCAGTTGCAATAATTTCAGCCAAAAAGCGCAATCTGGAAACAAATACTCTATATCTTAAAGATATTGATTTTGCAAGAGATACAGATGGATTTAAGCCCTCATTTGCCGACAAAATAGCTATTTGCACAAGTGGTACTACTGCCACAAGTCGCATATTCGTATATGATCAGAGTGCAGTATGCGAGCAAGTGCTTAATTCTTTGCTTATTCAAGAAAAAAACACTCGCATAGTAGACGGCGTAAATCGCAGAGCCTTGGCATTTTTGCCTTTTCACCATGTGTTTGGCTTAGTTGTGAATCTACTATGGGCACACTTTATAGGCTATGAGACAGTGTATCTTAAAAATCGCGCAGCAGAGACTATACTATATACATGTAGGCATTTTAATGTTGTATATTTGGCGACAGTGCCTGTGCTTGCAAACTCTTTAAGCACTAGCATACAAAGAAAGCTTGCTCAAGAATCAAGATTAAAAAGATTCGCATTTAATTTTATGAAATCTCTAAGCATTTTTATACAGAGGATCGCTCCTGAATCTGGTGCAGACTTTGCTAAGAATGTACTGTTTGGAAAGCTAAACGATCAACTGCTTGGTCGTGATATTGAGTGCATAATTTTGGGAGGGAGCCATACTCCAAATGCTAGTGTTAAAATGCTATCTTCATTGGGATATTTCACTATATGTGGATTTGGACTAACGGAAACAGCAATAACTAGTGTGGAAACATCAAAAAGGCTTGGCGCGCGCATTTCTGGCTCGGTAGGTAGACCAATGGAAAGCGTGGAATACAAAGTAAACTCTGAAAATTCAAATACTGGCGAGTTACTTATACGAGGCAAGAGCCTACATACTGCTCAATTAAAAGACGGAAATATGCTACCACCTACTATGGATAAAGACGGCTGGTATGCAACTGGCGACATAGTACGCCTTGAAAAAGGCAATCGTATGTTCATTGAGGGGCGCAGTAAGGATATTATAGTAAATGAATCTGGCGAAAATATTTATCCTGACGAGATAGAGGATCATTTTCAGGAGCTGAATGGAGTAAATCAAATATGCGTGCTGGGATTAAAGCTTAAAAAAGAAAGTACTGATTCCAATGATGAGCTTGGCTATGAAGATATTGCTCTAGTGTTGTCAGTTGGTGATCTATATAGCAATAATGAATACCTAAGCCATTTAAACAACCTTGTATATGAGCAGAACTCGCAATTGCCTGTAATGAAAAAAATTACAAGAGTGATTGTTTCACCAGAAAAATTTGATATGAGCAACGGGATAAAGGTAAAAAGGCTTGCGCTAAAGAAACGCATAGAAAGCAACTCAATAGAGTATAAGGATTTGGATATGGGCGCTGCAAAAGCTCCAGATAAAAAACCAGTTGAATTTGCTAATAATAAAGATAAAATGAAAAACGAGATATTGCAAAAGGTATGCAAAGCATACGCAGATACCCTTGGCATAGATGAAAAGTCCGTAACTGCAGAATCACACTTTATAGATGATCTAGGTGGGGACAGTCTGCAGCTGCTGAGCGTTATGCTAAAGATAGAGGAGCAATTTGGCATAAGAGTAGATGAAGAAGAATATGGACGTTGCATAACAGCAAATAGCATAGCAGATCTTTTAATAGAAAAGATGAATGGCGAGGAAACTTACAACTCGGATAGGATAGTAACTCCTATAAGCAGCTTTGAGGAGACCGAGGAATATAAGGCATTTGTAAAGCGTAATGAGCAACTTTTGGGTAGCGGAAAGAAGAATCCCTACTTTGTTTGTCACGAATCTGCATTGACCGACAAGAGCCTTATGGACGGCAAAATGGTATTGAACTTTGGTTCATACAACTATGTAGGCATGTCGGGGCGCAAGGAAACAAAGAAAGCTGCCAAGAAAGCCATAGATAAATATGGCACATCTGCATCTGGAAGCAGACTACTAGCTGGTGAAAAAAAGCTGTATCAGGAGCTAGAAAAAGAAATTGCAGACTGGAAACATTCCGAAGATGCGCTAGTGCTTGTGGGTGGACATTCCACAAATGTTACGATAGTAGGCAATTTCTGTGGTAAGAATGATTTAATACTATATGATGCACTTGCCCACAACTCCATTGCTCAAGGTTGTCAATTAAGCCGAGCAGAATGTAGAGCTTTCCCTCACAACGATATGGATGCATTGGAAAATATACTCAAGATGCACCGTTCCCAATATGAAAAGGTACTTATAATAGTTGAGGGCGCCTATTCTATGGACGGCGATGTAGCGAATATTCCCGCTCTTGTAAAGCTAAAGAAAAAATATGCTTGCTTCCTTATGGTAGACGAGGCACATTCTGCCTGTGTACTTGGAAAAACAGGAGGAGGAGTAGACGAATACTTCCATCTTGAACAAAACGACATAGATATAAAAATGGGCACTTTAAGCAAGGGTCTTGGCGCCTGTGGTGGATATTTAGCTGGCAAAAGAAGCCTTATAGAATATTTGCGCTATAATCTGCCTGGCTTTGTATTCAGCGTAGGTATAAGCCCACCACTTGCTGCAGCTTGTTTGGAAGCGATAAGGCTACTAAGAAACGACCCGTCAATAATTGAAAGATTGCATGAGAACATAGATACTTTTGTAAATGAGGCACATGCAAGAAATATGAATACCTGCCTTGCTGGCGAAAGTGCGATAATACCAATACTTATTGGTGGAGATGAAGAAGCCTTTATGCTAAGCAATTTGATGAGCGAGCGTGGAGTGTTCGTGCCTCCAGCAGTATATCCCGCAGTGCCTAGAGGCAAGGCAAGGCTGAGATTTTGCGTAAACAGCGAGCATACAAAAGAGGAGATAATAGAAGCTCTGGATACCTTGCTTGAAATTTGCAAGGAAAACGGAATAGCTTTGCCTAAATAAAGCTTAATGAAAAGCGTAAATAAGCACTGGCTATGCCAGTGCTTTTGCATTATAGTTTGGATTTTTTAAGCTTTGCACTTAATTTTTATGCAAAAAGAGCATGAATTATCATGCTCAATATCATATTTTATTATAGTTCTTTAATTCTGTATGACCTTAGCGAAATTGTGAGAGAAACAGCTAGGGCGATAAGCGAAACTGCAGCGAATACTAGCATGATTGTGAGATCGCTTATGGTGGTTAAAAATTCAAGGTTTGGGTGGAAATTTAGCGAGCTTAGTATTGACGGAAACTAGCATAGACAAAGCTTTAAAGCCTACTTGCCCTAACCCTGTTTAGTATATGAAATGGTATGTAAAAAAATATCCACCTTACTGGTGGATATTTAATTTATAGCTCTTTTATTCTATATGACCTTAGCGAAATTGTGAGAGAAACAGCTAGGGCGATAAGCGAAACTGCAGCGAATACTAGCGTAATTGTGAGGTCGCTTATGGTGGTTAAAAATTCAAGGTTTGGGCGGAAATTTAGCGAGCTTAGTATGGACGGGCCTATTGAAACTAGCATAACAATAGCTATGAACACATATCTGCCTGCGCCCTCGCCAAACTTATTAGTTACAGCAATATACAAAGACACTATAAGAGTGTAGCTACATAGGGAAGCTGCTATTGCAGCCATGGTGATAGGGCTTAGACTGCTTACTACAAGGGTTTCCAAAGCGTATCCACACACGCAATACAGATAGAAAAGATAGGCTAAAACATAGCGCTCTATTATCTGCAAATCTCTTGGATAGCCGACTGTGGTGATCATTGCGGCAGCCTTGGGGTACATTTCATCTTGAGAATAGATATGGGAAAGCGTCATAACGGATAGCACCATTGTCATACTGATAAGAGTAAGGGCAGCGGGCACTACAACACCTTCCTTTGCTGACACAAAATCAAAGAATAAGGGTATAATAAGCGCAATAATAAATACTACTATCCATGTTTTTTTGATTATTAAAAAGTCTTTTTTAATTAAATTAAGCATTTTTATCCTCCACATGAGCAAGCATGATATCCTCTATGTTTGCCTTTTCCGTAACTATACTAGGAATGCTCTTTTGCAAAAGAGAAACCTGCTGCGATACTCCATGAAAGCCATAGTCTGTTTCCTTTAGGTTCATTATAAGCTTTCTATTTTCGCTATTTAATAAGGATTTATCGCCCTTTACTATGGCAAAGGACTCCATTAACTCATCTTTATCACGAACGAATACTATCTTGCCATTATTGATAAACACAATAATATCGGCGAATTTATCAAGGTCTGAGGTGATGTGGGTAGAATAGAATACGCCCTTGCCACCCTGTTTCATAAAGTCATTAAGTATATCCATAAGCTCGCGTCTTACAAGGGGATCAAGGCCAGAAGTAGGCTCATCCATTATAAGCAACTCTGCATTATGAGAGAGTGCAAGCGTGAGTGCGAATTTCATCTTCATACCCTTGGAGATAGTGGATATTTGTTGATTTTCATTTAGAGAAAAGCGCTGCATAAGATTGTGATAGGCGACATCATCCCAACGGGAATAGGCGCTTGCAACAATGCTTTTCATATCGCACATCTTTAGCGACTCATATAGATAGCCTTCGTCAAATACTACGCCTATTCTATCTTTAATATATTTTTCATCGCTATCAAAGTTTTTACCAAGCATATATACATTGCCAGCATCCTTTGGCGCAAGGCCTAGCATGGAGCGAATAGTGGTAGTTTTTCCACTGCCATTAAGGCCTATAAATCCCGCTATGCAACCCTCGGGCACAGCAAAGCTCACGTCTTTAAGTGAAAAATCCTGATAATTTTTATTAAGGCCTGATACTTCTATTACATTATTCATCAAAGTTCCTCCTCATAGAGAATATCCATCATGGCGCAAAGCTCTTCCTTGCTTATACGAAGGCTTTTTGCAGTGTTGATAAGCTCCTCCATCTGGAGCTCCACTGCCCTACGCTTGGCATCTTTCAAAAGTTCAATATTACCCGCTGAAACAAATGTGCCAAGCCCAGCTTGACTTACCACAAAGCCCTCTGCCTCAAGGTCGCTATACACGCGCCGAATTGTAAGCACGCTTACTTGTAGATCGCTTGCGAATGCTCTTATAGAGGGGAGAGCGTCTCCCTCCTTTAGCTCTTCTCGCAATATACACTCCTTTATTTGATCTTCGATCTGCTTGTAAAGTGGCGTATTGGAATTGTTTGATACTAGTATATTCATTTGCATGCCCCTTAGTATGATGTTTAAACATACACAGTATACACTATATTAACTTTGATGTAAATAGTTTTTTTAAAAAAATATAAAAAATTTTTTGTAAAATAAAAAAGCTCGGATTAGCGAGCTTTTTTAATCATAATCCTTTTCTGGTATGGAGAAAGAATGAATATATGCTAGGTATTATCCCTGCAAGCATTATTATTCCAAATAATACATAATCGGACTTAGGTATATTTAAGAATGTAGTAATTATAAGCAATATGCCAACTATTACCCATACTGTGCCAGCAAGGCGATGAGTTTTGTTCCAATTTTCTTCATTGGCAAGGGTCCATGGAATCTTTATGCCTATGGTGTAATTCTGCCTTGCCTTTGGCAAGAAGTTGCCTATTATCACAAACAATAAGCCTACAAACAAGCCAGCGTACCTACTTATATCAAGAACCACATTCATATTGTACAAGTAGGTAATAGACATGGCAAATAAAGATATACATGGTACTATCCACAGCACTAGCCTATATATTTTGTCACTGATGTTTTTCTGTCTTGGGTCTTTTGAAGTAATAAAGGCGCAGAACAATTGCAGAGCAAGCAGCATAGATGGAATAGCAAATACCACAAATGCCTTGCTATTAAAGCCATTTGGATCATTATTTGAGCCAAAATGCGTAGCCATTGTATCGGGAAGTTTATTCCAAAGAAGCAATCCAACCACCATTGGCAAGAGTATTATAATGCTTGTAAGTATAAGCGTTTTTTTATTTTTCTGAATCATTGCTATTTTCCTCCTTAAGATTTGCTATCCATAGCATAATGCTCTCAAGTACAGTTACATTAAGCTGATAGTAGATATAGTTTTTTTCCTTTCTTTCAAAAATTAAATCTGCCTGTTTTAGAATTTTTAAATGATACGAAATTGTGGCAGCGTTTGTATCAAAATTTGATGCAATATCTCCAGCAGACATTGGCCCAAATTTTAGTAGCTCTAATATCTTGCGCCTATCTTGATCGGACAGAGCCTTAAAGCTATCTGCAAACGACATCTTGCGCCTCCTTTATTGTTAAGATCTATTTTGATAGTTTTCTATTTTGAAATCTATCTAATTAGAATTATATCTAAATAGATTTTTTTGTCAACTGTTTTTTTTAAAAATTTTTAAATAAAAAATTCCATTTAAATGGAATTTAATGAGTTTTAATTTTTATAAAAATTTGATATAAAAGAAATAGAAATATTTTACGGAGGTAATTATTTTGATTATCAAAAAAATATTGAAATCAGACATTAAAGACCTTGCAAGGCTAATGGTATCTGTATATAATGCTCCACCATGGAATAACAAATGGACGGAAGAAACTGCCTTTGAATCGTTAGTAACTCTGCTGGAGTTTCCTACATTTTATGGCAATATAATAATTGATGAAGATAGGATAATTGGCGCTATAGTGGGCCATACTAGAAGATATGCCACAGAAACAACGTATTATATAGATGAATTTTTTGTGTCGGAAGAATACAGAAGACAAGGCGTAGCAAGCAATCTATACAAAAGCACAATTGATGAATTAAAAAAGCTAGGAGTAAATGGTGCATTCTTTACAACATTAAGAGATACTCCAGCATATAATTTTTATATAAAGATGGGTGCCTGGGATCTAAGTGATTCGGCGTGTTTCTATCATAGGTTTATATTTTAAATAGGGAAAGTGTCCTCTGTAAAATGCCTTGCATATAGGCTATTGCAACACCGTAATTGGTGATTGGCACATTGAACTTTTTGGCAGATTCCATACGTGATGCTATCTCTCGTTCATTTAGCATGCAACCACCACAGTGTATCACAAGTGATATATTTGATAGCTCGCTTGGAAAATCCCCTCCAGATGTAAAGCAAAAATTCAGGTGCTTTTGCGTATACTTATTTATCCATGCAGGCAATTTTACAGTTCCTATATCCTCGCATTGTCTATGATGGGTGCATCCTTCAGAAATAAGCACTGTATCTCCATCTTTTAGGCTATCTAGCTGACTTGCTCCACTTGCAAAAATATTTATATCGCCCTTGAATCTAGCAAAAAGCATAGAAAAAGATGTAAGTGCAATGGAAGGCGGCACTATTGCATTTACTGTGGCAAAGGCTTGTGAATCAGTAATTACAAGCCTTATGCCCTTTATTTTTTTTATTACAGAGTCTAGCTGCTGTGGCTGCACAGTGATAGCAACAGCCTTGCTATCTAGAATATCTCGTATGGTAGCTTGCTGTGGCAATATAAGTCTGCCCTTTGGCGCTGAAGCGTCTATTGGAGTTACAAGAACTACTACATCATTTTCTTGCAGAATATCGCCTACTATGCGCTTGGTGTTGGCACGAGGCTTTGCAATACTAGCAATTTTTTCTTTAAGGGCATTTATATTATATTTTTTCTCTGCGCTTACATATATGGTATTATCTTCTTCATCTGGCACAGAATTTAAAAGATCACACTTATTCATAGCGACAATATATGGTATGGCACGCTCGCTAAATATCTTTACTATGTCCTCATCTAATTTGACCATACCCTTTGTGGCATCTACCACAAGCACAGCAATATCAGTTTTAGACAGCACACGCTTTGCGCTCTCAACTCTTAGCTTGCCAAGCTCTCCCTTATCGTCCATTCCCGGAGTATCTATAATTACTACGGGGCCTAGGGGGAGTATTTCCATAGATTTTTGTACGGAATCGGTAGTGGTGCCTTTTATGGACGAAACCACTGATATTTTTTGATTGGTTATGGCGTTTACAAGGCTGGATTTACCACTATTTCTTAGTCCAAAAAATCCTATATGCACACGCTCGGCAGAGCTTGTGGAATTAAGGCTCATATATTACTCCTTAAAAGTAAAAATCTCTACAATCTGAATTTTTTATGGCAGATATATGCTCAAATGCAATATTTCTTGTTTTTTCCCTTGGTATTTTTTTAAGCTCGTTCTCTATAAGTGCATAGCCTACTTCTTTTGTTTCTTCGCTTGCATAGTCCTCCAGATACTCGCTTAATGTCATCAAAGCATTGGGGTGGCAGCAGTTTAGTATCTGTCCTGACTTGCAAAGGCTCATAAATCTGTCGCCTGTTCTGCCCTCTCTATAACATGCTGTGCAGAACGATGGTATGAAGCCTAATTTCATGAGCCACAGAACAACTTCATCTAGAGTGCGCTGATCTGACACATCAAACTGCTCACTATCATGAGGACGAATTTTTTCTGTATAGCCACCTACGGAGGTCCTTGATGCTCCACTAACCTGAGAAATGCCTAATTTTAGCAATTTTTCTCTTACTTTTTCGCTCTCCCTGGTGGAGACTATCATGCCGGTATAGGGTACTGCTATACGTATGCAAGCAGTGATCTTTGCAAAAAGCTCATCTGAAATACTATTATCAAATACGCTAGGATCTATGTCATCAGCCTTTTTGATACGAGGAACGCTTATGGTATGTGGGCCAACTCCATGCACAGCTTCCAAATGCTCTGCGTGCATAAGTAAACCTGTAAACTCATACTTATAGCTTTCTAGTCCAAAAAGCACACCTAAGCCTACATCATCTATGCCTCCTTCCATGGCTCTATCCATGGCCTCGGTATGATAATCATAGTTGTGCTTGGGGCCAGTGGGGTGCATTGCCTCGTAACTCTTTTTGTTATATGTTTCTTGAAAAAGTATATAGGTGCCTATACCAGCTTCTTTAAGCTTTCGGTAGTTTTCTACGGTGGTGGCAGCAATATTTACATTTACTCGGCGTATATCGCCATTTTTATGATGCACAGAATAAATGGTATTGATGCACTCTAGTATATACTCTATGGGGTTATTTATGGGATCTTCGCCAGCCTCGATAGCTAGTCTTTTATGCCCCATATCCTGAAGTGCAATAACTTCTCGTCTTACTTCGTCTTGAGTGAGCTTTTTGCGTGCTATGTTTTTATTTTTGAAATGATAGGGGCAATACACGCAGCCATTTACACAGTAATTAGAAAGATACAGTGGCGCAAACATAACTATACGATTGCCATAAAAAGCCTCTTTTATTTCTTGAGCCAACTGATACATTTCATCAATCTTTTCTGGAATATCGCAGGCAAGCAGCACAGCTGCCTCTCTGTGAGAAAGTCCACTGCAGCTTACGCCTTTCTCAGTTTTTTTTGGACTCGCCTTTTGCAAAATTTCATCAATCAAGGCTAGGTTATGCTTATTTTCTTCAGCATATTTAAGAGTATCCATTATCTCTTGATGATTGATAAATTCCTCGGCATGAAGTGAATTTTTGTTATAGTTTGACATATTTTTCTCCTTTCTTTTCAGTCAGAATTCTCTTTCTGGCAGATAGTTTTAATGTCTCCCTTTGCTACAACTATGTTATAGCCTATATTTTCCATTGATTTTTTAAGCAGTATTAGATTTTGAGCTGATTCCTTGCCAGTAGCGAGCTTGTTATCATATAGGGTGTACTTGCTCCTATTATCATACGGCGAAAGATTTGGCATTATCACATTGGCTCCAGCCTTTATGGCGCGCTCTCTGCCATCTGGGCTAAGCGTACCCAAGGCTGTGGTGGCAGGAAGCAATATATTAGGCTTAATAAGGCGAATTATTGATAGCAGATATATAGTAAGATCCACAGAGCCAGCCTTAAAGCCTGCAAATTTAGTATCGTGATGAGGTATAAAAGGCCCTACCCCACACATCTGTGGTTGAAACTTCTCAATAAATTTAAGGTCCTTGGCAAGATTGAGTGAGGTCTGATATGGGGAGCCTACCATAAATCCACAACCCGTTTGAAAACCTATTGACTTTAGGTCTTGTAGGCATCTCATACGATTTTGAAATGAGAGCGACTTTGGATGTAGCCTATTATAGTGGACTTCATCAGCTGTTTCGTGGCGTAAAAGATATCTATCTGCGCCTGCGTCATACATCTTCTGATACTCTGCCCTGCTATATTCTCCAAACGATAGTGTGATGGCACAATCTTTATAGCAACTTCTAATGCTGGCAACTGTATCACAAATATTTTTGAATGAGCCTTCCCCTCCCTGCAAAACAAATGTACGGAAGCCAAGCTCATATCCTTCGGCACAGCAGCGCATTATGGAATCTGTATCAAGTATATAGCGCTCACAATTTGCGTTTGACCTACGTATGCCACAGTAGTAGCAATCATTGCGACAGACGTTGCTTACTTCAATAAGGCCTCTAATATACACATCTGTACCATATATGGATCGCCGCACCTTATCTGCCTTATAAGCAATATACTGTGCTAAATCGGCATTGAATGCGTTTATAAGACATTCGTATTCCTGAAGCTCTAGGCTATGAGAAGCAGCAAGGCGATCTATAAGCTCATACATTTTCTATGATATTTGAATAGGCAGTTTTTACGCTAAGTCCTTTTACATTGCCGAGCTTGCCGGCAAGAGATGATATAACGTCTTGTGGCGCATCTATTGCAACAGACACTATATTGATTTTCTTGCATCTATAAGGAATACCCATACGTCCAATAATGAATTCTGAATACTCGTGCAAGGTAGTGTTTAGCTTTTCAACTGAGTCATCATTTTCAACAATAATAGCCATTACAGCAACTCTGGTTTGCATAATTTCCTCCAATAATAAAACGTGCCCAAAAAGGGCACGATAAATGAAATATTGTATCCTTTCCGTCAGAGAGCCCTCTTCTTGTTAGGTAGTTTTAAAATATCACATAAACTATTTTTTGTCAAAATAGTCTATTTTATGCCAGTAGCAAAGTAGATTATATCGCCAACGGCCCTCATGCGCTTGGGGTTTTGGCCATTTAGCTTGGTGTCGCCTAGCATAATTGATGTGGACTGACCACCATCTAGATTGTATGCTTGCGTTGCTCCTAAATCTTTCATAAGCTGTGCAAGCTGAGGAACGTTTAGACCTACTGAATCATTTTGGTCGGGGCCATCTGTTGCTACAAGCACATAGCTTAGATGGGATATTTGGCCTATTGCCATACGCTGTTTGTAGGTGACTTTTCTATTTACAATTTCTTGCACTTGGCCATCTATAACAAGCGCCGGACCAAATATAAATGAGTGCATTATAGAAAGGCTTGCATAATTTTCTTCACTCATGGGGCGCATTATATGAAAATCGCCATTTGTGTCTATTACAAGGCCATCATATTCATCATCGCTACGGCTGCGAAGCTTTTCGCCATTTCTGTATGCTATGCCCCTATTATGATAGGTAAACCAATCTCCATTTACAGCTAAAACAGAGTTTACACGCTTTGCCATCTCATATATACGATTGGTTGCTTGTGATGGATAGGGCCTAGCAAGCTCGGTTCTAAGCTGGTCGGGACTAGCTATCTGCACAAAGGCTACCACTATAGGTGTATCATGCCTACGAATATGATAGACCTTTACATCTATTGTATCGTCATGATAGCTAAGCTCGGAGTAATTTTCTGGCTTTGGAACAAAATTATCCTTGACATTTTGTGGCTGAGAAGCGCCTTTGGATAAGGTAACTGGCTGAAGCTGTGGGAGAGGCTCCTCGGCGCAAGCAGAGAAAAACAATATGGATAGTATAACAACTAGGCTAAGAAATTTTTTCATACGGAGTCCTTTGATCTTTTGATTGTAAGTTTTTTGCTATGTCTTGAGTAGGCTACAAGCAGTGCACAGAGCAGAGATATTATCGCAAGCACTATATAGCAGGCGCTTTCGCTTAAAAATAGCAGCAGCTCTATCCTACCCTCCATGGCAAACTCCATAAGTATAGCACTTGCAATAAATATAGCATACAAAAATAGATTAAAGCGCAATTCTTTTTTATTAGAATAGATGATTAAGGCGAAAAGCAGAACTACTGCGCTTAAAACCTGCTCTATTCTTACAAATCCAAAGCGTAAAAATTCATCTCGCCTTAGGCTTTCTAAAATTATCTGTGCTGCTGCGTACAAGGAAAGCGCAAGGGTGAATCTATCGCCTTTAAAATAAGGCTTGGTCTTTATTATGATTATAAATATTGCAATAGCGACAAGCGCCTCTAGCATAAATATTGCCCATGCCCAAAGCTCATAATCTGCATCATATATCATAAAGGGAAAGCGAGTGAAAATTGATGTATCACCTTCCCAATATTCTCCGTAACCCTGACCCAAAAAGCCTTCTGCTATACGGAAAATCGCAATAAATAGCATCATTGGAGCAGCGAAAAAATCAAGGTATAGTGGCGCTTTCTTTCCATAGAGCAAATATGAGCATATCACAATGCCAATAATGCCACCATAGATCATATAGCCTTTTTGCCAAAATGTGAAAAGCTTATAAACTTCGCCATCATATACAAGGCTCTCTATATTTACAAGTGAATAGCAAAAATGCGATAAAAGCAGAGCAAATATTGGCGCTAGTATTGTAAGTTTAACAGATTTTGATTTAGCATATACTAAATAAAGAGATATAAGGGTGGCTGAAATCAAAAATATATAAAATAATAAAGTGTTTTCTTGAGCAATAATCATATCAATCTTCCAAATCCCATTCACAGATAAAGCTACAACCTGGGTCATTTTTTGCATGCTCGTAGAAATGGCTATCGTTCCATGTGCGAGGCTTTAGTATAGTGGTAAAGAACATTCCGTATCTCTCTCTTGGACTACGACTTGGCTCCTTTCCACCCCAATTGGTGAAAGTGAGTTTTTCACCTGTTACCCATACCCAATCACCTGTACGATGTTCATCAGAAAGACCAAAATAGGCTTCGGTATATCCACAGCTTATCATAAAATCATGAATGAATGCATTTTCTTCAGCATCGGAAATTGTGGCAAGATGACCTCCAAGCGCCTCGCAAAAGCGCCTCGCCTCCTGCCAAAGCTGGACTCCCTTGTATATTCTATACACATGCTTGCTACCATCTTGAGCAATATATATTGGCGAGCAAGCAGAGCGTCTATAATTTCTAAGCTCTTGGGCGCTAAAGTATCGGTTGCCTGTAAGAATAATATTTGCATCGCCATACTCGCCTAATTGAGAAAGCAAGGCATTGGCTTTATCAATCTCCCAAATATCGCAGAGATACATGGCTTTTTGCAAGGCTTTTTCTTGATTATCTTGAGCCACATCTATATTGATAGAAGCTAATTTTTCTTTGCTATCCTTAAAATCTCCAAGAAACTCATATATATTACTTGCGTTAGCATAGTCTTTTTCTTGCAAATATTTTTCTGCCCTTGCATAGTATTTATTTTGAGCAATTTGCTTATTTACTGCATAAAGCGCTTCGGTTGCGGCATCACAGGGGCCTGCATCTATAAAAAGCTCTCTAGCTTGCTCTAGTTTGCCCTGATTCATAAGCTCAATACCACTATTGTAAAGGCGCAGCTCGGCTTGCTCTTGCTTTTGCTTTTGAATACCGATACGAGCAGCTTTTGCCATTTTTCTACTATCAGAGTATCCACCAAGCGACTTATATATTTCGTGAGCCTCTTTATATTGCCCATCTTCCATAAGCTTACTAGCCTTATTATATGTTTCACGCAGAACATATATATTGCAACGATTCAAGTATCTTTGGCTATCCTTATATTTTGGCATAGTTTGAAAAATAGAGAGAGCGTCTTGATATTTTTCATTTTTCATAAGTGAGATAGCCTGTCTATACATGGACTGAGTGTACATTAGCTCGCTTTTTTCATAGTCGCCAAGCGACTTATATATTTCTGCAGCCTCAAGATATGAACCTTCATCATACAAAGACTTTGCCTTTTGATAAAGAGAATTTTCGGCAAAGGCAGTTATAGACATGCATAAAACAAGCAGAAGCACAAATAACTTTTTCATATTTTCTCCAAATTAGTCAAATTCTCCAAGGGTTATCATACTAGTTACAGAACGAGATTGTGTCTTTTTAGTGCTATTGGCATTTATAAGCCTTCCCATGAATGCAAGCTTTATAGAGTTGCCACCATCAAGGTTGAGTGCCTCGCTGCAGCCTAGATCCTTCATACGCTGTGCCACCCACATAAGACCAACTCCATGAGAGCGTTGGCTACGGCCCTCAACAGTCATTACTAGATAGTGGTTTGGCTCTATCATACCAAGGCACATACGAGGGTTGATGGACTCAAAGCCGTTTGCTGCGACATGCTCGCCAATATTGCCATTTGATAGAAGTATGGGGCCAAAGCACCAAGTATCTGTGGCGCCATCTGCAAGCAGCTGCTCTGCTCTTATTTCACCAGCGTTATAGGTTTTTAGGCTACCATCTTTATACAAAGCGATAAGGTCGTAGGTAGGTAGGCGATAATCTGGCTTTGAAAGAGTATTGTCGGCAAGTATCTTGGAATTTTGAATTATGACTCCAGGTCTACGCTTTTGATAGACTCTAAATCCATAAAAATCATCACTGATTGCAAATATAGCTTTAATATCCTTTGCAAAATTTTCGGCATAGACGAATCTTCTGCCTATTTTTTCGGGGTTGGCGTGGCGAGTGATAAGCTTTTGGCCATCTGCAAGCTTTAGCTCGCTTTCGTACCACACTAGCTTTCTTTGGCGCTCTACAACATCTTGAAAGCGACGGATATTTATAAACAGCTTATTATCTATATAGGTCCACTCGCCATTTTCGTCATCTTGCAGTAAGTAATAGCCACTTGAAATAAAGCCATCGGGATCAAGCTTTGGAGCGTCGGCCCGCAGTGGGTATATTGGCAAAAATTCTTCTGCGCAGGAAGAAAATATAA
Source organism: Eubacteriales bacterium (assembly GCA_034180455.1). Taxonomy (GTDB): domain Bacteria; phylum Bacillota; class Clostridia; order Christensenellales; family Aristaeellaceae; genus JAAZPT01. Next base: position 40,183 of record JAXFOG010000023.1, read on the forward strand.
TAGCAAGAAATATTATCAATAAAAGCCTTTTTTTCATTGAAACTCTCCCAAAATACTGTGATATAAGTATAGCATAAGAAAAATATCATAGCAATTAAAACGAGCTTTAAATGAGCCATAAAGACAAGAAAATTAGGGGGATAGAGGGACAAAAATAAAAATTTATTTTTTTATATAAAAAATAATTTGCTAAAGTGTGGAAAATATTTTGTGAGGGAAGATTAAGAGTATTTATGAATTAGGTATAGGGGTAATATGTAGAAAGGTAAAAAAATATTTTAATATACTCAATGATTGGAAAAAATAAGGAGTTAAAGGGCGATAGTCGCATAAAAAAGATAAGTATAAAACTTGTAAAAAGCATATATAAAAAACTTAGAAATTATTGATAAATAAGGAATTACAAGGATATCCCCTTTATTTTAGGGAAAAAATGATGTATAATTGAATAGATAAAATTGCGTATTGAAAAAAGGTTTTCGCATAGTCTTAATTATTTATGGCAGACAATTTAAAGACGATTTTCCACAAAAAGAATAGTGGAAAGAATGTTGATTGATGTGGATATCTAATTCAAATGCAATAAATCAAAGGGCAAAAATCAGGGCATAAGTTTTTACACAAGCTGTGGATATAGCAAAAAATTTCTAAATTATGGCACTATGCTTTAGCAAAAGCTATTATACAAATTGCTGCATAGCTTGAAGAGAAAACTACGATATAAGGAATTGCTTGATTTTTGATTTTTAGCAGAAAACAATTAAGCAGTTGCAAAAGCTATTGTAAAGACAAAATTGTAAGTTATGAACACAGTATCCACTATTATTTCACAGCTTTTAAACAGGCTTATACACACGACTAAAGCAAGGCAGTAGGCTGTATTGAGTGGGTTTTCAACAGGAAAATGGCTATACTACTACTAATACTATATATATAATACTACTACAACATAGGAGTCTAATATGAAATTTAATTGTGAAAAGTCAGATCTGTATACCGGACTAAATGATGTATCAAGAGCGCTCTCTTCTCGCGCAAGCTATCAGCTATTAGAATGCGTGGTAATTAAAACTCTTGAAAACGAGGTAGAGCTTACTTGCTCTGATGGAAATTTTTACATAAGGACTACTGTGGAAGCCGAGATAGAGCAAGAGGGTAGCTTGGCAGTAGATACAAGGCTATTTAAAAACATAGTGCAGCACTTCCCAGAGGGTAGGCTAAACATAGCTTCAGACGAAAAAATGCTGATTACAATATCTGGAAGTGGCAGCAGAAGCACTATTGCAGGGCAGAGCGATATAGATTATCCAGCAATGAGAACTCTATTTAACGCACCAAAGATACACGTGCCACAAAATGTACTTAAAACCATGATAAATAGAGTGGTATTTGCTATTGCAACTGGCGAAGTGAGAGAGATACTAAATGGTGGATTTTTGGAAATATTTAAAGATGAGATGAGATTGGTAGGACTTGATGGATACAGACTATCAATTCAAGAGTATGACGATCACTTTGTTTTGCCAGATGGAAAGGAATTTTTAAGTTGCATAGTGCCAGGTAAGACCTTACAAGAGATATCTGGAATGCTAAGTGATAAGAATGAGCATATAACCATACATATAGATAGCAGTAATATTATGTTTGTGATAGACAAAAACATAGTGGTAAGTCAGCTATATGGTGGAAACTATGTAAAATACAGAAATCTAGTGCCAGAAAAGTGGGAAACTAGAGCAGTGGTAAAAAGAGATGAGCTACTGGGCGCAACAGAGAGAGCTGGGCTTATCGCAAAGACTGAGAATACAAATATAATCAAGCTTGAATTTAAAAAGAATAAGCTATATGTTACTTCAAAGAGCGACCTTGGTGAAGTTTTTGAAGAGATAGATATAGAGCTAGATGGCGTAGAAATGGAGATAGCCTTCAACGGAAAGTATTTGCTAGATATACTAAAGAACCTTGAAGACGGATACTGCGAGCTACTTATGAAGGGCATGCTCACTCCATGCATAATTAAAAATCGCGATAAAAACATGAGCACATATATGCTTATGAGCGTAAGGTATTAATGCTTTTAAAATACATGAGGGTGTATAACTTTAGAAACTACGATAGTTTTGAGCTATACCCCAACCCAAATATTACAGTTATATATGGCAAAAATGGCAGCGGAAAGACTAATCTTCTGGAGGCTGTTCATTTTTGTTGCTTTGCAAGGAGTCAACGAACTAGGCAAGATAAGGATCTTATTCGCATAGGAGAGGCTCAGTGTGCTGCCGGAGTAAATACTACTAGAAAAGACGGAAATCACAGTGTAGAGATACACATAGAAAACGTGTCTGGCAGAACTATAAAAACACCCTTTGTGTATGGCAAAAGAGTGGAAAAAATAAGCGAAATATTTGGACACTGCTCTTGCGTACTTTTTGCGCCGGAGGATATGAGCCTTATTAAGGGAGGGCCACAGGAGCGCAGACGCTTTGCAGACATGCAAATAAGCCAACTGAATGGTGGATATTTAAGAAATTTAAGCATGTATTTAAACGCTGTAAAAAATCGTAATGCACTATTAAGGATAGAAAAGCTGCGTGGAAAAATTAAAAATGAGAGGCATCTTGATACTTGGGAAGGCATTATGAGCGAGTATGGCAAAAAGGTTACTTCTGAAAGAGATGCTATATTAAAGGACCTAAATGAAGAGGCGAGCAAGATATATAGCGACATAAGCGTGAATCTTGGCGAAAAGCTGGAAATAAAGTACATAAGCAATATAGGCAAGATAGCAAACTATGAAGAAGCACTTAAAGAGTGCAGAGAAACCGACATGAATCGCGGTGGCACTTCATACGGGCCACACAAGGATGATGTGAATTTTTTTCTAAATGGCAACGATATGCGAGATTATGCAAGTCAAGGGCAGATAAGAACAGCAGTTTTGGCAGTAAAGCTTGCCATGATAAGCATTATTGATAGATACATGAACGAAAAGCCAATACTATTATTGGACGATGTATTTTCAGAGCTTGACGCAAGGCGCAGAGCAGCGCTTATGGAATACATAGCCGGCATACAAAGCTTTATAAGCTGCGCCAACAAAGACGACTTGCAGATGGCAAAGGCCGACAGCTTTCTGCATGTGGAAAATGTGGAGGGCATTGCCAGAGTGAGAGAGGGGTAAAAAGCGATTATGTTTAGTCGCTTTTTTATAAATAAGTAATGATTTAATTTAAGAAATATATTATAATAAATACAATAAATAAATAATTTTGGAGGAGATCCAATGAAAGCAAAGAAGTTTTGTATTATTGCTTTAGTTTTGGTTATTGTGTTGCTTATTGCGCCAATAAGCGAGAGTAGGGCGGAAGGAAAACCTGAAGTAAAGATATCGGGAGATTATGAATATTATATTTTAGATGATGGCACGGCTTGCATAAAGAGATACTATGGAATAGATGAAGAAGTAATAGTACCTGAAAAATTAGATGGAATAAGAGTTACAGGTATAGGGGATTATGCTTTTTGGGGGGAAACTAATCTTAAAGAAATAACAATTAATGAAAATATTGAAAATATAGGTAAAAATCCATTTGATACATGCGTAAATTTAACAGATATAAATATATCTGTTAATCACCCCACATTAGAATTTATAGATAATGCACTTATTTATAAGCCTGAAAAAAGGTTAGTAAGTTATCTTAGATCAAGTAAAGAAAGCAAATATGAAATTCCAGAAGGAATTAAGATAATAGGAGAAAATGCTTTTTGGGGCTGTGATAATCTAAAAGAAATAAATATACCTGATAGTGTTGAAAACATAAGAAATTATGCTATTTCAGGCTGTGAAAATCTGAAAGAAATAACAATACCAGATGGGGTGAAATTTATAGGTGATGGAGCTTTTTATGACTGTACAAGTTTAACAAAAATAACAATACCTGATAGTGTGGAAAATATAGGTATAAATCTATTTGAAGAATGTAATAAATTGTTAAATATAGAGATATCAGCTAATAATTCTACATTAGAATTTGTAGATAATGCACTTATTTATAAGCCTGAAAAAAAGCTAGTGATATATCTTAGTACAAGTAAAGAAAGCAAGTATGAAATTCCAGAAGAAATTGAAATAATAGGTGATATTGCTTTTTATGGATGCAAAAATCTCAAAGAAATAAAGATACCAGATGGAGTGAAATTATTAGGTGATAAAGCTTTTGAAGGTTGCACAAATCTTGACGAAATAAAAATACCAGATAATGTGCAATCAATAGGTTTTAATGCATTCTTTAGATGTATTAATCTTAAAAAAATAAATATACCAGCAAGTGTTAAATATATTGGAGAAGAAGCTTTTAAATATTGTAATATTCTTATTGCCACAGTAGCAAAAGATTCTTACGCAGAGAAATATTGCGTAGAGAATAATATAAAGTACATGTATGAAGATTAATTGAAAAATTAAGTTAATAAAATAAAGAAAAAAGAGCCGAGAGACCGGCTCTTTTATAAAATGTAAATAAAATGATTTAATTTTAAAGATATATTATAATAAAATAAATAATTTTGTAGGAGATCCAATGAAGGCAAAGAAGTTTTGTATTATTGCTTTAGTTTTGGCTATTGTGCTGCTGATTATGCCAATAAGTGAGAGTAGGGCAGAAGAAGAACCTGATGTAAAGAAATATGGAAATTATGAATATATTGTTTTAGATGATGGTACGGCTTGCATAAAGAGCTACTATGGAATAGATGAAAAAGTAATAATACCTGGGGAATTAGATGGAATAATTGTTACGAGTATAGGTGATAGTGCATTTTCATTTTGTAAAAAACTTACAGAAGTAACAATACCTGATAGTGTAGAAAATATAGGTGATAATGCTTTTTATTTCTGCATAAGTTTAACAGAAATAAAAATACCCGATGGTGTGCAATCAATAGGAAATGGTGCATTTTATTGCTGCAAAAATCTAACAGAAATAAAAATACCTAATAGCGTAGAAAATATAGGTGAAAATCCATTTTCTGAATGTGAAAATTTATTAAACATAAATATATCTGCTAATCATCCTACATTATTTTTCATAGATAATGTACTTATCTATAAGCCTGAAAAGAAGATAGTGAGCTATCTTATCACAAGTAAAGAAAGCAAATATCAAATTCCAGAAGGAATTGAGACAATAGGCGATTACGCTTTTGCATGGAGTACCAATCTTACAGAAGTAAAAATACCAGACA
>JAXFOG010000016.1:0-12015 GCA_034180455.1 Eubacteriales bacterium
AGGAATTGAGACAATAGGCGATTACGCTTTTGCATGGAGTACCAATCTTACAGAAGTAAAAATACCAGACAGTGTGAAATCAATAGGAGATTGTGCTTTTTTAGGATGCGATAATCTTAAAAAAATAAACATACCAGCAAGTGTTGACACTATTGGAGAATATGCTTTTGATGGATGTGATAATATTAAAATTACAGTAGTAAAAGGTTCTTATGCAGAGAAATACTGCCAAGAGAATAATGTAAAGTACATATATGAAGATTCTTGGGATTGGTTGAAAAATTAAGTTAATAAGACAAAGAAAAAAGAGCCGAGTGATCGGCTCTTTTAGTTGCTGTTATTTAGTTGATGGGGGCTGAAGATCACGTCCAGCGAAGCTTACTTATATTCGCAACTTAAAGAATAATATTCATACTGCTAGGAAGTTGGGAAGTTTACATGCTTGATAAGCATGTAATCGGATGCTAAAAAATGATATAGAACTTTGGTTCGTTCCGAGCATATTCAAAGTTGATGTATCAAAAGAAATTATTTTTTTATTCAAAGTGCTCATATACAATATCATTCAGCTGTGCTGCGATCTTTGAAAAATTTTGGCTTAAATCAAGCGTCTTTACACTTATTTTGTTACCACTCATCATGTAGCTGTTGTCTGGCTGAATGGCTTCGTCCGTTGCAGCATAAAGGAGCATGCCAGAAACCTTGTGTGGTTGGCTGCCAAACTCGGTATCCTTGTTCTTGACATAGGTAAATATCTGATACAGATTACCAGAATGGAGAGTGTGGGTATCGTACTGAGCCTGCGTGGTATGTGTGTAATACTTGGCGTCAATGATAAGCACATTGTTGCCTCTAGTGAGCATAATGTCGCTTTTCATCACTGGGAGCATAGTCCCGATGCCATCATCCAAGGCCCACGGAATCATTGAGGCTGTCGCAGTAACCTGTGGACATTCCTTGGCATAGTATTCAAGAATAAATTTTTCGTACAGACGGCTCATGCGCTGTTCATCCACAAATGAGGCCAGTTTGTATTCTCCAGAGTCTGTGGTAAGAAGCATTCCTTCCAGAATTAGTTGGCAAATGCTGATAAGCATACGATAGGTATTGTTGTTTCTCTGAAACCAAATGGTAGACCAGCAAATATTACTAGGGTCAATTGTGTCAACATTTGATAAGAACAGCATTTCCTTTTTCAGCTCGCTTTTGTACTCCTGATCTACATTCGTGTGACGTAACAAAAGCATAACTGTAGTTTTAAGTATTTGATTTAGTAGATTGTTTTCAGAAAGCTCGTCATACTCGCAGGTTAGCATTCGCTTTCTGGAAAGGCGATTATGAATGGTCCCTGATATATTTATTTTGCCACGTACTACTGCAATATCCTCTTTGCGATTCAAATACTCGCGATATAGGCCCTGCTTCAACTGTATGCTTATGCCCTTGGCGAGAATTGCAGCAAAGAGATTATGCATGTTTTCAAATTCTTCGGTAGCAACATCCTCATAAGCTCCTTGCTTCAGCGTAGTGAAGGCATACGAAAGCATATAGTATATGTTTTTTATGAAGATGCTCTTATCCTTTATCATTGAAATACCCCTTGCAGAATATTCTCCCAATGCTGGAGCTTTTCTGAATTGTCAAACCAATACTCCCTGAGCATAGGAATAATGTCGTAGTCAACTATGGAATGTAGCCATTCCTCTGTGCAAACCTGCATGTTGCAGAAATAGCTATGGCCTATACAGAAGCCCTTTCCAAGCGACTTATCATTAGAAATTTCACGATTAAGGTCTTTTACCTTATTAATAAGCTCGTTAAGAGTATCATTATTCAAGCTGTTTTGGTAGTGAATGAAGCTCTCGGAATCAAAGCCTGGCTCTATCTCAAAGAAACTGAAACGGCGACGAAGAGCATAGTCTATCATTGCAAGGCTACGATCTGCTGTATTCATCATGCCAATTATATATATGTTCTTTGGAACGGAGAAAGAGAGTCCGTTATAGGCAAGTGTCGCCTTTGTGCCTCTGTAATCCTTCTCAATCAGCATCAGTAGCTCGCCAAATATTTTACTCATATTTCCACGATTGATTTCATCAATAATAAAGAAGAACTCCTTGTCTGGCTGGTTGGCAGCCTTCTGGCAGAAGCGATAGAAGATACCATACTTCAGCTCAAAGCCATCTTCAACCGGCTTATAACCCATTATAAAGTCTTCATAGGAATAGTTCTGATGGAATTGTACAAACTCAATGCGACTATTGTCCTTTTCACCAATCATGGACCATGCCAAACGTTTTGCAGCGAAAGTCTTACCAACGCCAGGGGCACCCTGCAAAATGATGTTCTTTTTATTGCGAAGAACGGACACAAGGCTCTCGTAGCGTTTTTCGGTCATATACACTTCATCAAGAAAATCGCTCTTTGTATAAGCATCAATGGAGGCTTTCTGCGATATCGGATTCTCTTCACGAATCATATCAAGAATGAAGTCAAATTCGCCTTTGGTGAGCTTGAACAAGCTGCCTATAAGATTTTGAAAACACTCCATACGCTCCAATTCCGGGCAATCTTTCAATGTCGCATAATCAATAGGCGAAGTTAAGCCTTCAACCTTTTCAAATAAGAGCTTTTCGCCATCTTGCTCTGCTCTTACGCGACAGATAGCAACAATCTGCTTTACAGGATAGGATTCATATCCTATGACCATGTCGCCTGCCTTCGCATCAAGAAAGTTTTGAAATATGCGACGCTTATTGCCATTCTCATTGTAGAGCGTGTATGACTGGGTTTCTCCAACAGCAAGGTCCGAAAAACTCCATATGTTTGGTTTTGCATTTAGCCACCAGTAACCATGGCCTTCATCGTCGGAATCAGCCTTTACATATAGCTTGATATTAGACAAATCAACTTTGTTTAGTGCTTCAGATAGCTCATCACGCAGTTTCCAAATATATGAGTCTTGGCTCTCTTTTGTCTCATGGCGCCCAAGATATAGAATTGGCCACCATTTTGAATTTTCTGTTTCATTCTCTATAATCGGGCATTTGGTTTTATCTGCGATTCTTTTTGCAAGTGCAGATGAGCCAGCATTATAGAAATTTATTGTTTCACCATATTTAACAGCAAGCTGTGTGCAGGTAGCCTGCCCACCATAATCCTTCATGCGCTTCATGATTTCAAGGCTGCTAGTGGTAAAGACCTGTGAATCGTTGAGAAGTTTTACCCAATCATCAACGGAGAAGCCTGGTGAATATTTGGCTGGGAACCACTCAACAACAGGTTGAGCAGGCTCAATTTTTTTCGTGTAATATCTACTAATGTAGAAACCGACATCAATGGTAAGTGTCTTTAGTTCTGAATCGGGATAGCAGGTATCGGTAAGCTGCGAACGGAAAAGTTTTACAAGCTCGGCATCCTTTTTGAGAGCTAGGCTGATTTCATCATAGAGTTTTAGGAAGCTCCTAATGTTTTCGGCATAGGCACCTTTCTTAAACTTATAATCTGATCCAAGCTCGCTGGCGACCTTTTTTACTTCACCATATTTGTATATGTAATACTTATCAGGATAGCGAAGCCATAGGTAGGTACTGATAGCGTTCTCATTCTGAAAGTGCTGATCGCCTCTTTTTCCGTACTTCTCCAAAAGAAGAGATGACTGTGTCTTAAAGGCATCTATCCGTTCAAATACATCCTTGCTCTCGTCAAAAAGAGCAATGAACATTGCTCGCACCTCTTCAGGAGCAGCTTTTGCAAATTCAACTATCATGCCTTTAGGAAAGTTATTGATGGAGGCCAGAAGATTTGATGTCTTATCAAGAGAGCGATTAAGCATTTCTGCAAAATCAGTGGCATTCACATCCCAATTATCTTGAAACCACTTTACTGCCTCCCATTTGTATTTTTCATTGTCCCATTGATTTGAGACAAAGTCCTCCTTATATGCTACAAGCACATCTGCAAGTTTTGAACGGTCAAACATTTTTTCACCTCTATTAAACTACAGTCGCAAAATTAGGTTTTCCTTAAAATTGTTATATTTATAATAGCAAATTTTCAATATTTTTTCATCTATAATTTATCACGCTTTATAAGTCCTCAGATACTTAATCGCAACTGCTCCCATGGCCTTGGCGGCGATGATCATGGATTCTTCGTTTATGGTGAACTTGGGATGGTGATGGGGGTAGGCTGTGCCGTTGGGCCTTGCGCCAATGTAGAAAAAGCAGGCTGGTATTACTTGAGAATAGTATGCAAAGTCTTCGGATTGGGGGCGAGGGCCACAGTCTTCCACAGAAGTAATTTCTGAAATATTGGCATGAGTAATAGCGTCCACAGCTAGCTGAGTTAGCCCTTCATCATTCATCAATACAGGGTAGTCATTTTTGTAATCAAGATCTATCTCGCAGCTATATGCCTTTGCTAGACCGTCGCAGATATTTTTAACTTCGTTTGCTATAAGCTGCTTTGATTGCTCGGACATGCAGCGCACATCGCCCTCAAGGGTGACGGAGTCTTTTATAATGTTAAACTGACCCTTGCCATCAAATGAGCCTATTGTAACAACTCCCGGAGTCATGGGGTCAAGTCTTCTTGAAACAATAGTTTGCAAGCTTAAAACTAGGTTGCTGGCAATAACTATTGCGTCATTTGCTTCGTGAGGAGCAGCGCCATGGCCACCAGCGCCCTTTACTGTGGCAACGAATCTAGCTCGGGCTTGCTGTGTGGGGCCCTTGTGATAGTAGACCTTGCCAAAGTCAAACTGATTGATAACGTGGCAACCAAATATAGCGTCTACGCCATCTAGCACACCGTCTTTTATCATAAGGCTGGCGCCTCCTGGGGGCATTTCCTCGGCTGGCTGATGGATAATAACTATCTTGCCACAAAAATCGTCTTTCATTTCTGCCAAGCAGTCTGCCAAAGTCATAAGGTAGGCAGTATGCGCATCGTGGCCATAGGCATGCATAACTCCCTTATTTTGAGAGGAATATTCAAGCTGAGTCTGTTCGTCTATTGGAAGCGCATCAAAATCGGCGCGCAGAGCAACGGTTTTGCCCTTTTTGCCAGAATCTATTGTAACCTTTATACCATAGCCACCTATATTTTTTTCAACATGCACATTTTTGTTGTGTGCATAGTGCTGTAATATGTAGTCGCTAGTTTCCTTTTCTTGAAAGGATAGCTCTGGATGCGCGTGTAGCCATCTTCTGTCGGCAAAGATCTGCTCCTTTTTGGAGTCTATTAAAGAAAATAATTTGTTCATAGATTTCTCCTTTTATTCTAAAATTTCCATAAGTCCATCTTCATCTAAAATATCTATATACGGGGGAGAGTAGGCGATAATGCGCTGAGAGGAAAGGCGAGCGAGCTCTCTGTGTAGGGAAGTGCGAGATACGTTCATAAATGTGGCTAAATTGGAAACTGAGCGAGGTATAGTTATTCTGCTTTTACCAGTTTGGCGCTTCTGCATAAGTAGCCAAAACGCAAGCTTTTCGGCGATACCACTGTATGAAAGCAACTCTAAACGCTGCTGAAGCCTGTAAGTTTTGGTGGAAAGCTCGCAAGTAAAATTTTCTAGTATGCTGATATTGCTTTGCATAAGTGAAAGCAGATCATTTTTATGCAGAATAAGCATACTAACCTTACTAAGCGCCACAATATCGCAAGGATATGGGCTTTGTGAAAATACTGAAGCTGTGCCTATCATATCACCTTGCTGAAAAATAGATACATTTATATGATTTCCATTTGAAAAAGACTTTTGCACTTCAACCTTGCCCTCCAGAATTATGGCGAGCTGCTCTGCATTTTGCATAGCATGAAAAATAATTTCACCCTTATTAAAGCTATGCACTGTGTGGGTATCCAATATATTTTGAAGTTCTTCGGAAGTGAGACCAGCAAACAAAGGACTTTTTACAAGAAAATTCATATATTCCCTCCTTTTTAAATATTATACAATAAAACTGTATCCATAGATACAGATTTTTGATTTTATTTTTGTTATACTTAGCATGAAAAGGGGGAGAAATATGATACGAAAGATAATTCACATAGACGAAGAAAAGTGCAACGGTTGTGGAATATGCGCAACTGCCTGCCACGAAGGCGCAATAGATATTATAGATGGTAAAGCAAAGCTGGTGCGAGAGGACTTTTGCGATGGCTTTGGCGACTGCTTGCCACATTGCCCGGTAGATGCTATTAGCTTTGTGGAAAGGGAGGCTCCAGAGTACAACGAGCAAGCTGTGAAAGCTGCTCAAGAGAAAAAGGCTTGCCCAGGCTCCAAGGTAATGCAGTTTAAGTCTGCTCAAGAGAAAAAGGCTTGCCCAGGCTCTAAGATGATGCAGTTTATGCATAATGACGAAGAGAGCACCCTACCTCGCAAGCAAGTATCAAGGCTTGCGCAGTGGCCATGCCAAATAAAGCTAGTGCCAAGCAAGGCAGAGTTCTTTGATGGAGCAAAGCTACTTATTGCAGCAGATTGCACTGCTTATGCCTATGCAAACATGCATGAAGAATTTATGAAGGGCAAGGTAACAATAATTGGCTGCCCAAAGCTAGACGATATAGACTATGCTGAAAAGCTGACGGACATCATTCGTGATAACAATATAAAGAGCGTTACGATAGTGCGTATGGAAGTACCTTGCTGTGGTGGAATTCAAAGAGCAGCAGAAACTGCGCTACAAGCAAGTGGCAAATTTATTCCGTGGCAAGTGGTAACAATTTCAAGAGATGGAAGAATCTTAGAGCAATAAAGGAGAAAAATATGCGTAATTGGGAAGATAAGAAGGATAGCTTTAAAAAAATAGACGTAAGGGGCGTGCAAGGAAACTTTTTTCCAGCGCTAAAAAAGCAAGCTATGGCACTACCTGTGGGCGAAGGCTTGGAGATAGTGCAGAGCTTTGAACCAATACCACTATATGAAGTGATGGAAGGGCTAGGCTACGAGTACTATACAGAGCAAAGGGGCGATGCAGAGTATCACAGTTACTTCTATCGCACAGAGCAAAAGCAAGAGATAAAAGATATTCCCATGCGACCAGCTGCGCTTACCAACATGCCCCTGATAGATGAGCGACTAGGCAACATAGCAGTAAATTTTTGGGATCTTACATGGGGTGATAGATTTCTATCATACGAAACAAGGCTATTGCTATCGCTGTGTAATGCAGTAGGCGCCGGAAGAATGCGCCAAGCCACAAGGGAATTGGTAAAAGCATATATTCATGGACTAGATAGTGCAGCGCTTGACGATGTATTTGAGCTTTTGGCATGGAATCAGGGAATTGGCTATTTTAGCTCTGAAATAGGGCCATCTACGCTTTTTGCTGCATACAAGGCAATAAAGCACATGGAAAAGCAAGGCAAGGAGCGCAGCGATATATGCGCCATGCTAAAAGAAAAGTTTGGCGAAAATAATCCAGATGTAAGGGTAGGTTAATATGGAAATAAACAAAGATACAATGCTGAAAGACTTGCTAAATGAGTATCCTTGGCTAAAGGATGAGCTAATAAATATAAGCGATAAATTTAAGCTACTTAATACGCCTTTGGGAAAGATAATGCTAAACAAGGTGAATATAGAAGACATTAGCAAAAGATCGGGAATAGACATAGATACCATAATTGCTAAAGCCAATGAGCTAATAAAAAATCATCAATAAAAAAATCCCCCTAATTTATATAGGGGGAAATTTTATTTTATCTCTATTGTGCAGACAAGTGGGAAGGATATTATTGAAGATACTAGCGATACGATTAGAAAGCTTAGCATGGGGTTAAATACATTCATAGTGCCATCTGGCATGAAGCCAAGAGCCATTTTAATAAATCTAAATGTTTTGTATGCAAGCTGAAAAGATGAGGTAAGTAGAGTTATTATTGTAAGTACTATGGCGACACCCAATATTATAGATCCTACAACTCCAAGCTTTTTTATCAATACTACTAGCATATATAGTGAAGATGATAAAGCAAAATAAAGAAGAGTTAGCCACAGCCAGTTATAAAATATATTTTGATAGCCGTATGCTGAACCAAATAGCGAACGATAGTTTAGAAAAGCATGTAGAGTTTGACCTATTGCAGTATCAATAAGCGCTACAAAAGCCGATATAGCTAATAATGATAGCATTGAAGATAGGAAAAATAACTTGCGTGTAAAGCCGTTTTGAATAAAAAACTTATGGTCTTTTGAAAATACTACGGCGCCACATATACTCATAAATATAATAGAGTTGGTCTCTAGCATATTTGTCATTTCAGAGTAAGCATTTCCTGTGGTGAGACCAGTTACAATAACTCCAAGAGCAGTTACTGAAAATATTGCTATATAGAATACAGCTAAAGCCTTTAGCAAAGATAAAAATTGAAATTGCACTGTGTATTTTAGTTTATTCATGAATACCATCACCCTTCCCGGTTAATTTAACGAATAATTTTTGCAGATTTATAGGAGCAAACGTTAGCGCGCCATTCTGATTGTCGTCTTGTGGCAAATTGCCGTGTGGCACTTTATCATCAAGCAGATAGGCTATTTTCAAGCCAGATAGCTCGTCATAATCAAGTACATTTTTGCCCTTGCAGTATTCATCAACTTCTTTGGCACTGCCCGATACGCTGAAGGCTCTCTCTAGCAAGCTACCTACATTCTCTTGCAAAAGTATCTTGCCATTTTCAATAAGCACAGCCTCTTCAATGATATTTGCTACTTCTTCTATAAGGTGGGTAGCTATGATTATGGTGCGTTCGCTTTCCTGATAATCCTTTAGCAGTAGATCGTAGAACAGATCTCTGTTATTGGCATCAAGCCCCAAAACTGGCTCATCATATATGATGTGTGGCACGTCCAGAGAAAGAGCGATAGTAGCCTTAAATATGGATTGATAGCCCTTTGACAAGGCTTTGAAGCCTTTATTGGTATCAAGTCCAAACATCTTGGCTAAATTAAAGGCCTTGTCAATATTAAAGCTATCATAAAAGCGATCTGTCCATTTATATAGGTTTTTAACCTTTTGCTCTTTATTGTAAAGATCTGTTTCGCTCATGCAGAATATTTTTTCACGAACCTGCAGATTTTCTTTGGAAGAAAGTCCGTCTATATTTACAGTGCCATTATCGGCGAATATTCTGTTTGAGATGATGTTTATTAGCGTGGACTTGCCGGCGCCATTTCTACCCAGCAAGCCATATATCTTGCCTGATTCAAATTTAAGCGACACATTGTCTAGTGCAGCAGTATTTTTATATTTTTTGCTGACATTATTTATTTCTATCATGTTCATATCCTCTTTCTATAAGTGAAATTACATCTTCCTTTGACATTTGCAGCTTTGACGCTTCGTCTATAAGCGTTGCGATGTATTGATCAAAAAATTGACCCTGCCTTTTACGCTTTATTTTTTCTAATGCTCCTTCCTTCACATACATTCCCAAACCTCGCTTTTTGTAAATGATTTCTTCGTCCACAAGCATATTCATACCCTTTAGCACAGTGTGTGGGTTGATATTTAGCAGAGCCGAGATCTCATTGGTGGAGGGAATTTTGCTTTCTTCGGGGAAGGCTCCAGTAAAAATGGAGTCCTCCAACTGCTCTGCTATCTGAATGAATATTGACTTGTCTGAGCTTGTGTCTATTCTCATATTTGCACCACCTTTGTTAGTGAGTTAGTTACTCAAGTAGCTAACTACATTACTACTAGAATATAACGCATAATAAAATTTATGTCAATAGGTAAATAAAAATTTTATAAAAAATTTATTTTATCATTACAATTGAGAAAATGAGCCGATTGTGATAGAATTTAGCTTTAAGGAGAAATTATTGGGGGGCTTGAAATGGAATTACTGAAAGAATACATCAAAAAATATGGGCAAGTAAGGCCTGGCAACATACTAAAGGTAGACAGCTTCCTTAATCATCAGATGGATATAAAGCTGCTGAACGAAATAGGCAAGGAATTTAAGCGTATTTTTGCAGATGAAGAGATCACCAAGATACTTACCATAGAGGCGTCTGGAATAGGCATAGCTTGCATTGTGGCGCAGTATTTCAATGTGCCGGTTGTGTTTGCCAAAAAGTCCGAGAGCAAGAACCTAGATGGTGAGCTTTACACAAGCCACTCATACAGCTTTACCAAAAAGCGTGAGTACACTGCCCTTGTAAGCAAGAAATATCTAAAGCCAGAGGACAATATACTGCTTATAGACGACTTCCTAGCAAATGGCAAGGCTTTGCTTTCGCTGATAGATATTGTGCGCCAAAGTGGCGCAAGAATAGCTGGAGCCGGAATAGTTATAGAAAAGGGCTTTCAAGATGGTGGCAAGCTGGTGCGCGCCGAGGGCGTAAGGCTAGAGAGCCTAGTTGTTATAGATTCCATGAGTGAGAACGATCTGGAGTTTAGAAATTAGCAAAAATAAAAATTAAGGTGGGAAACCACCTTTTTTTGTTTGGGGGAAGTTTGAGTGTAGCATCTGCTAAGTGTGCGCAAGTAGTGGGGAAGTTTTAGAGCGTTAAAAACTTGACAATAAAAATATAAAATGAATTAAGCTGGATGAATTTGTCGGGGGTGTAGCGTGGAAATGCCGAGAAAAAAAATAAGGTGGGTTTCCACCTTTTTTATTTGTGGGATAGAGAGAGAAAAAGCAATTTTTGGAAAAAATATAGAAAGACGGGAAAAAAACTGTATTGATGGAACATAAAAGATGGAAAGAAAAACATAGAACTAAGGTGGGTTTTCACCTTTTTTATTTGTGGGGAGTGTAGCATCTGTAAAAGGTGTGCAAGCAGGGGGAAAGCACTAAAGCGTCAAAAAATTAACAATAACTAAAAAGATAAAACTAGCAAAAAGCAAGGCAAAAGGGAAAGCATAGTGCGAGGCGAGTTGTGGAGAGTGGAAAACTTGAGAAAAAAACATAAAAAATAGCAGAGAGGCAAAATCGCAAGGCACAGATATCGTCAAAAAATTAACAATAAACAAGAGAAAAAACTAGCAAAGAGCAAGAAAAACAACAATGATGAATACTCAAGCTGTTGATATGTAGGGAAAATAAAAATATTCTAAGGTCTAGAGAAAAAGAGCTTTATTGTATTGTTACAATTATGATTTTGATATGTCTATAAGTGTGGTAATGATTAAGTCTGCTAATGATTATATATTTTAATCTCACCATTTTTGATTTATCGTAGCCAAACTTATTAAAATAGCGAAATTAATATCGCCAATATTGAATTATATACGCCAATTATGATATAATGGCGAGAAAGGTGGTGAGAGTTCTTGAGAGAATTTAATTATTCAAAATTACTTAATTTAAATATACCTGCAAAGATGTATGATTTAATATCAAAAATATATGAGTATAAGGGAAAACAGGAGCTATATGTAGCTAATTATCCAGATATACTTGAAAAAATGGTAGAAGTTGCTAAGATCCAATCAACAAAATCATCAAATGCAATTGAAGGTATTTTTACAAATAATAGTAGATTAGAAGAACTGATGAAGAAAAAAAGTGAACCAAGAAATAGAAATGAAGAAGAAATATATGGCTATAGAGAAGTACTAGATATCATTCACGAAAACTATGATTATATTGAACTTAGCAAAAATAATATTTTGACCTTACACAATAGACTATATTCTTACTCTGGTGAAAATCATAAGGGTAAATTTAAAAGTATTGATAATAGTATAGTTGAAACAAATGCACTTGGAGAAAAAAGAATAAGATTTCAGCCTGTATCAGCTTTTGAAACAGAAAATTATATTGATAAAATGATTAGTGCTTATGATGAAGCCATGAGCTTAAAAATACCACCATTGTTACTAATTCCAGTTGTAGTTCATGATTTTTTGTGTATCCATCCTTTTTCTGATGGAAATGGGAGAATGTCAAGACTGCTAACACTTCTACTTCTTTACAAAAATGGTTTTTTTGTAGGAAAATATATTTCTTTAGAAATGATAATAGAAGATACGAAAGATTTGTATTATGAAAAATTAC
>JAXFOG010000024.1:0-6611 GCA_034180455.1 Eubacteriales bacterium
CATCAAAATAAATCTCATCAATAGTTTTTGCTGCAATATCTACTATTTTAAAGCCAAATTTGCCATTCTCTTCATTATATGACCGCTGATAAAGCTTCCCATTATTCATAATTGGATCATAAAAATTATCCATTTCGCCAGATTCAAACTTCATAATAGGATTGCTCTTTACCTTATCCCCATCAATAGAGACCTCTGCAAGCTCCTTACTGCTTAATAAATATAGCTTTTCTCCATCGCTAACAAGTGCAGTGCGATTATAATTAAGCAAATCATCTTTACTAGATTTTAACAAGGCTACTGCTTCAAATTTATTTGTTTCGGCGTTAAACTTCATAATGGCTTCGTCTTTGTACATAGTATATATGTCACCTTTATAGAAGCAAAATTCCCAAGCAAGAGAACCATCTTGTACTTCTAAAAGGCTATTTGAAACCATTTCTGCATTGCTGTATCCCACGCCAAACAACAAGGCTACGGCAAGTATAAAACTCATCATTCGTTTAATCATAATAAATCTCCTTTATGGCTTTACTTATATAACGAATTAAAATAAAAGTTTGTTCCTAAAATCAATTCAGTTTACAAATTATTTACTTTCTAGGTCTGCCATTCTTGCTATTCGCTGCAATTCATTCAAAAACCCGTTGGTATCTATCTGCTTACTTATGTATTGCTCAATAATTTTATTCATTTGTTCATTCTTAAAGTCAAAGAGATTTTTGCGTATAGCATAGTAAAAGTTTATATGAGCTTTGTAGTCTTCAATGGATTCTTTGCTTGCAATATATCCTTGTTTTTTCATTTCCTCTATATTTTTTTCACTATACTCTATTTCCTCTTTAATAGACTTTTGATTTTTTTCATCAGCGTTTTCAGCTGATTTCTTTAGCTTTTCTAAATCAAGTTTTTGTTGTTCTATCATCTTTATAAAAGATGGATCAATTATATCCTCATCAATATCGGAATACATTATAACTTGATTCCTTAGTTCCATAACATTTATAAAGTCTTCCAAAAATTTAATTGCTTTGTCTTTATTTTCAGAAAGGCTATTTAAAATCATTCCACCTACGCTTACTAATTCAAAGGGTTCTTCACCTTCTTTTATAGAAAGATAAAGTGGCTTCTGTCCTTCGCGAAAGTGTATTCCCTCAAATCCAAGCTTTAGTAGGCAACGTTCTGAGGTATTATCTATATATGTATTTGAATTATCTGCATTGTTGTCAATACTACCAAACATATAAAGATCGGCGTCGTTTATTTTGTTTAGAACTTCTTTGATTGCAGGATCGCTTAAATTAAATTGTCTTCCATCCCTAAGCGCCATAGCGTATTCTTTGTCTATTACTTCCATGGTAAGTATCAATTTTATTGGATATGTATCTGCATACTCCATAATTTTAATACCTGCATTTTCTACTTTGCTCTGCGCATCTAGCAAAAAGTCAACAAATTGTGAATACGTTTTAGGCAAATCTGCTTCAGTATATCCGAGTTCTTCTAAAATTTTGCTATCATAAAGAAGAAAGATTGCATCAAGATTAGCTGTGAATGGTATATACATTAACCTATCTCCATCATAGGCAATATCACGTATATATGGATAATATCTATTGGAATTTTCAACAAGTATGCTAGAAGAGTTGAGTTCTGCAGCGTAGTCGAGCTTGATAAATTCATCTCTTGAGTAGGGATTCCTTAGAAAATAAACATCGCTTGCGCCTTGGCTTTTCATGTTGTTTGCAATAAATGAAGAGTCATATTGATCCATAAAAGTACCAGTACTATCGTTCTCAATAATAAACTCTCTGTCCATTGAATTATATTTGTTAATAAGATTATCGTCTAATCCAAATACCTTAACTATTTTATCTTTATAATCATTATTATTGATATCATATATTTTAATAGATGCTTGAACTTCGCTATATTCTTCGCTTAGGTAGGCAATTTTACTGTCCTTTAAAAATAATATTTCTGCACCGTGTTTTGGCATAACAGGTAGGAAACATTTTTCTGTGGTTTTTGCATTATCATCCACATTCCAAAGTTTATTTCTAGATATAATATATAATGAATCTGTTGAGCTATCATAGGCCGGAATAGCTTGGAACATGAAATCATCGAATTCCTTAAAGTCTAACAGTTCTTTGCAAGAATTTTGATCAATTGTATAAATCTTTGCATCCATACTTGTACATACAATGTTTCCATCTTTGTACGCTGAGAATCCAAAAAAGTATTTGTCGTCTAGAGCTACCTTGTTACCACTATTTAGCCATAAAACTTCTGTATTTTGATTATTAAAGTTGGTATATATAATGGCTGTATCATTTTGTGTTGATACAACATTTTCTACATAGGTATTGTTGTTGCTCAAGTCTAGTTCCTTATACTTTTCCAGCTTAAAGTCATCAGGATTTACTTTATATACATTAGGAAGAGCTATTGCATACAGCTCATCATTTACTGCAAATATTCTAATCTCTGATTCAATGCTACTGTCTATAAAATCTTTTTTCTTTTCTAGTTCGTTGCTCTCTGGCTTATACTCATAAAGAGTAGAACCATTTACTATTGCGAATATTTTGCCTCCACAATAGGCTATATTGGATATATATTTTTCATCTTCATAATTTATGCGTTCAGCAAAGCTCGCAGCGAAAGTCATAATTAAACATATTGTAAGAGCTAAAGATAGTATCTTTTTCATTATTTTTCCCCCTCTATAATTATATTAAGTAATGTAATTATCGTGTTGTATTCTTCATCAAGAGTTAGGCTTGGCTCTTTTTGTTGTTCCTTAATAAATGGCAGATGTACAAAAAGTGCCTTAGTGCTTAAATCATGTTCTTTAATATAATGTAAGCATGAAAAGTAAATAAAATTGCATACATAGCCACCAGCGCTTTCGCTTATCTCCACCACGCAGCCTTTTGACTTCAATTTATCTGCAATATGCCACAAATCAAAGCTTGTAAAATAACCATAGCCTGCATTATTGGCGATTGGCTTTGGAAGTGGTATATTGCCATCGTTATCTGGCTTTTTGCTACTAATAATGTTATGCCCAGCCATCTCTAATCTAATATGCTCAGATCCCCCATATTGCCCAAGCATTATAATTGCATCATATTCTGTATTTTTAATTCTATTTTCAAGTATAGCAAAAGAATTATTGAAGCTTACTGGCAAAAGCTGCTTTTCAATAGTTACTCCGTCTATGTTATTGGGCAAGCTCTTAAGTAGCTCATATGACGGAGTTATGTCACAATTTCCAAAAGGTTCAAAGGCAGTAATAAGTAAACGCATAATTTCTCCTTGTAATAAATTCGTAACTATTATACTATAAATTGTAATAGTCGTAAAGTTTTTATTGAAAATATAATTTATATATGATAGAATACAGACTATGCCGAAGTGATGGAATTGGCAGACGTGATGGATTCAAAATCCATTGTTGGAGACAACGTGCGGGTTCGAGTCCCGCCTTCGGCACCAAAGGAATCTTAAATTGTTATTTAAGATTTTTCTTTTTATAAAAATCCGACCTTTAAATTTTGTAAGGTCGGTTTTCAATTTTTATGACAGAAAAATATAACTATTCAAGTCTTTTATTGAGATATAGTATAAAGCGAATAGAAATATCCTTTATCCTTCATCAATTCATCAAATGTTCCACTTTCTATAATGCATCCATCTTTTAAAGCTATGATACCATCATATTGTTTTAGCAATACTGGATCAAGAGAATGTGTAACTACTATGCTTGTGATATCCTCTAACCTTAGAATAGAGCTTACAA
Organism: Eubacteriales bacterium; assembly: GCA_034180455.1. Lineage (GTDB taxonomy): Bacteria > Bacillota > Clostridia > Christensenellales > Aristaeellaceae > JAAZPT01. The sequence continues at coordinate 3,809 of JAXFOG010000024.1, forward strand.
CTTTATTTGCTGTTTCTGCGTCCAAGGCAGCTGTGGCTTCATCTACTAAGAGAACTTGCGATTCTTTAAGCAAACTACGTGCAATAGAAATACGTTGCTTTTCACCACCCGACAGTCCACTGCCATTTTCTCCACACATATATTCTTCACCTTTTTCATCAATTAAGGAAGAGAGTTCAGAAAGTTTTATAACATTCTTGACTTTTTCTGTAGGGAAATCTCTAAACATAGTAATATTATCTCTTATTGTGGCATTAAATACAAAGACATTCTGATGAATTATACTCTCTATCTCGTATAAGTTGTCGGAGCTTATATTACGCAGCTCTGTATCGTCAAAGCTTATGGTACCATCATAGTTGTGATAGGATGCCATAAGTAGATTTAAAAGCGTAGACTTTCCACTTCCAGATGCTCCCACAATAGCATATTTTTTCCCTAAATCAAAAGAATAGTTGATGTTTTTTAGAATGGGTTTTTCAGTTTCATATCCAAAGGATAGATTTTTTATTGATATTCCTTTTTTAAGCACTATATGATTATTTTGTATATCTTCTCTTACATTTGTATTTAGTGCAGCAGATACTTTTTCTATCAATGCTCTCGCAGATTTTCTCTCTGCCCATAATGCAGGTAATGTTGCTATTGGTGAAATAATAAAGTTCATTAGCTGCACGAAAATAATAACTGTTCCAGCGCTTATGCCCTTACCTGACAGGGCAAGATACGCTCCAAATATAAACACTCCAAACTGAGCAGTTAGGCCTGCAACAAGTCCAAACATTTGAACTAAAATTTGCATTTTTTGCTTTGAGCATTGTGCGTTTGCAAGCTCTGAAAGTTTATCTCTAAATAAGCTTATCATCTGCGCTTCAGCTTTGAAAGACTTTATCACTGCAAATCCACTCAAGCCATCTCTTAAAGTAGATGTATAAGCTTCGTTTTTTAAAGATACCTCCTTTTCTTTATTTGCAAGTTTATTTCCAGTTAAGGCAGAAGCGACCACTGGCAATAAAGAAAATACTATGGCAATAAGTGTAAGTATTGGATTATACCAGAGCATAAGTGCAAGTGCTCCAATGAAATTCAAAAGAGATTCAGATATAGAAAATATATCCCACAAATAGCCTTTTTCAATAGTCTGAATATCATTTGTTAAAGCCGAGATATAAGAAGATGAATTTTCAGCAGAAAAAGCTGAAATATTCTTTTTTGTTATTTCGCTAAATACATACTCTTTGTATTGAGAAATACCTTTTGTAATGAATTTTGGTTTTGAAAAATATGATATTAAATATGAAATTATAGTAAATGCAATTACCATCAATGTGTATAATGTAAGCTGTCTAAGGCTATGGGCTACTTCATTTCCTCCAATCAAATCTATAAGCTGTTTCAAAAGCCATGAAAGAACAAGCGAAAGTGACGCTGCAATTACTAGCGAAAGCATTGCTATTGCAAAGTTTACAACATTCCCCTTATAAAATTGTTTTGTAAATCTTTTTATATCTTGCTTTTTATTTTTCATTATTTACCTCCAGTGCGTGTTCTTTTACTATTTTTTCCCAAGTTTTAATTAAAGCTTTGTTTTTGATATCTTCAGAAATCAGCTTTTCTATTGATGCAAAGGCCGACTCTCCAAGATTATCATATACAATTGCCTTATTCGTATCTTCTAAGTTAAATTTAATATTATCCATTTTAAATGTAGGAGCGTTATCAAATGCCTCTGCAGTCTTGTAAGCCATTCGTAGATATTTTTCGATTTTTTCGTTTTCACCAAGTAAAAGCGATAGATTAGCACATTGGAAATAGCATGGAGCAATAATTTTATCAAAAAAGGCAATCGCTTTCTTATCTGTTTTTGTGTTTTGAAGCATATCTATAAGCCATAAAAGCGATTCTTTGCTTGATAAATAATCTGCCTTTTTATAAAAATAGTTTGCAAATGCACTCATTGTACTTATAGCGTCTACCAATATGTTTCGAAAAGCACTTGTTATATATGGTTCTGCTTCTTTATTATCAAATTCCTTGTTTTGTGTATAAGTTATAGCAATTAGTGGATCATATATGCCACACACATTGAATTTTTTTAGAATATCAATCCCTTTCTTGTTATTGCCAAGTGTGATATAGCAAAGTGCAATTTCTTTCTTTATTGAAACTTCAATTATTTCAGGATCATTATTTTGTGACAGAAGAACAATAGCTCTTTCTAGTAGTTCTATAGCTCTATAAAGATATTGCTTTTTGTCTGGATGTTCCAGCCCTGCAAATTCATAAGTTTGTGCTGCTGCATATAGAATATGAAAGTCGTTTGGGTAACGTAGCAACGCTTTCTCAGCTTCAGAAATTGCTGATTCGTATTTTTTCTCCTTTTGGAGTAGTTTTATCCTATTTTCTAGAGCTGATTTTTCACCATTTCGTACTTCAAATCCCACTAATGCGTCAAGTGACACGCCAAATATATCGGCTATCTCGGCTATAAGACTTAATTCAGGAGTAGCTACTCCACGCTCCCATTTTGAAACAGATGCAAACGTTACTCCCAAGGCTTCTGCAAGCTGCTCCTGAGTTAAACAATGCTCTTTACGCAATCTGCTTATATTATCTGGCAAAGACAAACGCATATATGTACCTCCTATGTGCTTTTATATATATTATACAACTAAAATTATTATAAAAAAGGTATAGCTGGTACAATTAGTTTATATATTATTTAACTACTGGTTTAGTTATAAGATATAAGCTTACCATAAAACCAAAATTTTATAAAAATATACCTCTTGATGTTAAATAT
>JAXFOG010000012.1:0-108963 GCA_034180455.1 Eubacteriales bacterium
TGCCATGAGTTATGATGCAGATCAGGCCGCTGATTTGCTTGATGCAATTGTGGAAAATATTGATAAAACAAACATTTCTACTGCTGAGCTTTTAGAGGCAATGTCTATTGCGCTTGATTTGAGAGGCGCTCCAATAGAGCAGCTTAAAATACCAGACGAAACTATGCATAAGCTTATAGGTTATTCTGGTATGATAGTGATGGATATAGATTATCCATTAGCACGCAAAGCAATAGATGAATTTATGAGCGATAGCTTTGTTGTAGAGGAATAATTTTAATGAATCTATGCTTCAAAAATGAGAACAACTGTTTTCAATATAGAGTAGGAGCTATTATTATTCATAATAATAAGCTTTTACTTGCCACAAATTCTAATGTTGATTTTTATTTTACAGTAGGTGGTAGAGTACAGTTTGGTGAAAGCTCTGTTGAAGCACTGAAACGTGAAGTTTTTGAAGAAATAAAAATCAACCTAGATATAGAAGGCCTAGCATTTATAAGCGAAAACTTTTATAAATATGGTCCAAATGGTGACCCTACTCATGAACTTGGCTTTTACTTTCATACCAAAGATTGTGATGAGTTGGACAATATTGATACCGAGTTTTATGAAAAAAAACAAAAAAACACTTTGCATTGGATACCATTAAGCGAACTTAAAAACCATAGAATATATCCTGAGATGCTGGTAGAGCAGTTACTTGATAAAAATAAAACATGGCATATAATCACATGCTGGAGCAATAAAGAAAATCACCCATTTGGGTGATTTTTTAGACAAAATTTATACGTGGTTTTATATTAGATAATAGCAATTCACTATATTTTAAATTTATATATCACATTTTATCAATCAAAGCTTTTTATAATAATATAGCAAAAGTAATCCGGACACAGTAGCAGATATATGGTCGGCTATTGTTTCTGCAGCATATATCCCTACTATACCTAAGAATTTTGGTAGTATTAAAGCTAATGGTATCAATATTATTATTTTTCTAAGTATAGCTACAAATAAACTTGTTGCAGGCTTATTAGTAGCCACAAAGAATGTTTGAGCCACATTCTGTATAGCAAATATCCAAATTCCAGATACAAATATAGGCATAAATTGCTCTACTATATCTAGTGTAGGGGTATCCTTTGTAAATATTTGCGCAAACAACCTTGGGAAAAATATCACTGATAGGCAGTATGCTGTTTGAATTGAAAGGCTTAGCTTTAATAGATGAACTATTGTTTCTTTTATTCTATTGGGATTATTTGCTCCGTAGTTGTAGCTTATAAGCGCTTGAACTCCACTGTTGAATCCACCCAGAGGAACTGTTACTATCATTATTATACTTTGCATTATTGCCATTGCTGCAATATGTACATCGCTTCCATATACTAGCAACTGTCTATTAAAAACTATCGCGATTGCAGACTCTGTGCTCTGCATTACAAAATATGACATTCCCAGCATTATTATGCGCTTCATTACCTTGAAATCTATAAATAATTTAATTTTTAGTATAAGCTCCGACTTTGGTGAGCATAGGAATTTTAGAATAAATATAGCACTCACAGCTTGAGATATTGCGCTAGCTATTGCTGCGCCTTTTATGCCCATTCCAAGTGTGAATATAAATATTGGATCAAGAATTATGTTTGTAATGGCTCCAAGCGAAATTGCGATCATAGCAATATTGGCCTTGCCTTGTGCCGATATAAAACCATTAAGGCCTGTACCAAGCATTGCAAACAACATTCCAGTAAGATAGTAGCTTAAATATTCATCAGCATAAGGATAACTGTTTTCACTTGCGCCAAACATAAATAGTAGATCTTTTTTGAAAGTGTAGCTTAATATTGAGAGCAAAACAGACATTATTATAGCCAGGCTAAAGCATACCTGCATAATATCCTTTGCATGTTCCTTATCTCCACTACCAAGAGATATAGCAGCAAGGGGAGCTCCTCCTCCACCTATCATACTTGCAAATGCAGTGATGAGTATTATTACTGGACCCGATATACCTATTCCACTTAACGCATAGCTGCCTATACCCTCAAGCCTTCCTAGATATATTCTATCTACTATGTTGTAAAGCATATTTATAAGCTGAGCTAGCATAGCTGGCGTACCAAGTTGCCATATCAGCTTTTTGACATTTTCGGTTCCTAGCGCACGAGAATTCGTCATTTTCTAAAAAGATACCCCTAAATGTTGATTATGAAATATATTCTATCACAAATCTGTTATATTTTCTTCTTTTGATATATAATAATCCAGAGGAGGATTTAGATGACATTTTATAATATTGATGCAAATAGTGTAATAGAAGCTCTCAAGAGTGATGGAGTTCAAGGCCTAAGCCCTGAAGAAGCAGCAAAAAGGCTTGATGAATATGGCAAAAATAAGCTAAAAGAAAAGCCAAAAAAGTCTAATTTGCTTCGCTTTGCAGAGCAGTTTAAGGATACCATGATAATCATTCTTCTGCTCGCAGCTCTTATTTCTTTCGTTATAGCTTTTACAGAGAATAATACCAAAGCTTTTTTTGAGCCTGGATTAATTCTATTGATTGTAATTGTCAATGCAATCATGGGAGTTATGCAGGAGAACAAAGCTGAGCGCGCACTTGAAGCGCTTAGCAACCTCAATGCACCACATGCAAAAGTCGTGCGTGGAGGCAAGGAAAGTAATATAGAAGCAGCCGATCTTGTGCCTGGTGACATTATTAAGCTGGATGCTGGAGATTTTGTGCCAGCAGATTCAAGGCTCATCCGTAGCACTGGTCTCAAGTGTGAGGAAAGTGCGCTTACTGGTGAGTCTGTTCCAAGCGACAAAAACGCTGAATATATCTGCGATGAGTCTGCTCCTCTTGGAGATAGATTTAACATGGTCTATTCTGGCACTAGCGTAAGCTATGGTACAGCCTATGCAGTGGTATGCCATACGGGAATGGATACCGAGATGGGCAAGATAGCCAATATGCTTGACAATGAAGAACAGGGGCAGACTCCCTTGCAGGAAAAGCTTGCTACATTAGGAAAATACCTTGGCTTTGCTGCTATTTTTGCTTGTCTTATAGTATTCATAATTGGAATTTTGAACAATATTCCTGTGCTTGAAATATTCATGATAAGCGTTTCACTTGCTGTATCTGCTATTCCAGAGGGATTGCCAGCTATTATTACAATAGTGCTATCCATTGGTGTGCAAAGACTTGCATCCAAAAATTCAATAATTCGCAGATTACCAGCAGTTGAAGCACTAGGCTCAGCCTCTATTATCTGCTCAGATAAGACGGGGACTCTTACTCAGAATAAGATGACCGTTACCGAGGTTTATTCCTCCTCAATAGATAAAACAGAGGAAGCAAGTGAGCAAAACTCGTGGGCGGTAAGAAAGCTGTTGAATTATGCAACTCTGTGTACAGATTCTAGCCTTGTTATAGATGAAGATGGCGCAGAAGAGCATATAGGCGACACAACCGAAACAGCTATTATTCGTGCAGCGTGTCAAAATGGCTTTTCTCGTGAAGATTTAATCAATAACTACAAGCGTGTCGCATCAATACCTTTTGATAGCGATAGAAAACTTATGTGCACAGTAAATGATATAGATGGTCAGCTTACAGTTATTGTAAAAGGCGCATTTGATATGCTTGCAGAGCGTTGTAGTAGTGGTAATATTGAACTTGGCAAACAGGTCAATAGCGAAATGAGCAACAAGGCTCTTAGAGTAATAGCCGTTGCATACAAAGAAATTGATGAGATACCTGATGATATAAGTAGCGACAATCTTGAAAATGGCCTTCACTTCTTAGGACTTATAGGAATGATAGATCCTCCTAGAGAAGAAGTTAAAGAAGCTGTTAAGCTATGCAAGCAGGCTGGAATCACACCTATTATGATTACTGGCGACCATATTGCTACTGCCTCAGCAATTGCAAAAGAGCTTGGAATTCTTAATGATGATGATAGAGCTATCACAGGAATAGAACTAGACAATATGAGTGATAAAGAGCTGGATGCAAATTTAGAGCATATACGTGTTTATGCTAGAGTTAGCCCAGCCAATAAGATAAGAATAGTTAAAGCATGGCAAAGAAAAGGCAAGTCAGTTGCAATGACAGGTGATGGAGTAAATGATGCTCCGGCACTAAAGGCTGCTGATATTGGCTGCGCTATGGGTATTACTGGTACTGATGTAGCAAAGGGTGCTGCAGATATGGTGCTTGTTGACGATAACTTTGCCACAATTGTTACTGCTGTTAGAGAGGGCAGAGGTATTTATGACAACATCAAGAAGGTTGTAGGCTTCTTGCTTGGCACCAACATTGGAGAAATACTTACTGTGTTTTTAGCAATGCTACTTTGGCATAAGTCGCCACTGGTTTCGTTGCAGTTGCTATGGATAAATCTTGTTACAGATGGTCTACCCGCAGTTGCTCTGGGTATGGAGAAAATAGAGAGCGATGTAATGAGCCGTAAGCCTGTACCAAAGGGAGAAAGCATATTTGCTCATGGGTTTGGATTTCAAATAATACTCCAAGGTATTATGTTTGGAGGGCTATCCCTACTTGCCTTTGTACTAGGTGAAAAGCTTGGTGGTAGCATAGATGCGGGTAGAACTTTAACCTTTATAGTACTTTCTCAGATGCAGCTTGTTCAGAGCTATAATATGCGTAGCCATAAATCGCTTTTCGAAGTTGGTTTCTTTACAAACCCATATCTTAACAAGGCTTGCTTATTATCGTTTGCGCTTATTCTAGTAGTGCTGTTCACCCCACTTAGAGTGCCATTCTCATTAAGCTTGCTCAGTATAGAGCTATATGCCATAGGTGTTGGAATTTCATTTATCCCACTTTTGGTAATGGAATTAGGCAAGTTTATAATGAAAGAACAAGGAAAAGATTTATATTAACTTAATAAAGATAGGCTTATGGCCTATCTTTTTTATTCAAAAAGACAAATCTAAGAAAAGCTAGTATAATATATGTAAGTAATTTTTAGGAGCGTATATGAAAATATTTCACATATCAGATATTCATCTGGACAAAAAACTAAGTGGATATTCTTTGATTGAAGATCAAAAATATATCCTAAATCAAATACTAGAAAATATTAAGACAGAAAAGCCTGCAGTACTTATGATTGCTGGTGATATTTATGATACAAGCAATCCTGGCGTGGAGGCTGTCGAGCTTTTTGATTACTTTCTTTCCGAATTAAATAAAATAGAAATTACGGTACTTATAATTAGTGGAAATCATGATCAGGCTAGTCGCCTTGCATTTGGCAAATCAATTTTTTCAAAAAACAATATAATAATTGCCTCAGAATATAATGGTAAGCTTGAAAAATATACTGCTGAAAATGTAAATTTTTATATGTTGCCTTTTATAAGGCCATATAATGTTCGCGAGTTTTGCCCTAATAGAGAAATAGCTACATATAACGATGCTGTAAAATTTGCTTTGGAAGAAGTGGAAGAAAACGACGATGTCAATATTCTTATTGCCCATCAATTCGTATCTGGATCAGCAGTTTCAGACTCAGAGGTTCAAAGCGTAGGGGGATTGGATGCAATTGATAAAGACGTATTTAGCAAATTTGACTATGTGGCACTAGGTCACTTGCATAAGGAGCAAGGGTTTGACGATAATCGTATACGCTATTGTGGAAGCCCTCTTAAATACAGCTTTTCCGAAGTGAATAATAAAAATTCAATAACAGTTATTGATGTCAATGATAAATATGATATTAAGATTAGCACCATACTTCTAAAACCTCTTATAGCTATGCTAGATATTGAAGGCAAAATTGATGATATTACTAGCAGCGCTTACCTTAATTCCATAGATTCCAATGCCTATGTACGCATAAAGCTTACAGATGACGGCGCTGTATATAATCCAATAAGTAGGCTATCTCAATGTTATAGTCATTTTGTAACCCTTAAAATGGAAAATAGCTTTGTTCCCACTGTGCAGGATTGTGTTTTATCGTCAGATGAGCTTGAAAAAATAGATCCAATAGAGGTCTTTACCAAGCTATATAAGCACAAAAAAAATGGAAATGAACTTAAAGAAGAAGAGAGTAAACTGATAAATGAATTAATAGGCAGAGTTTGGGGGGATAAAAATGAAAATAATTAGTCTTACAATGCAGGCTTTTGGACCATTTTTAAAACAACAAACAATAGATTTTTCTACTCTTGGCAATAGTGGGATCTGCCTTATTCATGGCGAAACTGGCTCTGGTAAAACAACCATATTTGATGGAGTTACGTATGCCGTTTTTGGACAGACTAGTGGAGGACTTAGAGATGGTAAGGCAATGAGATGCGAAAGCGCCCCAGATGAAGTAAAAACCTTTGTAGAGCTTGTTTTTGAGTACCGTAGCAAGAAATATACTATCACTCGTTTCCCAGGCTATGAAAAAATAAACAGCAAGGGAGGAATATCAAGAGTATATGAGCAGGCAATTCTTGTGATGCCCAATGGTAAAACCATAGATAAGCTTAATGATGTAAACGCAAAAATAAGAGATGTTATAGGTATAAATGCAGATCAATTTAGGCAAATTGCACTTATAGCTCAAGGTAAATTTATAGATATGCTTAATGCTGGTACAGCAGATAGACAGAAAATATTCAGACAAATTTTTAATACTGAAAAATATCAAGAGCTTATGAATGCACTCGCTGATGAAGTAAAATTTATACAAGAGAATATAAATAAACTAGAGGAAAGATATAAAACCAACCTCAGCAATGCAAAAATAGACAATGCCAACGATTTTGAAAATATTGGAAAGCTTGATGATTTATTGAATGCACTTAATGAAAAAATTAACGACGATGAAAAAGAAAGAGAATCAGGTAAAATAGAAAAAGATGCTTTGGAAAAAACTATAAACAATCTTACTAAAGAGCTAACCGAGGCTAATGACTATATTGCAACCGAAAAAAGTATTGAAGCTATAAAACAACATCTTGCTGCCATAGAACAAAATATATTAGATGCTAAAAATGCGCTTGATGCAGCAAAAGCTAAAGAAAGCGATATTGAAAAGAATAAAGAAAATATAGCCATATTAAATTCTAAAAAAGATGAATTTTTAAAGCTAGAAGAAAAAAAGGATGAATTAAAGACATTTAATTCAAAATTATGCAACCTTCAAAACATTCTTAAAAATAATAAAAATTCTGAGAAATTATTGGAAGACAATATAAATGAATATACAAAAGAATTGAAGGATCTAGAAAACATAGAAGTCAAAAAAGTTAAAAATGAACACAATATCTTTGATATTGAAAAAAATTTAAGTAAACTCAATAACTTACAAGATAAATTTTCAAAACGAGAGGCAGCTGTCAAAGATTTTTACATATCAAAAGATTTATATGAGAGTAAAAAAGCAGCATACGATAAAGAAGACAAAATTCTTGGAGAAATGAATGAAGCCTATATAGATGGATATTCATATATATTGGCAAAAAATCTTATGGATAATGAACCATGCCCAGTTTGTGGTTCCAAAGAGCACCCTAAGCCAGCTATTTCTGAAACTGAGCCACCATCAAAAGAGAACATAGACAAACACAGTGCATTGGTGGCAAGCCTAAAAAAAGAATGCGAAAACAGCAAAATTGCTTATGATGAATCAAAAACAAATGCACTTTCAATTCATGATTCTATGAAAAAAAGTTTTGAAGAAATATATAATACAAAATTTAATGATTTTGATCAGGCAAAACATGATCTCGAATTAGATATCAGCAACAATAAAAAATCATTAACTACTTTAAAATTAGAATTAAATGATATTAATGAAAAGTGTGAGAAGAAAAATCATCTTACGGATATCTTACCTAAGTGCCAAGACAAATTAAATAGCATAAAAACAAACATTCAAGATAATGAAAAAGAATTAGCGACGATAGAAGCTAATATATTAAGCACCAAACAAATAATTAGCGATAAAGAAGCAAACTTGCCCTATGATTCTCTTGATAAAATGAATCATGCTATTACAGAGATGACTACATTGTGCAACAAGTATGAAAACGATATTCAAGTAGCAGAACAGAACAAAAATACACTTGAACAAGATAAATCAAAACTTAATGGTCAGCTGTCTACTTTAAAAGGAAGAATAGCTTCAAAGCCTAGACCAGATATACAGGCATTAAATGATGCCGATAAAGATGCAAAAGGTAAAAAAATAATTTGTGAAGAAAGACTTTCACTATTGCAAGGCCAAATTTCTTCAAATATTCAATGCAAAAAGAATATTGCAAACATAAAAATTGCATATCAAAATGCATTATCGGCTTATTCAACTGCAAAAAATCTGAGCGATGTTGCAAATGAGCGAAACATGGATCTCGAATCCTTCGTTCAGGCTGGATATTTTGATAATATATTAAGCAGAGCAAATACGCATTTACAAAAGATGAGCGAAGGAAAGTATTCACTTGTTCGTGAAAGTGAAAGCCAAGATAATAGAACAAAATTTGGACTTAACCTTGATATTTACAATCATAACAATGGTAAGCAGAGAAGCGTAAAAACACTATCTGGTGGAGAAAGTTTTAATGCAGCTTTAAGCCTTGCCTTGGGAATGTCAGAGCTTGTGCAGAGCAATGCTGGAGCCATACAGCTTAATTCTTTGTTTATAGACGAAGGATTTGGCACTTTGGATAAAGATTCGCTTGATAATGCAATAAAAACAGTTATGGGCATCAGTACTTCAAATAGAATGGTATATGTAATTTCACATGTAAGCGAATTAAAGGAAAGAATTGATAAGCAAATCATTGTGAAAAGAGTTTCAAACGATAGAGAAGTGGAAATACTAGTATAATCTTAGCATGCGATATATAAACTGTCGCAGGCTGTTAATTTAAAAATTTAATTATTTAACTTAAAATATAAAAAAATCCTTGACAAATATTTTATACTTGTTATAATATCTTTTGTATTCGCTTGCGCCATTAGCTCAGATGGTAGAGCACCTGACTCTTAATCAGGGTGTCCCGGGTTCGAGTCCCTGATGGCGCACCACCAATTATTTTATTTTAAAAGCCCTTGTAATTAACCGATTACAGGGGTTTTTATTTGCTTAAATTGATTATGATACTGTAAATTCTTTGAGAAAATAACAAACAATGTTTTGTTTGCTTCATTTAAAAGTTATTGAGTTTATATACGAGCCTAGACAAAATTATCACTATTCCAACTAACTTTAGATAGAATGGTTTCATCTTTAAAAACGACACTTAGCCCTATTAGCTAAGTGCCATTTTTATTACATATAATTTTTTTATGAGCAAGTGGGCGAAGCTCTTAGGTATTCCTTTTATTCAGTAATAATCACTTTAGGCTGTATAAAAAATATTTTACAAGCTTATAACCTTGCACCCATTAATAAATGCTCTATTTTTTGATAATATGTGTAGGTATATTAAAAGCCTTCCTTGCTAGACATTTCAAGCCACTTATATATATTGTTAAGTAGGCTTGTTGTGTCTATTTGTTGACTCAAATAGCGATTTACCTGATCCTGTAAAAAATCACGAATGCTAATTTGAGAATTACGAGCCATGATTAAAGGAGTATCAAGCATAAGCTGCGGCACTATCTTTTCTCTATACATAGCAAGTGTCACAGGCGAGGCAGTATAACTATAGTAGTCGTTTTTGATGCGTTCTATTTCTGCATCTAATTTTTGCTTTTCATTGTTAGAAGTAGATTTTTCCTTTTCAGCTAGCAAGCTTTCTATATACTTGACATTTTCGTCTTTTAGCTTTGCTTCAAATGTGTTAAATAGCATTCTTTGCCATTGTAAATCAACATTTTCACAAAGGTATGATAAATACTCAGTGGCTTCTTTTGGGTGCTTGGCATATGGATTGATTAGCAATACTGTGGTGCCATCCATAGGGAAAAGCATAGGTGTATTTTCTGCCAACATTAAAGGAGGCTGCAAACCGTCATTATCATATAATGTAAGACTGCTATAATTATAATGCATAACTGCCTTATCAGCCATATCCGTAGTTAGCTCTTGCTTTGGTGGGATATCAGCATCACGAATTTTTTCCAAAAGCGATATAATTTCTGGGCTCTTCCATAATTCGTTGCCTCTTGTGTGATAGTAAATTAGCTGCTGCAAACAAATAAGCAACAGATCTTCATTATCAATTGTATAACTACCATTGTAAACTAGAAGTGGCTGACCTCTATTGCTTGGATTTTCATTCCAATGCTCCAGCAAATCAACTAGTGATTCCACGCTTTGTGGTGGCTCAACACCTTGACTGCTATCTACTCTAAATTTAAAAATGGAACTGTTTTCTATTATGCAAAATAGCTCATTATTGATAGATAACTCATTTTGTATTGGTTCATAAAGCGATTGCCTATAATTATCAAATGCACTACCCTTTAGAGGCTCAAAAAGATTTTGCTCAATTAGCTTTTTAACACCACTATTATACATTATGGCATAAATATCATATTCATTATCTTTGGCTAGTAATCTAGTGTATAGGTCCACTGCCGACATTAAACGCAGGTTTGGAGCTTTAATAATTACTTGATCAGTATGAGAATTCATATAGGCTCCATCATGACTTCCATCTGTATATGAGCCTCCTACAACTATTGGAGTGAGGTCTATATCTTCATCCAATCTAAAGCTCTTCCATTCTCTATTACCATCATTTATATAATATACACAGAATATGGAGCCGTCGCATTTAACCCTTTTACGATCAAATAGAGTATTAGAAAATTGAAAATTACGAACTTTACTCCAGTTTCCTTGCTCTAGTACCCATATAGCTCCACTAAAGGCAGCATATACATGATTGTTTTCACTGTCGTATGCTACGCTTGGATAAGAATTCGCATTAAAATCAGCAATTATATTTTGCTCCTTACAGCTTTCAGGATCATATACCTGCAGTCTTTCTGGAGAATCTGCAGTTGCTCCTTGCTGAACAAGTAAGCTACCATCACTCATTGCAAAAAGGTTTTTAACGTGTGGCCAAGATAGTATTTTAGTTGAGCCATCTTCCATATCAATACGATAAGCATTATAATCATAATCGAATGTGGCAAATAGATATTTGCCACATACAGCTATATTTGCAGAACTATTTGGAATATTGCCCGATATTGAGCAAATAGTTTCTACATGGTCTTGCTCTATACGCATAATATTTTTCCAATATGTATCAAGTATAATAATGCTTTTACCATCGTTACCAAATCCATAAATGTTTATATAATTTTTATCGCTATTATATACGCATTTATCTGAAAACATGCTTTCTTCACCTGATTTGCTATCACGTGCCATTATTATCCGATCTAGAGGCTTCGTATCGTCAATGTAGTACCACTTGCCATTCATATATGTAAGAAAGTCAGACGTAAAATTTTCTTCGGCAATGCTGGGTGCATTAAGGGCTAGCATAATAAGTATTAAAATTATTAGAAATACATGTTTTTTCATGCTTTTACCTCCTAAAATAAATAATAAAGTCCTGACTAATATGTTTTTATAAGTTAGGATAAAGGTAGAATTTAATAAACTTTTTTTAAGTTAATTTTGATTGTTATCAATTGTTCTATTACTATACTCGTTGTCCTATATGCATACTATCGCACAAATGATATTAATTTTTAAATAAATAAGATCTGTATTTATTATACTAAAAAAATTAAAATAATAAAATAATATTAAATATAAAAATCAACATGAAAAAGCATGCACAAAACCATATAGCCTTAGCCGTAAACAAATTAAAAATACAATGACAATACCTATATTATTACAAAAGTATTAAGATATATTATAAACAGTTTACAAAACTTATTATATTTGTTATAATGCTCGCAAACAGATTTCACTAGTAAGAATGTTAGGAGTAAAAAATGTTTAGAAAAAAGCTAACAGCTTTAATGACTATAATAAGTTTATTTGTTTGTTCTACTGTCGCTATGGCAGGATACCCCACCCTTAGACTTGGAGATAGTGGGGAAGAAGTGCGTAAAATGCAGCAGAAGCTCAGATCAATAGGCTATCATATAAAGGTTGATGGTAAATTTGGAGAGGGCACACTTAGAGAGGTAAAGCGTTTTCAAAAAGCGAGTGGACTAAGCATGGATGGGGCTGCTGGCAACTCTACTCTAGAGAAACTCTATGGTGAAAAAGCACCATCAAACTATGCGCCTCAGATTTCAAGCTCTAGTAAATTGCCTTCACAGCTAGTATTGCCTAACGCTTCTTTACGAAAAGGCGATAATGGCGATGATGTAAGATACATGCAGCTTGCTCTAAAGCAATTGAACTATGGCTGCAATGACAAGCTTGGAACTTTTGGCAACTCCACAGAGGGAGCACTCAAGCGTTTTCAGCGCAAATATAAGCTTAATACTGATGGAGTAGCAGGTGATTCCACATTAAAACTTTTATATTCCAAGTGTGGAATAAGTGTAAGTGGCAGAGTTAAAAGCTCTAAGGAAATAGGAAACAACAATTCATCTGGCTCATCAAATGATCAAACTATAATAGATTTGGATAGTACAACAATTCCATCATATAGCTTGCGAGAGGGTATGAGTAGCGATTATGTTAGAGATATGCAAATAGCACTTGCAAAGCTTGGATTTTATAGGGGCAACTATGATGGAAAATATGGAGCAGGTACAATAAGCTCAGTAAAGGCTTTTCAACGTAAATATAGGCTTAGTCAAGATGGAATAGCAGGAGTGGCTACCCTTAAGCAAATATATAAGAAGGCTGGAGTAAAATATAGCATAGAGTCAAATTCTCAAGGAAATCCCGGCAATTCAAATAATCCATCAAATAAAATATATATTACAAGTGCAACAATTCCAAATCAGTCTTTAAGACTAGGACAAAAAAATAGTTTTGTTAAGGAAATGCAGCTTGCTTTATTGCAAATTGGCTATAATGTTGGCAGAGCAGATGGTAATTTTGGAAGTGGTACAAAATCTGTACTTATGAAATTTCAGAAGGACAATAGACTTAGAGCTGATGGCATAGCAGGCAAGGGTACGCTTACAAGGCTGTATGGAAAAGCAAATGTAAGTATAAGTTATCAGCAAGACAATACAAACAATGGCAATAACGGTGGGAATAACAATTCTAGCAATGGCAACACAACACCCTCGCAGAGCATTCCTGCACCAAGTATAGGTAATGTAAGGTTACTCAAGTGGTTTACTGAGGTCAAACCACAGTTGAGATATGGTAACAAAGTTAAAATTTATGATCCTGTAAGCAATCAAGGATATGAATTGACAGTGTTATCAACTGGTAGACACCTTGATGCCGAACCAACTACGGCACAAGATACAGAGTCCATGAATAGAATATTTGGTGGTAGACCTACATGGACTCCAAAGATAGTATATGCTCAATTGCCAAATGGACAGTGGTCGCTTGCAAGCACTCATAATATGCCACATTTGAGTGGCAACATAAAGGATAATAACTTTAATGGCCATCTATGTGTGCACTTCTTAAGGGATATGGCTGAAACTCAGCAAAATGACCCACATTATGGAGTACAAAATCAGAATAATCTACGCAATGCTTGGAAGCGAATGACTGGCGAAACAATAGAATAAACCTACAACCTCTTTATTTAAGATAAGGAGGTTTTTTAAAGATGTTTAATATATATATTGTACATTTACATTATTTTGCTAATACTGTAGAATAATTGCGAGGTGTATTATGAAGATAGAATTAAAAAATATATGTAAAAGCTTCGGCAATAAGATTGTATTAAATAATATAAGCTTCAGTGCAGAGAGTGGAAAAGCACTTGGCTTGCTTGGTAGAAATGGAGCTGGCAAGACCACTAGCATACGAATACTAATGGGAGTTTTTTATGCAGATAGTGGCGAAGTACTGCTTGATGGCGAGCCTATAGACAGAAACAAGCTTGTAATTGGCTATTTGCCCGAAGAAAGAGGAATGTATGCAAAAAAAGAAATACTAGAGCAGCTAGTATATTTTGCTGAACTCAAGGGCATGAAAAAATCTGACGCAAGGGAAAGCTCAATGCAGTTTCTAAGAAAGCTTGGTATGGATGAATATGCTAAAAAGAAGCTAGAAACTCTTAGCAAAGGCAATCAACAAAAAATTCAGCTAATAGCAACACTTGTTAGCAATCCTGATATTATTATTCTTGACGAGCCTTTTTCTGGTCTTGATCCTGTGAATGCACAGATGCTCAAAAACCTTATAAAAGAAGAGCAAGATAAAGGCAAGGTGGTTATTTTCTCATCTCATCAGATGAATTATATAGAAGAGTTTTGCGAAAATATTGCAATTATTAAAGATGGCAGCATTGTGCTTGCCGGCAATCTTAGTGATATAAAGCGTAGCTATGAGAGAAACAAGATTATTCTAGAATGTAGCGATATTGAAAAAGTTAAAAATTCAATTAAATATAGAAGCGAAGCTATTAAAGATGGATTGCTTATTCATCTTGAAAAAGAGAGCCAAAAAGGAGATCTTATAAAGCAACTTGCTGCTATGGAAATAGATATAAACACCATCAAGGTTTACGAGCCGGATCTCAATAGTATATTTATTGAATATACGGAGGGTAAAAATGAAGCAGTTTAAGACTATATTAAGCTTTGAGCTAAAAAATTATTTTAAAAATAAAACATATATTGTCGTAAGCATATTAATGATATTAGCTATATTAATAGGGCTTTCATTGCCAAGGATAAAGGAGTCCTTTTCTTCAGAAAAAGAAACTGAGCAACCCACTTTGTTTGTGGTAGCATCAGAAGAGCTGGTAAATAAAATGCAGGCAGCACTTCCTGATTATGAGCTAGAAAGGCTTGAAATCAGTAGAGATGAAGCAATAAATATGGTAAAGGGTGGCGACTATGATCATATACTCTATACCGATGGAAGCAAATATGACTATATAGTACAGAATTATACAATGCAGGATTATCTTCCTAATGAACTGCAGAAAGTAATAGACTATATGGAGCGCGCAAAGAGCGTGGAGAGCCTAGACCTTAGCCAAGAGCAAAAGTCAGATATACTTTTCCCCCAAGCTATGCTGAATATGGAAATAGTCGGGAAAAACCAAGGCAATAATTTTTTGTATACGTATGTATATGTAATAATTATATACATGATAATTATGCTATATGGTTCTATTGTAGCTATGAATGTGGCTACCGAAAAAAGCTCAAGGGCCATGGAAATGCTTATCACAAGCGCCGATACCAAAGCTTTTATCACTGCAAAAGTTTTTGCAGCAACCATTGCTGCTACATTTCAGCTGTTTTTGATGCTTGCATGTAGTATCATAGCCTATAAGCTTAACGAAAGCTATTATATAGACAATTATATGGTGCAATCATTATTTGCAATTCCTTTAGACCTTGCACTATATGCATTATTGTATTTCGTTTTAGGATTCATAATGTTTTCTGCAATGTACGCTTCCCTAGGCTCTACAGTTAGCAAAGTGGAGGAAGTAAATCAGGCAGTAGGGCCATTTACAATGATATTTGTAGCAGGATATTTTGTAGTAATGTATGGTATAGGCTCGGGCAATGTAGATAGTGTGCTGATGAAGTTTGTAAGTATATTCCCATTAACTAGTCCAATAGCTATGTTTGCTAGAATTTCTATGGGAAATGTACAAACAATTGAGCTGCTATCCTCAATAATCTTACTGCTTGTATGCAGTATGCTAATGCTTAAACTTGATGCCAAAATATATAGAATGGGCGTGCTTATGTACGGAACGCCTCCAAAGCTAAAAAATATAATAAAGGCTCTTAGACAGAAATAAAAGAACGCTCCTCTTAATGAGGGGCGTTCTAATATAATTTTATTTTGAAATCTCTTCTATCTTTTGCAATTCTTCTGCTGTGAACTTAGGAGCATGTAATATTCCAAGATTATCAATAATCTGCTCAGGTGAAGATGCGCCAATAAGTACGCTTGTAATGTCTCCGTCACGCAGTATCCATGATAATGCCATCTGAGCAAGACTCTGACCACGAGACTGTGCAATTTCGTTAAGCTTTTTGATTTTTTCTAGCTTATCATTTACATCTTTTTCGTGTAGGAATCTTCCGTCTGTAATTATTCTGCTATCCTTTGGGATGCCATTTAGATATCTATCTGTCAGCAGACCTTGTGCAAGTGGACTAAATGTTGTAAGGCCTATTCCGTGCTTGCTTGCATAGTCCTTCAAACCATTTTCTTCAATAGTTCTATCAAATATTGAGTACCTTATCTGATTGATTATAAATGGAGTATGAGACTCTTTTAGCAGATTTGCCATTTGCATTGTCTGCTCTTTGTTATAGTTGCTTATTCCTACATAAAGAGCCTTTCCACTATCTACTATTTGCTTTAGAGCGTATGCAGTTTCTTCCATAGGAGTGTTTGGATCATACCTATGATGATAGAATATATCAACATAGTCTATGCCTAGACGCTTTAGGCTTGCATTAAGACTAGAAATAAGATATTTTCTGCTGCCCCAGTCGCCATAAGGACCCTTGTGCATATAGTAGCCAGCCTTTGTGGTTATTATCATTTCATCACGATACTGTATAAACCCATTACTTAGTATCTTGCCAAAGCTTTCTTCAGCAGCCCCCTCTGGTGCGCCATAGTTATTTGCTATATCAAATACGGTTATACCGTTGTCAAAGGCTGTATGACACATGTTTTCCATGTTTTGAAAACTAGAACCATATCCGAAATTATGCCAAAGCCCCAAGCTTATCATTGGCAATTTTAATCCACTATTTCCACAGTAGTTAAATTGCATATTTTCATATCTATTTTCTTTTGCTGTATACATAATTTACCCCTTTTCTAAAATTTTCTTTATATAATTATATCAAATTGCAAATAAAATTTAAAGTCGCCCCTTGACAAGCTTAAAAAAAATAATATACTGGTAATATCCACATTGAGGACAAGCCTATTGCTAATCTGGGCAGAGAGTACGATTCGTAGCTGTAAGATCGTATACAGACCTTTAGGCACACCACCATCATTTTGTGGCGCAGGCAGGCGTTATATGCATTCAAGAGGTTTATTCAAGCAGGGTGGAACCGCGGATTCGTCCGTCCCGGCAGTAAGCCCTTTTTTATTTCAATTTTTTGGAGGGAAATATGAAAATTCAACTTAAAAATAGTGAAAAACTTATGGAATACAATGAACCAGTATCCATATTCAAGGCACTAAAAGAGCTTTTGCCAGATAGCAAGCCCTTTGCAGCAAAGGTAAACGATGGGGAAGCTGTAGATCTTACATCTATGCTAGACAAAGATGCTATTATTGAACCACTTGATTTTAGCAGTGCTGAAGGTAGAGAAATATATAGACATTCTACATCACATCTTCTTGCTATGGCCGTAAAAGAGCTTTTCCCTGAGGCAAAGCTAGCAATTGGCCCTGCTATTGAAAATGGCTTTTATTACGACTTTGATATAGACGTGCTATTTAGTCCAGATCAACTTGAGCAGATAGAAAAGCAAATGAAAAAGCTCGCAAAGAAGAATATTAAACCTGAGCGCTTTACATTACCAAGGGCCGAAGCTATTGCAAAGATGAAAGAACTTGGCGAGCCATATAAGGTAGAACTTATAGAAGACTTGCCAGAAGATTCTGTAATAAGCTTCTATAAAATGGGAGACTTTGTAGATCTTTGCAAGGGCCCACATTTGCCATATCTTAACTATATCAAGGCATTTAAGCTTACTCAGGTTGCAGGCGCATATTGGCGAGGTAACGAAAAAAATAAGATGCTAAAGCGTATATATGGCGTATCTTTTGATACTAAGGAAGCTTTAGATAGCTACCTAGAGGCTCAGGAAGAGGCAAAAAAGCGCGATCACAATAAGATTGGTAGAGAGCTTGAGTACTTTACTACGGTAGATTATATTGGACAGGGCTTGCCAATTATGTTGCCAAAAGGTTCAAGAACCTTGCAAATACTTCAGCGCTTTGTTGAAGACGAGGAAGAGCGCAGAGGTTACCTACTTACAAAGACACCTTTGATGGCAAAGAGTGATCTGTATAGGATATCAGGACACTGGGATCACTATCGCAGCAATATGTTTGTGCTAGGAGACCCAAATGACGAAAAAAGCGAGTGCTTTGCTCTTCGTCCAATGACTTGCCCATTCCAGTTCCAACATTTCTTAAATAAAACTCGTTCATATAGAGATCTCCCTATGAGGCTTAATGAAACAAGTACTTTGTTTAGAAACGAAGCTTCTGGTGAAATGCATGGTCTAATAAGACTTAGACAGTTTACTATAAGCGAAGGTCACATTATCTGCACAAAGGAGCAGGTTGAGCATGAGTTTGAAGAATCAGTTAAACTTGCAAAGTATATGCTTGAGACCGTAGGCCTTGATGATGATGTAAGCTATCGCTTTAGTCTTTGGGATGAAAACAACCGTGATAAGTATATAGGCGATCCTGAAACATGGGAGAATACACAGGATTTTATGCGCAAGATACTTATGGATATTGGTATTGATTTTACTGAGGCAAAGGGCGAAGCTGCATTCTATGGTCCTAAACTTGATATACAGATAAAGAATGTTTTTGGCAAAGAAGATACCCTTATCACAGTACAGGTAGACTTCCAATTAGCATCACGCTTTGAAATGTTCTATACCGATAAAGATGGAATAAAGAAAAATCCTATAATAATTCACAGAACATCCATAGGCTGCTACGAAAGAACTCTTGCATTACTACTTGAAAAATATGCAGGCGCTCTGCCTATGTGGATGAGCCCAGAACAGGTAAGAATACTTACGATCACAGATAGAAACGATGAGTGGGCAAAAGAAGTTCAGACAAGGCTGCAAAGCGTTGGCATAAGAGTTACAATAGATAACAGAAATGAAAAGATAGGCCTAAAGATTCGTGAGGCAAGGCTTGAAAGACTTCCATATATGCTTATACTTGGCGACAAAGAGAGCGAAAACAAGACCCTCTCTGTACGCGATAGAGCAGGCGAAACAACAGATGGAGTAAGCCTAGATGAATTCACCAGCAAGGCTCTTGAACTTATCAATACAAAAGCTAAATACTAAAAAAGCGGGGGAAACCCGCTTTTATATTTAAAAAATATAGGCTAATTTTTAACCTAAAACTTGTGGATTCTCGTTTAAAAACTCCAATAGAAGATTCTCGTCTGCCTTATCTTCAGCAAACAATTCTAGCTTATCGCCCTGCTCTTCCAATAGTTTGCCCATTGCAAGATATATGGTGGTAAGTGTAGACTTCAGATTATACTGATCACCTTCAGGAGATACAAGAAAAACACGGCCTTCGCATTTCTTTACGACATCTAAAAAAGCTTGTATATCTGCATCTGATCTTAGTTTCATAAATAATCTCCTTTCTGTCTTGCGACTATATCAGTATAATAAAAAAACATTGATTTGTCAAAGCTATATATTGATAATTCGATACATTATGATATAATAAACTTTCAATAAACTGAGGAAATGAGCATTGATTGTGGAAAAATTATTAGAAAATTTTAAAATAGAGGGTAGACCTTTATCCTGTGAAAAATACGGAAGTGGGCATATAAATCGCACTTTTCTTGTAAAGACTGATTCAGGCAAAAAATATATTTTGCAAAAAATAAATACTGATATATTTAAGGATATTGATATGCTTATGCATAATATTGCGCTTATTACTCAATATCTTAAAAAAGTAAGCCCCGATTATATGAAGGTGCTTACTTTAGTTGAAACTTTTGATGGCAAATTATATTATAAGTCAGATAATGATGAGTGCTGGCGTATGTATGACTTCATAGAGCATAGTGTATGTTTGGATAGACCAGAGAGCGCAGACGATTTTTATCAGAGTGCAGTTGCATTTGGACAATTTGCTAATTTACTAAGTGGATTTGACGCTAGTCTTCTAGGTGAGACTATTCCCAACTTTCACAATACAATCGAGCGTTACAAGCAGCTCAAGGAAGCTATTAAAAATGATGTAAAGGGTAGAGCGTCAAGCGTTGCTGATGAAATAGATTTTGCTATGAGCCGAGAGCAAGAAGCAGGCCAGATGGTAAGAATGATGCAAGAGGGCAAGCTTCCAGTACGAGTTACTCATAACGATACCAAACTTAACAATGTTTTGTTTAATGACCAAACACGTAAGCCACTTTGTGTAGTTGACTTAGATTCAGTAATGCCAGGCTTAATTGGTAATGACTTTGGTGATTCAATACGCTTTGGGGCTAGCACTGCTGCTGAAGATGAGATTGATCTTGATAAAGTAAAATTTGACATAAATATGTACGATAGCTATGCAAAGGGCTTCCTAAGCACATGTAAAGATTCTCTTACTAAAGCTGAAATCGACACCTTGCCTCTTGCTGCAAAGCTAATGACTCTGGAGTGTGGAACAAGATTTTTGGCCGACTATCTCAATGGCGATGTTTATTTTGCTACAAGCCGTCCAAACCACAATCTAGATAGAGCAAGGACACAGTTTAAACTCGTATCCGAGATGGAGCGAGAGTTTGACAATATGAAAGCTATCGTTCATAAATACGCAGAAAAATAAAATGGCTGTATATACAGCCATTTTATTTTGCAACATTCTGATCTATAATCTCTATTACTAATTCTCTTCCTTGCTTTGCAGGATTATTTTTTAAATTTGTTATAAGAGTTTCTCGCTCAACATACAGTTTGTCTATTGCATCCATCAGAGTTTCTTTGCTTATATCTTCTTGTAGTAATACATGAGCCAAGCCTTTTTGCTCATAATTTTTGGCATTTTGTATCTGGTCGCCACGGCTTACGCTTGTTCTTGGCAGTGGTATAAGTAGCATTGGCTTTTCAAGCGCATGTAGCTCTTCTATTGAGTTGCTTCCTGCTCTACTTATTATCATATCAGCAAGCGCAAATACATCAGCAAGCTCATCTTTTAAATATTCTATCTGAATGTAAGATTTTACATTCAGCAGCTCCTTATTTACTTTACCCTCTCCACATAGATGGATAATATTGTACTTTTGAGTTAAGAGGTCAAGTATATCTCGTATAGCATTGTTTACTGCAGCAGCTCCTTGACTACCACCAATAATTACTAGCACAGGTTTATCATCTAGATTATATTTTTTTCTTGCTTTTTTAGCAGAACCATTAAAAAGACTTTCTCTAAGTGGAGTGCCAGTGTGCACACCCTTTGATCCAAATAGCTTTGCGCACTCTTCAAAGGTACAGCATATTTTATTAGCAAATTTTGCAGATATTCTGGTTGCTATCCCTGGACTTAAATCGCTCTCGTGGCATACAACTGGTACATTACATAACTTTGCTGCAAGCACAACCGGCACTGCAACAAAGCCACCTTTGCTAAACACTAATTTTGGTTTAACCTTTTTTATGTAGAAAAATGCTTGCACTGTGCCACGAATTACTCTAAAAAAGTCTGCAAAGTTTTGCATGCTAAAGTATCGCCTTAGCTTTCCAGTGCTTATAGCCTTATATGTTATTCCAGTTTCTGGTATAAGATCTTTTTCAATGCCCTTGTAAGAACCTATATAATACAACTCATATTTTTCTTTTAGTTTGGGAATAATAGCAATATTAGGCGTAACATGGCCTGCAGTTCCGCCTCCTGTAAGCAGTATCCTTTTCATTAACTTTTTAACTCCTAAATTTAAAGGCGAAAGCTTACTTTCGCCTTTACTGTTTATTATAATTGATTTATAAGCTCGTATGTGTCAATGTTGAATACGTGATGAATATTTAACGCTTCTTTTATTGGCAAGCTATAAACCATTCCATGCTTTTGACCTATTGCAAGATTAGTGTTGCCACACCTTATTAAATTGATTGCTGTCTTTGCAGTTTCAAATGCGAATGCACTATCGCTAGAGCTAGGAGTTGCACCTCTTTGAGTATATCCTACTACAGTTGATCTAACCTCTGCACCTGTAAGACGCTTTAACATTCTAGCAAGTGTAGGAGCATCAAGCTCATCGTCATCATGAACCTTATCTCCAGCATCTTTTAATACTTTTCTCCAATCGTATGGCTTCATCATGTGCCAGCAGTGTTCACCTATTATTAAGGTGGATCTATTGTTACCACGTGCTATAAGGTTCATCATTCTCTTAGAAATCTGGTCTATATCCCATTCACATTCAGGCACTACAAGCATTTCTGCTCCTGTTGCCATCGCAGTTTTAAGTGCTATGTCGCCAGATCTTCTTCCCATTACCTGCACAACGTGAGGACGTTCGTGGCTTCTAGATGTTGCACGTATTGCACGTACTGCATTTACGCTTACATTTACAGCTGTGTCATAACCAAGGGTCTTTTCTGTATAACCAAGATCGTTATCTATTGTTCCTGGTATGCAAATACATGGCACCCCTAGCTCTGCAAGCTCTAATGCACCAGTAAAGCTACCGTCGCCACCTATTACTATAATAGCAGTAAAGCCACTCTCTCTAATTCTCTTAGCTGCTTCCTTACGAACTTCTGGATCATAAAAAGCCTTGCAACGTGCAGTTTTAAGGTATGTGCCAGGCAGGTCTGCAATATCTAGAAGCTCTGATTTAGTAAATGTCTCCATATCGTCTGATGGTTTCTCGCTTTGACCAAGCAGACCATTATATCCTCTTTTTATACCAACTAGAGTCATGCCATAGTATGCAGCGATCCTTGCACATGAAACCACACATGCGTTCATGCCAGGGCTATCTCCTCCACTTGTTAAAATACCTATCTTGTTATTCTGTGCCATAATATTACCTCATAAATGAATAATTATTTTCAATCATATTTTGAATTATAACATTTTTATTTTATTTGTACAATAATACTAGACTTGCAATTTAAACTGTATAGGTTAGGGATATTCAATTGACATCAAACATATTAAATCTTATAATAATTAAGAAAAAATTTTTTATTGGAGCTAATATGAAATATCCATTTAATGTGCCACCAGTACTTGGCAATGAAGTAGATTATATAAAGGATGCCATCGCAAGTCATAAGATATGTGGAGATGGTGCTTATACCAAAAAATGCAATGCATATTTGGAAGAAATGAGTGGATGTAATAAGGCTTTGCTTACCACAAGTGGCACCAGTGCCCTTGAGATAGCTGCAATGCTTAGCAATGTTAAGAGTGGCGATGAAGTAATTATGCCAAGCTTTACATTTGTTTCAACAGCAAATGCTTTTGTATTACGAGGTGCCAAATGCGTATTTGTTGATGTACGCCCTGACACAATGAATATTGACGAGAATCTTATAGAGCAGGCCATTACTCCACACACCAAAGCCATAGCCCCTGTTCATTATGCAGGTGTTGTGTGTGAAATGGATAAAATAATGGATATAGCAAAAAAGCATAATCTTATTGTTATTGAAGATGCTGCTCAAGCTGTTACATCTACATATAAAGGCAAGGCTGCTGGAGCAATAGCAGATATAGGCTGCTACTCATTCCATGAAACAAAGAACTTTAGCATGGGTGAGGGTGGTGCAGTACTAATGTCTACGGAAGAACTTTCTGAACGAGCAGAGGTTCTTAGAGAAAAGGGTACCAACAGAAGTAGATTTTTTAGAGGCTTTGTTGATAAATATACATGGGTTGATATTGGATCTAGCTATCTTCCTAGTGAGTTAAATGCAGCATATCTTTATCCACAACTTCTTGATAATAAAAAAATCACTGATGCTAGAATGGCTGTATGGAATAGATATAGAGATTGCTTGCAGAAGTTTGCAGATAATGGAAGAATAGAGTTTCAGCATATTCCTGATCATTGCAAGCATAATGCTCATATGTTCTATATTAAATTAAAAGATATAGATGATAGGCAAGGATGCATAGATTATCTTAAACAATACGAGATAAATAGCGTATTCCACTATATTCCTTTGCATAGCTCACCAGCCGGACTCAACTTTGGCTACTTTGCAGGAGAAGATAAATATACCACACGCGAAAGCGAAAGATTGCTTAGATTACCATTATACTATGGGTTGAGCGCTGATGATGCAGAATACATTAGTAGCAAAGTTATAGAGTATTTGGAGAAGCATTGATGAAACTAATTTCCTTTGTAATACCATGCTATCGTTCCGAGCACACTGTAAAGTCTGTTGTAGATGAAATTATCAATACTGTAAGCACTCGCGACGGATATGATTATGAGATAATACTAGTAAGTGATGCATCTCCAGACAATGTATATAGCGTAATATGTGACATGGCGTCCAAAAACGAAAGAATCAAGGGGATGAATCTTAGCCGTAATTTTGGTCAGCATGCTGCTACGCTTGCAGGCATGAAGCGTTCAAAGGGCGATTTAATTATTACTGTTGATGATGATGGGCAAATCCCTGTAAATGAGCTATTTAAGCTTGTAGATAAGATAGATGAAGGCTATGATGTAGTATTTGCCAAATACGATAGCAAAAAGCATAGCTCTTTCCGTAACTTTGGAAGTCATGTGAACAACATTATGATGGAAAAGCTTATCAACAAGCCAAAAGGCTTGGCCGCCAATAGCTTTATTGCATTAAAAAGATTCGTTGTAGATGAGATTGTTATGTACAATAATCCATTTACATATATAGCAGGTCTTGTTTTTAGAACTACTCATAATGTTACAGATGTAGAGGTCCATCATAGAAAGCGCGAGGAAGGCCATAGTGGATATACCTTTCGTAAGCTTTTTAACCTTTGGCTTAATGGATTTACTGCATTCTCCATCAAACCTCTTAGAGCCGCGACCTACATAGGATCTGTAGTGGCTTTTATTGGCTTTATATATGGAATATACATATTTATTATGAAACTTGTGAATCCTGCAATGAAGATTGGCTATGCTTCACTTATGGTAGCAATATTATTTTTGGGAGGCACAATACTTCTCGTGCTAGGCCTTATTGGAGAATATATAGGTAGAATATATATCTGTATAAATCAAAGCCCACAGTATGTTGTTAAAGAATCGGTAAATCTGGAGGAACAATGAGCAAGTATTCGCAGCTTGCCTTAGCCATGCTGCTCTACTCGGCAAGTACGGTTTCAATGAAGTTTGCAGCAATGCAGACTCCTTTTAAATTGCCTTTTTTTGCTCTTTATGGAATTGCTCTATTGCTACTTATGCTCTATGCGATAATCTGGCAAAAGGCTCTTGTGGGAATCGATCTTTCAAAGGCGTATGCCTCAAAAGGACTAACAATAGTATATGGACTTTTGGCTGGTTTCATTTTCTTTAATGAGAAAATTGGTATAAAAGAAATTGCAGCGAGTATTATAGTAATTGTAGGAATATATTTGGTGATGAGCGATGAAAACTAGTGCCTTATTTATAGCGCTTTTTGGCGCCTTTCTTGCTGCAGTATCTCAATATCTACTCAAACTATCTGCAAATAAAACCTATTCTAAGCCGATATATAACTATTTAAATTTTTATGTTATTTCAGGATATGCAATACTATTTGCAATAACCATAGCAAACCTATATACATTGAGGTACTTGCCACTATATATGCTACCAATGATAGAAGCAACAAGCTTTATACATGTAGCAATAATTTCATCGGTCTTTTTAAAAGAAAAACAGAGTAGACGCAAACTTATAGGACTTGTAATGATAATTGCTGGAGTAATATTGGCAAGCATTTAAAAATCTTGGGAGGGAAAATGCTTTTTACTTTTCAAAATAAAAGGCTTAATTCCATAATAGAAAAAGTGCTTATGGCTCTTGTGTTTGTATGGCCATTGTTTTTTATTACAAAAGGCATAGACCATATGGATAGTGGCTACTATCTTGCAAGCTATAAGTATTTTTTTGATTCCACAATTGAAAACTATGTACCATCTGAGCTTACAAACTTATTTGGAGCCTTGCTATACCGTATAGCACCCGAAGCAAAATTTTTATTTTTTAGATTTATTGACTATATATTTAACTGTGTATCATGGCTATTTACCTATAAGCTAGCAAAGAATCTTTTGCCTAAAATCTGGATATGGGGTGGTATACTTATTGCCTCATTTGCCATACGCAGATACCCTATGATGCTTAGCTACAATTCATTTTCGTTTACTTTTATGATAGTAGCAATGTATTATTTAAAACTAGGCATAGAAAATAACATTAAAAAATATATATTTATTTCAGGCCTTATTGTTGGATTTAATGTCTTTTTTAGACTTCCAAATGCCTTACAGGCACTTTTTGTGTTCGTTCCATTATTATATGCTATTTCTTTTTCAAAAGGTGAATTAAGATCTCAGTTGAAGATTGCGCTAAAACAAAGCCTTAATTTTACTTCAGCCGGATTTTTAGGACTTAGTATAGGATTTTTAATAACTTTAATTATAGAAGGCTGGAGTGGGATTACAGGATCCATTCAAAATATACTTCAGCTTGGCGCAAACGGTTCTCATTCTATGGGTGTTGTGTTTTATAATCTAAAAATGATTTATATGGCAGCCTTCACACAACTGAAAGCATATATTCCTTGGGCTTTATTAGCAATATTAGTAGTATTTGTTTTTTATAAATTTATATTAAAAAATGACAATAAAATTATAGAAACAATTTTTATAGTCGCTTTGATTTTTATAAGTCTTTATTTCACATATATAGAGATTTTTAAATTTTCAGAAAAGTTTTTAATAAACCTAGTAGGAGTATTCTTAATTATATTGTCAGCACTTTCTCTAATAATTAATTATAAAAAAACAGAAGCGTATCTTTATTCTATTTTAGCTCTTGTTGCTATTATAATAACCCCTTTGGGTACTGATAATATATACAATCAGTATGTATTTATAATGCCAGCTTTATTATTAAATATATTTATTTTATTAAATAATATTAAAAAACCTCAGGCACAGGTTTATGGGCGCATTGTTAAACTTGAAATAAATTTATTTGCATCAGTAATAGTGTTGGCTATTGGACTAGGATTTACTGTAAATTATCTATTGTCGCTTGGATATTGTGATATGCGTACTGAAAAATTAAACAAAAGAGTTAATATAAAAGCTTTGTATGGAATGCACACTAACGAAGAAAAAGCAGCAGCACTTGAAAGCTTTTACAACGATATGCATTCGGATGAATATTACAAGAACCATAAAATGCTTGTGCTAGGTGATTTTTTACTTGCATATGAGCTCTGTGATAATAAACCTTTTGATAAGTACATATGGAATGATTTAGAGTATATCGATAAAGATAAAATTATGGATAACCTAATTAATGCTGATGAGAAACCCATAATAGTTATTGGTAAATTTAAATGTTATAGATATGAAATAAATAATGATCTGTCAAGATTTACTGATTTTGCTACACAAAATGCTTACAATAAAATAGATAACGAAAGTTATACTATTTATTTGCCACAAAAGAGGACCGAATATGCTTACAACAATAAATAAAAAATATGATAATGCTTTATCCAAGCTTCTTCTTGTGATTATGTTTTTGTGGCCTTTATTCTTTATTACAAAAAGCATTGACCATTTGGATAGTGGATCCTACCTTACTCAATATAAGTATTATTTTGAGGGAAATGTAAATAGCGTAGCAGCAATTGATCTTAGCAATCTTTTTGGAGCAATATTTTATAAAGTGCTCCCAGAAGCCAAATTTTTGAGCTTTAGAGTGCTGGATTGGATAGCAAATTGCGTTACATGGCTATTTGCATATAAAATTGCTATAAGATCTTTACCAAAGTCTTTGAGCGCTGTAGCTGTACTTGCAGGTTCAATATTTGTTAGACGCTACCCTATGATACTCAGCTATAATACATTTAGCTTTATGCTACTTTGTATAGCAATGTATTATTTGCAAACAGGTATAATAAATAAAGAAAACAAGAGTATAGTAATTAGTGGAGCAGTTATCGGTTTTAATGTATTTTTCAGACTTCCTAATGCTTTACAATGCTTGTATGTGTTTATACCAATGCTTAGTATTCTTAGCTTTAGCAAAGATGAAATAAAGGCTCAGTCAAGCAGTGCATTTAGACAGTGCTTATATTTTACTATTGCTGGATTTATTGGGCTTTTTGCTGGATTTGCGATATGTATAGCTACAAAGGGATTTTCGGGAGCGATAAAGAGTATAAGCCTTACTATTTCATTGCTAAATGAGGGAAATCATGCAAGTAGCTATATGCTTGAAAGAATAAAAAGAGAATATTTAGATTTTAAGCAGTATTGGGGGAATCTGGCTAATTATCCATATTATATTTTAGCAAGTGGGATACTTTTTGGAGTTGCAAAATATAAAGTAAAAAATAGGGCTGTAATGTTTGGCTTGGTAGCTGGATTAATACTGGTCATAGCAAAGTTCACTTCCATTACAGTAGAAAACTTGCAATTTGTTGATAATAGTACAATTATTGTCCCATATTTTATTTCTTTAATAGTCTGCGTTCTCTCGCTAATTTTTATTAGGAAGAACAACGAAGCCTTTATTACTGTCCTAATGTTCACATTGCTTATGTTGATATTTCCAATAGGAACAGACAACGGAATAATGCATTCATGCCTTTTTATGTATATAGTTTTTCTAAATTTTCTAGTCGCACTTAATGGTTTTGATTTACAAAATAATATATTCGGATCTGTAATAAAATCAATTTTTACAATAGTTTCAATTTTAATAATATTAACATTCGGTATAGGTGGAACAAAAAATATTCTTCTTGCTCAAAGCTACAATGACGGCCCACGTTCCAAACAAACTCATAGCGTAACTGCCCCTGTGCTTTGGGGAATGCAAACAATAGAAACAAGAGCAGAAGCTATTCAGTCCTTATACGATGAACTAGAATCTCTTGAAGAGTTCAAAGATAGAGAATTGCTAATGCTAGGTAACTGTCCCTTAGCATATACAATTACTGATTTCAAACCATTTGCTGGAGAGTTCTGGCCTGATCTAGAATACGTTGATAAAGAAAAAATATTAGAAGATCTAAATTCATCAAAGAAATTCCCAATAATTGTTGTGGCAAAATTTAATTCAACTACAAACACACCAGAATATATCCAAAAAATATTGGATTTTGCTGCAGAAAATGGGTATAACAAACTAGACAAAGAGTATTTTTATATATACTTGCCAAATTAAAAATAACAAGATTTGTTTAAATCTGGAGGAAGCAGATTGATTTTAACTATAAACAAAAAATATGATGATATCATATCCAAAATATTGCTAGTTATATTATGTGCTTGGCCACTATTCTTTATAACAAAGGGTATAGATTATATGGATAGTGGATTTTATCTATCTCATTATAGATATTATTTTGATGGTTGCATAAATATTGCAGCAGCGACTGAACTCAGCGATTTTTTTGGAGCTTTATTTTATAAACTTTTGCCAGATGCAAAGTTTTTAGGATTTAGAGTGCTAGACTGGATAGCAAATTGTATAACATGGATATTCGTTTATAAAATTGGAAGCAGATCTTTGCCAAAAACATGTAGTGCTTTGTCAGTGCTCATAGGTTCTATCTTTGTAAGACGTTTTCCTATGATGTTAAGCTATAACACTTTTAGCGTTCTGCTACTAAGCATAGCTATGTTTTATTTGCAAAAGGGAATAATAAACAAAGATAATAAAAGCATAATAATAAGTGGAGTGATTATTGGATTCAATGTGTTCTTTAGGCTTCCAAATTCTCTGCAGTGTATTTATGTGATAGTACCTTTGATTAGTTTACTAAGCCTTAATAAAGAAGACATTAAAATTCATGCAAAATTTGCTCTCAAACAATGTTTGTATTTTACAATAGCTGGCTTTATAGGACTTTTTATTGGATTTGCTATATGTGTAATATTTAAGGGACTTTCTGGCACAATAAATAGCATAGGCCTGACTTTATCCTTGCTTGATGAGGGTAGACATACCACATCTTTTATGATGGACAGAATTAATAAAGAATATAATTACTTTAAACAATATATATTTAACATTGCAAAATACCCACTATATATGCTTGGTACTGGACTTGTATTTGGATTAGTAAGAATATTTATTAAGGATAGACGAATCTTAATTTTTTCATTGGTAGGATTGATTCTAGCTATTATAAAAATATGCTCAGTTACAGTTGATAACCTTAAATATATAGTGAACATAACCGTTTTTGCACCATATTTTATTTCTTTGATAGTTAGCGTTATTTCACTTGCTTTTATATATAAAAACAGAGAGGCGTTTACCACATCTCTTATGTTTATATTACTTATGCTTATATTCCCAATAGGCACCGATAATGGAATCATGCATTCGTGCCTATTTATGTACATTATATTGCTAAATATCTTTGTGTCGCTTAATGGATACAAAACCAAAAATCATAATATAAATTTAGTCTTACAATCAATATTTACTGTATTTGTAATAGTAATTATTATTACGTTTGGCATCGGTGGCACAAAAAATATATTGCTTGCTCAAAGCTACAACGATGGGTCATATAATAGACAAAACTATTATGTAGATATTCCTGAGCTTTGGGGCATGCAAACAGTTGATACTAGAGCTAAAGCCATTAAAAGCCTGTATGATGAACTTGAATCTGCTGAAAAGTATAAAGATAGAGAATTGCTAATGCTTGGAAATTGCTCACTAATATATACAATTACGGATTATAAACCCTTTGGTAGAGAAGTTTGGGCAGATCTTGAGCATGTTGATAAAGATGAAATATTCAAGCAGCTCGAAAATTCTGAGAAAAAGCCTATAGTTTTAATAGAAGATTTAGATAATTTACAACATTCAGAAGATTATTCTTCTCATGCTAGAGCAAACGAACTTTGCACAAAACTTGGATATTCAAAAGTAGAAAGAGAATTCTTTACCATATATTATCCTTCAAATTAAAATTGTTACACATATATAGGTCTAAATCACTATAATAGTATATAATAAAGAAAACAGATTAGGAGTATAACATGAAGAATATAAATCTTGCAGCAATCTATCACGATCCATTTGGAGAGTATCGCTACACCCTTAGCAGTGGCGAGATAGTGCTTATGATTAGGGTTGCTCGTGATGATTGGGATAGCATATATACCGTTACATTTCCAAATTATGAATCATACTTTGGAAATGATGACAATCTGCGTGTTGAGATGTACAAGCAAGCTAGCGACTTCATGTATGATTATTATCAAGTAATATTTTCAGCGCCAGATCCTCGCGTAAAGTATATTTTTGAGTTGAACTCAGGAAGTATGAAAATTTATTTTACTCCTGATGGTTTAAAGACCTACGATGAGATCAAGAACAAAGATTATCAACCAGCATTTGTATATTCCTATGCATATCCAGCAGATCCAAAGCCAGAGTGGGCAATAGGGGCAATTGGATATCAAGTTTTCCCCGACAGATTTTGTAGAGTTGGCAAGCTTGAAAGTGGAATGGAAGAATGGAGCAGCTCTGAATATGCGAATGATAGAATTTTTGGAGGAAACATTAAAGGTATCACTTCCAAGGTTCCATATCTCAAACGCCTTGGTGTAAAGGTTATATACCTTAATCCTATATTTAAAAGCAACAGCTCCCATAGATACAATATTAACGATTATTTTAAGATAGATCCTATACTTGGTACAGAAAAAGATCTAAAAGAGCTATGTGACACTCTTCATAAACACGATATGCGTATAGTTCTTGATGCTGTATTCAACCACTGTGGCACAGGATTCGGACCTTTTGTTGATGCCATGCAAAGACAAAAGGAATCAAAATTCTACAACTGGTTCTTCTTTGGAGCTAGAGAGAGCGTAAAGGAAGGCTATGCAGCATTCTCGTTTGAACCAGAAATGCCAAAGCTCAATCTTAAAAATCCAACTACTGCAGAATATTTTATAGAGGTTGGTAAGTATTGGATAGATCGCTGCGATATAGATGGCTGGCGCATAGATGTGGGTCCAGAAGTATACCCTGATTTTTGGCGCGCTTTTCGCAAGGAGATCAAGAACAAAAAGCCCGATTGCCTTATTATCAACGAGTGCTGGGGAGATTCTAGATACTGGTGTAATGAGGGTGATATGTTCGATTGCAATATCAATTATTCGTGGAGCGATCCAGTATGGAAGCTATTTGCTGAGCAATCAATAAGTATTGCAGATTTTGATGCTCGAATAAATCGCAATCTAATAAGCTATAGGTTAGAAGTTGGCTTTGTTCAATGGAATATGATAGGTAGTCACGATACAGCCAGATTTCTCACTCGTGCAAATGATAGACTTGAGAGTTTAGAGGCTGCTGCATTCTTCCAGCTTACCAGTCCAGGTATGCCAATAATTTATTATGGCGATGAACTCGGAATGAATGGTGGAAATGACCCTGAATGTCGTAAGCCAATGGATTGGGATCATAGTAGCGATAGCAGAGTGCTAAGATACTATAAGCTTTTATCTCAACTTAGAAGAAGATATGACGCTCTTTCTGTGGGCGACTACAAGACGTATCTTATAGATGACGAGCAGGGAATCTATGCATATACTAGAGGCACTGCAAGCGAAACAATGCTTTGCATAATTTGCGCTAAAGATGTTGGTATTACAAAGGCAACGATAAAGCTACCATCATATATATCAAAGCAACTCTACATATATGACGAGATATCACAAGGGAAATATAATTGCTCTGGTGCATACATCACATTGCCCTTTAGATATGGCAGATGCTTTTGCTTTCCACTTAGCAAGACCCTTGATAGATTAGCACAGGAGGAAAAATAATGTCTTTATTTGATAAGCTAAAAGAAGGACTTTTTAGGAGCAGAAAAAATACTGCAGACAAAATAGATGAACTCGTAGATAGCACTAAAATCGTAGACGATGATTTTTATGAGGAGCTATGCGAAATAATGGTTCTATCCGATATGGGGGCAAGGCTTGCTGATGAAACCATTGAAAAAATAAAAGAAAAAGCAAAAAAAGAAAAAATAAGAGATTCAGTTACAGTGCGTAATATGCTTAAAGATGAACTTATAAGCATATTGGATATACCAAAGCCAGATCTTAAGTGGCCTATGGTGCAGCTTATTGTAGGTGTAAACGGAGTTGGCAAGACCACTACTATAGGTAAACTTGCTCTACGCTTTCAAAATCTAGGTAGGACCACTATGCTTGTAGCAGCAGATACATTTAGGGCTGCAGCAAGTGAACAGCTTACAGTTTGGGCAGACAGAGCAAATGTGCCAATAATAAAAAAAGAGGAGGGAGCAGATCCTGCCTCCGTACTCTATGATGCTATACGTATTGCAAAGTCAAAAAATGCAGATTTACTGCTTGTTGACACTGCAGGCAGACTCCATAATAAGAAAAATTTAATGGAGGAAATGAATAAACTTAGGCGCATAATTGATAGAGAATATAGCGAGGCCACAGTAAGATGTATGATGGTGCTTGATGCTACCACAGGTCAAAATGGACTTAATCAGGCTAAGGCTTTCTCTGAATTTGCAAACATCAACGGAGTTATATTAACTAAAATGGATGGGACAGCAAAGGGTGGTATTGCCGTTGCCATAGCTAAAGAACTCAATGTGCCGATAATGTATGTGGGGGTAGGAGAAGGCATAGATGATTTACAGTCTTTTGACGCTAAAGATTTCGTAAATGCCCTTTTAGGAGAATAGTATGATAAATCTAAAGATAAGACAAGACGCATATAAAAAACTAAAAAATAATTTGCAGTATTCTCTTCTAGTTGCTTTTTGTGCAGAGATATTGAGTATTGTGCTTAAATTGTATGTATCAAGCTTTGTTACAGAGGATTTTATATATTCAATTCAGGATGGTATAATTCCTAAAATTGGAATAGAGCAAATTAACATAGTAAAATTTTTGCTACTCGCAATAATAGTGATAAATCCAATATTAAAGCTTGGAGCAACAAAGTATTTTTTAAAACTTTATAGGGGCGATGAGGTAAAGTTTACCGATATATTTTCTTATGTTAAACGTCCTTTCAGAGCATGGATAGCTTATTTGTTTCTAATGCTGCTATATGCTGCTTGGATAATAGTTCCAGCAGGAGTTTACTATCTTATGATAATGTTCTTGCCTAGAAACATTGTTTTTATGTTTTCGTGGTTACTTTATATACCAGTTTTTTATGCTGGCATAAGATATTTTGCGTATATTTATATCATTAGTGAAGATAATAGTATTGGATACATAAAGGCTGCAAGGAAGAGCGCGGCTATGCTTAAAGGAAATGGTATATTGTTGCTATCAATGCTAGCATATTTCTTACTTATCAATATGATATTTGCAATGCTTGATGGTATGCTATTAAGCCTTGGTGTATTTGGAACCACAGTTTCATTAGTAATCAACCTAGCAATAAGAACATGGATGCTTGCAAGCCTTGCAGGTCTTTATTGCTTCCTACATGGAGAAAACATTGGCATTATCATAGAAAATATTAAGATAGAGAATGAGGAAGATCTAAAAAATTTCTTGAACAATAAGTTTAAGATGCTCGAACGTCACGATATTAAAGATAATATTGAAGTTCCGTTCTTTAGTCCAAAGAAGAATGATGAAGAAAACAACGATAATGACAATGATAACGACAACGATAATTCAAACGATAGCGACAATGATAATTCCAATGATAATGACAATTGTAATGATAATTGTAATGACAATGATAATTGTAGCGATAACAATAATAGTAAATAACTTGCAAATAAGAGGTATATATGAAAATAATTAGCGAATATAAAGACCTTATAGGACATACTCCACTTTTTCATGCAAAAAAGTTAGAAAAAGCACTTGGATTAGATTTCACATTGCTTTTAAAGCTAGAAATGTTTAATCCTGCTCATTCAATAAAGGATAGACCTGCTTTTAATATGATAAACGAGGCTATGCGTCGTGGAGATATAGATCATAATAGTACAATAATAGAACCTACCAGTGGCAATATGGGTATAGGTATTGCTGCCTATGCTGCATCACTTGGTATAAGAACAATAATTTGTATGCCAGACTCCATGAGCAAGGAGCGCCAGGATCTTATGAAAGCCTATGGAGCAGAGCTTGTGCTTACGCCAGGGGCAAAAGGCATGAAAGGCGCAATAGAAAAAGCCCAAGAGCTAGCACAAGAAATAAAAGGTTCTTTTATTCCATCTCAGTTTGAAAATTTTGATAATGCTCAGGCTCATTATAATACCACAGCACCAGAAATTTGGGAGGCTACTGATGGCAGTGTAGATTATATTATATCAGGAGTGGGAACAGGTGGAACAATCACTGGTATAAGTCACTATTTTAAAGAAAGAAACCCAAAATTTAAAGCCGTTGCAGTAGAGCCAGATAGCTCTCAAGTGCTTGCTGGTAAGCAGTCTGGAAAGCATGGAATACAGGGTATAGGAGCAGGCTTTGTACCAAAGGTTTTGGATACTACTTGCTATGATATTATAGTGCCAGTATCTACCGAAGCAGCAAAGGATATGGCAAGAGCCATCTTGCATTACGAAGGCTTGCTTGTAGGCATTAGCTCAGGCGCGGCTATAGCTGCAGCAATAGAGCTAAGCAAAAAAGAAAAAATTTCAGGCAAAACAGTAGTGGCGATTTTGCCGGATACTGGGGAGAGATATCTTTCTACTGGAATGTTTAATTAGTTTTTAAATCAAGACGTAATTTTGTCATGTTTTTATCCTAAAAAAACAAAAACTTATAAAAAACTAAAATCCAAAACATAGAAAATAATAAATTTATATGCTTATTGTAATATAATTGTAAAAAAGTAGTTTAATTATTGACACAATATACTGCATATGCTATAACTTTTTTAAAGTAATGAAAGGAAATGATGTTATGAAGAAAAATATTATAATAAAACTATTTGCAGTTTTATTTGCTTTAGTTCTTCCAGTTAGCTCTTTTGCTGTTAATTTGGATGATTTTATAACTGAGCAGTTAAAGGCTGGCAAAGAAATTTCTCTTGATGTAAGCATCCAGACTACCCCTGGTCTTGCAATGAACGAAAAGGGCGAAGATTGGCTTGCAGATCTTACAAAGGCTATTTCATTAAAGATTAAGGGCAATGACCAAAACGGACTTGTAACCCTAATGCTTAATGGCGAGCCAGTACTAAATGCAGTATCTCAGCTTGCAGAAAATGGCGATGTATTTGTTTCCCTTCAGGAGATAAATACTGTTTTGAAACTCGGCAACAACGGTGTAAATGCCGAAACTCGTAAGCAGCTTAACGATATTCATAATGTAAAAGATCTTTTAAAGGTAAATCTTGATGAATTCCAAAAGTTTGAGCCAACTGGCGATGAAAAGCTTGACGCTGCAATTCAGAATATTATCAAAAATACCACTGTTGAAGACTATGACAAAGAAGACGAGCGCTTTGATAAAGCTGTAAAGGTTGTTACACAGAAATTTAGCCAAGAGGATTTTGTAAACATTATGCAGTCCAAGACTGTTGAAAAAAGCATAAAGGAACAGGCTAATTTAAACAAGGATGTAAAGCCAGAGGATATTATCGCAATGTACTCTAGTGGTGCGTTAATGGTTGAGGGCACAGCAAAATACTACATTGATGCAGAAGGCTATATTACTGGTTTAGAAATGCCTTATACTGTTACCGTAGACCTTGACAAAATGCCAAAGTCTGAAGATTCCGAAGACCTTGATAAAATGCCAGAGTCTGAAGATTCCGAAGAGCATGAGACTGGGATTAAAAAAGTAGAGTTTACTTTAAATTATTATAGAAAGACAGCAGATCCTGTTGTAAATCATTCTATATCTGCCAACGTTTCTTCAGAAGGAAAGAGCCTTCTAAATGGCGAAGCTCTTATCAAGGTTGAAGAAAATAAGTCTGTTGAATCCGAAGGAAAACTTGTTGCAAGTGGAGAAGAAGAATTCACACTTGATTTCAAAGGCACAAAGAATTTAGCAGAAGATAAGAACGAGGGTACCTACATATTTGTCTTAAATCAAGGCAAGGAAGATGCAAAAGGTTTGGTTCTAGATGCTACAAGCCAGCTTAAGAACAACACCATCACAAATGAAATTGGCGTATCTCTAAAGATGGCTAATGCAACACTTGAAAAAGCTGATTCCGATATGAAGGTTGGTACTGTTACAGTAGTTGAAAACTTTGGTGAAAAAGCTGATATTCCAAGCATTGATACAACAAAAGCTATTGATGTAGAGAAAATTTCAGAAGATGAAGAAGCTCAAAATCAGCTTGCAGAAGCCTTACAAGGTCTATTTATGTCTATAATGGATAAGCTACCAGAGAGCGTATTGGATATGATAGCTCCTCCTCAGCCAGTTGAAGAAAATCTAGAAGAGAATTCAGTAGATGGTACAGAAGAAAATATAGAAGAAACTGAGACTGAAGAACCAGTAAAAGAAAATTAGTCTATATGGCACAATAATAAAAAATATTATATAATAAAGCAGGCTTTGCCTGCTTTATTAAGTTTATGGAGTATTTATGTCACAGGAGCTTTATACAATCATTTCTCTGGCTGCAAGATATTTTTTTATATTTTTGTTGCTTATTATTGTTATTAGGAGCTATATATGGCTTAAGCGTGATAATGCTGCCTTTAAAAAATATCAAAACTCAATAGCTGCTGCAGGCGTAGTTGGTGAAGCTGTTGTGCTATCTGGTAATGCAAATATGCATGCAGGGGATAGATTAGAAATATATAGAGAGGGAATTATTGGTAGCTCCAAGAATTGCGATATGCGCATAATTAGTCCAAACATTTCTAAAAGACTTATTTATTATAGAATTGAAGATGGTATAGGGCTATATGTAGAGCCGCTTCACAATAGTGATATTAGCATCAATGCCTTTTCTATAAACAATAATACTCGTAATGCATATATTATAAATGGTTCAATACTCAAGATGGCAGATGTTTCTCTTCAGTTTTTCTTTTATCCTGGATTTTCAATTCCCACTCTAAGTCCTAGCGAAATGCAAAAAGTGCAAGAAAATGTGCTTGCTCTATACTATGGAAACACACAGCCTCCACAGATAGAACCTAATTCGGAAAGTGTTGCTTCAGAAATTTCCGACACAAGCGAAAATAAGTAAGAATAATGGAATTTGCAAGTAGAACTAGAAAAAAACGACTTTTCAATGCCGTTAATAAGCTCAACACAAGTATTGTGCTGTTTTATTTTGTTGGTTTCTTGCTTGTTTCCTTAAAGCCAACTGGTAATTTTGCATGGCAAAGATTGCTTATTGCACCAGCTGCTGCGCTAATGCTATATATAAATTTAACTATATTACCAAAGCTTTTTCCTGTGGATAGGCTTCTGCTTGCAATAGTAAACTTCTTGTGTGCACTAGG
This sequence comes from Eubacteriales bacterium, assembly GCA_034180455.1. Taxonomy (GTDB): domain Bacteria; phylum Bacillota; class Clostridia; order Christensenellales; family Aristaeellaceae; genus JAAZPT01. Next base: position 38,465 of record JAXFOG010000012.1, read on the forward strand.
TGTGCTTGTGCTATATACCACAAATCCTGATATGGGCATACAACAAGCAATTTACTATTGCATAGGCACAATATTTATGTTGTTTTGCATATTGTTTGTAAAATATGCTTTTTCATGGGAGTTCATTACATTACCATTGCTTATTGTAAGCTTAGTTTTTCTCTGCCTACCAATTATCTTTGGCAAAGAAATAAATGGAGCAAAAAACTGGATACATATATCTGGAGTAAGCGTTCAGCCTAGCGAAATAGTAAAAATTAGCTTGATAATTATTTCTGCTTACGCAATGTCAAGATTTAGACGCGTATATTGGATAGTATTTTTAGGCGTATCGATGATTATACTTATGCTACAAAGGGATCTTGGAGCAGTATTATTATATTTTACAGTGATTATTTTTATGTACTACTCCTCCAATGGTAGCAAACGAATTATGGCTGGTATGGGGCTTATAGGTATGAGTTCAGCAGTGTTTGCCTATAATAGGTTTTCTCATATAAAACGTAGGGTAGCTATCTGGATCAATCCTTGGGCAGATTATAAAAATTCAGGATATCAGCTTGTGCAATCACTTGTGGCTATAGCTAGTGGAGGGCTACTTGGTATGGGCCTTGGACTTGGCAATCCTACGGTAGTTCCAATTTACCACACCGACTTTATTTTTGCAGTTATATGTGAGCAGTTTGGATTGATTTTTGGTGGATTGGTGCTTGGCCTTTATGCACTACTTGTAATTAGAGCTGGATTTATAGCACAAACTGCTCAAACGAGATTTCATGCACTGCTTGCCATAGGCTGTAGTAGTATGATAGCCGTTCAGACTTTCGTAATTATCGCAGGAGTAATAAAGCTAATCCCACTTACTGGAGTTACAATGCCATTTGTAAGCTATGGAGGCTCATCCCTAGTATCTAGCATGGGAATAGTTGGTCTTTTGCAGGGAGTTGCTGGCTTTAATCGAGACAGATTAAAGGATGATGCCTATATGGCTGGTATGGATAAACTATGAAAGAAATACGCATTCGCATAAGGATACTTACTATAATACTCGTTTTGATGCTTGCTACGCTCGTAGCTTATACTGCTTATAATGTGGCAGTATATGGCAATCGCTGGCTTGCTAATGGCAGAAATGTGCGCATAAAAAAGGACGATGTTATAGCTGGTAAGATATATGATAGAAATAATGTTCTCTTGCGTTCTAGTGATGCAAGTGGAAAACGAATAGGTTTGGGTGGCGAGCAACTGCAAAAGGCTTTAGTGCATGTACTAGGTGATGACGAGGGCAGAGTTGCAAATGCTGTTGAAAGCTTTCAGGCAAGCTACCTTTATGGTTTCAATACCGATTTTGGTGAAAAAGCAAAAAGCTTTATATCTGGAGAAAAAACTCGTGGAGAAGATATTACTTTAACAATTGACTCTGCCTTGCAAGAACACGCAGTAAAAGCTTTTACAACACTTCCTGGTAGCCAAGGGAAAAATGGCGCAATAGTTGTAATGAATTATAGAACGGGCGAAGTGCTTACCCTAGCAAGCTTGCCTAATTTTGATCCATTTAATGTATCTGAATCAGATGCAAACGACCCCAATAAAACGTTTTTTAATAGAGCTACACAAAGTCTGCTCCCTCCTGGTTCAATATTTAAGATAATCACTATGGCAGCTGCCATTGATAATGATAGAGCTGTGCTTACTAGAAACTTTATATGTAGTGGCAAGCTTAATGTTGGGAATAACTATATAAATGATGCAGGTGGAGCTGTTCATGTAAATTTAGGAATAAACAAGGCTCTAGAGCAAAGCTGTAATAGCGTTTTTGCTGGACTATCGTTGGAACTTGGTAGCAACAAACTGCGCAAAATGGCAGAAAACTTTGGATTTAACGATAATTTTCTATTTAGAGATCTTGTGCTTGAAAACAGTAGATTTCCAAATGAAAAGCTAAGCGATTTTGATCTTGCATCTGCAGGAATAGGACAGAGCAAAATTCTTGTAAGTCCCTTGCATATGTGCATGATGGTCTCGGCTATTGCAAATGATGGTGTTATTATGGAACCGTACTTGCTAAAGTCGGTATACAATCCTTCAAATGGTAAGACACGCCTTTCTCAGCCAAACACATACAAACTTGCGCTAGATGCTGATATTTGCCATAATATAGATAGAGCAATGCTTTCAGTTGTAAACAATGGCACAGGTGCACGCGCAAGAGCTGCTGCAATGCAGATCGCAGGCAAGACAGGTACGGCACAGAGCGAGCTTGATGGCAAGCCTATCACATACTCATGGTTTGTAGGCTATGCTAAAGATAAACCTTATGCTCTATGCCTATTGGTAGAAGATGGCGAAAGTGGAGCCTTGGCAGCGGCACCAATAGCTTCACAGATATTTGAATTTTTAGCGAAACAGAGGTAAATATGGATAAAACATTTCTTTTTGTAGATGGCAATAGCCTATTGTATAGGGCATTTTTTGCTCTTCCTCCTTTAAGTCATAATGGCATACCTCTAAATGCTATACATGGATTTTTTACTATGCTGCTCAAGGCTATCGCAGAGAAAAAGCCAAATGCAGTATATGTTATGTTTGATGAGAGCAGTCCTACATTCAGGCACGAGGAGTACGAGGCTTATAAGGCTGGTAGAGCCGAAACGCCTGACGATCTCAAAATGCAGTTTACGCTTATACGTGATTTCTTAAAGGCTTGCAACATACCAACCATTAGCAAGCCTGGATTTGAAGCAGATGATTTGCTAGGCTCTGCAGCTCGCAAGGTTGGCGAGAATGGAATGCGCTCAATAATTCTTACTGGTGATAGAGATTGCTTGCAGCTAGCTAGTGAAAATTGTCAGATACTTATTACAAAAAAAGGCATAAGCGAAAGCTTGCTGCTAGATCCAGATGGTGTAAAAGAAAACTATGGAGTAACTCCCGAGCAGGTGACAGATCTAAAGGGCCTAATGGGAGATAGCAGTGATAACATACCAGGAATTCCTGGAGTTGGTGAAAAAACTGCTCTTAAATTGCTCAATGAATATGGCACATTAGAAAATGCGCTTGAAAATTCCGATAAAATCAAGGGGAAGCTAGGCGAAAAAATACGGGCAAATAAAGAAGTAGCAGAGTTTTCTAAAAAACTTGCAACTATCGTTACAAATGCTCCTATAGAAATAGATTTTGATATTTCAAATATTGAGAGTATGGCTGATGGGCTACCTATGTTTGCAGAATACAAATTAAATAGAGTAAGCTCTCAGATGAAAAACCTTTTTGATGCTATTGGTTCATCTTATACCGATGTGCCACTTGATGAAATAGATCAGATAGCAAGTGCTCCAAATAACAATGCTTGGGACATTGTAGATAAAAAATATTTAAGAGAGATATATAAGCTCCCAGAAACCATACCTACACAATTTAAAGAAAAATCAATAGATACAATAGATAAGCTGAACTCAACTAATATAACCGGAGAAGTCTTTAGCATATATGCAAATCAAGATATAAGTGTTTACAGTGATAAAGGTGAGCTAATAAACATATCTGTAAGAAAAGACCTTATATCAGGAGATATTGATTTTGATGAAGCTTTGCGTATAATAATATCCAAAATTAAAGATAAGCACATAATAGTTCACGATCAAAAAGCTTTTAGATATCTTTGTAACGCTGCCAAGGCCACTCTTGATGCCGATGTAGTATGGGATACCATGATAGCCAATTATCTTATTGATTCCGAATCTGGAAAGGCAGAACTTAATAGCCTTATTACTAATGCTGATGCCAAAGGCCTATATGAGCTTGCAATTGAGCAATGTAAAGTGATTGACAAGGCCAATATGCTTAAACTTCTTTCTCTTATGGAGATACCTCTTTCAAATGTGCTCTATAATATGGAGCAAGAGGGATTTCTTCTGGATAGAAGCGTACTTTTTGAGTTATCTTCTTCATTTAAAAAAGAAATTACAGACTTAGAAAATAAAATATACGAAAGCACTGGGTTTAGTGGATTTAATATAAATAGTCCAAAGCAACTAAGCGAGATATTGTTTGATAGAATGAATCTTCCACATGGCAAAAAGTCAAAGAGTGGGTATTCTACAAGCGCAGACGTCCTTGAAAAAATTGCCGATAAGCACCCAGCAATAGATATGATACTTGAGTATCGCAAGTTTACTAAGCTAAATTCCACATATATTGATGCACTTATAGAGCGTACAGCAATGAGCGAAAGGGTGCATAGTAGCTTTGATCAGACTGGTACAGTTACTGGCAGAATTTCAAGCCAAGAGCCAAATCTTCAAAACATACCTATTCGCAGTAAAGAGGGAGCCGAAATACGTAAGGCCTTTGTAGCTAGAGAAGGATATACTCTCATAGATGCCGATTATTCCCAGATTGAGTTGAGGGTGCTTGCTCATCTTAGTGGAGATAAAAATATGATTAACGCATTTAAGAGTGGAAAGGATATACATAGAGCCACTGCAGCCGAAATATTTGATACTCCAATAGAAAAAGTAGACAGCACAATGAGAAGTAATGCTAAGGCAGTAAACTTTGGATTGGTATATGGCATAAGCAGCTTTGGACTTGCTCGCAACACAAACATAAGCATAAAGCAGGCAGAAGGCTTTATATCCAAATATTTTGAAAGATATCCTGGAGTAAGAGCTTACATGGATAACTGTGTAGAAATTGCAAAAAAAGATGAAGCAATATATACACTATTTAATCGCAGACGTAGCCTTCCACAGATACATAGCAAGAATGCAAATATTAGAGCCTTTGGCGAGAGAATTGCAATGAATACGCCTGTGCAAGGAACGGCAGCCGATATTATCAAGCTTGCAATGGTAGCTGTATTTGAAGCACTTAAAAAATATGACGGAGCAAAGCTTATTTTGCAGGTGCATGATGAGCTTATAGTTGAGTGTAAAGAGGATATCGCTCCAGAAGTTACCACTATGATCAAGAACATAATGGAGGGAATAGTTAAGCTGGAAGTTCCTCTATTGGTAGATATAAATGCAGCAAAGAGCTGGTATGAATCAAAATGATAGTGGTAGTTATTACAGGTGGAATAGCAGTTGGCAAAAGCTTTTGCTTAAACGTTTTTAAAGAACGTGGATTTGTGAGCATAAGCGCAGATGAAATTGCTCATGAAATTTCAGACACGATTGAAGCTCGCAAACAAATAGAAGTAGCTTTTGGTGAAGATATGTATTATGATGGCAAACTTGATCGCAAGAAGCTTGGCGAAATTGTTTTTGCCGATGAAGCCAGCTTGCAAAAGCTTAACTCCATAATGCACAAATTAGTGTATGATAGAATATTTGAGCTGATTAAGCTATATAGTGCATCAGAACAGCTTATAGCCATAGAAATTCCACTTCTATATGAAACCAATATGCAGCATATTGCAGATTATGTAATAAATTGTTGGGTGCCACAAGATGTCCAGATCGATCGTCTTATGAGTAGAAATAAATTGAATTATAGCGATGCTATGGCGCGCATATCCTCACAAATGCCTATTGAAAGCAAAAAGGCACTTGCCGATTTTAATGTGGACTGTCGTATGAACTTTATAGACACCCGTAAAGCAATCAATGACATAATAGATAAGATTTTAAAGAAGGAAACTAATGAATAGAAGACCCGGCACACGCAGACGAACGACTAATATAGTAGGTTACTCCGTACCCAGTTCAAGTGAGAAACCAACGGTTGAGCAACATATAACTACTACAAAGCGCAATATTATTAAGCTTGTAATTATTTTGCTTGCCATGTTGAACGTTATATGTATATGTGCTATTGCTCTTTTTAACGCTTATACAGCAAGTATACAAACAGCAAAAAAGAACGAGCACATAAAGCTTGTAAACAATCATCCTCTTTATTTTCGCAGTCTTATAGAGGAAAACTCAACTCTATATAATTTGCACGAGGCCTATCTTTCGGCTATAATAAAAAACGAAAGTAGTTTTAGAACTGATGCTAGGAGCTCAGTAGGAGCGCTTGGCCTTATGCAACTAATGCCAGATACTGCAGATTGGATTGCAGGCAAGCTTAAGGTTAAGGATTTTTCATTTGAAAACTTGGCAGATCCCGAGCTTAATCTAAAGTTTGGCAGCTGGTACCTTAGATTTTTGTCAGATAGATTCAATTCCGACCCTGTACTTACTACTGCAGCCTATCATACGGGTCAGGGCAAGGTGGCAAACTGGCTTGCAGATAAATCCATAAGCAAAGATGGAAGAACTATCAATGTTGAAAATTTGCCAGATGGACCTACCAAAAAATATGTAGAAAGGGTGTTGAAAGCCTATGAAGTATACAATGCACTTTACTTTACGCAAAGCAATTAGCCTTATTTTTGTGCTTCTGTTAGGCTTTATGCCTACAAGTTACGCAGAAAATGTTGGCGATAGTTTAAATGTTGGCATAATGTGCACAAACACCACACAGTTACACCCTCTTATGCCCGTTGATAGAGATATTATCAATGTTTATAATCTTGTGTATGAGAGTCTTATTGTAATAGACGATTCTGGTATGCCGACACCATATCTTGCTAAATCATTTGATATGTCTGGTGGTGGCAATACTATAAAGTTTGAAATACGTGATGATGTATTCTTTAGCGATGGAAGGCAACTTACGGCCTATGATATTGCTGCCTCAGGAAACCATATACTAGAAACAGCAAACAATGATGAAGTCACAAATAAAGGCTATTACAGTATGATGGCACTTAATATAAAGTCTTTTAATGCCGAAAATGAAACTGTACTTAATGTGCAAACCAGAAGGCCTTATTTTATGTCGCTTTATTCACTAACATTTCCAGTAGTGCCTGCAGACTCTATTGAAACAGAAAATCCACCAGGATCTGGAGCATATATTGTAGACGATTTTCAGCCAGGAGATCACATTTGGCTAAAGGCAAACGAAAAATGGTGGAAAGAAAGACCATCTGTTAAAAACATTCTTTTTAACTTCTATCAGAACAATAAAAAGCTTATAAGTGATTATGAATATGGCAGACTTGATACTGCCATTACTAGAAGTATTGCTGCAGCTCAGTATAAAAACGGAATAGGCAGCTTGAGTATTCCGTATAGGACAAATCAGCTTGAAATGATAGTGCTTAACAATAGCGAATACAGACTAAAGGATGTAGAAGCAAGGCGTGCAATAATGAAAGCTATTGATGTTGATATGCTTATAAATCGTGTATATATGGGCAGAGCATCTAGAGCTTATACGCCATTTCCAAGTGGATCATTTATGTTCTATGATTTGGAGCAAGAGTATCTATATAACCTGGAGGAAGCAAGGCAAATACTTACTAATCTAGGCTGGGAAGACACCGATGAAGACGGTGTGCTTGATAAGCTAGATGAAGAAAACAAGCTTGCGCGCTTTGTGCTTAGGCTAATTGTATATGAGGATCCCGAGAACGATGTACGTCTTGACACTGCAAACAGGATAAAGGCTATGCTTGAGCAACTCAAAATTCAAGTAAATGTTGAACTTGTGTCAATGGAAAAGGCTCAGGAATCTCTTGTTGCACATAGCTTTGATATGGCGCTTATTGCTGTACGCCTTGATGAAGCTTTTGATCCTGGATTCCTACTTATGAGTAGCAATGGCAAAATGGGAAATTATGGTCGCTATCGTAGCAAGGAAATGGATAAGCTTTTTGAAAATTATCGCACAAAGACAGATCCATCCGAGCTTGCCTATACAGCTGCCGAAATTCAAAAGAAATTTACCGAAGATATGCCGTTCATACCTTTGTATTATAGAATGGGTTCTATTCTTACACGCAAGGTTTTTACTACTGTACGTGATATTAGAGAAACAGAGGTATTCAGGGGCATAGAGAGCTTTGGCAATCAGATGGCACGATGAAAAAGATACTTTGTATAATTGCCATATTACTCTTATTCACCAATATAGTCTATGCTCAAAGCGATATTGATAAGCTCATAGATGTAGCAAATGGTGAGCTTGGTTATAGCGAGCGTAGTGATGGTACTACCAAGTATGGTGAGTGGGTTGGAGATCCTGGAGCTCAGTGGTGCGCAGAATTCGTATGCTGGTGTGTAAACGAAACTGATAGGCTATATGGTACTGATATGCTTAATAATGTTTATCCACTCTATTCATCACGTAATGTTGGTAGAGATTGGTTTATTCTAAGGGGACGATATGTAGATAGAAGTGGAAACGTGCCTGAATGGGGTAATCAGTGGAGCTGGAGCGATGGCAAAAACATCACAAAAAATTCCTATGTTCCAAGACCGGGTGACCTTGTTTTCTTCAGCTATGATGGCAGTTTTGACACAAGTCACGTGGCACTGGTAATAGATACTGATATGGCTCAAGGTATGGTGCATGTAATTGAGGGCAACAATCCCGATAAAGTGCAGGAAAACTATTATCCTATAGATAAGCAACAAATACTTGGGTATGGTACTACTTATGATGATATAGGTACAACGATGCGAGTAGGTAATAGAGGGCCTGCTGTAGAACGCTTGCAAAAGCAGCTTTCTGCTATGGATCTTTTGGAAGAAGAATATATAAACGGCAAATATGATTCTCATACACAAAGGGCTGTGCAAAAGATACAAGAAAAAATAGGTCATACACCAAATGCCATTGCAGATTATGCAACGCAGAAGGCTATATTAGATGGTTATAATTTGGTTTTGTTATATAATCCATATGATTGGATAGTGGAGGATTAAATTTGAAGTGTCCAGAGTGTGGCAAACAGAATAGATCAGGCAATACAGTTTGCTTTTATTGTGGTGCAAAGCTTTCCAACAAGACTCCAAGCTGGTTTGAAAGTTACAAAGGAAATCCTAAAGAAGTTGAGTACACAAGAGAAGATGCTCAGGGCAACCTATATGTTGCAAGCGATAAAAGAGACGAATTTGCAAAAGAAGTAGGCCAGCTTAGAGAGAATACATATAGGGGCAAAATCGCAAGGGAACACTTTGAAGAAGTAAGTAATAGGCGCAGAGAGAATACTCGAAATAGAGAAAGCATGGATGCTATAAGCAAGGCCATATTTTCAAACCCAAAGGAGAAGGAATCTTCTGCAAACTATAATGATTTTATTAAGACCTATAGGCCAAGAGGCAGAGCATTAAAGAAAATATTCAATATACTGCTATATACTGTTATAGTTGTAGCAATATTTGCTTTGGGATATGGTGCGTATTCTGCTGTAAAACTTAGAAAAGTTGCAGTAGATAGTGTGGATGATGAAAATAAAGCGCAAATCATCACATCAATATTAGGGGATATGGCAGCTCATACCATTAGGATTCCTGGCGAAGAAGGCCAGCAGATCTATGTAAAGGAACTTCATAAAAACTTTATCGTAACAAATGGATATGCTACTGTGCAGGTGGCAGACTATACATGGTACGAAAGCTATGAGGACTATGTAAAAGAGAGTCTTAATGTTACGCTTACTCCATTTGTGCGCAAAACAAATGGTAAGCTTATACCTCTTGAACCTGTAAATTATAGCGTAGAGATACCTCTATCTCCATTGGAAATAGTATCTCCAAGCACTGGATACGACACTATTTATACCCCTATCTATAAAATAGAGATAAAGGTTAGAAAGAATAGTAAACTATGGATAAATGGTGAAGAGTTTTCAGACATAGTAAACTCTGATGATGGCAAAGTAAGCTATAACGCTCCTGTAAAAGCCATAGGAGAAAATTCTTTTGATATAGTTTGTAAGTCTCAATATAGTCGCAGTAATAAGAAAACAGTCATTATAAATAGACCTCGTCAGTCTATTCCGGTAGATCTAGATAGTGATATCTCGTCAGTTTCTACATTTGACTATATGACGGTAAATGCAAGGACTACTACTGGTACATATATTACAGTACAGACCCCACATACAGATCTTGATATTACCAATATTGATAAAGACGGAACATTCACATTTAAGGCTGTGTTTAATAAAATTGGTGATAATGAGATAATGTTTACAGCATCTCAGCCTGGCAAAGAACCAACAATAATAAAGCATAAGGTTTATTATGTACCAGATATAGATAAATATTCTAGAAGCGCATGGGCTATGGATGATACCAACTATCCACATCTAGTAAATACAATAGATGATAGGGTTAGAGCTGGTCAAAAGTATGTATGCATAGGTAGCATTACTGAGTTCATCGCTCAAGATCCACAATTGGCAATTTTTAACTGTGGTACAGAGGCAAAGCCACTTCCTGTAATGCTGGAAAACAAGAGCAAAACTCAGTGGGAAGTAGGCAAGACTTATAGGATTTATGCCGATGCCTTTGGACTCTATAAAGATATGCCAAGGCTTACTGCCAGATACACTTATACAGAATAGAGGATAAATGGATATATACAGTGAATTAAAATCGCATATAGCTAGTGTATATAAAAACATGCCAATGTGCGAATATACTACCCTACGCATAGGTGGCCCAGCAGATATTCTTGTTGAGGCAGGATCTGTTGATGATATTGTTTTTACACAAAAAACTGCAAAAAAATACAAGCTCCCATTATTTGCTCTTGGCAGAGGAAGCAATATTCTTGTAGGCGACAAAGGAATAAGAGGAATAGTTTTACATCTTGGGAAAAATTTTGAGAGCCTTAGCGTAAAAGAAAATTGCATATATGCAGAGGCAGGTGCAATGCTATCTTGCTTAGCAAAGTTTGCAGCAGAAAATTCGCTCAAAGGCCTTGAGTTTTCTGGAGGTATACCTGGCACAGTAGGTGGCGCAGTCATTATGAATGCAGGCGCCTATGGTGGAGAAATGAAAGATGTTGTAGAATATGTAGACTTTTCTGATAAAGATGGCAATGTCTTACGATATAGTAGTGAAGAGATGGACTTTAATTATAGACATAGTTCATTACAAGGTAATGGTAGCATAGTTCTTGGAGTTGGCTTTTCTTTAGAAAAAGGCGATATAAAACAGATAAAAGAAACTATACTAGAACTAAATCGTAGGCGTGCTGCAAAGCAGCCATTAGACAAGCCGTCTTGTGGAAGCGTATTCAAAAGGCCAGAGGGCAACTATGCCGCAGCACTAATAGAAAATTGTGAATTAAAAGGGTTGCGCATAGGTGGATGTTCAGTATCTACAAAGCATGCTGGATTCATTATAAATGATGGCAATTGTACTGCAAAAGAGTATATTGACCTTATACATACTGTGCAGGAAAGAGTCTACAAAGCCACAGGCTATAAGCTTGAAACAGAGGTAAGGCTCGTTGGTGAATTTTAATATTATTTTCAGGAGTAAATATGAAGGCATATATTTTAACAGGACTTTCCGGAGCAGGCAAAACCGTAGCTCTAAGGTTCATGGAGGACTTAGGACTTCTTTGTGTAGATAATCTTCCTCCTGCAATGGTGCCAAAAATACTAGAGGCTTATAGCAATACCAGCGTTCTAAAGCATAAAGCAATCGCAATAGCAGTTGATATTCGCAGTGGCAATCTCTTTGATGCAAAGGGTGTGCTAAGTGTTATTGAGGATTCAAAGCGAATGGGATATAGCATTGAGACTATATTTTTGGAAGCAAGCGAAGCTGTACTTGTAAATCGCTATAAAGAAACAAGGAGAGAGCATCCCCTTATAGACGAAACTACAGGAATTGATGCAGCAATTGCTATAGAGAAAGAAAGACTGGCTCCACTGCGTGAAAAGGCAGATTATCTTATAGACACAAGCAATTTTAGATCCAGAAGTCTTTTAAAACGATTAAAAGAGATAATAGTTGAAGAATCTAAAGATGGCGATGGAATAAAGCTTAGGATAATTTCTTTTGGGTTTAAACGTGGCGTTCCTGATGAATGTGACCTAGTTTTTGATGTTCGTATAATACAGAATCCTTTTTATATACCAAGTCTTAGCCGACATACTGGGCTAGATAAAGATGTAAGCGATTTTGTATTAAACAACGATATATCGCAAACATTTATGAATAAGCTTGTGGACTTTTTACATACATTTATTCCTTGTTATATAAATGAGGGTAAAAACAGATTAGTAATAGGCATAGGCTGCACTGGTGGAGCTCATAGAAGCGTTGCCATGAGCGAGGAGCTGTGCAAGCGTCTAATGGGTATGCACTATAATACAAAAGTAGTACATAGAGATTTAGAGCTTGAGCAGGCTCTATGGAAGAATTTGGAGATATAATGTCTTTTTCTTTGGATACCAAGCTTGCTATAATAGGTAAGGAAGAAAATAAAAGTTGTTGCATATTGGCCGAGATAGCTGCTTACATATTTGCAAGTGGCACTGTTGTTATGCAGGGTGGAGGCAAGTATTCAATAAAGATAAGCTTTGATATGCCAGCTCTTGCAAGACGTGCATTCTCTCTAATTCACAATCAATATGGCATAAGGCCGAAACTTAGCGTAATAAGGCACAATCGCTTTGGGGGAGGGTATAAATACATACTAACTTTGCCTAGTGGCAGCTTTCTTGCTCTAGCCACACAATTAAAACTCGTTGATTATGACGGAAGGCTAAAAAGCCTTATTCCACAATATGTTCCTCACAAAACATGTTGTAAGAGAGCTTTTATAAAAGCTTCGTTCTTGTGTATAGGCTCTGTACAAAATCCACAAAAAGGGTATCATTTAGAAATGGTATCAAAGAGTGAATACTATATAAAGCTTTTACGCAGATTATGCAATGGCTTTGGAATAGAAACAAGACATACAAAAAGACGCGATAGCGAAGTGCTTTATATAAAAAAAGCTGACACCATAAGTGATTTCCTTGCATTGATAGATGCTGATAGCTCTGTTATGAAACTTGAAAATACCTTGGTGCGCAAGCAGGTAATAAACAGTATAAATAGAGCTATGAACTGCGATAACAGCAACATAAACAAGACCATAGGTGCTGCCTCAAGACAGATAAATGATATTAGAATTGCAATAGCTAGCGAGCAGATGAATGCAGAGCTATTGGAGCTAGCAAACATAAGGCTTGCCAACCCGGATCTTTCTATTGAGCAGATAGGTGCTTTATGCAACCCTCCTCTTTCCAAAAGTGGGGTGGTATATAGGTTTAAAAAGATACATGATATTGCAGAAAAATATAGATAATATTATTTAGGAGCATATATGAAAATTACTTCTACAATCGATAAAATAAAGGCTGAAAAAAATGATATTTATGCTGTATTTGCAGTAACTTTTATTGTGCTTATGGCTATAAACGGTTTCTTTTTTATGGGATTTAGCTTTGGTCATGATTCATGGGATATCGCTATTTATAAAAAAGAAATATATAGAGACATACGCTGCTCTATGGGAAGATCTTTGTCTTTTTTTATAAATGATATTTTCTACTATAATTTAAACCTTCCATGGTTATTAGGAATATTAGAGTGTATAAATATTTCATTGTTAAGCTTGATAGTAATTAAAGTTATACAAATAAAGACTAAATTTTATCAGCTTATTGTTTCAATAATCATAGGATCAAGCATGTCTATAATATCTATTAACTGCTTTATTCAAGAATGTGGTGTGTTTACGCTTGGTATTCTTTTGGCTACCTGTGGAGCATATTTTCTTTCAAAAGATAGGATCAAGGACTATATTATTGGCTCCCTTATAACCACACTAAGCTTGGAACTTTATCAGGCACATTTTGCTTTGGCTTTTTCGTTGTGTGCATTGATACTATTTAAAGATATTTTGTCAGATGATTTTGATACTAAAAACATTATTCTAAAAGCAATTAAATTGTTAATTTCACTTGGAATAGCAATGATTCTTTATATAATAAGTTGGGAAATTATGCTTAAGATAACTGGAATTGAAAGGACAAGTTATCTGGGAATGAATAGACTAGGAATAGGCGCTATTAAAAAATTACCAAGACTAATTATTCCTACATATGAATATGCTGTAAAAGAATTATTCTTGCCAGGATTTAGAAGCTATATTCCTATATATCTTACTGTAATGAATATTATTATGTCTGTGTCTGCAGTTTATTTGGCTGTTAAATCTATTTTAAAGAAAAGCAATAAGAGATTCCAAATCTTGTTTTTCGCGATACTCATTTTGGCATTGCCACTTATTATATTCTTCAATTATATTATTAGTTTTGGTTCATCAGAGACTCTTCCTCTTAAGTTTTCTTTTGTAGTAGTTCCAATACTTATAATATATATTATGTATTTGAATGACCATAAGATAGTAAGAGTTCTTTCCGCATTATTTGCATTTATAATATTTATTAATTCATTTGTAGGAGGAAATGTTGTAAGTGCCAAGAAACGCTATGAATACGAAAATGGTATGGCATTTGCAAATCAAATTATAAGCCGAATACAAAATGAACCAGGGTTTGCCCCTAATAAAAAAATTATGTTCATTGGTGGCGAGCCAGAAATTAAGCCGTATTCTAGAGATTTTAGATGGTGTGATAATGTTGAAGGTGCCAATATTTCTCAATCAATGAATAATTATGTTACTACTATGGCATTCATAAGAAGATTCTCTCCACTTACGGAAGTACTGGCAAACGATCCAAAATATATGCGCCATGAGAAAGTATTAGCATTGGATTTATTCCCGGCTCATAATTGTGTAACTGTAATAGATGATATTTATATAATACGACTTGCTAACTGGTAAACAAAAAAGCAGCTATAAGCTGCTTTTTAATTTAGTCTAAATGTAAGCTTTACTGGATTATGGTCGCTGTATTTGAAATCGTTGTCAATGTTTTCTGATGTTGACTCAACATTTTTGCTTACTATAAAACCATCAACTGTAGTTGTATAGTTAATTCCCTTTGTATAAGGAATATCGCAAGCCCTACATGTTGCGATGGTCGCCAGATTTTTGGCTGGTACTATGCTTGCGTTTTCATTCAAACTACTGTTATCTAGCTCCGATACCCATGACGGTATGTCTTGATTACTAGTATATATATCCTTTGATCCAAGCAAAGCGTGATTGTAGTCGCCACCAACAATTACATAGTTTCCTTTTTGATATTCCTCATCAATAATATTATTCAGTAGTTCAAATTGCTTTTTCCTTATTATTCCACCCTTATCATAAGCAGAAAGATGAGCATTTATTAGCACCAGCTCTTTATCACTTTCCACATTTATGCGCTGTACGCTCAGGCACCTATCTAAATCTGTAAACTTAGTGATAAAACTCATATCAATGGGTAGGCTTCTGCGATTTGCGCTGTTTATTTTATATTTGCTAAAGCTCAAAAGACCAGCGTTCACTGCTCCATGTGGATCGTTTAAAGGATAAAAAAGATAGGGACTATGGAAGTTCTCGGCAAAAACACTTGAGTAATCCTTCATATTATTTTCAAATGCTTCTTTCTGATTAACAAAGTAACTTCTATCTGCTCTTGTATCCACTTCCTGCAATAGTGCAAAATCGGGGTTAATATTTTTTACAAGTTGCAAGCTACCATTGATGTTTTTCTCAACATCTTCTTTGCTTATGGCCTTGCCATATTTTCCACTTACTAATTTCTCGCCTTTTATATTGCCCTTGTCCATAAAGAAGCTGTATTCAGGAGAATATGCACCAAAGCCTATGTTATAAGTAATAACAGTATATTCTTTGCCAAGCTTCAACTCATCTAATTGAGGATTGTTTATATTAAGTGCAATGTTATCCTCTATTCTATAAAATTTAGCTTGCATATAACCCAAGTATCCAAGCACAGTAGCTAGCACTACTATCACAATTATAGCGACAGATTTAAGAAATATTTTCATAATATTCTCCTGTATTTTATTATTTAAAAAAATAATAACAAATAAAATGAAATATTTCAATTATAATGCTATAATCGTTAAGTGGAGGATATATGTATTTATTCATACTGTTTTTGGCTTGCTTTTGTGCATCAACATCTTCAATATTTGCAAAACTTAGCGACCTACCATCAATAATATTATTGGCATATAGGTTGGCAATCACGCTTATTATGCTGGCTCCATATACTCTTATTTTTCAGCGAAATGAGTTTAAAAAACTCAATCGTACTCTTATGATAAAGACGGCGCTTAGTGGCTTGTGCTTTGCCTTTCATTTGCTGTCATTTTTTGAAGCACTCAGATTTGCTGGTGTTGCCGAAGTCAATATCCTAGTTTGTATGGAGGTACTATTTATTGCAGTATTTGAGCTTTTGATATGGAAAAAGGGAATTAGTGCCAAGGGCTGGATATTTCTATTGCTATCTTGCGTAGCAGCTTATTTTGTTATAAGTGGAGGCAAGGGCGATGCTGCAGCTGCAGAATTTCCTAATGCGCTGCTTGGCAAGGGACTTGCTGTTTTAGCTGCTTTGTTCTCTGCCATATATACTCTCTTGGGCAGAGATGTTAGAAAAGATCTATCAATGCCAGTCTATACTACTTTATTATATACATGCTCACTTATTGTAACTTTCATTTGTATAGCAGTTCAAAAGGTACCTATGTTTGGATATGATAGCCGTAACTTTATATATAGTGCAGGATTAGCGTTTTTTGCCACAATATTGGGGCATAATCTATTTAGTTTTTCTTTAAAGCATTTTAAATCTAGCATGGTAAGCTCTGTAAAGCTTACAGGCCCAGTATTTAGCTCAATACTAGCTTGGATATGCTTTGGAATGGTTCCATCTATCCAAGTTATGATAGCAAGTGTTGCTATGATATTTACTATTTATGGCTATATTCAGTGCGAAAAAGACTGAAGTATTTATTGTAGGCTGAACCTATGTATTTAGAGGTGATATTATGTATAATATAGAAAAATTGGCACTTCTAATAAAAGAAGCAAAACATACCGTGTTTTTTGGGGGAGCTGGAGTATCAACTGCCAGTGGTATACCGGACTTTCGTAGCGCAAACGGGCTATATAGTGGCAAGCATAAGTATTCTCCAGAGACAATGCTTAGTCACACGTTTTTTATGCAGCATACAGATTTATTCTTCCAATTTTATCGTAGCAGTATGATATATCCAAATGCAAAACCTAATGCTGCACATAAGGCCCTAGCACTCTTAGAACAAAATAATAAGCTTGCAGCAATAATTACTCAAAATATCGACGGACTTCATCAGGCTGCAGGTGCAAAAAATGTTCTTGAACTTCATGGCAGTGTTCATAGAAATTACTGCATGGAATGTGGAGCTTATTATGATCTAAACTATGTGCTTAAAACAGATGGAATTCCACACTGCAGCAAGTGTGGTGGCATAGTAAAGCCGGATGTAGTGCTGTACGAGGAGGCACTTGATGAAGGTGTGATTTATCAAAGTATAGATCATATAAGGAAGGCAGATCTTCTTATAATAGGTGGTACGTCTCTTGTGGTGTATCCAGCTGCATCTTTTGTTGACGAATGTCGTGGTAAAATTGTTCTTATAAATAAAGACGCAACATATCGCGATAATATAGCAGATTTAGTTATACACGAAAGCATAGATTATGTGCTTGATGAGGCTGTACGCATTGGACTAAAATTACAAGACTAAAATAGTTTAATTAAGTTAAACAAAATATAAATAAAACACTTTACAAATAAATAGATATATGATACAATTCTAAAGATTGTCGTCGGTTAAGTGATTGGGCGGCTGAACGCGTCTATTAAATGCGTTACCAATTGCTTTTTACCATATATTATCACTTTTAGATTTACAGAATTTTATGGAGGTGTTTGACACACATGGCACGTATTGCGGGTGTAGACCTGCCTAGAGAAAAACGTGTAGAGGTTGCTCTGACTTATATATTGGGAATCGGTCCCTCTATTTCAAAGCAGATCATAGCAGCTACTGGAGTAAATCCTGACACACGTATGAAAGACTTAACCGAGCAAGAAGTAAGCGCGCTTCGTGAATATATCGAGCATCATGTAAAGGTAGAAGGAGATCTTCGTCGTGAGGTATCTCTTAATATCAAACGTCTTATTGAGATTGGTAGCTATCGTGGTGTACGTCATCGTCGCAACCTACCCGTTCGCGGACAGAACACCAAGCAGAATGCTAGGACTCGTAAGGGACCAAAGCATACAATAGCTGGCAAGAAAAAAGAAACAAAGTAATTACGATATAGCACGGAGGAATTAAAGATGGCAGATAAAAAACAAGTTAAAAAAGCTTCGCGCAAGCGTCGTGAAAGAAAAATAGTAGAACGTGGCGCAGCGCATATCAGCTCTTCTTTCAATAATACCATTGTTACTATTACAGATGTAAACGGCAACGCTTTGTCTTGGGCAAGCGCAGGTGGCTTAGGTTTCCGCGGAAGCAAGAAATCCACACCATTTGCTGCTCAGATGGCAGCTGAGGCAGCTGTTGTAGGCGCAAAGGATTACGGTCTTAGGACTGTTGAAGTTTATGTAAAAGGACCAGGATCAGGCAGAGAGGCAGCTATTCGCGCACTGCAGACCGCAGGTCTTGATATTACAATGATAAAGGACGTTACACCTATTCCACATAATGGTTGCCGTCCTCCCAAACGCAGAAGAGTATAAGAAAGGAGATTTAAAATGGCAAGAAATCGTGAACCTATTGCAAAGACTTGCAGAGCACTTGGCATATCTCCTGCTGCAATGGGATATAGCAATAAAAAGTCAAATCGCAATCCCGGAGGGGATAGGCGCAAAAAAGTATCAGAATACGGACTACAGCTTAAAGAAAAGCAGAAAGTTCGCTTTATATATGGCATTATGGAGAAGCAGTTCCGTTTGGTTTATGAGCGCGCTCGTAAGCTAAAGGGTAACACAGCAGAAAACATCCTACTTCTTTGTGAGCGTAGGTTGGATAATGTTGTATACAAGTTAGGTTTTGCAGCATCCAGAAGGCATGCTCGTCAGCTAGTAAATCATGGTCACATACTTGTAAACGGCAAGCGTGTTAATATACCTAGCTTTACAGTTGGTGAGGGCATGACAATAGCTGTTGCAGCAAAGAGCAAGGATATTCCATTCTTCAAAGAGCTTCGCCAAGAAGGCATAAAAGTTGTATTGCCAAAGTGGCTTACACTTGATGCACAGGAGCTTAGTGGAAAAGTTAATGCACTTCCTACTAGAGAAGATGTAGATGGCGAATTCCAGGAGAACCTCATCGTAGAATTCTACAGCCGTTAGAGCACCCCTTGTCTTATTATACTATTTCAGGAGGGTATAATGTTAGAATTACAAAAAGCTAATATAGACCGCGTGGAATTAAGCGCAGATGCAAGCTATGCTAGCTATAAGATACAGCCCTTGGAACGTGGGTTTGGCATTACGCTTGGAAATGCTCTAAGAAGAGTACTTCTAAGCTCGCTACCCGGCGCTGCTGCTACTAGCATCAGAATAGAGGGTATAAGCCATGAATTTAGTGTTATTCCTGGCGTTAAGGAAGATGTTTCCGAGATAATCTTGAATATCAAGAAATTATCAGTAAAAATGTTCACTGATGAACCCAAGACTTGCAGAATTGAAGTAGAGGGTCCAGCAGTTGTTACAGCTAATGACATTATCTGTGATGAAGAGATAGAAATGGTCAAAAAAGACCAGTATATCGCTACCGTAAACAAAGGCTCAAAGCTCGTAATGAGCATTAGCTTTGCAAAGGGCAGAGGATATGTAACTTCAGATAAGAACAAAAATAGTGCAATGGTAATAGGCGATATTCCAATCGATTCAATATTTACACCTATTACTAGAGTGCAGATTGATGTAGAAGATACCCGTGTAGGTCAATCTATTGATTATGATGCACTTACATTGCAAGTATGGAACGATGGAAGCATACATCCTGATGAGGCTATATCAATAGCTGCTCAGATACTTATAGAGCATCTTAGTATGTTTGTGGAGCTTACCAATAATGAAGTTCCAATTATTGAACCCGTAGCAGAGGCAGAAACAAGCGAGAAGAAGCTTGATATGTCCATTGAAGAGATGGATCTTACAGTAAGGGCATATAACTGCTTAAAGAGAGCGGGTATAAATACAGTTGCAGAGCTAGTGCAACGCAACAAAGAAGATATGATAAAAGTACGCAATTTAGGCCGTAAGAGCTTGGAAGAAGTAGAAGAAAAGCTTACCAACATGGGACTTAAATTGCAGGACAGCGATGAATAATCCCAAATAGGAGGAAATAGCGATGGCACAACGCAAGTTGGGCCGTACCGCTCAACAGAGACAGGCTCTGTTGCGCAATCAGGTTACAAACCTTATTTGGTACGGTCAGATAGAAACGACTCTTACACGTGCAAAAGAAGTGCGCTCCATGGCAGAAAGGCTAATTACCCTTGCTATGGGTGTACATGATCAGAGCGTAGAAGTTACAAAAGAATCTCATAACGAAAAAGGTCAGCTCGTTACCATTACATCTCAGAATGATACACCAGAAAAATTGGCTGTACGTCGTAGAATTATGGCATATCTATATGATGTTAAACTACAGAGAGAAAAGGACGAGGACAAGCAGGACTATAAAGAGCGCTCAAAGGCAAACAACCATCCAGTTGTTGAAAAGCTCTTTAGAGAAATAGCTCCTAGGTTTGTAAAACGCAATCAGGAGAAGGGTTGCGCTGGTGGATATACCCGTATTATAAAGATGGGCCCACGCAGAGGCGATTCTGCTGAAATGGTTCTTTTGCAGATTATCAAGTAATTATAAAAAGGCTCTTTAAGAGCCTTTTTTCTTTTGCTTATAACTTGATTTTGAGAAGCTTATTTCTTATAATTTTATTATTAACTAATGTGGAGGATATATGAACTTTACACCGGAACAGAATGCTGCTATAAATGATAGAAGTCCATATTTGCTTGTAAGCGCTGCTGCTGGAGCAGGCAAGACGGCTGTGCTTGTAGAGCGTATTGTATCCCTTATAGTAAATGATGGTATCAGTATAGATCGTATGCTAATAATGACCTTCACAAACGCCGCTGCAAGAGAACTTAAGCAGCGACTGTCTAAGAGATTATATGAAGAAAGTTTAGTAAATTACAAAGTTTCAGAGCAGCTTAGTAGACTTGCATTTGCAAACATAGGCACTATGCATAGTTTTTGCTTTAAACTTATTAAGCAAGAATTTGCCTTGCTTGGATTAAACATTAATGTTAGCATCGCAACATCGGATTATAGACAAAAGATATATGATCAATCTATAGATGATATGTTTGAGGAAGTCTATACCGATGCAAATGACGATATAGAAAGCTTTGCTGCGGCATATAAAGAAGAAGAAATTATAAACATTATTGGTAGAATTTACAGTAAAATGCTTGCAATGCCAGATCCTTGGGGCTGGCTTGATAACAGCGCTTCTGGCCAAATTTCTAATGTAGATATATACAATCTAGCTTATGATATCCTTAGAGAACAAATAGAAACTATAAATGCAATTGTGGAAGAATATAGGAAAATTCCTGGAGCAGAAGAGCAGTTTGATGCAGACTATGATAAGCTAGGTTTGTTTGACACCAATCAGTTTCAATTTGATAGCAATAATCTTGAAAAATATAAAATAACCCTTGATAGACAAAAGAGCATAAAAGGTGCTAATTCAGATGAAACATTAAAACAATTAAAAAATACAATTTCTGATATACGAAATAAAATAAAAGATGAACTAAAAAATTTATCTAATAATATAGACTTAATAAACTCATACAATTCAAATAAAGACCTAATATTATCGCATATTAGAGCTATACAAAAGATGCTCTTGTCTTTGCACAAAAACTTTCAAAATCGTAAAAGAGCCAAAAATGTCGTTGACTATTCAGATATGGAGCAAATGGCTTTAACGCTCCTTAACATGGATGATATTAAGGATAAGATAAATAGAGATTATGATGCGATATTTGTAGATGAATGTCAGGATAACTCAGCCATACAGGACGAAATAATACATAAGCTTAAATCACAAAGCAATATGATTTTCATGGTAGGAGATATAAAACAGAGTATATATAGATTTAGAAATGCCGAGCCAAATCTTTTTTTGGATAAATTAAACACTTATAGCAACAAAGAAAATTCTTCAAACAGAAAAATATTGCTTAATAAAAACTATCGTAGCAATCCTTATGTTATTGATGCAACAAATAGAGTGTTTAGCAAGGTTCTTATACCCGATCCAATGGAGTTAAGCTATATAGAAGGCGTAGATTGGTTACAAGCTGGTAGAACAGATGAAAGTGGCACAAGAGTTAAGCTCAGAAATATCTTTTATAATGCAAATCGTGCAAAAGAGGGCGAAAACATCACTGCATCATATTTAGCAGAGCAAATAAAAAAACTGGTTGGAACCCCTATGCCAAACAGCGATAGGCTAATAGAGTATGACGATATAGCTATTCTTGCACCACGAGTTACTGATAATGGACTTGGTCAAGCTATAATTGATACCCTTGAAGATTACAGTATACCATTCTATTGTGACAAGCTAAACGCTCTCGGTGGATTTACTGGAATAGATCAGATAATTTCATGGCTTAGTGTGCTTACAAACTCGTATGACGATCTATCACTACTTGCTATACTAAGAGGCCCTACATTTAATTTAGACGATGAGACTCTTGCTCATATTCGTTTGGCTTGTCCAAATCAGGACGCAATGTTTAGTGAAGCATTTTATTATTGCGCTCACTTGGCAGACGATACTGAAGATTATAGCTCATTTGTGGATTGGAGTAGCGATATTAAGGACCAAAGACTATTTACATTCCAGCAGGCACTAAGGCATAAGGAAGACCTCAGTATGGAAGATTATGGGCCTTTGTATCAATTATGTAGAGATATACTTAAGCTTATAAACCAGGAGCGCTTTGTTGTGCGCTTCATTCCCTTTGACAAATATATATGGAGCTTTGTAGAGCGTAGCCTTTTATACAACTATTATGCAAGCCAAGTGGATGGCGATAACTATATAGCTGAGATAGAAGCATTTTGTGCAAGAGCAAATAACTATTTAAATGAAACCGGAGTTTCTATTGCAGAATTTGTAGAAGACTACAAGGCACATAGCAATTCAAAATCAGATGATGGCGATATTAAAACTATTCCACCACATCATGGTTATGTTACAGTTGGTACTATTCACTCATCAAAAGGCCTTGAATATCCGATAGTTTTTATAGCAGGTCTTGAAAGTTCAATAGGATCAAAACCAGGCTCTGATTCCACTGTAATTGCTCATAATGAATATGGAATTGGATTAAAATATAGAGAGCCGGAGACTATGTTTAGATCTACAAGCATGATATATGATGCAATAAAAGCACAAAACGAAAAAGAACTAAGAGCCGAAAAAGCAAGATTGCTTTATGTTGCCATGACTCGTGCAAAGGAAAGCCTGTATATAGTAAGTGCTGAAAAAATCACTTTAAAAGAAATAGAGAAGGATCTACCTAATATACTTGAAGAAAAAATGATGAGTAAACTCTTTGAGTTTAAAGATGCTGATAGAGTTTATTCACTAAAAAAAGCTGATTCATATATCGATCTTATTAGAATTGCACTCAGTGATGATAATGACTTTTTTATGGCAAGCAATTCTATATATAGTTTGCCAGATATGCACAATGAATTTATGGATACCAATTTGCAAGAACAAACCTTCTCCAAAAACATCAACAATAAGTTCTATGAATGGGATATTAAGATTGCCCTTGCTGATGTTGAGCAAATGGAGGAGAGAAAGCAGCTTATGCCGTCAAAGCTAAAAGCTTTGACGAAGGATTCTCTGGATAGAATAAATGGCCTTGTAAACAACATTAAACCAGAGCCATTAGAAATTCAAATAAGCAAAACCAATCCAGATTATACTAGAATAGAGCAAGTTGGCGATAGGGTATTGCTAAAGACCACTATCACTTATGTATGCGAAGTAATCATAAATGCAGGCGAATTCTGTGTAAAAATGCCAATAAGCGATAACCAAGTATTTGTGCCAAAAGAGCATGTTTTGCTATATAAACCAAATGAAAACAGGGATTATTCTTTAAAGCCAGATCTTGAACGCAAAGAAAAGGCTCCAGATGCAAGACGACTTGGCACACTAAAACACTATATCCTTGAGCTAGCAGACTTGAATCATATTAGGCAGATTTTCAAGGCTGGTGGCAGAGAATATAATATGGGTGAAGGATATAACATTATTGCCGAAGAAGCCCAGGTGGAAGATAAACTTCACACTCCCATACTTGATGATGATACTATTGAAAGATTTAAAACTGAACTGCAAGAACAAAAAATTGTAAGTCCCGAGTTGCAAGAGCTATATACCTTAATAGATGATATTGCTATAAGAATGAGAGATTCACGCAATATAAATAGCCTTGAATACAAAGCACTTAATCTATATGATATATGTGCTTTCTATATCAATCCTTTAGGCATACGCATGCTCAATAGTAATCTGGTCTTTAGGGAACACTCAATAACACTTTTCTTTGAAAAATGGGATCCACAGGTTGTACAGGGAGAGATAGACCTATGCTTCCTAGAAGATGGAAAATGGGTTATTGTAGACTATAAGAGTGATATGCAGGGGATGAGTGAGGAAACACCTCAATATTTACAACAGATTGCTCTTTATAAGCTTGCACTTGATTGCGCAAGTCCGTTCAAGACAAAGGAATGCTTTATCTATTCTATAAGCAAAAGAAAGGAACACAGAGTTTAATTTATGACACTATTATTGATAATAATTTATATAATTTTTATATCTCTTGGATTGCCAGACTCCTTGCTTGGCACAGCATGGCCTGTAATGTACAAGAGCTTTAATGTTGATATCAGTTTTGCTTCTGTATTAAGCACAATAACGCTTTTTACAACATCAGCAGTTAGTTTTATTTCTGGAAAATATATACGCAAGTTTGGCACATTCAAGCTTACATTCTGCAGCATAATACTAACTATTGTAGGCATAATAGGTATAGCGCTATCTCATAGTATGGGTATTGCAATACTGTTCTTTATAATTTTAGGAGCAGGAGGTGGAGCCATAGATGCTGCTCTTAATGCTTACATAAGCAAATATTTTAGCGCAAAACACATGAATTGGTTGCATGCATTTTGGGGAGTTGGTGTTACAGTAAGCCCTCTAGTATTGTCTGTATTCTTAAATGATGGTAGATGGCGTTCAGGATATTTAGCTATTGCATGTTTGCAAACGGCCATACTCTTATTTGTGTTTATTAAACGTAGACAATGGGATATCATCAAGGAAGATTTTTCCCTATCCAAAAAAGCAGAGCAAAAATCAAGAATGGAAATAATAAGACACAAAGGTGTGCGTACATCAATAGTCGCTGCCGGATGCTATTCAGCTGTTGAGTTTACTCTTGGTACATGGGCAGCAAGCTATTTAGTATTTAACGTACATTTGGAGCCAGCCGAGGCTGCAGCTTGGGTAAGTCTATATTATGCAGGAATTATGGTAGGCAGAATATTAGCAGGCTTTATAAGCACAAAACTAAGCGACAAACAGCTTGTTTTTGGTGGAACAATATTGTCTATGTTTGGCATAGTATTACTGATGTTCCCTTGGCATATAGCAATTATAGCCGGATTATTTATCACTGGACTTGGCTATGGACCAATATATCCTGCTCAAATACATGGCATACCTACATATTTTGGTATTGAATATTCTGCAGATATTATAGGCTTTCATATGGGGGGAGCCTACACCATGGGCTTTATAGCACAAGTAATATTAGGGTTTATAGCAAGCAGAATTGGTTTTTTCATACTTCCATATTTCTTGCTTGTATTTTGTATATTGCTTATATTTAGCTCAAAGCTACTTTTTGTAAAGCTTAGAGCCAACGGTAAACAGGTGTGAAATAAACACTTTGTATTATATTTAGAATATTTATAATAATAAATATAACAATAAAATGAATCAATTCAAGGCTTTAATAATGAATTGATATAGCAACAACTGTTTTTAGAAAATTTAGTTATAACAACATATACAATAGCGATGACATAATGCTAAAGATTGTTAATGATAAAAAAGTCTATGATTTTATAGAAGAATAATGTTATAAGCATAAAAAAGAGCATTTGAGTTGGGGCACCCTCCGTAAGGAAGGTGCCCCAAGGCTTTGTATCTCAAATTAAATATTGTTGTTGAAAAGGTGTAGCAAACTGCTATGCCATTTTTGTTGCTCTTGCAGTTTTATTCCGCATATGCTCCTGAAAATATTCCTCCATTTCCTCGGGAGAAGGCTCTCGGATAATGCCGACACCGTTATAGTGGAATTCTACGCTTTGGTGACGCTTACCGTCTTTGTATTCGAGTTTGCCGACTACAATCTTCTGTATAAATTCGTGTACGATTTCGGGCGTTAGTTCCGTGAACTGCGTTACTTTCTTTGCCTTGTCGATAAAATGCTGTAAGCCCTCGGCAACCATTTTTTCAAGCTGCTGATTGTAGGTTAAATCTCCGCAGTTATTAAAGTGGATATTCATATCGGTGCGGGATAAATCAACATTCATATTTTCGTAGCTGTCATTCTTGCGTTCAATGTGTCGTTCAAATTTACCAACGCTTTCCTGCGTCCTTTGCATTACTCGTGCAACGGAATAATCGGGCATTATATAACCTTCTTTCTTCTTCGGATTGTATGTTCTTTTTAAATGCGAATATGTGTAGGAACAGCATACATCTCTGTTACGCACCTTTTCAAAGTGCGTAACCCACTATGACACTTTCAGCCTTACGGCTGCAAAGCTGTCAGTGGGCTCTGCGAGTCGGAAGGGGCGTTGCCTCGCAATTTGTGAATTGCTCCCCAATGCTCAATGCCCTTTGAGAAGGGCAGCCGCATAGGCTTGTCTAAACTTTGCGTCGATTTACCCGAATGTCGTTCCTGCCCCTGCTTTTTCAAGAGCGTTGCTTTGCTCGCTTTCTGTTAAGAAAGCATATCCCATTCAGACGGTCATTCAGTTGTAAATCGGCAAAACAAAAAAGCCGATACACAGAAATACCAAAACAGCAAAAGTCTTGCTCTTGCTATCGTTTTGATGAAACTATGTATCGGCTTTGAAATTCAAATCCGTGTTGCCTGCTCTTTAACCAACCACGCAAGCAGACAATGCGTAAATGATTGGTACGGCAATATTCGGCTTACCGTTGTTTCTTTCTAAAATATGTTTCATTTGTATTCAGTTGTAGCTCTCAAAGAGAGTAATTAAGTTTACCGCAAAACACATCTTTTATCAAGGTCAAAACATATTATTATTCCCGATAGAGAGAAAATTATGAGTGCCGCACTTGACAATTTGTTTACTATTTGATATCATTATATCAAGATATAATGATATCAAATTGAGGTGAAACGAGTGGACGAAAAGACAAAACAAGTTCAGGTACGCCTAACTCCCGAACTACATAGCAAACTCAAAGGCACGCTTGCACTTGATGGACGAAAGCTCGTGGACTTTTTTAATGAAGCAGCTTATGCTTATTTGGCTGATAGCGTCAAATACAAAAACACCATTTCTGAAATTATAGGAGGAAAATATAATGGCAAAGACTAAGAAAAAACAAGAGGCGCTATCTGTAAGCAGATTGATAAATGAAGTTTTAGTTGCGCAATTGAGCATCCCATTCCGTCAAATTGTTAATGATACTACATTTTCTAAATATACAGGCTCAAAACGCCCAGATATACTTATTTCTGAATTTGAATACGATGGAACTAACGATGAACAGTATATAAAGAATCTTGTTGCATATGCCGAAGCAAAAGACGATTGCAAGGTAGATGATAAAGATTGGAAAGATGCCTTAAAGCAAGGCAAGAGCAAAGCGCCTAGATTGGGATTGCCGTATTTCATTGTTACAAATTGCAAAACCACGTATTTTTATAACGCAAAAACATTGAAGCAATTAACGCTCAATGGAAACCCCATCAGAGAATTTCAAACCATAGACATTTATCGTCTAATTAAAAACAAATTAACAGAAAATCCTGATTTGGATTCTATCAGTACAAATGTTGACTCGATTTCTACAATTTCAGAAGCAATCTTTAACAAGAAATTGTGGGAACTTGCAGGCGTTTATCGTGGCATCAATTTCAAAGATAATGTTCAAAAAATCGACTTTACAGTAGGCTTTGTAGCTCTTGAATATTTTGAAGAGAAAGAAGAAATTGATGGTAATAAAGATGCATCAAAAGTATATTGGTCTACTTGTAACGATGAAGTTGCAGAAAAAATCAAGAATAATTTGAGTGGTTACATAAGTCGTTTGGAAGATGAAACTACATTTAAAGAATTTAAGAATGTTATGGAAGTGGTCAGAATTGCTATTAGTGGTGATAGCAAGAACAAACCACTTATTGGTG
The DNA here is from genome assembly GCA_034180455.1 of Eubacteriales bacterium. GTDB lineage: Bacteria > Bacillota > Clostridia > Christensenellales > Aristaeellaceae > JAAZPT01. The sequence goes on from JAXFOG010000012.1 coordinate 66,864, forward strand.
TTGATGATGTAAAGCAAATATATGGCATTATTGATTCTATGAAGCCATTACACGGTACGGGATTTGATTTGTTTGGTGCTGTATATGAAATGTTTGCATCTTCGAAGGAAAAGAAAGATTTTGGGGAATATTTCACAAGAAGGCACTATACGCATATTTTCTCTAAATTGTTGTTACAGGATGAGGACGTATATAACGGGAAAAAAGAATTTTCTATTATCGACCCCGCTTGTGGAACGGGTGGATTTTTAACTGAAAGCTTCAAAGTTCTTTTAAACAATTATGAAAAAAGCGGAACACTTACTGCTGAAGCAAGAGAATTTCTATCAAAAAAATGCTTCTATGGTGTTGATGTGCGTGATGAAAACATTTCAAGAACTCGACTTAATATGTTTTTGGTAGGTGACGGACATACACATATGTACTCCGACAACTCATTAAAACCTACTCGACAAGGGAAAAATATATTAAACAAAAAATATCAATATGTGATAACCAACCCACCTTATGGAAGCGGCACAATCAAAGCGAATACTGAAGCAATATCTACTAATAGAACGGAGATTGCATTCATTTGTAAGGTTATTGATTTGCTCGAAATTGGTGGCAAAGCGTGTATCATTACGCCTGATGGTGTATTGGAAAATCCTTCATACAAAAAGTTACGACAGGAAATTTTGGAAAAATGCGAAGTATATGCAATAGTATCATTGCCGAAGTTTGCGTTTGCACCATACACCAAAGAAAAAACTTATGCTTTGTTTATTAAAAAACGGAGCAACACGATAACAAAAACCCAAGATAAACCTGTGTGGATGTACATTATTGATAATGACGGACTTGCTAATTCCGATAAACGTTTCCCAACCAAGCTTCGGAACAATCGCAATGGTTGGATGCACGATGAAATTTCTGGTTGGGTTAGCACAGATGGCATTGAAATGCCAGGTATACTTGAAAAAAGATGGTTGACCTTTGATGATAGCGAAACCAAAAGCAGTTGGATAGACGAAAAAGGAATCGTACAAACGGCAAGAAAAGGTGGAAATATAGATATCGAGCGTATTACATCTGACAACTATAAAACCTTACTTCCTGAATACTATTTGCGACCATATTCGCCACACTACATTAGTGAAGAAGAATTTGCTAATGAATTAAAGAAAATTGATGATGAAATGAGGAGGGTATTAGGTGAAATTTCTTGACGTGTTTAATGAAATAAAAAAAGGCAATTATGCATTAACTGATGAAGCAATATATGCCTCCCTTCAAAATAGCGATGAATTAATTCCGTTGTACGGTGGCAATAAAGAACACAATACAACAGAACGTAGAATATCCATCTCGGCTAAAACCAAAAAAGGAGTACCTATAACTGTTTTTTCTGGTGAAGGAATAGTCATTAGTTTAGATGGCAGTGCAGGAAGCATGACCTATAAAAGTGACGAGAAATTTGCTCTAAATCATCACGCTGGATTCATTACATTACGAAAAGATGCTACAAATAAGGTCAATCTTGAGTATTTTTCAATATTTTTGCAGAATTTTTATAGAGAGATGGGTGTAAGTGATGGCTCAAAAACATTGTCACTAACACAGATTTATGCTGAAGAATTTGATTTGCCAGAGTTTGAGGTGCAAAACAAAATTTTACACTTGCTAAAAGGTATAAAGGCTAAATTAGAGAATTTAGCAACATTAAAGAATAATTATAAATACCTTATAGAGAAAGAAATATCTGTTGAATACACAAAATATCAAGGCAGAAACATAGATATTTCAACCTGTATAGACTATATGAGTGGCAATACAGGGCTCACCGAAGAATTCATTTATCAAACTCTGCAGAACGGTGCCGAACATTATCAAATATTATCAAGTGCTACTGAGGATAGCACAATGATGGGTGAAATTCCAATGTGCGTTATTAATAATCGTCAGTTGAAAGTATTTGATGGGCAAGAAGGACTTTTGGTTACCAGAAATGGAAAAGCAGGCTACACAAAATATTTGAATAAAGGAAGATATACCATAAATGACCATGCATATATACTTTTTGTTAAAGCTGTTTCCCCTTTTAAAATAGATTTACGATGGCTTGCAATTCAATATAAGCAAGATTTTTTGTCATATTCTTCCAACTCTGATAATGGCACGTGGAATATGACAGGATTCTTTTCCTATACTAAAATTGATATCCCTTGTTATGACGAGCAACTTTCGCTTGTCAAAAAGCATCAATTACTTCAAAATAGAATAGCATCCATTGAACAGATTGAAGAACAGTATAGTTGTCTTATTAGTAAAGAGATAGCATAATATTTTAGTAAAAAGCAGCGGCAAGGGTTTATCCCTACCGCTGCATCCTATTTGTCTAAATCGTGATTCTTTACTTTTGAACAATAGTTTTTCTTATGCGTAAATCAATTCTGCATTGACGATTTCCGTCACTCTGGAGCGTATACTGTTCATTCTCTTTACCCATAGCATTTGATTTTCAGCTTTGAACTTTTCCGTTACATTTTCCTTTTCGGCAAGCTCTTTTACCAGCCGAGAAAACATATCTTCTGCCTGCTTGTCAATATTGACAAGGTAACTTTTTAATTTGCAGGAAGTCAACAGAGAGGTATATAAACCTCTTTTGAAATTCTTGATATACTGTAAATGCTGCTGCCCCCATATTCCGGTTGGCTTATTTTCTTCGGGTGGCAATGTCAAACAAGGGATATAATAATCCTCGACTAATTCATACCACAAACCATTGTTTTCATCGTAAATGTACTTATCCATTATGCAATCCTCCAATATATTGGTTTTCCTACAATTTCAATTAATCTGGCTGATTACAAAGCCAAAGGGAGAAGCTACTTCCTTATGTAGCCTCTCCCTTTGCATGCTCTTTTCAATTGAGATAAATAATTTATATCAGCAACATATATACAAATACAAATACTATGGTAAGCAATGTATCTACTGATATAGCTGCGCTTAGCTCTGCTCTGTTTTCTTCCTTTGCAAATATTGGCAAAATATATGGTGGTGGAAGCAGAAGAATAAATACACCTGCAAGCCTTATAAGCCTATCTTGAATATTGAATATTGTGAAGCCTAGATACATAAGACCAAAGCCTATAAGGCAGCTTATCAGTCTCATTCCAATTAGTTTAGAAGTGTACTTTGGGTCTATGCCAGAAAGATCTATCTCATAACCAATAATCAATAGTATAAGTATGCCAAGTGGCTGTGAAATGCTTTCTAGTGTATTTACTAGTATAGAACCAAATGCACCAGAATAGATTATCTTTCCTAATCCAGTTGTACCTATAATTATTCCTAAAAATACACTTAGGCATAAACTTGATGTAAATATAGACTTTATTATATCCATAAAGCCACCAACATGCCCACTCTCACGCTTAACCAATGTAATATAGATTACATATATAAATAATACATGTCCTATATCAAGTAGAGCAATAGAGCTTATTGCTTCGCTTCCATGAATTAGTGAAAATAGTGCATAACCTAGCATGCCCACTTCAAAGCCACTTGCAAAGAATAGACTTATTTTATCGCCTATTTTAAATTTGCCTTGCATAAAGTATCCTAGACCAAGCATAACGCAGCATACTATAAACGAAATTATAGGCACAACTATAAGGTTTGAGGGGATACTGTTGGTGGAAAATGTCTTAAAAAGCAGCAATGGAAGCATAATGTTTATTGCTAGCTTGTTGACACCATCTATACCATCTCTACTTATCAAACCGATTTTCTTTATAAAATAGCCTAATATTATAGTTATGATTATTGGTACAATAATACCCAAAACCTCTTGCATTTACTTACTCCTTATTTTTTTAATATTTTCTGAAGTTCTATAAGCTTTTGCTCACTGCTACGTAAATATGAGCCAAAGCTTACGGATCCATTGTAATTTTCATCAACACTTTCGCTAAATGAGCCATGAAGCTGATTTACACCGGTATATTCTGCTATTTTTAGAACATTTGCTGTGTTTATCCCAGAGCCTGCCAATATTTCTATTTCACTGCCATACTGTTCCTGCATTGCTTTTATATTATCCTTGCCGTCCCAAGCACTTGGATAAAGGCCACTTGTGAGTAGCCTATCTGCTCCAAAATCTATAAGCTTTTCAATATAATGAATGGATGGCAACTGGTCAAAGGCTCTATGGAAAACAAATTCTGCATTATATTTTCTTACTTTTTCCATTACGCTTTTGCAGGCATACGTATCAACATCTTTGTTTGTCGTAAGGGCGCCAAATGCGAGTCCATCAGCACCTGCTTTAAGCAGATTTTCTGCCATATCAAGCATAATATCTAGTTCATCATGGCTATATACAAAATTGCCAGCTCTAAGCCTTAACATAGCAATAATTTTTACATTACAATTACTCTTTATATGCTCTACAACGGATAGATAGGGGGTCAACCCACCAAGCTCTAATCCAGTATTAAGCTCTATTCTGCCAATCCCATATTTTTCAGCAAGCATAGCGTCACGAGCGCTACCTGCACAAAGTTCTATTATCATAAAATCACCCATTTAATTATTAAATATTTACATTAATAAGTCAAGAATGATTGACAGCATAAATCTAAAGTGCAATAATATCTGTATGCGAAAGCAAATAGATTTTTAGAGGTAAATATGTCTAAGTATTGTGAATTGACGCGTGAATATCGTGGAGAAGTTTATGATTTATCACATATTGGTAATGTATGTGTGGTAAATGAAAAGGGTGAAATCATACACAGCGTGGGTGACCCTCAAAACATCACCTGCTACAGAAGCGCTTCAAAACCTATTCAGGCATTGCCCGTAATAGCAAGAAATATTGATAAAAAATATGGCCTTACTGAGGAAGAATGTGTAATATTCTCTGCCTCGCATACAGGTCAGAAGATGCATGTTGACGTTATTGAAAGTATAGAAAAAAAGGCAGGACTCAAGGAGTCTGATATGATAATGAATCCTACTTGGCCACAGGATGAGGCACATTTCATTGAAGTGGTTAAGGCTGGTGGTGGAAAGCGTAAGATTTTCCACAATTGTTCTGGCAAACACACAGCTCTTATGTTGCTACAAAGAGAGTTGGGAGGACCTGTTACAGACTACTGGCGTCCTGAATCACTTGCTCAGCAAGAGGTAAAGAGAACTATAAGCCTTATGAGTGAGTACCATGATCCAAAGGTCAGCCTTGATGGATGTGGAGTTCCAGTATTCTCTGTACCATTGCAGAACCTAGCAATTTCTTTTAAAAACCTTGCTTGCATAGATACTATCAAAGATGAAATGTATATGCAGACTGCAAAGCGTTATGTTCCAACCATACATGAGCATCCATTGCTTATTAGAGGCGCAGGCTATATATGTTCTGTACTTAATATGGATGCAAATATCATTGCAAAGGGTGGAGCCAACGGTGTATATGGATTTGGCTTGAAAAAGCAAAGACTTGGCGTTGCATTTAAGCTTGCAGATGGTACCGAGAACTCATGGCCTGCAATAGTTCTGCAGATACTAAGAGATCTTGATGCTCTTGATCCCGAAGAGGAAAAGAGAATTATGGAATTGCACCCATACGATATTTATAACGACAATCAAATGCTCGCCGGCAGGAGAGAAACATCATTTAAATTGAAATAGGAGATAATATGGATATATACCAGAGAGCGCTGAAGTTTCATGAGGAGCTGGAAGGCAAGATAGATATTACACCAAAATGTGAACTAAAGACAAAAGACGACCTAAGCCTTGCTTATTCACCAGGAGTTGCAGAACCTTGCAGACAGATTCACAAAAACAAGGAAGATGCGTATAAATATACTTGGAAAAGCAATATTGTTGCAGTAGTAAGCGATGGCACTGCTGTTTTGGGACTTGGAGATATTGGCCCAGAAGCAGGTCTTCCAGTTATGGAGGGCAAGTCAGTTCTATTTAAAGAATTTGGTGGAGTAAACGCTATCCCAATCATGCTTGATACCAAGGACCCAGAGGAGATAATCAATATTGTTAAAAAGATCTCTCCAACCTTTGGTGGAATAAATCTTGAGGATATTTCTGCTCCACGCTGCGTACAGATTGAGCGTCGCCTTATTGAAGAGTTAGATATCCCAGTATTCCATGATGATCAGCATGGTACAGCAATTGTGGTAACTGCTGGCCTAATCAATGCTTTGAAACTTGTAAATAAAAAAGCTGAAAATAGTAGACTAGTAATAAGTGGCACAGGTGCAGCTGGATCTAGCATAGTAAAGATGCTATATGCCTATGGCTTTAGGGATATATATGCCTTTGATTCAAAGGGTATTCTAAATAGGAAACATAGCGATACCTATGATTTCCTAAAGAAAGAAATTTCTGAGATAACAAATCCTGAATGCAAAGACATTACTCTGCGCGAAGCTATTAAGGGCGCAGATGTGTTCCTAGGAGTATCCGTTGCCAATATTGTTGATAAAGAAATGGTTAAGTCTATGAACCATGATGCTATCGTATTTGCAATGGCAAACCCAGATCCCGAGATTCCTTATGATGATGCCAAGGCTGCAGGCGCTAGAATAGTTGGCACTGGCAGAAGCGATTATCCAAATCAGGTAAACAATGTATTGGCTTTCCCAGGCTTATTCAAAGGAGCTCTCAGCGTGCGCGCAAGAAAAATCAGTGAAGAGATGAAGATGGCAGCTGCTGTTGGAATTGCCAAGATTGCTGAAGAAGAAGGATTAAGCGATGAATATGTAATACCTTCTCCATTTAATAAACGAGTTGCAGAAACCGTTGCTGCAGAGGTGGCAAAAAAAGCTATAGAGCAGGGCCTCAATAGAAAATAATAAGAATCATTCCACACCAAAGGTGTGGAATTTTTATATCTATTTGCAAAGATTTTTTGTTTTTGATAACATAAATATATTATTTTTGCATAGGTAATATCAATGAAAATATATATAGTAGAAGATGAAAAAACAATAGCAAGCGCATTGGCAGAAGAACTCACAGCATGGGGTTACTCTGTATTTATTGCAGATAAATTTAATGACATAATTGGAGAATTCTTACAGTACAACCCAGACTTGGTTCTAATGGATATAAGCTTGCCTTATTTTAATGGATACTATTGGACACAAAAGATTAGAGAAAATTCAAATGTGCCCATTGTGTTCATATCTTCTTGCTCAGAAGATATGAACATCATGCAAGCCATGCAGCTAGGAGCCGATGAATTTATCAGTAAACCTATAAACGTATCTATAGCTTGTGCCAAAATTCGAGCTATATTAAGGCGCACCTATGAATATGCTATGGATGGCGAAAAGCTTATATATAAAGATGTAGCACTTAATGTGCCTTCCTCAAGATTGGAGTATGGCGATTTAAATATCAGCCTTAGCAAGACGGAACTCATGATACTTTATAAGCTTTTTGTTGGGAAAGGCAATATTGTTAGCCGTGAGCAGATACTAGATTATTGCTGGCAGGGCGAAAACTTTATAGACGATAATACTCTTGCAGTAAATATTACACGCATTAGAAAAAAACTTGCCGATATAGGGCTTCTTATACAGAGCAAAAGAGGAGCAGGCTATTTTTTGGAGTCTAATTATGAAAAATAAGCTTGCTACATTTTTAAAAAGCGAATTAAATATGATTATCGCAAGTGTTATTGTTTGTATTGAAATCTATGCAGTATTTGCGTTTGGTCATCTGGAAATGCAATATGGGTTCCTATGTATAGAGATAATATCCTTTTTGCTTATAGTCTATCTTATAATAAAATATATTTCTTTCAAAAATCAGTTGACGCTTAAAGATGAACTTTCAAAAACATTAAGTGCAAAAAAGGCACTAGAAGAGCAAAACATTAAGGTTCAGAATGAACTTAAAGAATACTTTATGATGTGGGTCCATCAGATAAAAACCCCAATAAGTGTCGCAAAAATATTGCTAGAAAAAAATAATTCAGAACAGACATCAGAACTTAAAAATCAAATTTTTTATATAGAAGAGTACACTTCAATGGCTATAAACTATCTAAAGCTTATGGAAATTGGTGCTGATATGGATATAGCTTCTGTCAATCTAGATAAACTAATAAAGCTGCTACTAAAAAAATATTCTCTGCTATTTATTAGTAGAAATATATCTTTAGAATATGATACTATTGAATGTGAAGTGGTGAGCGATCATAAATGGCTTAGTGTGCTTGTAGAACAGATTTTATCAAATGCTTTAAAATACACAGAGCATGGATCAATCAGCATATATTTGGAGGGCAACTCTCTTGTGATAGCTGATACGGGTATGGGCATTGTATCAGAAGATATTCCAAAAATATTTGATAAGGGATATTCTGGATTAAATGGCAGACTCAATAGCAAATCAAGTGGACTTGGTTTATATCTTGCAAAGATTATATCTCATAAACTTAATTTAAAGATATCTGTTGAGTCAGAACTTGGCAAGGGAAGCAAATTTTACATTGATTTTGGAGATAAACTTACAAAACTGTAAGACAAGAGATACGCTTTGTAATATTAAATAAATGCAAGCCTTTGTATAATTCCTTATACTAAGCTTGTATTTTATTTTTGGAGGAAACTATGAATATACTGGAATTAAAAAATGTAAAAAAGACATACAAAACACGCAACGTAAAGACAGAGGCCCTAAAAAACATCAGCTTTAATGTGGAAAATGGCGAGTTTATATCAATAATGGGAGAGTCTGGTTCAGGCAAAACAACACTACTTAACATTATTGCTACATTAGACAAGGCAACATCTGGCAATGTAATCATTAATGGTAAGGATATAAACTCAATTAAGGAAAATGAAATTTCAAAGTTTAGAAGAGAGAAGCTTGGATTTGTATTTCAAGATTTTAATCTGCTTGATCAATTTAACAATAAAGATAATATACTATTGCCTATGGTGCTCTCAAATTCCGATATAAATACTATGGAGAAAAGTTTGGCTTATCTTAAAAAAACTCTAAATCTCGATGCAATAATAGACAAATATCCTTATGAGGTTTCGGGTGGCCAAAAGCAGAAAGTTGCAATAGCAAGAGCTATAATCACTACTCCTTCTCTACTGCTGGCAGATGAACCTACTGGTGCTCTTGATTCAAATTCTTCAAATATGATACTCGATCTATTTACTAAAATAAACGGAAATGGGCAAACTATATTGATGGTTACTCATTCTATGATGGCAGCCTCATATAGCAAGAGAGTTCTTTTTATTAAAGATGGACTTATTTTTCATGAAATTTATAAAGGAGAAAATGAGTCGCGCAATGAATTTATGGAAAGAATAAACAAGGCACAGCTTGTACTTGGCAAGGGAGTGAACGACAATGAATATTAATATGGCAAATAAATTTGCAATAAAAAATATTAAGGCCAATACATTGCTAAATGTTCCTTTTGTAATAGCAAATGGAATAATGCTGATGCTGTTTAATATTACTCTAACTCTTTCAAAAAATAAGTATGTGTTGTCAAGGAATGCTGTGCTAGGAGACATTCTAATCTACTGCACTATTGTCATAGGATTAATTACTTTTATATTTGCGCTTTATTCTGGCTCTTTTTTAGCAAAAAAGCGCAATAAGGAAATTGCTCTATATAGTGTGCTAGGAATGGAGAAAAGGCATATACGAAAAATTATAAACATAGAGAATAATATGCTATTTGGAATGATATTTCTTATAGCTATAATTGGGGGATATGTATTTGGTAAATTGGCGTTTATGTTTTTAAACTGGATAGTCAGGGATGTAAGTGCAAGCATCATTGATTATTCATTTAGTCAAACTGCTACGATTGTTACCTTATATATGACAATATTCATACTAATAATATATGCATTGATATTTGGACTCAAAATACAACTACTTAATCCTATACAGCTCTTTAAAATGCAGAAGTCTGGAGAAGGTGAACCCAAAGTAAAAATATTTCTTTTAATACTTGGGATCCTTTCACTTGGAGCAGGCTATTATATTGCACTATCTGTAAGTGGTGTAATTGAATCTCTGATATTTTTCTTTATTGCAGTACTTTTGGTAATGCTTGGCACATATCTTCTTTATGGTACCTTATCTGTACTAATACTTAAATTTCAAAAAGCAAATAAGAAAAAATATTATGTTGATAAGAATTTCCTTAGAATAAGTGGGATGCTATATAGAATAAAGAGCAATGCTCTCTCACTTGCAAGTATAGCAATTGCATCTACTGGAATTATTATAGGCATTTCAAGTACAGCAGCAATATACAATAAAACAGCCGACTTTGCTTTGAATGGAATGCCTAGGCAATATAGTGTAGAGAGCAATTATTTAGAAAACGAAATCAATGATAGTGAAATTAAGACTCTTAATGATATAATTTATGGCTCTTTGAGCGAAAATATGCAAGTTGAAGATCTTGTATATGAATATACTTTTTTAGAAACAGCAGACATGCAGAATAATAGAGTAATGCCAATAAAGAGAGGCGTCAAGCCAAATGCAATTGCTGTAAGCGCAATAAATATTGATGCTTATAACAAAATTAAAGGCAAAAATATAAAGCTTGATGAAGATGAAATCTTAGTATGCATGAATACAAATAATAATTTTAAATATGATACTATGATATTCGGCGATAGAGTTTTTAGATGTAAAACAGTTGAAAACTTTGTACCATCAAAGATCGCAATAGATACTTTAGGGATAGTTGCCAAAAATTTTGATACATTAGATTTTATAAACAAAAGTCTTTTAGATGAACAAACAAAACATTCAAATATCTATATTAATGCTTATTGGAATGTGGTGCCTGATAATGATACATACTATCAAAACCTTAAGGAGAGCGCAAAAAATTATAAGCTAAGAGTACGTAATCAAAAAGAGCAGCTAGAGTTAGCATATTATTTTAATGGAGGAATAATATTCCTAGGAATTATGGTTTCGTTGGCATTTTTAGCAGGAACAATACTAATAATGTATTACAAACAGATAAATGCAGGCTATGATGATAGAGCTAAAATACAAAGCATGAAGAAAATTGGCCTTGAGGATAATCTTATAAAAAAGACAATCTCATCGCAGATTATTTGGATGCTGTTTATGCCTATAATTGTAGCTACTATACATAGCCTTGTAGCTTCCAAAATAGTATATAAGTGTCTAGGACTATTTGGAGTTTTTCACTATTTTGACTATGCACAAATGCTTATATATACAGTTTTAGCCTTCTGTGCAATATATTTTGTAATATTCAAAATTACATCAAAGAGCTATTATAAATTGGTGCGATAAGCAAAGAACTTTAAACAGCTAAGTATGGAATTTAACTAAGATAATAATGAATATATCATAGGCAATATAAATGTATTAAAAAAACAATAATAAAAGGTCGTTTTAAAACGACCTTAATTTATTTATATATAAATTCTAATACATTCCAGCTTTTCTTGCAGCCTCTACTATCTCATATACGCCTTTAAGAACAATGGTTGGTACATAAGGGAATTTTTCCATTTCTTCAAGTGTTGTAACTCCAGAAAGCACGAGAACCGTATCCATACCAGACTCTATACCACTTATAATATCGGTATCCATTCTGTCACCAATGATTGCAGCCTCTCCACTATGTACGCCTAGCATTTTAAGACCTGTGCGCATCATAAGAGGATTTGGCTTGCCGATATAGTATGCTTGCTTTCCTGTTGCAAGCTCTATTGGAGATATAAGAGCTCTACATGCTGGTGCTATGCCATGCTCAGTTGGCCCAGTTAAGTCGCAGTTGGTTCCCACAAGCTTTGCACCTTTATTTACAAGCCTAATTGCTTTTGTGATCATGTCAAAATTATAAGTTCTTGGTTCTCCAACTATAACATAATCAGGATTTACATCATTATTTGTTATACCAACATCATATAAGGCATTTACAAGTCCGTTGTCGCCAATCACATAGGCACTACAACCAGGAGCCTGCCTACTTATAAACTTTGCTGTTGCTAATGCTGATGTATAGAAATGACTTTCGTCTACATCTAGTCCAAGCCTTTGTAGCTTCTGCTGCAACTCTTTTGGAGAAAACTGACTGGAATTTGTAAGAAACAAAAAGTTCTTTTTGTATTTTTTCAGCCATTCTACAAATTCAAGCACTCCTGCAAGCAACTTGTTGCCGTGATATATTACACCATCCATATCACATATTATTCCGGCTTTGTTTAATAATTGTTCCATAAATCTCTCCTATTTATATTCATTATCAGTATAGTTTATTAAACTTTGTGAGTCAACATAATTATACAGGCTTTGAAAGTATTTGCTCAAATACTCGCAGCACATCTCTTAGTATGTTTAAATTCTTTTCTGCATGTGGAAGCACCAACACTCTGTTTTTTATGGCTGTAATAAGGTATGGGGAGCCTATGAGCGATGTGGGTATAGCTGAAAGCAATTCTGCAGAGCTTCCGTTGCTGTATAAATGAACATCTTCAATAATTGCATCTTTTTGCTCTATGTCTATACAGAGCTTGCCCCATGAAAAATTTTCATAAGGACTATCACTTTTTTTATTGTATATCCAATTGTCAGAACAGAAAAATTTATAGAAATCATTCAGCCTTTTCTTATCAAGACTTTCGGGATTTATTTTTTTATTTGCTTTGTATAATGACTTAAACGATGCTTCAATAGCTTCAATAAGTACATATTCGTCTAAGCCATATCGTGATATGGCACTAGGTAGGTTGGCATTGGCGTTGCTCATGGTGCTTACATTTATTATCAACATCTGTCTACAAATATCTCCACTTATATCGTAAAGATTTGTACAGGCTTCTCTGCCATTCTCAAGATATATCTCGTTTTTTGAATTTCTAATGCAAGGCACACCTAACGATTTAAGAGCAAGGGAAACTACAGCGCTCTGCTTACGTATGTCACAGTCCTTACGACTAGATATAAAGCTTATCACAACACATGAGCTTCTAAATCGTATTTCGTCCCCTCCACATAGGCGCCTATTTACATCATAAGATGTCTTGTCTGGGTATTCCAAATTTCGCCCAAGTGAAATGCATGGAGCTGGCTTATAAATCTGCATACAAACAAAGCCATCAGAAGTACTGCGATATAAGTGCTCCAGTACGGCTTGATTGTAGTTGCTATCCTCATACGGACTTATCACATAGAAAGCACCTTCCATATATCTGCCCGTTTCCTCCATTTAAAGCCTATTCCTAAATCATTTGAAAAACAATTTTTACAAAGTTCTATATAGATAATACACATTCATAAGAGCCTATGTCAAGCCAAGCACAAAATAATCAGTATTTACATCTAATTTATTACGAATCTATTTTATACTTGTAATAATTATTATTATTTGATAAAATATTTTTGTAAAATAATTATTAGAGGGAAAATATGATAGATGCTCGTGCTTTGATAGATCAGTTAAAAAGAAATATATCAACTGTAATTGTAGGTAAGGAATATGCTATTGAGCTTGCTCTTATAGCACTTGTGTGCAAAGGCCACGTTCTTATAGAAGACGTGCCAGGCACGGGTAAAACTACAATGGCAAGTGCCCTTGCTAAAAGTCTGAACTGTTCGTTCAAGCGTATTCAGTTTACACCTGATGTTGTTCCAAGCGACATCACTGGTTTTACTGCAGTAAATATGAAAACGGGCGAACTTGACTTCCACGAGGGTTCAATAATGAGCCAAATCGTGCTAGCTGATGAAATAAATAGAACATCGCCAAAAACACAGTCTGCTTTGCTTGAGGCTATGGAGGAATACCAAGTAACAGTTGATGGCATTACTCATCCTCTGCCAAAGCCATTTATGGTGCTTGCTACACAGAACCCAAACGAGTTTATGGGTACATATCCTCTTCCAGAAGCACAGCTAGATAGATTCTTTATGCGTATAAATTTAGGATATCCAACTATTGAAGAAGAGATGGACGTTCTAAACAGATTTACAGCTAGAGTTAATCCTCTGCAAACACTTCAGCCGGTTTGCAACGCAGAGGATATTGTTGATATGCAGTCTCAAATAGCTGAAGTATATTGTTCAGATGAGATAAAGCAGTATGTAGCTCTGATCGCTGATGCTACTCGCAATCACGCATCATTAGCATTAGGATGCTCAACTCGTTCATGCATTGCATTACTAAAGGCTGGTCAGGCATGCGCTCTGCTAAATCAACGTGATTATGTTTTGCCAGATGATATATATAATATGGTAAAGCCTGTAATGTGCCATAGAATGCAAACCACCCCTGATTCAAAGCTTAGAGGCATAAATACTGAGCAGGTTATGGATCAGATACTTGATAATGTACATGTTCCGATGAGGGTATAAGAGTATAGCCATGAAAAAAGCTACGCAAAGGCTACTATACCTATACATATTTTTGATGTTTATGGCTCTATCCATGGGGCGCATAAGCTATTGGATGCCTGTCATAGTTCTTACGCTTGTGATAGGCTACTCTTTTTTGAGTGCATATTTAGCCAAAACAAATATGCATATTGTTCAAAATAATAGCGAAAAACTTGTAGCAAGAGGCGATGTGCTTAATATAGAAATAAGCATAGATACAGGTACTATATTTCCAATAGCTCCAGTAAAGCTGCACATAATAGATCATAATTTGGAAAGCCGTGTAATAGAGATAGATAGCAGACTTTCCAATCCAAGCTATGAATTTATGGCAAGACATGTTGGTAAATACTATCCTGGTATTGAGTATTGTCTTGTAAGCGATATTTTTGGAATGTTTGAATTTAAAGTAGATAGTGAATCAAAGTCTCAGCCTATATATGTAAGCCCCAAAATTTTCCCAGTTGAGGATATAAAATTTGGCGTAGGTGATATGGGGGCTGAGACCATAAAGCGTGCTCAGGAGGATATGAGCTCTCCAAGTGGAATAAGAAAGTACCAATTTGGCGACCCCCTAAAAAAAATACACTGGAAGCTATCTATGCGTAAGCAGGAGATAATGGTGCGTCAGTATGAGGAGCCAACTCTTCCATCCACATTGATACTTATGGATGCTTCATCTCCCCATGTAAGCGAGAACGCAGATAGCGAAACACTTGCCTCGCTTAAAGATGGCGTTCTGGAAACTGCAGCATCAATGGCATACAGTCAAGTCAAGCTAAAAAACAAGGTAAAACTACCTATATTGGGAAGCTCTCCTTTTATATACACCTCTGATATGGGATTTAAAGTGCTTCTTGAGCGCCTTAGCACTGTTGGCTTTGATGAAAATACCAGATTTGAACGTTTTATTTTTTATGAGATGGCAAATATCAGGCAGGCTGGTGCAGTAGTAATAATTACTACTAGACTAACATCTGCTTTGATAGAAGTGGTGGGGCAAGTTGCACAAAAAGGACCAGTAGTAAGACTATACCTAGTTACTCTAAACAAGGATAATCCAGCCTATGAGCCTATGGTTGCAAAACTTCAATCTAGATCCGTAGAAGTTTGCTATGTAGAGGCTGATAACTATGAATATGAAGACATTGAAGCTTGAGTTACGAAATAATTTAATAGCAATGCTTTTTGCAAGTGGTATCGCAATGACGGTACTATCTTGTTTTTCAATGTATTCTGCAATAGGTCTATCGCTTATTGCTATTGTTTTGATGTTTGCATTACTTATTCTTTTTAGAATAAATTTCGTTACCAAGATAGTGGGAGCTGCTTTAATTGCCTTTTTGACAGTATTTATGCTGGTTACTGGTGTTTTAGGAAATTTTGTTCATAGCAGCATAGAGATGTTTAAAACATTGGCCTATTTTATTTTAGGTAGCAATAATATATTCTTGGTATATAGTGACACATTTGCCATATTTATAGCTTTTTTAAGTGTGCTGCTTGCCAAAATACTATGCGATGAATATCTAAGCTTTGTGCCAATGATCGTTGTGCTTGTGGCACTGATGTATATAGTTTTACAGATAGGTGTTGGTTTTCAATACATATATACTTTGCCTTCTTGGATAGCCCTTATGCTTAAGGCCTTAAATAAGGATAGAGCTTTTGATATCAAGTCAAACGCTGTTGCACTTGCAATTGTGGCTCTAGCTTTTTTAATTATTCCATTTAGTATGGGCACTATTAAGCCATTAAATAATTTTGCAACCGAGCTAAAGCAAAAGATAAAAGATTATATGTTTTTTAATGATGAGCGTGAAATATTCTCTATAAACGACTATGGCTATTATCCGTTTGGGGTTGATCGCTTTGGTGGAAAGCCAGAAATTAAAGATGACCCTATACTTACAGTTCAGACAGATAAAAAACTCTATCTTCGTGGTGCTACAAAGGACTTTTATACTGGTCTTGCATTTACAAATAGTAAGTCTACAAGTAGATTTCTATTAAATAGCTATCGCTGGAGAGGATTAAAGAAACAATATCTCCTTGAAGAATATCCAATCACTATGGTGAATGAAGGTGTTTTTAAAGCAGATTCACATAAGGTAGATATATATAACAGTATACATTCTACGCTGCTTATTCCTGCCTATAATAGAGAGCTTAGCACAAATAGGGATATGGTACCGTATTTTAACGAGATAGGTGAGCAATTCATCACTCGTAACCTTGCCCCTGGAGATTCATATACATTCTCTAGCCCAGCAATAGCAGCAGGCGATGTAGGACTTGAACCATTGGTAGATAGAGCTTCAGGACTTGTTGACAAAAATTATAGAGCTATACAATCTGATTATTTGCAGGTTCCTGATCATATTGAGAATGCAGTTTATAATCTTAAAGATAAAATAATTGCTAATGCTGAAACGCCTTATGATAAGGCTATGGCAATTATGAATTTTTTACAACACAATTATAATTATAGCCTTGATGTTAAGGAAGTTCCTTCCCAAAATGACTTTATCACATATTTTTTGTTTATAGAGAGAAAAGGCTATTGTACATATTTTGCATCTGCAATGACTATGCTTTGCAGAATGTCAGGCGTTCCTGCAAGATATGTCGAGGGCTTTGTTGCAAATCCAGATTCAGATAATTTGGCAAGAGTTACTGGCAAAGATGCTCATGCATGGACTGAAGTTTATCTATCTGGATTTGGCTGGGTACCTTTTGATGCCACTGCGCCTATTCCTGAAAATAAGCCAGATACTCCTCCAGAAAATAAGAATGACCCTGAAAATAATGAGGATGAAGATATGGATAATGAGGAAGAACCGACTCCTACTCCACCACCTTCAGAGCCAGAACCAAGCCCAGAACCTAGCCCAGAGCCAGATCAGCATGATCAAGGAAATAATGATGAAAATCACAGCAGCCCAATACTTTTTATAATTGCGCTTATTGCAATCATTATAGCAACTGCACTATATATATACTATACTCAGCCTCCTCAACTTGCCGAGAGGGAGAAGGATCAAAAAGAAAGAATTAGAATATATGTAAGAGCAGTAATGAGTATGCTCAATCATTGGAGTAAGGACGTTCCAAAGTACAATCAAAGCAAGACTCTGTTTGACTACTGTATCAGCGTTCAAAACAAACTTAAAACTCCAACACTTCCATTTGCAAATTCTGTAAATACGCTTATTTATTCCAACAAGAGAGATCTTGAAATGGAAGAAAAGACAATAATAGAGTTTTATAATCAGCTTTATTCACAGCTTAGTCCATGGAAAAAGCCTCTGCAGATATTTAGGTTTACAGTTCTAACTCACTCAAAGCACAATATTATATAAAAAATTGACTGCGATTTTAACTCGCAGTCGATTTATTTTATTTGCTTGCTTTATAGCCTTCTGCATTTATAGCTTCTATCAGCTTTTCAATGTCTGTAGGCTTACTTAGCTCTATTTCAACATTTTTCTTTTCTAAACTTGGCTTTGCTGTTATAACGCCATCAATTTTTTCAAGTGCGTCTTTTACATGCTTTACGCAATGTTGGCAAGACATGCCATCTACATTAAGTGTAATTTTCATATTATTAGTATCTCCTTTTATATTTTTTCTATTTGAGAAAAAGTTAAGCCTTAGAGCATTACTTACCACAAATATAGAACTCATGCTCATTGCAAATGCTGCAAACATAGGATTAAGCCTTATTCCAAATCTATTATATAACACACCAGCGGCAATTGGTATACCTATTATATTATATATAAATGCCCAAAATAGATTTTGCTTAATATTTCTAAGGGTGGAACGACTTATTTCCACTGATTTTGCTATATCCATAAGATCGCTTTTCATAAGCACTATATCAGCACTTTCGATTGCAATATCTGTGCCAGCGCCTATTGCTATTCCTATATCAGCCCTAGTGAGTGATGGTGCATCATTTATTCCATCACCTACCATAATAACATGCTTGCCACTTTCTTGCAGCTCACGAATAAATTTCTCCTTGTCTTGTGGGAGCAGCTCAGCCTTGTAATCATTTATTTCTGTTTGCTTTGCAATAAGTGCTGCCGTTGTATTATTGTCTCCAGTAAGCATTATTGTATTAAGACCCAAAGATTTAAGCCTTGCTATTGCTTTTGGACTACTTTCCTTTATGCTATCTGAAAGATACAGAGTCCCCAATAGCTTATTTGCTTTTGCTATGTAAATAGCAGTGCTACCATTATTTTCGTCTTTATTTTCAACAGTTATACCGTTGTTATTCATAAGCCTTTTGTTGCCAGCAAAATATTTTTCTCCGTCAATGCTTGCGCTTATGCCAGCTCCTTCGTGCTGTTCAAAATCATTTACAGTATAATATTCATCATTGTTATATTTATCAACTATTGCCTTTGCTAGAGGATGCTCAGAGTTTTTTTCAAGCGAGGCAGCAATTTTAATTAGCTCTGATTCATCAATAAGGCTATTAACATTACAAACGGTAGGTGCTCCATTTGTGATGGTGCCTGTCTTGTCTAAAACTATCGTATCGCATGAGGCTGTATGTTCAAGTGCTTCTGCTGATTTAAACAATATGCCATTCCTGGCCGCAACTCCAGTTCCAACCATTATTGCAGTTGGTGTTGCAAGTCCTAATGCGCATGGACATGAGATAACTAGCACACTTATTCCCATAGCCAAAGCAAATTCAAAGCCTTTTCCACCAATGAGCCATGTAATGAATGTAATTATAGCTATTCCAATTACTATTGGTACAAAAACAGAGCTTACTTTATCTGCAAGCTTTGCAATAGGAGCCTTGCTGCTAGTTGCTTCATCCACAAGCGCTATTATCTTTGCAAGAGTACTATCACTTGCCACATGAGTCGCTCTCATTTTGAAGAAACCAGACCTATTTATCGTTCCAGACATCAAACTGTCCCCAATTGATTTATCAACAGGCAGGCTTTCTCCACTTATTGCAGATTCGTCCACAGAGCCATTGCCAAATATTAGTTCTCCATCACAAGCTATGCTTTCTCCAGCTTTAACAATAACTATGTCTCCTACAACCAAGTCATCTATTGATACTAGCAATTCCTTGCCATCTCGTTCTATGGTGGCAGTTTTTGGACTTAGACTCATTAGCTTGTCTATCGCTGCACTGGTCTTTCCCTTTGCTCTTGATTCAAAATACTTACCTAAAGTTATAAGCGTAAGTATGGTACCCGCTCCCTCAAAATATAGCTCATGTACCATTGTGTGAGCCGATGCCATATCGCCATGCCCTAAAAAATACGCCATCTTGAATAGTGCAAATATACTATATGCAGTGGCTGCGCCAGAACCAAGGGATATGAGTGTATCCATGTTTGGTGATAGCTTTATAAGGTTTTTAAAACCATGTTTAAAATAATGGCCGTTAATCACAAGTATCGGCATAAGCAATACAAGCTGCATTAGTGCAAACACAAGTATATTTTCATGCCCCAATAAAAAGCTAGGAAGTGGCCAATTATACATGTAACCCATGCTTATATAGAAAAGAGGCACACAAAATACAGCAGACCAAATCAACCTACTTTTTGCTTTGTCATGCTCATCATCTTGAGCTATTGTTTTATTTGCTTCTTTTTCATTTGCTAGCTTTGCTCCATAACCAGCATCATTAACTACTGCAATTATTTTATCAGGGCTTATTTTGCCTTCGTCGTATTCTGCTAACATGGAGTTTTTTATTAAATTTACAGAAACCTGGGATATTCCATCAATATTATTTACAGCCTTCTCTACTCTTGCGCTACAAGCAGAGCAGGTCATACCTTCTATATCAAATTTTTGTTTTTTCATAAACACCTCCCAATAACAAAAAGCCTATAATATTAATATAAACTGTTCTCTGCTAAAATAAACAAATCTCTGATTACTTGCATTTTATGGACATTTTATGTAAAATAAATATGTAATTATCTGCTAATTTAGGAAAACTATGGATATAAAGCCGGATTTAAGTCTGCTAAATATAAAAGATTTTTTGAATATTTCGCCTTCTCAGGATGCTTTTATACAAAGCATTTTAGACGGCAAACATAGTCATGCCTATCTTTTATATGGAGAGGATGGGCTTGCAAAACATAGGCTTTGTCATATTCTAGCAAATCATATTTTAAATAGCAATGATAGCAGTGTAGACAAGCTAGTTATTTCCACAGAAACTGTTAAAAATCAAGGGCTAAGTACTGCTGTAAGCAGTATAGGCGTTGCTGCTATAAGAGATATGCTTGTGCCTTTTATAAGCACCTTGTCCATGTTTAGTGGCAACAGAGTAGTGGTGATAGAGCATGCAGAGCTACTTACTATGCAGGCACAAAACGCTCTACTTAAACCTCTGGAGTCGGGCCGTGACGATATAATATATTTCCTTGTAGCCAACGAACTTAGCAAGATTATCCCTACTGTAAAATCTCGTTGTATTAAGGTGCAGATACATAGATGGGATACGGACAAAATAGCAAAATACCTTATGCAATTTGGAGTCGATTCAAGCCTCGCTAAAAATGCTGCAAATCATAGCTCAGGGCTTGTTGGCAGAGCAATAGAGATAATCAATAACTCAACAGAAACGGAATATCTGGATAAAGCTATTGATAGACTTTTAAATCTTTCGTCTTTGACTGATGCTGTAAGATTTTCTTGCGAATACGCCAAGTCTGGCGACGAATTTAAAAACAATCTGCTTGATACGTTTGAAAGAATAGTAGAGTCGGCATTGCACAAGTCATGCAATGTGGAAGGTGGATATTATATTGAATATCCAGATAATTGGCAAACGGCCATAAAAGATAGACAGATAATAAGCTTTAACAAAATAATTGAGAGCACCATGCTCGCAAGACGTATGAATAAGATGCAGTCAAATTGGCAGTCTGTAATGGATCGCTGGTTGGCATCAATTGTGGAGGAAACAGCCCGATGGCAACAATAGTGGGCGTGAGGATAAAAAACTCAGGCAAGTTATTTTACTTTAGTCCTGCCAATGTGTGGCCCAAGCGTGGCGATAAGGTTATAGTTGAAACCGTTCGTGGCGTAGTTATGGGAGAAGTGGTTCTGGACTTAAAAAAGATAGATGATGATATGATTACTATTCCTTTGAAACCAGTAATCAGAATAGCTACACAAGAAGATATAAATCACCAGAAAGAGCTGGATAGCTTTGCTATGCAGGCTTTTAGAGAGTGCAAATTAAAGATTGAAGAGCATAATCTAGATATGAAGCTAGTTAGAGTAGAGCCTATGTTTGATGATAGCAAAATCATGTTCTACTTTACAGCAAATCAGCGCATTGATTTTAGAGACTTGGTAAAGGATCTTGCATCAATGTATAAAAGACGTATAGAACTTAGACAAATAGGCGTTCGTGATGAAGCAAAGATTATTGGTACACTAGGTTCATGTGGTAGAAAAGTGTGTTGTGCTGGATTTCTAAAGACGTTCCAACCAGTATCTATCAAGATGGCAAAGGAGCAGAGCCTATCTCTTAATCCTACCAAGATAAGTGGCGCATGTGGTAGGCTCATGTGCTGCCTAAAATATGAACAAGATTACTATGAGCTTATGCATAAGCTTATGCCAAAAGTAAATAAAGAGGTAGATACTCCAGATGGCAAAGGAATAGTAAGTGAAGTTAATGTTCTAATGGAAACAATAAAGGTAAAAATTCAAAAAGACGATGATACTGAAATAAAAACTTATATGCTCGAGCAAATAAACAATCCCGAAGCCTATGCAGTAGATAAAGAAGAAAAGCCACTTACAGAGTTTGAGCAATTTATTATTGATGAAAAAGCAAAGCAGAAAGAACAAAAAAGCTCAAAACCTGAAGAAAAGAACCAGAATACTTCTATAAATAACACAAATACCAACCAAGAGCAGAAGCGTATAAATAAATATCCAAAGCATACTCGCAGAGTAAAAAACAACAAAAACACAAGTGATGATACAAATCAAAAAATGGAAAACAGCCATCAAAAAGGCAAGCAATCTTCAAATAATTTAAATTCAAAGAAAAGCAAAAATGGCAATACATTTGCTGCTATCAAGAAAAGACAAAAGTTTGAGAAAAAACCAAATAATATTACTGAAGAAAAGAAGAAAAAAGTGCAAAGTTCATGGCAAAAGGCTGTGGAAAAAGCAATAGAAAACTCACAGAAATGATTATCCCCCTAATTTTAAAAAATTAGGGGATTTTATAAAGGAGCATATATGAGAGCCATTAGTCCAAAGCTTATGCAAAGTATAGAGAAAGAATTCATGGAAAAGAATAATTTTCCTAGCTTGTTGCTTATGGAAAGAGCTGCCTTAGCAGTGACAAAATATTGCTTAAATCATTGTAGCAAAGGGAACAAGGTAGCAGTATTAGCTGGAGGTGGTAATAATGGTGGAGATGCTTATGCGTTGGCAAGAATGCTTTTTTCACACGGCATAATCTGTGATGTATATGCTCTTTGTGAGCCAAAAAAGCCTGATGCAAAAGAAAATAGGCGCCTACTTGAAAGCATATACCATCCAAACTTTTATGATCTTGAGAGGTTTGAGGATAGGAATTATGCAATTATTGTGGATGGTATCTTTGGCACTGGATTTAAAGGTGCAGTAAACAATAGCCTTGTCCCTACTTTTGAGAAAATAAACCAAAGTAAATCATACAAAATATCCATAGATATACCAAGTGGCTTAAATGGAGAAACTGGATATGTAGAAAGCATAGCAATAAAAGCAGATGAAACGATATGCCTGCAAATAATTAAGCAAGGGTTGCTTCTGAGCATGGCTCCTGAATACACAGGTAAAATATCTTTGGAAAATATTGGAATAGAGAGTGAGTCAGATTTGGGTTCTATTGTTGTAGATGATGAAATGGCCCAAAACTTACTAAAACCGATAAGCCCTATTGCGCACAAAGGCAAATTAGGCAGCGTATTGATAGTTGCTGGTTCCACAAATTATGCTGGAGCAGCTCTTATGAATTGCAGAGCAGCGATAAATACTGGAGTAGGGCTTATTACACTCGCATCAAATGAGCATACTATTAGCCTTATTCAACAAAGCGAGATGCTACCCATGGGCAGAATTATTGAAACAGAAGTTCAAAAAAACGATCTTTTATCAGCGCTTGGCAACTATGATTGTATTTCTGTGGGAAGTGGACTAGAGGATAGCGATGAGAACAAGGCTTTTGTTTTGAATATTATAAATATTGCAAAAGAAAAAAACATTAAATGTGTTATTGATGCCCAGGCACTCAACTTTTTAGCCAAAAGCAATATAAAATTAAACAAAAACTTTTTAATTACTCCTCATCCAGGAGAGGCTGCAAGGCTAATATCATGCAGTACTGAAGATGTATTGAAAGACTATATTGGATCATGCAAGGCCATATATGAGAAATATGGATTAAATATAATTCTAAAGGGTGCAAGATCACTTATATACGATGGGGAAAATTTTGCAATTAATTCAAGTGGATCTCCTGTACTTGCAAAAGGAGGTTCGGGTGATTGCCTATGTGGAATAGCTGCTGCTCTTATTGCCAACAATAGTATAGAGCAGAGTATATTTACAAAAGCAGCTCTTGCTTGCTTTATTCTAGGCAGAGCAGGGGAGATTGCTTCAAAAAAATATGGAGAATATTCAGGCAACGGACTAAAAGCTATAAATTTAATAAGTGCAAGCGTTGCCGATGAGCTTTTATTGTGATAAAATAACTTTGATTTTATTAGAAAATTAAGAGTATTAATATGACGTTTGATAAGAAAAATAAAAATAAGATAATAATTATTATTGCCATAGTAGTAGTGATTGTTATAGGGCTTGCTATATGGCTAGGTGGTTTGTTTGTAAAAAGAGGCTATAAAGCAGATTTTAGAAAGCTAAATATCCCATTAAATAGTTCACTAAAGCCATTTGGAGATAAGATATTATATATATATGATGGGATGCTTTATTGCTGTACAGATAATGGCACTACAATTTGGTCTTATGATGTGGGAGACGGAGCACAGGTTGATTGTGATAATAAGAATGTAGTTGTCTGGAGAAAGAGTAATATCTATGTGCTAGATGCAAAAGGCCATTCAAGTTATAGCGATAATCTGGGTCAGGATATCATTTTCGCTCGTATAAATAAGCAGTATTTTGGAGTAGTAATAGGCGACGAGCGAAAGAGCAGACTTTCAATATATGATTTGAAAGGAACTCAAATAGACGAAGAAAGCACAGCTTTTAGAGATTCTTTGATACTGGACTTTGGGTTCTTTGGCAGAGATGGCGAATATATGTGGACCTTAAAGTTAGAAACTGATGCAACTGCACCAAATAGTATTCTAAACACATTTGAAGTTGGTAAAATGAATACTGGAGAAGTTTCCCTAGGAGATTATTTTACATATTCCGTATTATTTGATAATGGAAATCTAGACATAATAAACACACGCCGTATGCTTTCTTATGATTATAGAGTATCAAAACAGACAAGACCATCATTGTTGCTATATGGCTGGAAAATGTTGGATAGTATCGTGTATGATGATGCAGATGCTTACATGCTCTTTGTTCCTCTGGATCAGAAAGCAGCGGGTAATGGGATAAACGAACTTAGACTGGTATCTGGTAAAAAGGATAGACGCTATACACTACCCGTTACTGCAGTGTCTGCATTTCTTAGTGATAAGAATCTTTATGCTGTTGCTGGAAACACTATCTATAAGGCTTCAATAAATGATACTGGATTTACAAGCTTCCCAATAAACATGAAGAACGGAATAAGCAAGCATATTGCTACGCTTAGCAATGGCAAAGCTATCGTGAGTGATGGGCAAGATGTTTATACGATTATATTGCCTTAGGTGACGAATGAATATATTAGATTTATTGATAATTATATTATTGGGTATATGTGTTCTGTATGGAGCATACAGAGGCTTTTTGCATAGCCTTTTAAGCCTAGGTGCATCAATGTTATCTCTTTTGGTTTCATTTGCATTTGTACCAAGTCTAGTGAAAAGACTTTCTGCAAACGCTAATGTGATAAATCTTGTAAAATACTATACGGATACTGCAGCAAAAATAAATGGAATTGATGCTTCTGCTATGCCACAGGGCAATATGGTATCATCAGCACTTGATAGACTTCAGCTTGCTTCTCCTATTGACCAGATTATTAAGTCGGTAATCAGTGGTAAAGATATTGCTTCATCGTCTGAACTTAATGATATTATATCTCAAGCCATAATAAGCATTGCCATCAATGTACTAGCATTTATAGCATGTTATTTTTTGATATATATAGTTTTTTCAATGATAATAAATCTTATGAATTCAGTTTTTAGGTTTTCGCAGCTTAAATATGCAGATATGCTTTTTGGAGCAGCTTTAGGATTAGCAAAAGGCATAGTATTTGTTTTTGTAATATTTACGATTATGCCTGTTATTCAGAACGCACTACCCTTTGAAGAACTGAAACAAATATTTGCGCAAAGCGAATACTATCACATATTTGTAAGTGGCGATCTAATAATCAAAATTCTACAACTTTAATATAAAAAACAAATAAAAAAAGAGAGCCTACGCCCTCTTTAATTTATTATCTTGTAAGGAGAGTTTCCTCTGTATCAAGATCAAAGAAATGCAGATGGTTTACATCAAATGCTACCTTGATCTGATCTCCTGCACGGCTTGTAGTGCGAGGATTTACACGAGCGATTATGTTGCCTTCCTTGCCAGATGTAGATAGGTATAGGAAGGTTTCAGCACCCATAAGTTCTGTTACTTCTACATTTACATCAATGCTAGCTTCTTGAGCTGTTGCAAGGAATGCTGCTTCGTCATGAATATTCTCAGGACGGATACCCATAACAACCTCTTTGCCAATATGATCCTCGTCCTTGAATTTGCCGAGCTTGCCTGATGGAATAAGTATCTTGCTATCGCCAAATTTTGCATATACTTGATTGCCTTCCTTCTCAAGCTTTACCTTGAAGAAGTTCATTTGAGGGCTGCCTATGAAGCCTGCAACAAACTCGTTTGCTGGATAATCATATAGATTTTGAGGAGTATCAACCTGCTGAATAAAACCATCTTTCATAACAACGATACGAGTACCCATTGTCATAGCCTCTGTTTGGTCGTGTGTAACATAGATAAATGTTGTTTGCAAACGCTTATGAAGCTTTGTAATCTCTGTACGCATTGCAACACGAAGTTTTGCGTCCAAGTTTGAAAGAGGCTCGTCCATTAGGAATACCTTTGGCTCACGAACGATAGCACGACCCAAAGCAACACGCTGTCTCTGACCACCTGACAAAGCCTTTGGCTTTCTCTCTAGTAGATGGCTTATATCCAAAATCTTAGCAGCTTCTTCAACTCTTCTTCTTATTTCATCCTTTGGTACCTTACGAAGCTTTAAGCCGAATGCCATGTTGTCAAATACTGTCATGTGTGGATACAAAGCGTAGTTCTGGAAAACCATTGCTATATCTCTATCCTTTGGAGCCACATCGTTTACGATACGATCGCCAATGTATAATTCGCCCTTGCTGATTTCCTCAAGGCCTGCAACCATTCTAAGTGTGGTAGATTTTCCGCATCCGGAAGGACCTACCAATACGATAAATTCCTTATCTTCTATTTCTAGGCAAAAATCGCTAACAGCGGTAACATTGCCTGGATAGATTTTATAGATGTGTTGTAATGATAAACTTGCCATAAAAACCCTCCTATAATTAATAATGTATCATCGATAATTATTATATAACATATTATACATAATTAACATTGTTATAACTCACAATAATTTTAGTCCTGATTTGTGTCTAAACACAAAAAACCTTTTCTAGCGTATCTAAGAAAAAGTTTAAATTTCAAAAGAAAAAACACATAACCCTGTAATTTATATTATCTCAGATATATGCATATGTACTATTCATTATATACGCTACTCTTGTTGTTACGATAATATTGTTTGCTTTTCAAAATTATCCAGCAATATGTTCAAAAACTATATCTTTTGATCAATTTACTTTGGTAAACTTTTTGGTACTCAAGACTTTAAGTTTTTGATAAGCCGTGGTAGGCTAAAGCTAAGACTTGATTCAATCGAGTAAAGATACCAATTGTATTGCCGAGCGTTTTAGCTGTATTTACAATAAATTTCAATGCTCTATTTAATGAATATGATATGTCAGCAGCATTCCATTCTGGCTATGGAACAACTCACGCAATTGTAATGCAAAGCATGACTCTTGAAGAGGATCGTGATGGATACAATGTAAATGCATCTGGTAAACTATGCACATCTACGGTATTTATTATGCTTGTAAGTGGATTAATGCTATACTTAGTATATGGTGTAGGTGCTAGAGACTTAGGCGATAGACTTAAAATAAAAAAGCGCCGTCAAAGAAGGCAGAAGTTTATATCATTTTTTAAAAATCATAATTATTTACTTCCAATTTTATAATAAAATGGAAGTTTTTTATAATTAATCAAAAAAATATTTTTTTAATGTTTAACAAGAGAGTTAAGTGGGTATAACTATATATGAGAAGGTTCTCAATATAAATTTAGGAGGATATTATTATGTCAATGGTTGGAAAAAGAATTCCAGAGTTTAAAACAATGGGTTACAATCCCAAAAAAGAGGAATTTGTTGAAATAAGTAATAAAGATTTTGAGGGTAAATGGACAGTATTAATGTTTTATCCAGCAGATTTTACATTTGTTTGCCCAACAGAGCTTGAAGACATGCAAAATCAATACGCTAAACTACAGGAACTAGGTGTTGAGGTATATTCAATGTCTACCGATACACATTTTGTTCACAAGGCTTGGCATGATCACTCAGAGGCTATTAGCAAGCTTCAATTCACTATGCTAGCAGACTCTCATAAGTCAATAGCTAGAGATTTTGATGTTTTAGATGAGGCTGCTGGTGTTGCACTTAGAGCTACATTTGTAATTGACCCAGATGGTGTTGTACAGACCGAAGAAGTAAACGCTGGTGGTATTGGTCGTGATGCTAGTCAAGTATACGACAAAGTACGTGCTGCTCAATTTATTCGCAAGAATCCAGATCAAGTATGCCCTGCTAAATGGAAAGAATCAGGTAAAACACTTACCCCAGGTCTTGACCTAGTAGGTAAAATTTGATGCTTGAACAAAATATTAAAGATCAAGTAAAACAGTATTTACAACTTCTTGAAAAAGAAGTTGTATTTACACTATCACTTGATAATTCTGAAGATTCTTTAGAACTTAATAAGTTTGTAGAAGAAATTGCAGGGCTTTCAGAAAAAATACATATCAAAAAAGATAAACTAAAGTATACTCCGAGTTTTAGCATATCTTCAGATAAAATAAATGGAATTACATTTGCCGGTATACCCTTAGGTCATGAATTGGAGTCATTTATTCTAGCACTATTGCAAGTAGGCGGTAGAGCACCAAAAATAGATGATGAACAAGTCGCAAGAATAAAAAGTATAAATAAAAAGCTAGAATTTGAAACAGTTGTTAGCTTAAGTTGCCATAACTGTCCTGATGTTGTACAGGCTCTTAATATAATATCAGTATTGAATGAAAACATTACCCATACAATGATAGATGGTTCTATGTTCCAAGACTATGTTGAAAAACTTGGCGTAATGGCTGTGCCGGCATGTTTCTTAAACGGTGAATCATTCCACAATGGCAAAACTAGCCTAAATAATATATTAGACAAAATTACAGATAGCAAAAGAGAACTAAATCTTGCTGATAAGCCAATATATGATGTGCTAGTTGTTGGTGGTGGGCCTGCAGGAGCAACAGCTGCTATATATGCAGCTAGAAAAGATGTTAAAACTGGTCTAATTTCAGAAGAGTTTGGTGGCCAGGTAAAAAACACAATGGCTATTGAAAATATTACTGGCATTCCCTATACCGAAGGTCCAAAGTACATGGATCAAGTAAAAGAGCATGTATTAAAGTATGGTGTTGATATACTTGATGATATTAAAATAGAATCTGTTAAGAAATACGACTTAATAGAACTTCACTGTGAACAAGGCATAATTAAAACCAAGACTCTAATTGTAGCAACTGGCGCAAGATGGAGATTGATAGGAATACCTGGTGAAACAGAATTTAAGAATAAGGGTGTAGCATATTGTACACACTGCGATGGTCCGTTATTTAAGGATAAATCTGTTGCAGTAATAGGCGGTGGCAACTCTGGTATAGAGGCTGCAATAGACTTGGCATCAATAGCTAAAAATGTCTTAGTTCTAGAATTCCTACCTGAGCTCAAGGCAGATCAGATTTTGCAGAAGAAATTAAAATCTTTTGGAAATGTAAAGATTGTTACAAACGCATCTACAAAAGCTATTACTGGCGATACTAAGGTAGAAGGAATTGAATACGAAGATCGTATTACAGGTGAACTCCATAAAGAAGAAATTCAAGGATGTTTTATACAAGTAGGCCTAGTACCTACTACAGAGTGGATAGACTGTGTTGATAAAAATTCACGTGGAGAGATAATTGTAGATAATCAAGGTGCTACAAATGTTCCTGGAATATATGCTGCTGGTGATTGTACAGATGTTGTATTTAAACAAATTGTTATAGCTCAAGGTACTGGAGCAACAGCGGCACTTGGTGCATATAACTATCTAATACGCAATTAAATATTCTGGAGGCTAACGCCTCCTTTTTTATATTTTGTATTATTTGTTCAAGAAAAGTTTTGATCGGCTTTGCTACGAACCCCAACATCGTAAGTATCGGCCACCTTGCTTAATATCGATAAAAATGTATACAAACATCTTTATCATTTCTTGACAATTGATAAAAAGTCCTCGGCATTTAGAGGACTTTTAGTATAATGTTTAATTTATTTATTTGCAGCTTTGCCTGTCATAGTTACGCAAAAACATGCTTGTACCTTTTTCCATATTGAAATTCTTATAAAACTCTACAAGCTCATTGTCACATAATAGATCTATCATATATAAATTTTTACATTCGTCTTTAGCAAGATTAAACAGCTTGCTTCCAATTCCTTTTTTCCTATATTCAGGTATTACTTCCAAAAGTGGAATGTATGCTGAAATAATACCGTCACTAATCACTGTTATAAAGCCTATAATTTTATTTATATCTCTATCTATTGCAACTATTGCTTTAAAACTGCTTTTTAAGAGTTGCCTATGAATATTTTTATCAGGAGCATCAGGCCAACCTTCAAAAAATCCGTCAGCTATTTCTATTGTTTCATCTGATACAGAATATACTTTGTATTCTATCACCAATTAAAACCCCATGTTATCGTCAAAGTTGTCATACTTTCTTGGAGGCTCTACTTCTTCATTACCAAGTATTTGAGCCTTAGTAAGTTGTATAGAGCTCAACTTATCTCTAAGTATATTTTCAAGCTCTGTAAGTACTTCATCTATATGCTTATGAGTATCATAATACATATCGTCAATCTGCTCTTGAGCATTATTTATTATATTCTTTGCTTCTATATTAGCTTGCTTTAGCACTTCAGTTTCACTTACAAGATTTTTAGCATCATTTTCTGCATTGTGTACTATTTCATTTGCATAATGCTGAGCATCTGCAACAATATCTTCAGCATCTTTGTTAGCCTTCATAAGCTCAGCCTCTGCTGCCTCATGCTTTGCCTTTGCTTCATCATCAGCTTTTGCTAATGTTGCTGAATACTTGCGCTCTGCCTCGCTTATCATCTGATTTGCTTTGTTTTCAGCATCAGACTTTATTTTGTTGGCTTCTGCCTCAACTGCGTTTCTTATTTCTATGCTCTCTCTTTTTAGGCTCTCTGCATAAGTTTTGGCCTCCGAGATAATAGCTTTTTCTTCGCTAAGCACATTTTGAGCCTCAACTATGGTGTTAGGGATCAAATCAAGTATTTCCTGGCAAAAACCTTTTATTGAATTATAATCAACTATCCTTTTTTCTCCACTGAAAAAATACTTGGGAGCGTTTTCAATGGTGCTATCTAGACCATCAATAGTATGCTTTAGCCTTTCTAAACGAGTATCACTTCTGTTTTCCATAGTCTATCTCCTTATATTTATTTTGTATGTGTTTTACAAGTGAACTGGGAACAAATTTTGAAAAATCTCCACCAAACCCTGCAATTTCTCTTACTGCGCTAGAACTTACAAACGAGAGCCCAGGATTTGTAGCCATAAAAAATGTTTCTATTTCTGGGCATAGCTGCTTATTTATGTTTGCCATTTGTAGCTCTGCTTCAAAATCCGATATAGCTCTTAAACCTCTAATTATAGCCTTAGCATTTATGCTTTTTGCATAATCTACTAGAAGTCCGTCATAGCTACTTACTTTAACATTTGGAATATCCTTACATGCTTCCTTTATCATGTTTATCCGTTCATCTAGACTAAACATGCACTTTTTCTTGTTGTTTATCAGTATGCATACGCTTACTGTATCAAATAATGCCGCAGCTCTTTTTATTATATCCAGATGCCCTAATGTGATAGGATCAAAGCTGCCTGGGTATACGCAAATCTTATTCATCTTTAACCTCAAATTCATAAATATCAAGTGTGGTAATGCCGTATTCTTTATGGGATATGTGATTAAAATCTTTATGTGTAACGGTATCTGATTTTTTGTCTCTTTCTAGCACTATTATAGCACTTTTGTTGAGTGCTCCTCCTTGCGAAAGCTGAGTTAATATATCTTCAATGTTGCCTATTTTGTATGGTGGATCAATAAAAACCAAATCAAATTTAATATTTTTACTTATAGAATTTGATATAGCCATTTGCCAATCACATTTTAGCACCATACTTTGTTCGTCAAACCCTAGCAAGCTTATGTTTTCTTTTATCTGAGTATAGGCAGCCCTGCTCTTATCGCAGAAAACGCAATACTTTGCTCCTCTGCTTATTGCCTCAAGACCAAGTGCACCACTTCCTGCAAAAAGGTCAAGGCATACACTTTCATCAACATAACCTTGTAATATGTTAAACAGGGCTTCTCTTATATAATCTTGAGTTGGTCTAGTATCCATACCTTTTGGAGCGTGAATTGTTCGTCTTTTGGCGGTACCACCTATTATTCTCATATAAGTTCCTTATTCTTTTGAATCTTTTTTTCT
This sequence comes from Eubacteriales bacterium, assembly GCA_034180455.1. GTDB lineage: Bacteria > Bacillota > Clostridia > Christensenellales > Aristaeellaceae > JAAZPT01. The sequence continues at coordinate 99,481 of JAXFOG010000012.1, forward strand.
TTTTTATGATTTTCTACTATATTTTTGCGCTTTGCATTGCTGTGTATTGCCTTGTTAATTTGTATGCGATTATTTTCTCCTTGAACATATCCAAATCCATATAAACTTGGCACCAACAATATAAGCAGAGGACTTAGCCTTTCTACGGTAAGCATAACTTCTGCTCCAGCGTTATTTGCCATAGATACAAAGGGCATTATTGAACCACGCACAAATATTCTTAATATATCCATTGCATGTAAGCCAGTATTTTGCATATAGTAGCCTAGTGCTACATCAAGATTATCATAATGCATATATTGGTTTAGCCATGAGGGAAGTGACCCTAGTTGATAATACAGCCTTTCTGTGTGTAGTGCAAAATATAAAGCTACTAAAAAAAATGGCAACATTCCGAATGCCACAGCAACAAAGCCTTTCCATCTGGTAAAGCATTCGTCAGGATTTACTGATGAATTTTTTCCAAGCAATTTGTCTTTAAAAGCAATTTCGCTTGCAGCGGCTTGCTTAGTTCCAACATACAGCCCTCTGAAATAGAAAAAATATCCACATAGGCTTAAGAATGCTACGTTTACTATTATTGAAATAATTGTATTACCAAATATCAACAGAGCTCCAAATACTAAAAAAACTATAAGCAATAGCCACATATAGCCAAACACAGCTAAAGACATTGACAAAAGAGGCTTTGAAAATAATTTCCCCTGATTATATTCTATTTTTACTTTATTTTGTGTATTTGCTTGCATAACTTTTCTCCATTATTTTATATAATTTTATAATAAATAGAGATAAATTGCAATTTATCCAAGATGTTTTTAAAAAAATAAACAGACCTTATTAAGGTCTGTCTGAATATTTATTTACATCAAAAAGTTTAAAACGCCAACCCTTGCTTTCAATAAACACTTGCTGAGAATTTATAGCATACCCTGGCTTTAGTGATTTTGTTTTTACAAACCTTCCATCACTCAACATAGTCCAGGACTTTTCTGTATCTAGCTGCTGTATGCGTAGTATTTCTTCTACTCTTTGCTTGACTAATGGATCTTTTACTGGAAAAAGTAGCTCTACTCGCTTATCAAGATTGCGTGGCATCCAGTCTGCAGAAGACATATACAAAGCAGGTTCACCAGCATTTTCAAATCTGAATATTCTAGAATGTTCTAGGAATCTGCCAACTATGGAATGTACAGTTATGTTTTCACTTAAACCAGCTATTCCAGGTATTAGAGAGCATGAGCTTCTTACTACAAGATTTATCTTAACACCAGCCTGACTTGCAGTATAGAGCAGCTTTACCAATGATGGATCCACAAGGGCATTCATTTTAGCGTCTATTCTTGCAGGTAACCCACATAGAGCATTCTCAGTTTCCTTGCGAATATGCTCTTCTATTCTATTTCTTAGCTGGAAGGGAGCAGATTGCATGTGGCTCATATCGCTCTTGGCACTATGAGCATTAAGCATTTCAAAGAAACTCATTGCGTCATTGCCAAGCTCTTCATCACAGGTAAGTATACCCATATCTGTGTATGCCTTTGCTGTAACGTCATGGTAGTTGCCTGTTCCAAGATGTAGGTATTTCTTTATAGTGTCGCCTTCAGCACGCACGACCAACGTGATCTTTGAATGGGTCTTTAGACCAGGCAAGCCATATATTACATTACAACCAGCCTCTGCAAGCTTTTTTCCCCAACCTAGGTTATTCTTTTCATCAAAACGAGCTTTAAGTTCCATAAACACAGTTACTTGCTTACCATTTTGCGCAGCTTTAACTAGACTCGCTATTATAGGACTGTTGGAGCTTACTCTATATAAAGTTTGCTTTATTGATAGTACATTCTCATCATCTGCAGCCTCGTCAATAAGTCTTATTACCGGCTCAAAGCTGTCAAATGGGTGAAATAACAGATGATCGTGCTTTGAAATTTCTGAGAAAATACTATATTCACTTAATTCTTTTGGTAAATATGGTATAAACTTTGGAAATTTAAATCTGTCATAATCCTTTAGTTTATATATTGCTCTTAGTACAGATGAAAGTCCTAACGGACTGTTTGTTTTATAGATTTCTTGCTTTGTTATATTTAGTGAATAAGCAAGTAGTGCTACTAGCTCTTGAGGCGAATTTTTAGGAACTTCCATACACATTACTTCAGAATACTTGCGCATCTGAAGTACATTAGTGATTGTCGCTACATAGTCATCACTTAGTGTATCGTCAAAGGGTGTTTCTGCACTTCTAATTATTCTAAATGGGACAATATCTCTTATCTTTTTATCTGGAAATAGCTTATAAAGATTATCAATAATGATCTTTTCAATTAAGGCTAAACTTACTTTACCTTCTTCGCTAGGCATCTCCACTAGGCGAGTTAGATTGTCAGGAATTTCCACCAATGTAAACGAATTAAGCTGATTATCCAGCATAAGAGCTATATGTAAAGTCTTTTCTTTTAAAAGAGGAAGTGGCTGTGTGTTTACTATGCGCCTAATTTTTAATGATGATTTTATATTGTTGTCAAAATATTCACTTGCCCATTTTTTATCATACGCTGAAGTATCTATGCCCGATGTTTTCAGTAAGGCGCATAAATTTTTGTATGCAGAATCTACATCGCTGTTCATATTGACTAAACCAGCTATAAGCTCATTTATTATATTCTGCGTTTCAAGTGCGTTTTTGTAATCCTTTAGTTTTATATAATATGAGGCTAGTCTTACAGCAATAAATTCTTCCTTGTTTGATACTACAAAAGAAAGTGAAAGCAGCCTTTCAAACAATGGATTAGTAGCATCATTTGCTTCAGCAAGGACTCTATTGTTAAATTCGAGCCAGCTTACATCCCTATTTATAAATGCCTTTTGGTCAGCCATTTTTTTCCTCCTTAGAATTCTTCTTATATTATATTTTAAATCATTTGTTTGTGCAATGCTTTTAATTATTTATTAAATTAACTATAAACAACTTATCAAATAAAATAAACTATTTTATTTTTAGTTATAAATTATTTATTTATAATAACAGTATTGAAACTATCAGCAATAAATTAGAAATAAAAAGCCCACATAGTGTATTCGCAAAATCTGCGTAAATGTGCTATTATATGCACATAACTAATAAGGGAGCATGCGCAAATGCCAATAGATGGATTTACTCTCAGCTTTTTGAAAACAGAGATAGCAAGCAGAATTTTGCCCTCTAGGATAGATAAAATAATGCAACCTGCAAGGGATACTCTTATATTTAATCTGCGATCCGAAAAAGGCTTTTTTAGTATGCTGCTATGCTCAAATCCTGGATTTGCAAGGCTACAACTTACAGAGCATAGATTTGAAAACCCAGCAACAGCGCCCGCTTTTTGCATGTTGCTTAGGAAACATTTGCAAGGTGGAAGAATTATCGATATTTCCCAAGTAAGCTGCGATAGAATAATAAATATTGATATAGAGTGCTTTACAGAGTTGGGTGATAAAGTAATAAAGCGAATCGTTATAGAAATAATGGGTAAGCATTCAAATATTATTTTTATTGATGAAAATGGTATTATCATTGAAGTTGCAAAAAGAGTAGGAATAGACATAAGCCGTGTTAGACAGCTGTTGCCAGGATTAAAATATCATTTGCCACCCATGCAAGATAAGCTTGATCCTTTTAATATGAGAGAAGCTTTAATTATCGAACGATTAAATAATGCAGAAGGCAAATTAAAAAGATTCTTGCAAGATAATATTAGTGGACTTGGTAGCGCAAGCGCTGAGCAAATTGCTCATTTAGTTGGGTCAAATGGAGATGACCAGCTGTTTGAAATAGACAAGTCTTCTTTGTCAAATGCCATAATTAAAGCTTTTAAATCTTTAGAATATGCACCAAATATAGTCTATGACGATATGCATAATGCTATTGATTTTTTCCCAATAAAATATGATGCATATAATGCAGAAAACATTGTATATTTTGATACATTGTCAAAGGCTATGGATTTATTTTATACCAATAGAGATGTTCGAGATAAAATAAAGCAGAAATCATCATACTTATACAAGATAATTACTAAACATATTAATAGATGTGAAAATAGACTAGAAATAATAAACTCTACTGAAGAGCAGTGGAAAAAAGCTCAGGATTATAAGCTTTATGGTGAAATAATAAATGCCAATCTTTATGCCATAAATCAAGCTGAAAAAGGGAGAACATCTATAAGCCTTCCAAATTTTTATGATGAAAATTATCAGAATATAGATATTCCACTTAATGTAGAACTTAGCATTAAAGATAATGCAAACCTATATTTCAAACGGTATAGAAAAGCAAAGACAGCACAGGAGCTCGCCGATTCTCAAAGAAAAGAAACTAAAGAAGAGCTTGCATATCTGCAGCAAATACTTATGGATATGCAAAATGCAAAAAGTGATGCCGAGCTAGACGATATAAAGTTGCTTCTTGCACAAAATGGATATATAAAGTCGGAAAGAAAGCTTAGTAAGGTACAAGGAAAGAGCAAAGAAATAAGACTTGAACATAGTGGTGTGCAGATACAAGTTGGCAAAAACAGCATTCAGAACGATAGGATCACTGGCGCAGCAAAGCCCAATGATACATGGTTACACGTTCAGGGAGCACCAGGAAGTCATGTAATTATAAAGGATGATGAACCTAGCGAAGAATTGCTGTTATACGCTGCAAAGCTAGCTGCATATTTTAGTACTTCAAGAGAGCAAACCACAATAACAGTAGACTATACTCAAAAAAAGCATGTAAAAAAACCAGCACAAAGCCCAGCGGGATTTGTAAGATACAAAAATTTTAAAAGCCTTATCATAAATCTAAGCGATGAGGAACGAGCAAAGTTTGCAGAAATCAGTTAATCTTTAATTAGACAAAGGCAGTTTAATATGCTATATTATAAAAAATAAATTGAGAGGTAAACCTTAATGAAGAAGAGCCATCTTGCGCCTATTTTATTGACTTTACTAGTCCTTGGTATTATTGCAACTATATTCATAGGCAATCAGAATTATCTTCAACTCAAAAAATACATGGATGCTAGCGATCTTATAAATCAAAAGAAATTTAACGAGGCACGAGCTGAATTTGAAGAGCTTGGTGATTTTAAAAACTCAAAAAATAAAATCATAGAATCCTACTATGAAGAGGGTAAATTTCTACTTGGCGAAAGAGAATTTGATGCAGCTAGAGAAGCTTTTACCAAAGCTGGTGAGTATAAAGACTCTGCTAAAAAGATAAAAGACGTAAGTATGGCAGAGGCAAAATCCCTACTAAAAAATGAAAAGTTTACTGAAGCTGCAAACCTCTATGAAAAGTTAGGAGAGCATGAAGAAAGTCAAAAGGCTTTGTTTAAATATGCAAAATATCTTATAGAGCATGAAGACTTTGATAATGCGCGAGAAGTATTAAAGAGTATAGAAGGTTATGAGGGTGTAGAAGAGCTACTTAATAGCATAGAGCCTACACCAACAGAAACTTTAGAGCAAGATGGTGAAACTCAAGGGCAAGATGGTGAATCTCTAGAGCCAGACGAAGAAATGAATGCATTTATTTATTCACATAAAATGGCTTAAATAAAACACATTAGGTTATTAATATATATGAGTAGATTAGGCGATTTATTAAAGCAAGAACGACAAAGACGCAAGCTTAGCATAAAGCAGGCTGCAAGAATGAGTGGAGTGTCTGAGCAATTCTTAACTAGTGTCGAGCAGGGAACACGCATTATTCAAGATACAGAGGCTAGGCGCATACTCAAAAAGCTTGGAGCTGTGCATGCTATTGAACAGAATTTTACTCTGGACGATATTGCAGCTACAATAGACTTGCAAACTGCCGAAACAAAAGAGGAAAAACCAAAGCAAACAAACAATGGCGAAACTGGAGTATCAGGCTCTATATGGCTTGATGCTCTTAGTGCTGTTTTGCAGAAAGTTCCTGTGTATAATGCAGTATTTAAGCAAGTAGATTCAAAATTCATTCCAAAGCAAGATGGCAAAATTGAAGGATATATTGCAGATAAGCTTATGTATTTTCTGGTTTCTGATGACGAAATGCGTGGCTTTAGAATAATTCGTGAAGATCTTGTGCTACTAGTGAAAGAACAGTTGTTTATAGATGGAGCAATAATGCTAGTACAGGAGAATGAGCATTATATGCTCAGAAAAATAAAAAAGCTTGATGCAAATCATATTATGTTACAATCATTTGGTAGAGAGTACGAAAGTTTAGTATATGATGTTGATAGCATCAAGGCTGTGGCAAAAGCGATTAAGTTTGAGGCAAAACTTTAAGGAGTTCGTGTATGGAATCAAGTATTTCAAGGCGAGATAAAGTTAAGATCATTATCAGCGATTATAGTAAAATAGTTTTGGGATGTTTATTACTTGCCGTTGGCATTTATTTTTTTCAGTTTCCAAACGAGTTTGTAATAAGCAGCGTTACGGGTATCTCAATACTTATAAGCAGAGCTACGAACTATGCTATTAGTAGAACCATAGTAAACTATATTATCAATACATCTCTACTGGTGGTAGGCTATATAGTAATAGGAAAAGAGTTTACAATAAAAACAACCATAGCAAGCATGCTATTTTCTAGCCTTATGGTGCTTTTTGAGTATATATATCCAATAAAGCCAGGTACAACACTTACAGATCAGCCATTCTTGGAGCTAGTATTTGGAGTTGTGATTCCAGCAATTGGCTCAGCAATACTTTTTGATGTAAAGGCCTCAAGTGGAGGCACTGATATCATAGCTATGATACTCAAAAAATATACTGATATTAATTTGGGCAAAGCACTCATACTTATCGATGCATTGATAGCAACATCTACATTCTTTATATATCATAGCGTAAAAAAAGGCGCTTTATGCATATTGGGATTGTTGCTTAAAGCTGTTGTTATAGATTATGTATTTGAAAACTTTAAGACTAATAAGTGCTTCCATATAATTACATCAAAGCCAGACGAAATTTCAAAATTCATTGTTGATATAGGTAGAAGTGCAACTATACTAAATGGTGTTGGAGCATACACTCATAAAAACAATTATTTGATAGTAGCGATAGTAAGCAGGCAACAAGCTGTTAAGCTTAGAGAATTTACTAAAAAGGTTGATCCAAAAAGCTTCTGCTATGTTACCAATACCATGGATATAATGGGTAAGGGTTTTAAATACTACCATTAGAAAGGATAAAATGCGACTTCAAAAATATATAGCAGACTCTGGAGTAGCCTCAAGGCGTGCTGCAGAGAAAATGATAGAAGAGGGTAGAGTCAAAGTAAATGGCGAAACAATATCACAGATGGGATATATTGTTCAGCCAGAAGATGAAGTGCTTGTGGATGATGCTCCGATAGCCCCAATAGAAGAAAAACATTACATAATGTACAATAAGCCAATGGGGGAAATAACTAGCGTATCTGATGAAGAGGGCAGACCGACGGTGCTTGATAAGTTTAGAGACTATCCTGTAAGACTCTATCCTGTAGGAAGGCTTGATTACAATAGTGAAGGACTATTGCTGCTTACCAATGATGGCGAGCTTACAAACAGTATGCTCCATCCATCAAGACTAGTAGACAAGGTATATATGGCAAGAGTCTCAAATGTACTTACAGATCAGGAAGCTATGAAGCTGGAGCGTGGAGTATACTTGGGTGGTTACAAGACTGCTCCTGCAAAGGTAAGAATACTTAAAACAAGCGAAATATTTACCGACATCACACTTACCATACATGAGGGCAAGTATAGGCAGGTGCGCAGAATGTTAGAATCCATTGGGCATCAAGTAATACTCCTAAAGCGTGTTAGGTTTGGCCCTTTGGAGCTTGGTGATTTACCACGTGGTATGTGGAGACGTTTAAAACCAAACGAAATAAATAAGCTAAAGAGATATTTGGGTACACATTAAATTATCAACAATATAATGTATATGAATCATTACAATAAATTGATGCGTTATTAGATAATAGATATATGATTAATCATGCATATTAAAAACGGGCTTAATGCCCGTTTTTCTATAACTGACTTTTCTTTCGTAATACAAGCAATAGGCTAAATACTGCAAATATAAGAATTACTGAATAGATTATTATATTGCTACTGTCTCCAGTTTGTGGAAACACTTTATTATTTAATGAGTTATGTAATGTCACTTGCTCAGTGATTTCGTTTGCATAAGTTTCTTCAAGATAGCTCTCATTATCATTGTTATTTATTTTGTAAGTATAACGATGCTTGTCGGCAGCTTCTCTATTTTTATATACATATACTGTATCATGAGTATATCCACCTAAACCATAGGAGTAAACGACTTCAACTATTGGATTTTCATCTTGAAGCTTTAAATCTATTCCTGAGGATGGCTTCTCTTTTAAAATGTATCTTAGTACATAGTCACATTGTTCTGCTGATGAATCAAAAGGATCAGTTTCTTCAGAAATTAAATTTAGAATTTTCTCGTTGTTTTTTCTAAGAAAAATTCTCTGAGGAATAAGCGGGAAAAGTGGCTTCTCTATAGCTTTGATATTTCCTGCTGAATCATATTCTTTACTTATGGCTATAGGACGCGTAATAACTCTAAGACAAAACGGCAAACCTGAACCTTTTATATATTTTTCAGAGAACTTAAAAGTACCTGTTAAAAATTCAGGAATTTGAGCAAGATGCTTGCTACCGGGACCTAAATCGTTTATAAGTCGTCTATTAGGATTAAGCTCTTGATCAAAATAAAAAATTTCAGAATTAAACCAACCTGTAACTTCTTTTTCAGGGTCATTTTGCCATTTTACCCACAGATGATTTTCGCCCATGTATTTCTTAAATTTTGCATAACTAGATAAAAAGTCGAACGAGGCGTCAATATTATCTACAGGAAAATGTGATGGATAAACCTTGCCTACTCTCCAAATATGATTGTTCTGTTCAATTGTACCCCACTCATGAAGGAAAGCGTGGTCAAATAAAGCCTTATATGCCTTTTTATTTTCAATACCAAATTCTTGACCAGAATTGAGATTTTTTCCAAAATTAGAGCTTATAGATCTTGCAAGACGAGTGAATTCTGAATCTACAAAATCATCAGAGCCAAACGGAACATCATATGAGTAATTCATAAATCCAGGCCTTACGATTACATTAATTTCTTCGCCGTATGGGTCTTTAACTTTGTATTCATTCTTCGCACTCATATCTGGAACAAGCTCAAAGTGCAGAGTTCCATTTACATGCTTCTGATTTAAGCCTTTAAGGTCTATAAGCTTTGTATACCATGCTTGACTAGGTATTCCTCTTTCTATGTACATTGGAAATAAATAGTAATCAGGCTCGTTAGCACTAGCGAGACAATTTGGAATAAAACAATTATATAGTAATACTATTAACAATATTATCGATGCTAAGCTATGTTTTTTCATCGTTGACTCCTTTATTGACTCTTTTTTATAGAACAAATATT
>JAXFOG010000027.1:0-16237 GCA_034180455.1 Eubacteriales bacterium
TTTCTGAAGATTTCCTTATGAAATAAAAACGCCATGAAAATAATGATATAGAAATTTTAGAGAGAAAGTTAATGCTTAATGCAATTGTGCTGAGTATTACCGATAACTTCTCGTATATGGGAGTTCAGATCTTTATTAAGCCTGATGATGAAAAACTAGAGGCATACAGACTAAATAATAGTTTTCTACTTCAAGACAACACATTGCCTATGTTGGCATTGATAAGGGACGACAGTTTTATTGCAAATCATATAAATGTTTGCTCATGCTTTCTTGATGCATGGCAAAAACGAGACATAGATTTAATGAATTTATTCATAGATAAACCTATAGGCAATGAAGAACTTGCAAATATGATTGCAAATAAAGACATTTCAGACTTTAGCGTTTCATCAGGAAATGTATATAATGATGATAAAAATGCAACTGTTTCAGTTAGGATAGACATAGCAAATAGTGTAGAATATATTGTTTTCCCTTTTAAGCTAGTAAAAGATGGAACAGTGTGGAAAGCAGATTATGAAAACTTTAAGCTTTTGTTAAGTTATATAGGTGTATAAATGAATAAAAATATATTTAAACTCTTAGCTATTGTCTGTTGCTGTGTATTTACGCTTAGTTCATGCACATATTTGCCAAAGACTAGTGAAGATAATTCTGTAGATATGCCAGAACCAAAGTTAAAATATGATGTACCAATAGGCGATTCAGAATCAAAATATACATATACAGCAAACATTTATCTACCAGATAAATTTACATATAAGCTAAATAAAAAAGCAACAGAAATAAGCCTAAGCTTAAGCGACAAAATATATGAGGAAATAGTTGAGTATGTGCTCGACTATAAAGAGGATGAAGTATATGCTTCTCCAACATATAATGTAAAAATAGGTCTATATGGAGAAACTCCCGTATGCATATATAAAAATCATGCTATAGTAAACCTTACTGCAAATGCTCTGTCATTGGATAGAGAGCAATTTTATCTCTTAGCTACATGCATTTCAGAAACGCTTGTTGATTTTGCTAATATTAAATCAGTTAATGTTCTTGTAGCAGATAGAGCAGTATCCATGAATTTGCTAAGCAATATTCCTATATCGGCATTGGAAAAACAGACAAGTAATGCTCCTTATGCTGATTATATTAGACTTATTGAAACTAGAGACGGACTGAATAGGGGATTGAAGGCTATAGAAATTCCTACTAGCCTATATTTTCCTACAAACCTAGGCGAAGGTATACTTGCAGAATCCAGAACAATCAGCTTTACGGATAGCGATCCTAGTTACATGATTACTCAACTACTAAGAGAGCTAAGCAAAGGCTCTAGACTATATGCTAATAATATTTCTATTCCTAATTTTGTTGATCTATTAAGTGTAGCTCCCGAGATAAGTGAAACAAACGAGGGTGGAAATATGTTAACCCTAAAGTTTAAATCTGTATTGGAAGATGTTCTCTCAAATTCAAAGCTTAATATAAATACTGCTCTAGCAATGATAAGCTATACGATTACAAGCTTTTATCCAGATACCGCTGGTGTAAAGATATATATAGGAGATAGGCTCGTAGATCAGCTTTTACCAGATAGTATAAATTACGAAGAAAGCCTTATCTCTGCTGGAATATTTACAAGAAAGAATATGGCCAAATATCTTTTGAAACAGACAGAACTATATTTTTCTGATATTAGTGGTGAAAAGCTTTTGCCAGTAATTAGAAATACACTGTTTAAGAATAGGATAAATGTTAGAAATAATATTATCGAGCTATCAAAAGGCCCAGCAGAAATGGACTATATTATTCAAGCTATTATGCCAAGTATGCCCTTTGAAATAAAGGATAGCGATATACTTGGAAATTCATTACAGGACAATACTATAATAATTAATTTTAGCAAAGCTGTGCATGAAAACATAAAAACTCTTAACGCAAAAGAAGAAAGAATTTTTGTATATTCCATAGTGAATACTCTATGCACATGGGAACAAATAAAAGCAGTACAATTCCTTTTTGAAGGAAAGACCTTAGACTATATAGCGGGTGAGCTGTACTGGGCAACTGAATTTTATCCAAACTATAAAATAACTTATTAGGAGGAAACATGCAGCATTTTTATGCATATATTTCAAGATTAAAATTAATAAAGCGTTGGGGATTGATGCGCAATACACAAAGTGAAAATGATTCGGAGCACTCATTACAGGTAGCGTTTATTGCCCATGGACTGGCAGTCATTTCAAAGTATAAATATCATAAAGATGTTAATCTTGAAAAAGTAGTTGTACTAGCTTGCTATCATGATGTTAGTGAAGTAATTACTGGTGACCTGCCTACGCCTATAAAATATTATAATTCAAATATCAAAAACAGCTATAAAGATCTGGAAAGAACTGCAAGTATGCAGCTTCTTAATATGCTTAAACCCGAATATAGAGATGAATATAGCTCGTATCTTTTGCCAGATAAAAATACCCTAGAATATAAGCTAGTAAAAGCTGCCGATAAAATTTGCGCATATATAAAATGCGTTGAAGAAGTTGAGGCAGGCAACAAAGAATTTGAAAAAGCAAAAAGCTCCATATTCTCAGCGATCAAAGCCTTGAATATGGAGGAAATTGATGATTTTATGCAGGAAAGTATGCCAAGCTTCTCTATGTCTCTTGATGAAATCTCAAAAGATATCGAAAACCCTATTTAAATGTATAATTTAAGCTAAATGGAATTCCCCATACATAGTAGCTTACAACAAACTCTCTTATTCCCATTGTTGTTTTTTTGCTGAGCAGGTTCGCCTTTAGCTCAGCTTTTTCATTACGCTTAATTATTGGTAGCACATTGGTCAAAGATTGATATACATCGCCATTCTTTGGCACCACTTGTAGCTCTAGGCTCTCTGCATCTACGAGAAGATTATTTTCAAGTTGCATTGTGTATTCTATATAGTAATAGTCATTTCCATTATTTAGTTCATTAGTAAATACTCTTCCCGTTTTTGTGCCGTTTGTTAGATCTTCTCTATCTGCAAAGAATTTGTCACTCATATTTCTAGCTTCTATGGACTTTACACTAACAGATATAACTTCAAGATTAGTATTAAGATACATATATATTCCATATCCCATAGTAGCAAGTGTTACAAGTACAAGTAAAAGAGCTATATATTTCATTTTTCACCTAACTAATAAGATTTTAATATTTCGTTTATTTCATTTATCATTTCGCTGTCTTTCAGCCTAAATTTAAATTCTACTCTTCTTGATTTTTCCAGATTTATACTACCGTCTGGATTAAATATTGGATTAGAAAAGCTTCTTCCCTTTGCAGTTAGAATTGATTGCAAGGTTTTTAATTCATTATCGCTTAACTTGCTTTGTTTGAAACAAAACTTAGCAACTGCTAGGGCTCTATCCTGACTTAATTCTAAGTTCTTCATGTATTCCCCAACGGTGTCCGTATGCCCTTCTATTATTATCTCAGCCAAATAGTCTTTATACTTGTCTTGTAAAAGAACAGAAAAATAAACTGGCAAAAATTTATTTAAAAGCTCTGCTCCACTATCTTTAATTTTATATTTACCTGTATCAAAGAATATAGCACTTTCCAAAACAATATCACCAGTAGTGCTGTCGACACTTGCCTTAAGATTGTTTTGAGTAAGAGCCTTGCTTAGATCTTGTATAATACTTGTTTTTATTCCTACAAGACTATCAATTCTTTGCTGCTGGGATTGAAGCTGTGCTTCTTGATTAGCGAGTTTGTTTTTTGCAATTTCATAATCAGCTTCTCTGGCCTTTAGATCATTTTGAGCAATACTAAGTTTATCTTGAGCAGATTTTAATTGTTTGTCTTTTTCGTTAAGCTCTGCAGTTTTATCGTTTATCAATTTTTGCTGGGATTGAAGCTGTACGCTTTGATCATTCAAAGCGTTTTCTTGCTCAGCAAGCTTTGCACTTTGTTCGTCAAGCTTAGATTGTGCTGAAGCAATTTCGCTTTCCTTGTCTTTTAATTCTGAAGATTGTTCATCAAGCAAGCTCTTTTGCCTTGCTATAGCATCTTCTTGATCTTTTAACATGCTGGATTGTTTGGCAAGCATGTTCTCTTTCTCAAGAATTTCATTAGATTTAACATCTACCATAATATAGTATTGATAAACGCTGTATATCAAAACCATAACAAATATTAGCAATAGTGCAGCCATCATATCGCTGTAACTTATCCATGATGCACCATAGTCATTATTGCCTTGCCTTCTGCGACGGCGATCATTTCTATGCATCATTTTTATCACCCTGTATTATTTCAGTTAGCTTGTTAAAGTTACTACTAAATGATTCCATGGTGTTTTTTAATTCTTTAGAAATTTTATCTGCAGAAATTACATAGTTATTTACAATTTTTTGCATACTTTCTTCTGCTTCTTTTGCTACAACTTTTATGTTTTCTGAGTAATCTTTGTTTCCGTCTGCAATTGATCTTGTCAGTTCTTCACTTTTTGTAATGTATTGTTTGTAATCTTTTTGTAGAAGATTTCTATATTCTTTCAAATTTTTTAAGAACTCGTTTTGACTAACTGTGCTGCTCTTTATAGTTTCCAGTGTCTCAATGATTGAATTCTTAAAGCTATCATCTGCTGTGCCTATTGCATTACGCTCTTTAACAATATACTCATCTACAAGAGATATTATGCTATTGCAGGCTGTGTTTATCTTGATAATGTCCTGACTAATAGAATTTACAGCGTCCATGTTTTTTTGAAGTGAATCAAAACTTAATACATTTGTCTTGTTTACAATTGATAAGGTATCTGCAAGAGCTTTAAATTGATTATTAAGTGAAGAATCCATACTGTTTACAAATTTTGTAACTATTTTGTCTATGCCTTCTACCTGACTGTTTGTACTTACATTTATAAAGTTATCCATGCTGTTTGCCACAGGAACAAGCGTTTGCATAAGAGAATTTTCTATTGCATCTGTAAGAGTGCTTTTTAATTCTTCGTTGCTGTGTTTAAGAATAGCAGTACTATCTTGATTTTGACATATTAGCTGAACTGTAGGGTCAAGGGGTCTTGGCATAGCTAGTTCATAAAATGCTTCATCAAAGCTATCAAGGCACTGATATGCATGACCAATTACAATGCGATTTACCATATTAAATGCTAGAGAGCAAGTAACACCTACAATTGATGTTGTAAAAGCATATTTCATTCCACCAAGAAGAGTGGGGATAGATTCCATAGTTTTTTGAGCATCACTTATATTTAAGTTTTCAAGTCCTTGAGATAGACCAATAAATGTACCAAGTATACCAAGAGAAGTGAAAAGAGTAGGGAGCATGTCCCCAAACTGTGCATGACCTGGTATGTATATTATAGAATCTTCGTTAATATAGTCACTGGCGTTACAAGGTATTCCTCTTATATCAAGATGCTGTGCATTAAGCAAAAATTTTTGCCAGTGAAGTTGTAATGGACGACCCAAAAACTGAGGCTCCTGCCATACGGGTCTGTTGTTCTTGTTTATTCCACTTTCTAGTCTGCGTACCCCTCTGTTAAGGAGTCTCGAATTATTCAGTACGGGGAATATACATTTAAATATTCCAAGCACCATAAGTAAAGCTATGGCCCCATAGACTAGTAAATTATATAAATTACCATTTGCAAATGTTAAGATATAGTTAATCATAGCAAGACTCCTTTAAATGCATTATAACAATATTTTAACACAAATGTAATAAAATTAAAAGATGCTATTTAGCTAGCATCATACTTAGCAACCCATTATTATCAACAAAATCAAAAATATCATTTAATACGCCTGCAGGTGTTTCAACAAGCAAGGGGATAAGCGCTTTCTTTGCATAAACCTTTAGGGCTTCTTTGGGATTTTTAATACTTTGATCGTTTACAGAAAAATAATCCTCGTCTGAATATGCTTCTTTATGCAACACACGATTATTTCTATTTTTAATTTTTTCTGTATCTGCAAGCAATGAAATTATTTCTTTATCTGTAGAAGGATCAACATAAGAAAACTTTATTTTATATTTATTATCTCCCAAATCCTCAATATTATGTTTAAAGCGCAGATTCTCTGTTGTACCAAGGCCGTCGCCACTAACGCTAATATTGATGTCTCCAGAAGCTTTTTTACTTATTCCCATTGGCAAATCTGAAGCATTTGCATATAGACGCAAATACTCACTTTCATCCATGTTTAGGCTAAGTGTGGCATCTACATTATAATTGTTGTTTGAGTTTTTTTGTAGATTGATATTGCATACATACGCTATACCATTTGGACTTTGGGGCAAGTTTATTTTTATATCAAACTCGTTTTCAGTCTTTGTATACTTTATTATCTCGTAACCAGCGATTTCAAATATTTTTGAGTTTCCTTGTACACTAATGTGCATATCCTGACCATCAGCAAAAGAAGCAAGATATTCATCTGCAGTTGCAAAATCATAATAAACAATATCCGATATACCACTTTCCATGGTTGCAGATCTAAAAAATTGATAACTGATGTAATTTGTATCTAGGAATTGTTTTACATTACTAATATTATCTTGTATATCTGCATATGGAATAGTCATATCATGATCTATAGGATCTATATATTTCTTAATAAATTCAGAAAAAGGCTTAAATGCACTATACAATCCGAAAGGATATGTAAGCACTGCAATTTTTTGAGTAGGAAGATTTAGAAAAAAATAACCTTTAAGCATAAATTCATAATAGTTATTTGCATTAAAATGTAGCCTTTGGTTCAAAGCATCACTGTGTACCCAGTAAAATTGCTGATTACCGTTTACATCAAAATCAAGCATAAGCTTGTCGTTTATAAATAGCTTATTATAAGTATTTATTATTTCATCCTTATTAAATAGATCAGCATATTGCACAAACCCAGTAAGGCTGAATTTTTCTAAAAATTCTTTCCAATCCTTATAATTTGATGACTCTTGGCTTAATCCATCTTCGTCAACTTCCAATCTAGCTTTGTAACTTATATAATCAAATCCGTTCATAGGATGCGCATAGGCAATCTTCACAGAAAATATAAGTACAAGCAATATTGAAACAAGTATCTTGATGTGTTTTTTCATCAATATCTCCGTATTATTTGTTTTTAGCCTTAGCTATTTGTCTAGCTCTTATTTCATGATTTAGCTCTCTTTTACGCATTCTAATGCTCTTAGGAGTTATTTCAAGTAGCTCATCATCGTTTATGAATTCCATACATTCTTCAAGAGATAGAGGATATACGCTTATCAATCTCATACTTTCCTCTGCAGCACTTGAGTTTCTAGTGTTTGTTACATGCTTTTTCTTGCAAATATTTACTACTAGATCATCAGGTCTAGAGTTCTGCCCACATATCATACCTGCATAAACTTCTTTACCACTCTCTACAAACAGAGTTCCTCTATCTTGAGCATAAAATAGTCCATAAGAACTAGCTACACCTGTTTCATAGCATATTAGCGCACCAAAGTTTCTGCTTGGTATGCTACCCTTAACAGGCTCATATCTTTCAAATACTCCACTTAATATTCCTTCTCCACGTGTGTCTGTCATAAATTCGCTTCTATATCCAAACAAACCTCTGCTAGGCACCATAAACTCCATACGAACTCTGTCAGTGCCATGCATATTCTCTAGAACTCCACGTCTTCTGCCAAGTTTTTCTATAACGCTTCCAGCATATTCTTGAGGCACATCTACATGTACTCTCTCAATAGGCTCCATAAGCACTCCGTCTTCTTCAATATACAGTACCTGGGGCTTGCTTACCTGGAATTCATAACCCTGTCTTCGCATATTTTCAATTAGTATTGATAGGTGTAGCTCTCCTCTAGCACACACCTCGAATTTATCTGGAGAATCAGTATCACGAACCCTAAGAGATACATCTGTTTGTAACTCTTTATACAGTCTGTCGCGTAAATGCCTACTTGTAACATAGGTTCCTTCTCTACCTGCAAAAGGTGAGTCGTTTACGGAAAATACCATACTCATCGTAGGTTCGCTTATTTTTACAAACGGCAGAGGTTCAACGGATGTAGGTTCACATACAGTGTCGCCTATGGATAGATCTTCAATTCCACTTATGGCCACTATATCTCCCATACTAGCTTCTTCAACGGGAATCCTTTTCAATCCATCAAAAGTATATAAGCTGTTTAATCTAAGCGTTTGGGAAACTTTGTCTGTTTCATAATTGCACTTTACAAGGCCTTCTCCAAGCTTTATGGTCCCACGTTGTATTCTACCTATTCCTATTCTTCCTACATAATCATTGTAGTCTATTGAAGAAATCAACATTTGCATAGGACCATCTAGTATTCCTTCTGGTGCTGGTACATACTTTAGTATTGTATCAAACAAAGGAACTAGACTATCTCCAAGATTGTCAGGATCCAAAGAGGCTGTGCCTTGCCTTGCAGATGCGTATACCACAGGCCTGTCTAATGTATCATCATCAGCTTCTAAATCTATCAATAGCTCCAATACTTCATCAACAACTTCGTCCAAACGAGCATCAGGCCTATCAACTTTATTAATTACAACTATTACTGGAAGCTTTAGACTCAATGCTTTTTCAAGTACAAAGCGCGTCTGTGGCATTGGACCCTCAAAGCTATCTATAAGCAATAGTACACCACCTACCATTTTAAGAACACGCTCTACTTCTCCACCAAAATCTGCGTGTCCAGGTGTATCGATTATGTTTATCTTTGTATTTTTATAATGTATTGCAGTATTTTTTGAAAGTATTGTTATTCCACGTTCTTTCTCAATAGCGTTTGAATCCATCACACGCTCTGCAACATTCTGATTTTCACGAAATATTCCACTTTGTTTGAGCATTGCATCTACAAGAGTTGTTTTGCCGTGATCAACGTGGGCTATTATCGCTATATTTCTTATATCGTCTCTTTTAATCATATTATTCTGTCTTCCTCTTTGCAGTATCCTTTAACTCTAATCCTTCATTCTTTTCACATGCAAGACGAATGCTCCATTCATTTTCAAATAAAAGCACTGGTCTATTTAAACTGTCGTATGCTCTTGCACATGATGATGGTAAATTAAGTTTTTCAAAACTTACAGGAGTTTTTGCTATCCATCTTACAAATTTATAAGATAGCCTTTCACTTAGTAAATCAACACCATATTCATACTTTAATCTGTATTCCAATACATCAAACTGAAGCACTCCAACTACACCAACAAGGAATTCTTCCAAACCAGTTTCGTTGCGCATGAAAGTCTGTATTGCACCTTCTTGAGCTAGCTGATATATTCCTTTTAAAAATTGCTTGCGCTTCATGCTGTTTTCGGGTCTTA
Source organism: Eubacteriales bacterium (assembly GCA_034180455.1). Lineage (GTDB taxonomy): Bacteria > Bacillota > Clostridia > Christensenellales > Aristaeellaceae > JAAZPT01. Next base: position 9,368 of record JAXFOG010000027.1, read on the forward strand.
CTCTAGAAAAATGCTCTGGAGCAAACATTGGTATAGATTCAAATTCAATCTTTTCTTTAGTTGAAATAGCATCTCCTAGTGAAAAGATACCATTGTCAAACAAACCAATTATATCTCCAGCATATGCATGTTCTACAGCCTCATGTTCATCAGCCATAAATTGTTGGGGTTGCTTGAGAGTTATCATCTTGTCGCTTCCGCTGTGATATACTGTCATTCCCTTATCAAATCTTCCACTTGTAATTCTTAAAAATGCAAGTCTATCTCTATGGGCTGGATTCATATTTGCTTGTATTTTAAATATAAAACCTGAGAACATATCGCTATCTGGTGGAATTTTTCCTATGCTACTATTACGAGCAAGGGGTGGGGGAGTAATATTTAAAAATGTATTTAGAAAAGGTTCTACACCAAAATTTGTTATAGCAGAGCCAAAAAACAACGGTGTTAAATTGCCAGTAAGAACTTTATCTAAGTCAAATTGGTCACCTGCTATATCAAGCAACTCTATTTCTTCATTAAGTCTATATAGATACGATTTATCAATATAATTATCTATGTTTACATCATCTATGCTTAATCGAGTCTTTTTTACTTTTTTGCTACCATGTTCACCCTCAGAATATAGCTCTATTTCTTTAGAATCTCTGTGATACACGCCTTGAAAATCGCCATGTATACCTATAGGCCAATTCATAGGGCAGCTGCGTATTCCAAGAACATTCTCAAGCTCCTCCATAAGCTCAAAAGGATCCTTGGATGCTCTATCCATTTTATTTACAAAAGTAAATATTGGTATGTTTCGCATTCTGCATACCTTAAAAAGCTTGATTGTTTGAGCTTCAACGCCTTTTGCAGCGTCAATAAGCATTACTACTGAATCAGCGGCATGTATAACTCTGTATGTGTCCTCACTGAAATCTTGGTGACCAGGAGTATCAAGAATATTTATTCTGTAACCACCATAGTCGAACTGCATCGCACTTGATGTTACTGATATTCCTCTTTGCTTTTCTATTTCCATCCAGTCGCTAGTGGCATGCCTTTCAGCCTTTCTAGCCTTTACACTTCCAGCTTGTCTTATGGCTCCACCGTATAGTAGTAGCTTTTCTGTAAGTGTAGTTTTACCAGCATCAGGGTGGCTTATTATCGCAAAGGTACGTCTTTTTTGTACTTCGGCTTTTATATCTTTTGATATGTCGCTCATCTTGCCTCCAAAAAAATTTCTCAACATTTAATTATACAGCAGTAAACTGCATGTTGTCAAAATAAGCTGTTTGACAACTTAATTGAAAAATAATAATATAAGTAAAAGCATTATGAGGTTATAGTATGAGTAAATGGGACGATAGATTTATGGAACTTGCTTATCAAGTTTCCAAATGGTCAAGCTGCTATAGAAAAGGTAGACAGATAGGTGCTATAATAGTAAAAGACAAAAGAATTATGACTACAGGTTACAATGGTGCACCAGCTGGATTAAAATCATGTGTAGAAAAGCAAGAATGTTTGCGTGATAAGCTTAAAATTCCAAGTGGAACTAGAGCGGAAATTTGTTTTGCTGTACACGCCGAGCAGAACGCTATTTTACAGGCTGCAAAGCTAGGTATAAATATTGACGGATCTACATTATATTGTACGCATCAACCATGTTCACTATGTGCTAGAATGATAATAAATGTAGGAATAAAAAGAATTATCTTTGCGCAAGGATATCCAGATGATTTTTCTCTTCAACTATTGTCAGAAGCAAATGTTTCATTAGAAAAATATGATGAAGAAAAAAATAATGAACTAATGGCCAGATACTCTCAAGATGATAATGCACAAATTAAACTAATTAAGTGATTTTTAACTATTTAAAAATCTTGCAAGATAAATTGCAAGATTATTTATTAAAGCCATTGAAAAGTTATGTTAAATTAACTATAGTACTCGATAGTTATAGAGCACTATCATATTGCTGCTCTTTCACATTGCTTTTTTAGGAGGAGACGATGATACCTTTAAACTTAGCTGATAAGGGAGTTCCGCTTATAATTAAGCGAATAGGTGGAAGCTCTGATGTAAAAAAACACCTAGCTACGCTTGGCTTTGAAATAGGTGGAGAAGTGAGCATAATGAATGCTCTAGGTGGAAACGTTATTGTTAAGGTTAAAGAGTCTCGAATAGCTGTCAGCGATGAACTGGCACAAAGAATAATGGTATAAGGAGTAGCAAATGAACACACTTAAAAACATTGAAGTAGGGCAGAGCGCGAAAGTGCTGAAGATTCATGGCGAAGGTGCCATAAAACGCAGAATTATGGACATGGGCATTACAAAAGGCGCAGAATTATATGTGCAAAAAGTAGCGCCACTAGGTGATCCGGTCCAAATAACTGTAAGAGGTTATGAGCTTTCAATTCGCAAGGATGATGCAGAGCTTATAGAAGTTGAGCGCATATAGCGCTTATATTTTCAAACCACTGTTTAATCATTCCTAATTATTTTTATATCAATTTAAGAGAGGAAATAAAAACATGAAGATTCGCATAGCACTTGCTGGGAATCCAAATAGCGGAAAAACTACACTATTTAATGCACTTACTGGATCAAACCAATTTGTTGGTAACTGGCCTGGTGTTACAGTTGAGAAAAAAGAAGGTAAATTAAAGAAACATGAAGGTGTTCATATAGTTGACCTTCCTGGTATTTACTCACTGTCACCTTACACACTTGAAGAAGTTGTTGCAAGGGATTATCTTATAACTGAGAGGCCAGATGCTATACTTAATATTGTAGATGGCACAAACCTTGAAAGAAACTTATATCTTAGTACTCAGTTGCTTGAAACAGGAATACCTGTAATTATCGCTATAAACATGATGGACGTGGTTGAAAAAAATGGCGATAAGATAGATACCAAAGAACTGTCAGAACGCCTAGGATGCAAGATTATGAAAATTTCTGCTTTGAAAAACCAAGGTATTGTCGAGGCTGTTGAAGAGGCAATAGAAGTTGCAAAAGAGAGAAAGCCACATCCTATTCATGCATTTTCTGGCCCTGTAGAGCATGCTCTTGCACATATAGAGGAAGTTGCACTACACGATATGCCAGAAAAGCAGCAGCGCTGGTTTTCTATAAAATTGTTTGAAAGAGATAGCAAGGCAATAAGCAGGCTCAATCTTTCAGATGAAAAGATGGCGCATATTGAGCAGGATATCAAAAATGCTGAGGAAGAAATGGATGATGATGCTGAGAGCATTATCACACATGAGCGCTATATTTATATTGCAGAGCTTATGAAAACTTGCTATAAGAAAAAGAATAGGGGAGCACTCAGTTATTCCGATAAAATAGATAAAGTTGTTACTAACCGTATACTTGGACTACCAATTTTTGCAGCAATAATGTTTATTGTATATTGGGTATCAATGGTAGGACTTGGAACACCTGCTACAGATTGGGCAAATGACGGACTTTTTGGTGATGGTTGGCATTTCCTAGGAAAAGGTGCAGCAGAGTATGAAGAGGCTTCCGAAAATTATACAAAGGCAAACGCTATTGTTGAAGCATATAAAGCTTATGAAGAAGAACATGGCGAAAGTCCAAAGGATGAATTCATATACCAAATTGAGGACGAAGATACCCTTGAAATAAGCGATGAAACTGCTAGTATAGCTGACTATAATAATGCAGTACAGACGCTTGAAGAAATGAAAGAAGAACCTGATCCTGCAAATTATGGAATATGGGTTCCAGGTATACCTGTTCTGATTGAAAATGCTCTTGATAATGCACAAGTTGCCGATTGGTTAAAGGGTTTAATCTTAGATGGTATTGTAGCAGGTGTAGGTGCAGTGCTAGGATTCGTACCGCAGATGTTAGTGCTATTCCTTATGCTTGCCTTCTTGGAGGCATGTGGTTACATGGCCAGAATTGCTTTCGTACTTGACAGAATATTTAGAAAATTTGGTCTTTCAGGTAAATCATTTATTCCTATGCTAATAGGTACTGGTTGCAGCGTTCCTGGAATAATGGCAAGTAGAACAATAGAAAACGAGCGCGATAGACGTATGACTATAATGACCACAAGCTTCATTCCATGTGGAGCTAAGGTACCTTTCATAGCCATGGTAGCAGGTGCTATATTCTCTAAGTCAGCATGGATAGCTACATCTGCATACTTTGTAGGAATGGCAGCTGTAATTATCTCTGGTATTATGCTTAAGAAAACAAAGATGTTTGCAGGAGATCCTGCTCCATTCGTAATGGAGCTTCCAGCATATCACTGGCCAACACTTATGAATGTACTTAGATCAATGTGGGAGAGAGGTTGGTCATTCATTAGGAAAGCTGGAACAATAATTCTTCTTTCAACAATATTTGTTTGGTTTACAAGCTACTTTGGATTTACTGCTGATGGTTTCCATATGCTTGAAGAAAGCGAACTTAATCAATCTATTCTTGCAAGAATAGGTAATGCAATAGCATGGATATTCATACCACTTGGCTGGGGTAACTGGCAGGCTGCTGTTGCTTCAATTACAGGACTTGTTGCAAAGGAAAACATAGTTGGTACTATGGGTATCCTATATGGTGGTGGAGATTTAAGCGTATGGCAAACACTAGCTCAAACATTTACTAGAGCAAGTGGATATTCATTCTTGGTATTTAACCTACTTTGTGCACCATGCTTTGCTGCAGTTGGAGCAATAAAAAGAGAGATGAACAATAGTAAGTGGACAACATTTGCAATTGCTTATCAGACAATATTTGCTTATGCTATAGCCCTTGTAATATATCAGACAGCTTTGCTACTTGCTGGAACACCAAACTTAATAGGAATGATTTTCGCAGTATTGATAATTCTAACCATTATATATATGTTGTTCTTTAAAAAATATAAAGAGAGTACTACATTGGCATAAAAAGGTAGGGAGAAAAATATGATTGATTTTATAGCAAAAAATATTTCTTCAATAATAGTTCTAATAATTCTAGCATTGATCATATTTTTGAGTGTAAGAAGTCTAATAAAAAGGAAAAATGGTGGAGGCTGTGGCTGTGGCTGCAGTAGCTGCTCAATGAATGGTGAATGCCATAAGAAAATAGAATTTAATGGAATGAAAAAATAAAATTCACTATCAACAAAAATACGGAGTATATATTCTCCGTATTTTTTATATTATTTTAAAATATATAATAGAAATATGTCTTTAAAAGGTATTTGTTTTAATTATTATTGTGAAAATTGTTTTTGCTTATTGCTAATTTGATTGTATCTATAATAAAAGATATAATATATTTGTTTAAACTTATTGCATATCTTTAATAATGGCACGTAAAAATTTTATAATCCAGGCATCCTAAGAGTCAATTACTATGTTAATTTGTCTAGGATTATTTTTACTATATAAGTGATAAACTATCATATTAATTTGGAGGATAAGTATGAAGTACTCAAAATTATTTGGAAATAAAAAATTTGGATTTGGCATGATGCGTTTGCCAATGCTGGAAGTGGAGGGCAAGCAGCAGGTTGACATAGAGCAGGTATGCAAGATGGTAGATTTGTTTATGAAGGCTGGTTTTTGTTATTTTGATACTGCTCATGGTTATTTGGATGGATTAAGTGAGCTTGCGATTCGTGATTGCCTTGCAAATCGATATCCACGCGATAGTTATTTGCTTACAAATAAGCTTACTTCCGTATACTTTAAAAAGCAAGAAGATATAGTTCCTCTTTTTCATAAGCAACTAGAAGCATCTGGAGTAGACTACTTTGATATTTATCTTATGCATTCGCTTACTAAAGAAAACTATGAAGATTTTCAGAAATGTAATGCTTTTGAAACAGCTCTTAAATTAAAAGAACAAGGACTTATTAGACATTTGGGATTATCGTTCCATGACTCACCCGAAATGCTAGACAAAATACTTACTGATCATCCAGAAACAGAAGTTGTGCAAATTCAATTAAATTATCTTGATGCAGACGATGAGCAAATTCAAGGTTTAAAAAACTATGAAGTATGCGTAAAGCATGGTAAACCAGTGATTGTAATGGAACCTGTAAAAGGCGGACGACTTATAAATATGCCTACTAAAGCCGCCAAACTTGTGGATGAAAAAGGCTTAAATCGTGCGGCACTTGCACTTCGTTATACTGCAAGCTTTGATAATGTTGGAATGGTAATTAGTGGAATGAGCAATATAGCACAAATGCAGGATAATATAGATATTATGAACAACTTCAAGCCAATAAACAACGACGAAAAGATGCTTATAGATAAGTTGACATCTATAATGCGCCAAGAAAGAATAATAGAATGTACAAAGTGTGGATATTGTCTAAGTGAATGTCCAAAGTATATTGAAATACCTAGCGTTTTTACCTATATGAACGAGTTTTTGTATGATGAAACAATCGCTAAGCCTGAATATAATAATGATACTGGGATTCCAAAAGACTGTATAAGTTGTCATCGCTGTGAAAAGGTATGCCCACAACATTTACCTATTCCAAAGCTTATGAAAAAAGCAGTAAACAATAGAATATTTGAATAAAAATATGAACTGCAACTACCATAATGGTAAATGCAGTTTTTTATTCAAACAATTTTAAGTATAATATGTTTGCGACTTTACCTTGATAAAGTTAGAATTTGATATATTAAAAAACCGATATTTTAACACAATTAAAATATCGGAAATATGGCGTTCCCGAGAGGATTTGAACCTCCGACCTACCGCTTAGGAGTAGACCCGATACGACATCGGGAAGTGGCATCTAATGCTTAAAAATGCTTGGAAATACAAGGTTTTTCAGCATTTCAAATCCCATCTGATACTACGCTGTGATAGCTAATTCAGAGGGATTTTACAC
>JAXFOG010000032.1:0-153719 GCA_034180455.1 Eubacteriales bacterium
ATCCACCTGTTCCCATCCCGAACACAGAAGTTAAGCCCTTAAACGTCGATGGTACTTGCTTGGAAACGAGCCGGGAGAGTAGATAGTCGCCGGATTCTAATATATTCCTCAGTAGCGTGGTGGCAGAGCATTCGGCTGAAAACCTGTGGGTTGTAAGTTCGAGTGTACCTTGTGAGCCACATTAAGCCTACACGTTGTGCAGGCTTTTTGTTTATAAAATATTACATATTAAAAAATAAATTTTAGAATATACACAGAAGTTAAGCCCTTAAACGTCGATGGTACACGTCTTTGGAAACGAGCCAGGAGATTATAAGCCTACGGATTCTAATATATTCCTCAGTAGTGAGGTGGCAGAACATTTGATTGAAGACCTGCAGGTTGTAAATTTGGCTCATTCTTTGCTTGTTTTCAGATTATATTTATTGTTTTATAGTAATATAATTTTTTTATTTTTTATTCTTATTTTCTAAATTCAATATAATTTTTCGACTTTTGTTAAAAAAATTACATTTATTTCTTTTATTTGACATTTATTTTCTGTTTTGATTTAATGATACTATTGATAATGCAATAATTTTGCATATATACAATTAAATATTATTGGAGGATATTAAATGAAGAAAATAATAAACAAACCCGAAAATTTTGTTGATGAAATGCTAGAAGGAATAGTTGCAGCGCATCCTCAATATTTGAAATTTGCAAAGGACAATAAAAGAGTAATTCTTAATGCCAAGCCTACAAGAGAAGGCAAGGTTGGTATTGTTACAGCTGGTGGAAGTGGACACTTACCTGTATTTCTTGGGTATGTTGGCGATGGACTTTTAGATGGCTGTGCAGTTGGAAATGTGTTTGCTTCGCCTTCTGCAAGCACCATGGCGACAATGATTAGAGAGTGCGATAAAGGTGCTGGTGTTCTTTGCTTATATGGTAATTATAATGGAGACATACTTAACTTTAATCTTGCTTGCGAGGATGTTGATTTTGATGATATTAAAACAAAGACGGTACTTGTAAGAGATGATCTAGCTTCATCTGTACCAGAAGCCGCAGATAAAAGGCGTGGTGTTGCCGGCATGGTTTTTGCTTTTAAAATTGCTGGGGCAGCAGCTAGTGCAGGGATGAGCCTTGATGAAGTGGCGGCGATCACTCAAGCTGCTCTTGATAATACAAGAACTATGGGAGTTGCAACATCTGCTTGTATAGTACCCGAGGTAGGGAAAGCAACCTTTTCAATAAAAGAAGATGAGATTGAAATTGGTATGGGCATACATGGAGAACCCGGTATAGATGTTAAGAAGATGATGACTGCAGATGAAATAGCTGATCTGCTCTTCTCAAGACTTAATGAAGAACTGCAGCTAAAATCTGGTGATGAGGTATGCACAATGGTGAACGGCCTTGGCGCAACCCCATTAGAGGAGCTTTATATAGTATTCCGTCGTTTAAATATGCATTTGAAAGATTTGAAAGTTGAATCATATATGACCCATGTAGGAGAATTTGCTACATCAATGGAGATGGCAGGCTTATCTATTACTATTATGAAACTAAATAAGCAGATTAAGGAACTTCTTGAAGCAAATGCATCTTCTCCATTCTATACGAACTATAATAAATAAGAGGCTAATATGATAGATTCATCAGTTGTAAAAAAAGCTTATCACAGCATTGCAGAAATAATGCAACAAAATAGGGATTATCTTCTTGAACTGGATTCCAAGAATGGTGATGGTGATCTTGGAATATCAATGAGTGTGGGTTTTGGAGAAACAAGTAAGGCTTTAGACTTATCAGAGGAAAAAGACTTAGGTAGACTGTTTTTATTTGCTAGCAAAACATTTAATGAAATTTCTCCTTCTTCATTGGGAACGATACTTTCTTTTATGATGATGGGAGCTGCAAAATATTTAAAAGGCAAGGAAACAGTAGATTTAAGCGAAATGGCCATAGCATTGGAAAAGGGATTAGAGCTTATTATGCAAAAAGCTGGTTCAAAGATTGGAGAAAAAACAATACTTGATTCGCTATATCCTGGAATAGAAAGCCTAAAGAACAGCACAGAAAAAGATACAAAAGAAAGATTGACTATTGCTGCTCAGGCAGCAAGCGAAGGTTCGGAAAGCACTAAGGGTATGAGAGCAGTACATGGCAGAGCAGCTTTTTATGGAGATAAGAGCATAGGCGTACTTGATGCTGGTTCTGTTGTAGGCAAACTAATATTTGAAGCCCTACAAAATCTATGATAATACTGCACTTATATTAATTTATTATATTTATTTATAAAAATCTGTAAGTCAACCTTTGCCATAAATGATATAATTATAGTATAAATTTTTTGGAGGAAAACAATGAAATTATCAAAAATTTTTTCAGTTATACTTGCGATTGTTCTTTTGTTGCCATTAGCAGCAAACGCAGATATATCAAATATGGATGGAGTAGAGTTTCAGAAAATTGTAAATGACGCCAAAGCGAAAGATAAAGTATTGGTTGTAGATGTTAGAAGTAACGATGAATACAACGCTGGGCATATTAAACATGCTATAAACATACCTTTTGCAGATATAGAGGCTGATCCTAATATACTTGCAGATTATAAGGATTTTCCTATAATTCTTTATTGCAAAACTGGCAAGACCAGTGGAAAGGCTGCAAAAATACTTGATGACAATGGATATAAAAATATTACCAATGCTCAGGGAGTAAAAAAGTTTGACTATGAGCTTTTTACACATAAAAATATTACAGCAAAAATGTTTTTAGATATGATAGATTCAAATGAGTATACTATCGTTGATGCTAGACGAGCAGAGGATTATGCTGAAGGACATATTGAGGGTGCAATATCTGCGCCACTTGAGACTCTAGAGGCAAATATTGATAATATTCCTAAAGACAAGCCTGTATGTGTATATTGCTATTCCGGCAGTAGAAGCAATGCAGTTTCAAAAAAGCTAAATGAGCTGGGATATGAAGTATACAATGTTATAGAGGGTACAAAGGAATATGATTACGAACTAGTAAAGTAAAGAAAATAAAAAACTCATCCCAAAATTTTGGGGTGAGTTTTTTGCTTATTTTAATTTTTCAAAATCTACAAGCTTTACATCATTATCAATAGTTATGCTATCAATAATTATATCATTTATTGGTTTGTCATTATCATTTGTAGGAGTTTCTGCAATGGAGTCAACTATTTCTATTTCTTCAGTCACCATTCCAAAAGCAGCATAATTGTTGTCCAAAAACTCGCTATCCTGATGGCAAATGAAAAATTGACTGCCAGCACTATCTGGAATATTTGTGCGAGCCATACTTATTACGCCTCTTTTGTGGCTGATTGGATTTTTGAAACCATTGGCGCCAAATTCGCCTTTTATTGAGTAGCCAGGGCCACCCATGCCTGTGCCAGTGGGATCACCACCCTGTATCATAAATCCTTTTATTACCCTATGGAAAATTAAACCATTGTAATATCCAGATTTTGCAAGACTCACAAAATTTGCAACTGTTTGTGGTGCTTTGTCTGGATATAGTTCAAGCTTTATAGTACCCATATCCTTTATTTTCATGCTTACAAGAACTGTATTTGGTGACTCTGCCAAAGAAAGTCCAACTATTAGTAATAAAGCTGTTAATATACCTAAAAATTTTTTCATGTGTCCTCCTTTTCGTTCGAATTCTTATTATATCACAATAGTATAGAGATTTTATCAAGCTTTTTTTATTAAATTATTTATATACTTTAAATTTTGCTACCTATATGCTAGAATATTACATACATAGTTTGGGGTGAAAGCTTTGAATATGGAGTATTTTATGCGTATAGCCTTGAGTGAGGCAGAAAAAGCATATAGAGAAAACGAGGTCCCTGTTGGAGCAGTAGTTGAGTATAAAGGAGAAGTTCTGTGCCAGGATCACAACAGACGTGAGCAGCTTAATAGTCCACTAGCTCATGCAGAAATGCTTGTGATAGATAAGGCAAGCAAGCTTCTTAAAACTCGCAATCTAAAGGAATGTACAATATATGTGACACTTGAACCTTGTCCTATGTGTGCAGGCGCTATACTTATGGCAAATTTTGATAAATGCATTTTTGGCGCAGCTGATAAAAAACAAGGCTGTATGGAAAGCGTATATTGTCTATGCGAAGACCCATCATTCTACAATAATGTTTTTTCATGTGGTGGGCTTTTAGAAAATGAATCCGTAGAGCTACTTAAGAATTTTTTTAAAGAGAGAAGATAATATGATAAATATTGAGGAATTTGCGAAGGCTCTGCATCTTACAGTGCTGGTTGAGAGCAGCAAAAAAGAGATGGATATTCCCGTATCCGATCTTAATAGGCCAGGTATGCAATTTTGTGGATATTATCAGTACTTTGCCTATGAAAGACCTCAAGTAATAGGCAAGGTTGAGATGACTTATCTCCAAGAAATGGATCCCAGCAGAAGAGCTAAGCGACTTGAAAAATATTTTAGCTATGCAGTACCTTGTGTAGTAATTTGCCGAGGTATGACTCCTCCTCAGGATTTTTTGGATATGGCTAAAGAAAAGGATGTTCCAGTTTTTCTAAGTCATATTACAACTACTAATTTCAGCTCAAAGATAATCGCATTTCTTAATAATAAGCTGGCTCCAAGAATTACACGACATGGTGTGTTGATAAATGTTTTTGGAGAGGGAGTACTCATTACAGGCGATAGTGGAGTTGGAAAAAGCGAGACTGCGCTTGAGCTTATAAAACGTGGGCATCAGCTTGTTGCAGATGATGTCGTAGATATTTGCAGAGTTAGTCAGACTAGGCTAGTAGGTGAATGTCCTGAGATGGTGCGCTATTTTATGGAAATACGTGGCATAGGCATTATAGATATAAAAGCTATGTATGGCGTAGGAGCAGTAATGCAGAAAAAGAGCATAGATCTAGTTATGCATCTTGAAAAATGGGACGATACTAAGGAATATGATAGACTTGGCCTTGATGAGGAAAGCATATCTATACTTGGAGTAAAGGTTCCACATCTGCTTACCCCTGTACGTCCTGGCAGAAACCTTGCAATAATAGTTGAGGTAGCTGCTAGAAACTTAAGCCTAAAACGCATGGGATATTCTGCAGCAAAAGAGCTGGATAAAAGATTGAATGCAATGCTTGCCGCAGGTGGGCAGGTTGGATGATAGCAATAGGAGGAAGTATGTATTATATAGGAATAGATGTTGGCGGCACAGATGTAAAGACTGCTATTGTTAATAAAAAAGGTGAGATACTTGCCAAGTCCCAATGCCCTACAATTGCTACTAGACATTATAGTGAAGTTACAAAGGATTTTTGTAAATCTGCATTAGAAGCTCTTGAAAAGAGTGGCAAGACACTAGATGAAATAGCAAGTATAGGAGTTGGCATTCCAGGAATTGCAGATCAAAAAACTGGTAGAGTAATATTCTGTACAAACCTTAATTGGTTTGATGTACCTCTTAAAGAAGAAATTCAAAAGTATATAAATAAACCCGTATATATTGACAATGATGCAACAGTAGCAGGCTATGCCGAGTCAGTAAATGGAATTTCAAAAGGAAGGCACTCAAGCGTATTTATTACTTTGGGCACAGGTATAGGCTCTGGTATAATAATAAATGGGAAACCATGGAGTGGCTTTCATGGAGCTGGAAGCGAGCTTGGGCACGCTACTATGAATTTTATTAATGGTATTCAGTGTACATGCGGAAATAAAGGCTGTGTAGAACGCTATTGTAGCGCAACTGCAATCATCCGTATGGCAAAGGAAGCTATGGAGGGCCTTGATAATGGTCTTATGCTCAACAAAAGCAATGGCGACCTTGATAACCTTACTGCCAAGATAGTAATAGATTGTGCAAAAGAAGGCGATCCCGTAGCTTTGAGCGTATTTAATGATTACATAGATAATATGTGTAATATGATACGTATGGTAATTTGTATTATAGACCCCGAGGTTATAGTTTTGGGTGGTGGCGTAAGTAGGGCAGGAGACTTTCTTGTAGATGCAATAAATGCAAAAATTCACAATTACTTACTTTTTAAAACGGTTGCACCACCGGAAATACTAATCGCAAAATTAGGTGCAGATGCAGGAGTTATAGGCGCTGCAATGTTAGGACTGGAGGAATAATAATTTGGATATCAGATCTTTATTTAAGGGTAATGTAGAAGACGGCTTAAACGTAAAAATATGCGCATGGGTTAGAACTGTACGTGATAGCAAGAAATATGGCTTTATTGAGCTGAATGATGGTAGCTTCTTTAAGAATCTTCAGGTAGTTTGTGAAGACGGAATTACCGAAAACTTTGATGAGGCAATGAAACTTACAATAGGATCTTCCATTGAAGTTGAGGGGAAAATAGTGCTTACCCCTAATATGCAGCAGCCTTTTGAGCTTAAAGCAAGCAAGGTAAGTCTTATTGGTATGTCTGATCCAAGCTACCCTCTGCAAAAGAAAAGGCATAGTGTTGAGTATTTGCGTACCATTCCTCATCTTAGACCACGCACAAATCTTTTTATGGCAGTGTTTAGAATTCGTAGTCTTGCAGCGCAGCTTATACATCAATATTTTCAAGAGCATAATTTTGCATATATACATACTCCTCTTATCACTACAAGTGATGCAGAGGGCGCAGGAGAGATGTTCCAAGTTACAACACTTGATTTAAACAACTTGCCAAAGGATGAAAATGGAAAAGTAGACGAGAGCAAGGACTTCTTTGGAAAAAAGACTAGTCTTACGGTTTCTGGACAGTTAAATGTTGAGTCGTTCTGCATGGCTTTTAAAAACGTATATACATTTGGGCCTACATTTAGAGCAGAGCACAGCAATACCCCTCGTCACGCTGCAGAATTCTGGATGATAGAGCCAGAGATTGCATTTGCAGATCTATTTGATGATATGGAGCTTGCTGAAGATGTGCTTAAATTTGTAATTAAGAACATTCGTGAGCAGCTACCAGAAGAATATGAGTTCCTAAATAAATTTGTTGATAAAGATCTGAACACAAGACTTGATGTGGTGCAAAATAGCGAATTTGCTAGATGCTCCTACACCGATGCAATAGAAATACTGAAAAATAGTGGAGTTGAATTTGCCTATCCCGTAGAATGGGGATGCGATCTGCAGACAGAGCATGAACGCTATCTTACAGAGAAGCACTTTGGTTGCCCTGTATTCGTATATAATTATCCAAAGGATATCAAGGCATTCTATATGCGCATGAACGATGATAACAAGACAGTTGCTGCAACTGATCTGCTTGTTCCAGGAATAGGTGAGCTTATAGGTGGCTCACAGAGAGAGGAAAGACTTGATGTGCTTACCAAGCGCATTAACGAGCTGGGTCTCAATGAAGATGAGTATTCATGGTATCTTGATACTAGGCGCTTTGGTACATTTAAGCATGCTGGCTTTGGAATAGGCTTTGAAAGACTTATCATGTATCTCACTGGTGTAAGCAACATTCGTGATGTACTGCCTTTCCCAAGGACCACTGGTAGCGCAAGCTTCTAAATTTATTTTCTATTACGATTCGCCTAATTCGGCGGATCGTTTTTTATTTTAACAAAATAAGAAATGAAACATTTGTATAATATAGTAATAGTATATGGGTCTTATTCAGGAAATTTTTCTTATGAATCAGTATTTGGAGCAACTATAACAATTCCGAGTGTAATGGCAGAAAAAATTGAACTAAACTAATATATAAAATTCAATACAAAAAGTGGTGCACTTTAATAAAAATATTAAAGTATACCACTTTTATATATTATTAAGCTCTTCGTCTGTAGCTTCCATTTTTTCAAAAAGCTTTAGCTGATTTTCTTGCTCATCATTATATTCCAATCTTAGATTTTCGGCCAATTTCAAATCTTTGTATGTATCAGGGTCTGCAAGTAATAGCTCGATTTCTCTGCATCGTTCCTCTGATTTTAGTATGGCACTTTCTAGTAGCTCTAGCTGGTTTTCTAGCTCCTTTATTCTCTGCTTTTCAAGTCTACTGCGCCTTCTTTGCTTTGCTACTTCAGTTTTGTTTATGCTGCTTTCCTGAACCATGCTTGCAGCTTGCCATGCTTTTTTCTGCAAATAATCATCATAGTTACCAAGATAGCTTGTTATATTTTCTTCTTCAAGCACAATTACTTTGTTTGCAAATTTATTTATAAAGTATCTGTCATGGCTTATCGCAAGTATTGTGCCATTGTAGCCTTGCAGTGCTTCCTCAAGTACCTCTCTACTGTCTGCATCAAGGTGGTTTGTAGGCTCATCAAGAAGTAGGAAATTATTTTCACTTAGCATTAGCTTTGTGAGCATTACTCTGGCTTGCTCTCCTCCAGAAAGCTGCCCAACTGTTTTAAATACATCATCCCCTCTAAGCAAGAACATTCCAAGAGCTGCTCTTACTTGATACTGCTCCATTTTAGGAAAACTATCCCATACATTATCCAATACGCTCTTGCTTTTTATAAGATCCCTATGCTCTTGTTCAAAGTATCCTGGGTCTACATTTACCCCAAAGGCGCAGTACCCCTCATCGGGAGCGACCTTTTTCATTATTATATTAAAAAGTGTAGATTTGCCTATACCATTTTTGCCTATTAGGGCAATTCTGTCGCCTGCTCTCACTTCAAAGCTTATATGCTTAAATAGAGTTTTGCCATTAAAGCCTTTGCTTACATCGTGCACTTTAAGCACTTCTTCGCCACTGCGCATACGTGCATTAAAGCTAAAGCGTATTTGCTTTTCTTCTGCTGGCTTTTCTAGAAGATCTATTTTTTCAAGTCTCTTTTCGCGGCTCATAGCCTGTTTTATTTTCTTTTCACTACCTGCGCCCTGAGCCTTATACATCTTAATAATGTTTTTTTCGCGTTCTATATATTTTTCTTGCATTTCATAGGCTTTTTGCTCAGCTTCACGCGTGATAGCGCGTTTTTTCTGATAGGCACTATAATTTCCATCGTATTTAATTATTTTGCCACCAATAAGCTCGCCTATACTCGTGCATACATTATCCAAAAAATATCTATCATGGCTTATTACTATTAGAGCACCCTTGTATTCTTGCAAGTATCTTTCAAGCCAGTCTAGCGCGTCGAGATCCAAATGGTTGCTTGGCTCGTCTAGTAATAGTATATTTGGCTTTTTTAGCAACATTTTAGCTAGCGATAGCCTAGCTTTTTCACCACCACTAAATGTAGACACTTTTCTTTCGTATTGATTTTCATCAAATCCAAGTCCGTTAAGAACGGTTTGAATAGTTCCGTTGTAGGCATAGCCTTCAATGGCATTGTATCTATCCATAGCTTTATGATATTTATCAGCAAGATCAATGGCAACGCTTTCGTCATGATTATCATGCATAGCCTTTTCAAGCTCTACTATTCTTTTTTCAAGATCAATAGCTTCTTGAAATAATGCTAGCATAGCTTCCAAAAGAGTAGAGTTTGGGTCTATATCGTCTGTCTGCGCTATGTAGCCAATATTTGCGTCTTTCGATATGTGAACCATTCCAGAGCTTGGCGATATTTCTCCTGTAATTATCCTAAGCAGGGTGCTCTTTCCTGAACCATTTGACCCTACAAGCCCCATCTTTTCGCCGTCTTGCAATGCAAAACTAGCAGAGCTAATAACATTCTCTATTCCAAAACTCATTGATATATTTTCAAGTGATAATACTATCATAACTACCTCTCTATTCAATTTATTATATATGCAAGAGCTTATTTCATCAAGCCATCAACTTATTACAAAAAAGTAATAAAAATTAAACATAGTATATACATTTGGTGAATTTTATGATATAATTTACAACAAAGGATTTATGACAATGGAGGCTATTATGAAATTCAATAGAATTTTTTCTCTTATATTATGCATTATGATGGCTTGTGGCTCTGCATTTGCCGAAATGCCTAGCAATACTGAAGATATTGCTATTGCACAGGACACACCTTCACAAGATACTGAAGATGTTGAAAACCCAGGCGATGTTGAGGAATCACTTGATAGTAGTGAAATTTTGGAATGGGTTGAGAAGGTTATGGAGCTGCCAGAGCTTCAGGCACAGCAATCATCAGAGCCAGTTCATGAAGAGCTTGGCTATGCCGTTAAAAAAGAAAGCTGCATTTTTTATTATGATTCAAACGATATAGAGAATGCGCACCTTCTTGGATTGAGCATTATAGAGCCACTTATTGAGGGCCCAAGAGGAGAAATGATATTTGACCAGCAAAGTGAACTCCTTAAGCTTTATCCCAACGATAATCCCGACCTTGTTGGAGATAGAGATTTTGCTGTGCTATATCTTAGCACAGAAATGCCAGAAAATGCTTCCTATGGAATAGTATATAGAGATGGCCAAAGAATAAGCACTATTGATTACTATGTACATGAAAAAAGACCAAATGACATGTATAGCAATTTGTCGCTTAGCTTTGAAATTGAAAACAACTCTATTGAATCAATAAGTGTCTATGGTCTTATGGAAGAAATAAGCAAAGAAGACGTATATCAAAATATAAAAAACATTTCAGAAAAAGCTAACAACAATAGCTATTTTGCCTACAAGACAAGTGCAAATGGCGCAGAACTAAGCCCATTTGAAAGAGAAGACTTTATAATAGGTGGAATGGATCTGCTAAGCATCACTCCAGAAAAGCTGATCGAAGCTATTGGAAGCCCTGATACTGATGAGCAGAAAGAGATGAATGAAGAGAGATATCATCTTATCACTTGGAATGGAATTAATGTTAGCTTTATTATAAAAGATGGTAAAGAGATTTTTAATAGACTTACCATAAATGATAGTGTTCTTGAAGGGCCAAGGGGCACAGTGATAGGAGATACATTCTCATCAGTGCTATCAAGATTTAGATCCGAAGGAAACCCAGTAAATGAAGATAATCAAGAGTTGCTATATGGTGAAGTGGGTGGTAAGAGCTATGGTATAGCAAATTACTATCCTGATGGCATGGAACTTCTTTATTGCCTTACAATAGAACTTGATAAAAATAATACATTAGAAGCTATGGCGGACTTCAACTTTGAAGGAGATCGTCTTAGCGAGATAAACATTATATTTCAATAGGAGCTTATTTTGAAAATTGATTTTACTTGTCCTGCAGAGCTGCTCAATATAGAGCTTGCAGATAACAAATGCAGCTTTTATCTCAATAATTTGGGAGAAGAGCAGATAAAGGGCGTGGAGCTAAAGCTCTCAAGCTTTGATGAGGAGGGAATGCTCCTCTATGAGCAGACAATTAAATATCACGATATTGCAGCAAACTATCATGAGCCTATTATGCTAGACTTTACCATAGATGCAGAAGAAGCTTGCTCAAATAGAGAATTAAGCTTGGAAAAGCTATGGATTGAAGGTAGCAGAACATGGAATGCTGGCGTTGCAAATGAGTTTACATACAAACTTAATCTACTGCCAGATGGTCGCTCACTAAGCACATTGCAGATGATAGCTGGAAAAGATGCTCTATGCTATCCAGAAGAACAGGGTGATATTTGGGTATGCGTTTGTGGCAGAGCAAACAGAATAGATGAAGATGAATGTAGGCGTTGCAACAGAATAAAAGACGATGTTTTTGAGAAATATAACAAAGATAGTGTTGATGAGCTAGCTACAAAGATAAAAACTCATCAAAAAGAGGAAGATAGGCATACCCTGCAGGAAGCTACTGCCATGAAGGATAGGCAGCAGGCTATTGCAAAACGTGTTGCAAAACGCAAAAAACGCCTTATAAATATTGCAATTGCCGCTGTGTTGCTTTTTGTAGCATTCTTTATGCTATGGTATTTTGGGGTACCTGCATACAAAAGCATGGCAATAGATAAGCATATGGAGCAGGGAGATTATTTATGGGCAAAAAAAGAGCTTGCCTTGTTGCCAGATAGCTATGACATAACTCCTAGAATGCTAGAATGTGACTATAATATTGCAAAAAATGATTTGGAAAGCAATACAGAGGAAAGCCTTATAAATGCAATAGGTAAATTTACAGAGCTTGGTGACTATGAGGATAGTGCAGAACTTATTCTTGAATCCAAATATCGCCTTGGTGAGTTGTATTTTGACACTAAAGCCTATGATAAGGCTCTGGCTACATTTAAGGAAATAGCAAGTTATTCTGATTCTGGATTAAAGATTACAGAGATAAACTACAATATAGCTATTGATAAGATGAAATCTGGAGATCTGCAGGGAGCAAAAGATATTCTGCTTACATTGGAAAACTATGCAGATACCGAAAATGTACTTATGCAGATAGATTATGAACTTGGGAAAGCTGCATTTAATAATGCCAAACTAGATGATGCATTAGAACTATTTACATCGGCTAATGGATATAGTGATGCCGAGGAATGGTATTACAAGACCATGTATACTCTGGCTGAGAAGGAGTTTGATGCCAAAAACTTTGAAAAGGCTGGAGATTACTATTTGCAAGTATCCAATAATGAAAAGGCAAGCATGGAATATAAGGACGCCAAAACTAAGGCGAATATGTGCTTATATGAGATAGGCAAGCAGGCTTTAGCAAATGGCGAATACGAGCGTGCTGCAAATACCTTGTATGGTATATTGGACTATGTAAATGCCAAGAGCCTGTACGCAGAGGCTATAAGAGCGATCGCACTAAATCATATCAATATGGGCAATTTTGACGAAGCTCTTGCGCAGCTTAGCAGCATAGAAGAGGATGAGGAAGCTAATAAGCTTATTTATAGAGCAAAATATGAAAAGGCAAATAGCCTTGAAGAAAGTGATATAGAAGGTGCAATAGCGCTATATAAAGATATACAGGATTACAATGACGCTGGAGAAAAATATCTGTCCTTAAGCTATAAGAACGCAGAGCGTATGCTTGCCGACGGTCAATATGACGATGCAGCTATGGCTTTTTCGCAGATGGGAGACTATTCCGATAGCCAGGAAAGACGCAAGGAATGTCTGTATGCCAAAGCAAAGCATTTGCAGAGCGAGGATAAGCTACTGGAGGCAAAAGATATATTCCTAAGCTTGGAAGGCTACTCTGATTCTGCTATGCTTGCAAAGTCAATAGTATTACAGCTTGCAAATTCATATATAAAAGATAAGGATTATCAAAAAGCAATAGATATGCTACAAAGCATAGAGAAAAGTGATGAAACTGATGCTCTTCTTTTTGAGGCTAAATATCTTATTGCCACTGCATTGATTGATGGCAATAAGCTTGATGAAGGAATGAAATTCCTTGAAGAAATACCCGATTTTAGAGATAGTGATGCTTTGCTTGAAGATGTAAAGTACAGAGTTGCAAGCGAATATTACAGCAAGGGCGAGGTAGAAAATGCTGCCAAATTATTTGCTGAACTTGGAGACTATAAGGATTCTGCAGATAGAGCCGTTCGTGCCTATGACACAACTCTAGAAACTCCTGCAATGCTTGCAAGACAAGCTTTTGCAGATAAAAACTATGTTGAAGCATTTAATAATCTAAAGAATACAGATATAAGTACTCTTCCAGATAAATATGCTGACTTAAAAGATATATATCAAAAATCTGCCTACAATATTGCAAACAAGGCGTATGCAGATAAGGATATAGCAAAAGCACTGGAAATCTATCGCAGCATTCAGGATTATTCTGATGTGCCCGACAAACTAAATCTCAGCAGCTTTAGAATAATGGGCAGATGGATAAGCGAGGATAAAACTATTGCGCTAGTATTTAATGAGGATGGATCTTGTGAGCTTAATGGTGTTAGCTACAAGCATTTTTATGTAGAAAACTACAAACTCTATGTTGGTAACGATATTGAGTCTATGGAACAATATTATAGTATATCAAAGTGGGATGATAAGACCTTTAATGCAAGAGATAATAATGCCAAAAGGCACATATATACAAAATTTATCAGATCCGAAGAACCCTTGAGTCAGGAAGATAATAAAACTATTCCGATAGAACCAACAGTTACAGAGTTGCCATCTCCAACGGCTCCAGTGCCAATAAAATTAGACTGACATGCAAAGTAGCTTAAAAAATACGCATGAAATACCAGTGCTTAATGGATTTCGAGTACTGTTCATATTGCTTGTTGCTCATTTTCATATATGGCAGCAAAGCTGGCTTCAGCCTAATATAAACTTGTTTGGACAGCAGTATAGTTTAGATTATGTTGCAAGAGCTGGCTATGTTTTTGTGGACGGCATGGTATTGCTCTCTGCCCTTCTTATGTTTCTGCCATACGCAAGGCATATATTCTATGGTAGCGAGCTACCAAACCTAAAGGAATATTACATAAAACGCTTTGCAAGGATAGCACCATCATATTATTTTAGTGTATTTTTTATACTGTTTGCTTTTGTTATTCCACAAAAGAGATATTTGGGTTACGAGCATATACTTGCCAAAGACCTAATTTATCATATTTTTTTCATACACACTTTTAATGTTCATACATATATAGGAACCAAGCTAAATGTAGTGCTATGGACGGTAGCAATACTTGTGCAGGGTTATATTATTATGCCCTTTATTATAAAGGCACTTATAAAGAAACCAATACCCGTTTCTATCGCTATGCTTGCAATTGCTTTTTCATTTAGATATTTTGCAATGCCAAGAAACGATATAGCTATGTTCTTAAATCAGCTTCCTGCTTTTTTTGATGTATATCTATATGGCTTTGCCTTGTCGTATGTATTTGTCTATATAGAAAAAAACAATATAGAAAATAATCTTCAACTATGGCATAGAGCTATTTTTACTGTGATGTTTATATTGTCTATTGTAGCAATAAGCAAGCTATTGCATTATCAGGCAAGCTCCACAATAGAAACCCTTTCTATAAATCAATTAAAGACTCGATTCTTTTTTGCAACAGCATTTAGCTTATCTATTTTATTTGCGAGTATGTCTTTTAAATTTATTATTTGGATTTTTAGCAATAAATTTATTAGATTTTTATCAGAAATAAGCTATAATATGTATATATGGCATCAGTTTTTAGCTGTGGAAATGCGTATGGCGTTCCTTAATACCGAGCAGCTTCATGCAGATATTGGCTTGCAAAAGGCATACACCTTACTTTGCTGGTCAGTGGCACTAATTGTGGCAGCTTTGTGCACATATTTTATTGAGAAACCTTGCGCAAACGCTATAAAAAATAAATTTTTGAGGAGTAAAGAATGAAAGATCCAAGAATTAACAAGTTAGCACATATGCTGATAAATTATTCTACTGCTCTTAAAAAGGGCGAGAAAGTTCTTATTGAATACACTGGCAGCGAGAGAGAACTCGTTTGTGAGCTGGTAAATGAAGCCTACAAGGTTGGCGCTCAGCCATTTGTACAAATCTATGATCCAAAGGTTCAAAGAGCTCTTATTACTGGCGCAAGTGACGAACAGCTTCAATATATGGCAGAGCATGACTCAAAGCGTATGCACGATATGCAAGCATATATAGGCATTCGTTCTGGTGATAATCTATTTGAGATGAGCGATGTTCCAGCAGAGCAGATGAAAAAGTATTCTTCAATATATTCCCATAATGTTCATGGCAAGATTCGCGTGCCAGAAACCAAATGGGTAGTACTGCGTTATCCTAATAATTCCATGGCTCAGCAAGCAAAAATGAGTACTGAGGCTTTTGAAGATTTCTACTTCAATGTATGTACTCTTGACTATGCCAAGATGAGCGCTGCTATGGATAAGCTAGTAGCAAAAATGGAAAAGACAGATAAAGTACATATTGTAGGCCCTGGTACAGATATAACATTTAGCATAAAAGGTCTACCTGCTATAAAGTGCGATGGCAAACTCAATATTCCTGATGGCGAAGTATTCAGCGCACCTGTAAAGAATTCTGTAAATGGCAGAATCACATACAATACACCTAGCTTATATATGGGCAAGGAGTACAAGGATGTTAGTCTGCTATTTAAAGATGGCAAGATTATAGAAGCTACTGCCAACGAAACAGAGAGCCTCAACAAGGTATTAGACACAGATGAGGGCGCAAGATATGTTGGCGAATTTGCTATTGGTGTTAATCCCTATGTAGATTTCCCTATGCTAGATATTTTGTTTGATGAAAAGATAAAGGGATCCATTCACTTTACTCCAGGCAATTCCTATGATGATTGTGATAATGGCAACAAGAGCGCCGTACACTGGGATCTTGTACTTAGACAGACCAAGGAAAATGGTGGAGGAGAGATCTACTTTGATGATGAACTTATAAGAAAAGATGGATTGTTCGTATCAGAAGATCTAAAATGCCTAAATCCTGAAAATCTTATTTAATTATATTTTAACTATTAATCTTTGAGTTATTAGCTTCAAAAATCAATAAAAGTAAGCAAATAGCAAAATTTAATCGACTTGTAGGGATATGAGTCGATTTTTATTTTCTTTTAATATAATTGCTTTAGAAAAAGAATTGACAATATAATATACCGTAGATAAATATATCTATTTATAAAGTATCCATATTTTAGTAGCAAATATGTTTAAATTCTTAAAATCTTGTAAAAATTAGTATTTACATTACCCCCCCCCATTTAGTATAATATAAAAAAGCTTGAGTATAAGCTTATTTATATCATATTAATAAAAATATTGGTTGGGGGGAGTAAAAATGAAAAAAAGATTATTGGTTCTAATGTCTTTGGCAATAGTTATTGCATCATTATTTTCAGCAATAAATATCGTTGCTATGGCAGCCCAAGGAGATGTGAAGGTTACCATTAAATGGCATGTTAAAGATGGAAAGGGATTCTATAATCCTGCCGATGAAGGTAAAAATGTATCTATTTACTATTATCTAGAGTTTAACGGTAAGGATGAAAACGGAGAGCCGAAAACCTGGCGATATGCTCCGCGAATATTTAAAGGCAAAATAGGCGATACCATTGTTACAACAGAGCATACAAAGGAGATGCTTGATATGAATGGTAAAAAATATACTGATTGTGATATTATTGGTATATATGTTCCTTTGTTTCAAGACACTCCCAAATATAAAGGAAATCACATATATGGTGTTTCTCAGGGTGAAAATCCAGAACATACTGAACTTTGGGCACAATTTGATCAAAATATGGAGACTACTACAATTGGAAAAATCGCTCCGGGCACAAAAATAGCTGATGAAGATAAAAACGACTTGTCAATCAAATTTACTGTTGCAAAAATTAATGTGAAAACTGGCGAAGAAACTTATCCTATGATATCCAATTCCAATATGGAAATACATAGAATAATGAATTTTAAAGAGGGAGAGATGCAGGTGTGGAATGATTCCAACGAAGGATACTCTTTCCGTAGGGCAATAGATGT
Source organism: Eubacteriales bacterium (assembly GCA_034180455.1). Classification (GTDB taxonomy): domain Bacteria; phylum Bacillota; class Clostridia; order Christensenellales; family Aristaeellaceae; genus JAAZPT01. The sequence continues at coordinate 17,364 of JAXFOG010000032.1, forward strand.
TAATACATTTGGCATGTTCAATCCTTATAATGGTAGAGGGTATAAGTATATACTAAAGGCAGAGTTTGCTGGCACTCGTAAAGCAGAACTAGAAAAGCGTTATAATTTAGATATGACTGGCGATGACTTAAAGGGATGGACGCTTACTCTCTCATCAAAAGAAACAAATAATAATGAAACAAATAATAATGAAACAAATAACAATAATACTGCAAAAGTATATCCAAAGACAGGAGATAGCTCTAATATAGCTATATATGGCATGATATTACTTATTTCCGTAGCTGGAGTTGCAATCATTACCATAAAAAGATCAAAAAAACAGAACTAATAAAATAAATTTAAATCGGCTCACTAAATGGTGAGTCGATTTTAGTATATAAGCAAATTACTTTAGCTATAATTTAAATAATTATATTAAAAAAATGCTATTATGATATACAATATGATCTAAAATAAGCCTATTTACCATGGGCATACAAAATACGATAAAAAATTAACATTTTTCTTTCAATATCTATTGCAAAATCATACAGAATTATGTAAAATATATATATAATAATTTTGGGAGGACAATGAAATGTCAGTAAAAGTTGCGATTAACGGTTTCGGACGTATTGGACGCCTTGCTTTCAGACAGATGTTTGGAGATAAGGACTATGAAATAGTAGCTATAAATGATCTTACCGACCCTAAGATGCTTGCTCATCTTTTGAAGTATGATACAGCTCAAGGCAAATACTGCAAACAAGTAGAAGCTCTTGAAGGTGCTATTAAAGTAGAAGGTAAAGAGATTAAGATTTACTGTGAGAAAGATGCTGCTAATCTTCCTTGGAAAGAATTAAATGTAGATGTAGTACTCGAGTGCACAGGTTTCTATACAAGCAAAGCAAAGTCACAGGCTCATATTGATGCCGGCGCTAAGAAGGTTGTTATTTCTGCTCCTGCAGGAAAAGATCTTCCTACAATCGTTTTTGGTGTAAATGAGAAAACATTAAAGGCTGAAGATCATATTATTTCTGCAGCTTCATGCACCACAAACTGCCTTGCTCCTATGGCAAAGGCTCTAAATGATTTTGCTCCTATACAGTGCGGTATTATGACCACAGTTCACGCTTACACAGGCGATCAGATGACCTTGGATGGCCCTCATCGTAAAGGTGATCTTAGACGTGCTCGTGCAGCTGCAGAGAACATCGTTCCTAACACCACAGGTGCTGCAAAGGCTATCGGTCTTGTTATTCCAGAGCTTGATGGCAAACTTATTGGTTCAGCTCAGCGTGTACCAGTACCCACAGGTTCTACCACAATTCTTGTATCAGTAGTAAAGGGCAAGGATATTACAGTTGATAAGATTAACGCATATATGAAGAGCGTTGAGAGCCCATCTTATGGCTATACAGAGGAGCCACTAGTAAGCTCTGATATTATCGGCGAGACACATGGATCAATATTTGATGCTACACAGACAATGGTTCAGAGCCTTGGCGATGATCTATATCAAGTACAGACAGTTGCATGGTATGATAACGAGAATTCTTACACCACACAGATGGTTAGAACAATCAAGTACCTCAAGAATCTGTAATCAATTAAAATTTAACATTCCCCCAAGCTAATGCTTGGGGGATTTTAAATTAATAAAAATTTATTTTTAGTGGAATTTTGCCTAATTTTGTTACTTTGATGAATGTTTTCAACTAGCTTTATTTGCACATTGTAGAGAAATAGAATATAATATTTTATGTAGAAGTTTGCAATTTAGGAGTGTTTAATTGTTTGCCAAGGTGGTTGTAGATATTGCTTATAGCAATATATTTAAGGCCTTTACTTATTCAGTACCAGAAGATATAAAATTATCTGTGGGGATGAGAGTTGAGGTGCCTTTTGGCAGGCAAAAACTATTTGGTGTAGTTGTTGATCTTATTGAGGAGAGCGATATAGATCCAAGCAAGCTAAAACCAATATTACGCACAATTGAGAGCTATCCTGCAATATTGCCTGAGCTTATTACGCTATCAAAGCAGATGGCACAAGAGTGCCATGCAAGTGTTGCCGATACGTTGCGACTAATGCTACCAGCCGAGATGCGTAGGGGTACGATAAGCGTAAAACAGGATAAATATTACAGCATAACTCCCAAAGCGTTGGAAATTTTGGATGAACTAATACAAAAATACGGTAGCACTAGAAAAAAAGGACTTATACTTGCGCTGCTAGCCGATGGTAGCACTAAGACTGCTAAAGATCTTTGCGAATATATGAATGCTCCCTATGACGCTCTTAAGACTCTTGAAGCTGAGGGCTATATAAAGAGCGAGTTAAAGGAAGTTTTTAGGCATCCATATAGCTCTTATACAGACTCAGCCACTGATCCTGAGCTTATGCCACAGCAAAAGGATGCACTTAACATAATAGAAGAAGAACGTAGCTTTGGCAGACGAGCGTTTTTATTGCATGGTGTTACTGGATCAGGTAAAACAGAGGTATATATAAGGCTAGTGCAAAGCATGCTAAAAAAGGGTAAAGGAGTAATAATACTTGTACCCGAGATATCTCTTACACCACAGATGGTGCGCTGGTTTAAGGAGCGCTTTCATGATGCTGCAGCTGTTATGCACTCAAGACTATCTGCTGGAGAAAGATATGATGAGTGGCGTAGGGTAAGACTTGGCGATGCAAGGCTTGTAATAGGCGCAAGATCTGCAATATTTGCGCCAGTTGAAAATTTAGGCCTTATCGTAGTAGATGAGGAGCATGAGAGTACATATCAGAGCGATAGATTTCCTCAATATGATGCAAGACATGTTGCAGAGCTAAGGGCAAATAATGAAAATGCTATGTATATATTGGCAAGTGCAACTCCAAGTGTAAACTCATTTGCAAGGGCACTTAATGGAGAGTTATGCCTTGTAGAAATGCCTAAACGAGTTATGAATAGACCGTTGCCAAAGGTTAGTGTTGTAGATATGTGCAAGGAGCTACAGTCTGGCAACAGTTCAATGTTTTCAACACTTCTGCTTAGCAAGATAGACTATCATTTAACTCATGGCAATCAAATAATGCTATTCCTAAATAGGCGAGGCCATTCAACTTTTGTAAGCTGTCGCAACTGTGGCTACGTTATTAAGTGCGATAACTGTGATATTTCAATGTGCTATCATAGCGCTTATGGCTATGAAAAGGAATCTATAAAGTGCCATATATGTGGCGCAACTAAGCCACTGCCAAAGCGTTGTCCATCGTGTGGAAGCCCTTATATACGCTATTTTGGTGGAGGAACGCAAAAGGTTGAGGAGGAATTAAAAAAGAAGTTCCCTGGAGTGAAAACACTTCGCATGGACTTTGATACCACCTCAACAAAAAATGCTCATGAGAAGATTCTTGATGCGTTTAGATCAGGTGAAGCACAAGTGCTTATAGGCACACAGATGATTACAAAAGGGCTCGATTTTCCAAATGTAACTCTTGTGGGAGTAGTTTCGGCAGATATTACGCTGTTTTTGCCAGATTACAGAGCTCCAGAGCGTACATTTCAGTTACTTACACAGGTTGCTGGTAGGGCAGGGAGAGCAGATAATGAGGGTGAAGTCGTAATACAGACCTATAAGCCAAATCATCCTATAATAGAGGATGCAGCAGCCCAAGACTTTAGAGCATTTTTCACCAAGGAAATAGATAGGCGAAAGACTGGCTTTTATCCTCCCTTTACCCAGATAGTTAGATTGCTTTTTGAGGGTAAATATGAAAAGGATACCGAAGAACTTTGTTCAAAGTTATTCAATGAGCTCAAAGCATACATAGCCGATAATCCTAGATTCCAGAAGCATATTATTATGTATCACAAGGATGAGGCTGGTGTAAAACGCATAAAGAATAAATATAGATTTCATATACTTTTGAAACTGTTTAAAAATGACGAAATTGAGGAACTCAAGACATTTATAGAGGGCCTTAGCCACCAAGATGAAAAAGATATAAATATTTTTTATGAGGTGGATCCATTAAATATGATGTGAGGTAAATATGGCTTTAAGAAATATAGTAAAAATAGGCGATCCACTGCTCGCCAAAAAATGCAGGGAACAGAAAAAATTTGATGATAAGCTAGCAACTTTGCTTGATGATATGAAGGAAACTATGTATAACGCTGATGGCGCAGGCCTTGCAGCACCACAGGTAGCAGTGCTAAGGCGTATATGCGTTGTGGATCCTAGAGATGAAATCAACGAGTATGTAGAGCTTATAAATCCAGTAATCATAGAGCGTGAGGGTTCCCAGGAAGGTGTAGAGGGATGCCTAAGCGTTCCAAAGCGTATGGGACTTGTGGAAAGACCAATGCGTATTACAGTAAAGGCTCAAAATAGATATGGCGAGGAATTTACTCTCAAAGCAGAAGGCTTTTTTGCAAGAGCAATTTGCCACGAGATGGATCATCTCGACGGAGTGCTTTATACAGATATTATGGAGAGAGAAGTATACCCCGAAGAAATAGAGCAGAAGAAAAAGGTAAAGTATAGACGAGTTGAAAAGCAGGAGGAGCAGGCTTGAAAATAGTTTTTATGGGAACTCCAGAATTTGCTGTTCCAAGTCTTAGAGCTCTTGTAGAAAATAATTACAATGTAGTAGGAGTTATTACTCAACCTGATAGACCTAAGGGTAGAGGTGGAAAAATGCAGAAAAGTCCGGTAAAACTCTATGCTGAGGAAAAAGGCTTAAATGTTTTTCAACCGGAAAAGCTAAAAAATGATGTTGCTACTCTTAAAAACTTATCCCCCGATATATGTGTAACTGCTGCATTTGGGCAGATACTCTCTCAGGAAATACTTGATATTCCAAAATATACTGTAAATGTACATGCCTCACTTCTGCCAAGACACAGAGGAGCAGCACCTATACAATGGACGATACTTTCTGGAGATAGTCATACCGGTGTTAGCACTATGCTTACCGATAAGGGTATAGATACTGGAGATATCCTGCTTCAGGAAAGTTGTGAAATATTGCCTAGCGATAATGCAGAAACATTAAGCATGAAACTTGCTGAAATGGGAGCAGAGCTTTTAATAAAAACGCTTGAGCAAATTGAGCAAATCACTCCACAAAAGCAGGATAATAGCCTATCTACATACGATCCTATGATAGAAAAGCAACTTGGCTGTATAGATTTTACAGAGGATGCAGAATATATTGAGAGACTATCAAGAGCCATGCATCCATGGCCAAGAGCCTTCTTTATAAGCGATTCAGGTGGAACATATAAGCTTAGCGATATGAAGCTTTTGCCAAAATCTGGAAAAGAACCAGGTACAGTAATCAAGGCTGATAAGGATAATGGAATTGTAATAGCTACTAATACTAAGGATATAGCACTTTTGCGCATTGCAGCGCCAAACAAAAAAGAAATGGATACAAAGGCCTATCTTTTAGGTAATGAAGTAAAGACAGGTATAAATTATAAACAAGCATTTAAATAGAGGTATATATGCAATCTGAAAATAATTCAAATAAGAAACCTTTCAACAAGAGAAAAGGACAAGCATCTGGTAACAGAAAATTTGATTCTCGTGGGAAAGCACCTTTTGGCAAAAGAAATTCTAGACCAAGAAACGGAAAGCCAATTAACACTGGAAGAAAGCCGTTTGCAAAGGGCAAAGCAAAGGAAGCACCTGAAAAAAAGCAAAATAGTCTTGCTAGGCTTACTGCTTTTAGAATCATACAAGATATTACAGTAAGAGGAGCATATACTTCGCTTGCAATTAACAATGTGCTTAAAGTAAATAAGCTTCCAGACAATGACAAGAGATTAGTTACCAATATTGTATATACCACTATTGAAAACATAATAAAGATAGACTACTGCATAGATAGCTTTATGGAGCATCCATCATACGAGCCGGCTTTAAGAGATGTGCTACGTATAGGAGTTGCACAGATTCTTTTTATGGATAAGATACCCGATTTTGCAATTATAAATGAGTCAGTAAACCTTATGCGCCTTGTAAGTAGCGTTGAGGCTTGGCAAGGTGTTGTAAATGGAGTACTGCGCAATATTGTTCGCAATAAAGATAATATTGCATGGCCAAAAGAAAGCGATGATCCAGAAAAATATCTCTCAGTAATGTACTCCATGCCCCAGTGGCTTGTTCATAAGCTTATTTTAACCTTTGGCGAGGAAGAAGCAAAAAATATAATCACATATAGTGGCAAGGAAAATCGTACATGTATTCGCCCTAACCTTATGCGTATCAAGCCCGAAGAATTTGAAAAGCTTCTTCAAGAAAAGAATTGGGAATATGAAAAAGGGATAGTGCCAAACAGTTATTTGGTAAAGCATATAGACAGTATTTCAGAAGATAAGGATTATAAGGCAGGTATATTCTCCGTTCAAGGACAAAGCTCAATGCTTGCTGCAATGGCTGTGGATAATAAGCTAGGCATGACAGTGCTTGATGCTTGTGCTGCTCCTGGAGGTAAGACCTTCTATATGGCAGAAAAGCAGCAGGGTAGTGGCAGGGTATTCGCTTGGGACATATACCCTCATAGAGTGGAGCTTATAAGGCAGCAAATGTATAGGCTTTCACCAGGAAACGTTCGTGTTTCAGAATGTGATGCAAGCAAATATAGAGAGGAAATGTTTGAATTTTTTGACAGAGTGCTTATAGATGCTCCGTGTTCAAACCTTGGAGTTGCCGCTGAGAAACCAGACCTACTTATGAAGCTTAACGAGGATAGCTTTAAGAGCATTACTGAACTTCAAGCAAAAATACTTGATAATTGTGCAAAGTATCTTAAAGTTGGAGGAGTACTTGTATATAGCACTTGTTCAATATTGCCAGAAGAAAACGAAGAACAAGTAAAGAAATTTTTGGAAAGAAATCCTAATTTCAGCGTTGCCAAATTCCCAGAATATTATCCTAAGGAAATACTAAAGCACAAAGGAGAAATAGGCATTAGTTTGTTTACACATAGCTCTGGTATAGAGGGCTTCTATATTGCTAGACTTATCAAAAATGAATAAAAAATATATTTTTGACATAGAAAAATCTGAGCTTATCGAATGGCTTAAATCAAAAAATCAGCCAAAATTTCGCGCAGATCAAATATACAATCTCGCTGTGCTTGGCTATGAGTTTAGCCAAATGCAGACCTTGCCACAAGCACTGCGTAAAGAGCTTTCGGAAGATTTTATTGCCCAAGGAGCTTATTTACATAGCTTTTATAAAAGTAATATAGATGATACTACTAAACTATTATTTGAGCTTTCTGATGGTAACATTATAGAGGGTGTGCTAATGAATTATGATAATTCATGGAGCCTATGCATAAGCACTCAAGTAGGCTGCAGAATGTCATGCTCATTTTGTGCAAGCACCTTGAACGGACTTGCCAGAAATCTTACCCCATCAGAAATGCTTGCAGAGATAATAGTTGCCAATAACTATCTTAATGGAGAAAAAGTTAGCCGAATAGTGCTTATGGGTAGTGGAGAAGCGCTAGATAATTATGATAACACCATTAAATTTTTAAAACTTGCACATGATGAAAAATTACTTGGTATAGGATATAGGCACTTTACTATAAGCACTTGTGGACTTGTTCCCCAGATTTATAGGCTAATGGATGAAAATTTACCAATTACACTTGCTATTTCTCTACATGCTTGGGATCAAAATACACGTGAAACTTTGATGCCAGTAGCAAAAAAATATCACATTGATGAACTTATTAAAGCTGCAAAAACCTATGTAGAAAAGACTGGCAGAAGAGTTACCTTTGAGTATGCAGTAATGGAGGGAGTCAACTCATCTGTTTCCGATGCAAAAGAGCTTGCCAAGCTACTTAGAGGTATAAATTGCCATGTAAATGTAATACCACTTAATTCAGTAAAAGAGCGCGATTTGCAGGCGCCTAGCTCTGCCCAGACAGATAATTTTGTTGCTATACTTAATAGCCTTGGAATAAATACAACTAAAAGACGGAGTATGGGTAGCGATATAGGTGGAGCATGTGGTCAGCTTCGCAACAAAATAATTGGCATGGAGGGCAAATCTTGATATATTCAATATGTGATATAGGGCTCAAAAGAGCAACAAATGAAGACTGTATATATACAAGCCCTAAACTGATTGCCGTTGCAGATGGTATGGGTGGACATAAAGCTGGAGAGATCGCAAGCAAAATGGCATGCGATGAGCTTAAAAAGCATGAGAATATAAAGCTATCAATAGGTGCTATTCGCAAGGTGTTTGACTCAGTAAATACTGCTATATATAATGCTCAGCGTAATGATGAAGCTCTTGCAAATATGGGCACAACTCTTACTGCAATGTGGATTGATAAAAAACATGTGTGGATAGGCCATGTAGGAGATAGTCGTGCATATAGGTTGCGCAAAGATACTATGGAAAGGCTTACAAACGATCATTCTTTTGTAGGCAATTTACTGCAATATAATATAATTACGGAGGAACAAGCAAGAGTGCATCATCTCCGTAATCAAATAGATAGAGCCATGGGTATAGATTCTTCAATTATTTGTGATGTAATAAAGACAGATATACAACCCGGAGATGTTTTTTTGCTTTGCTCTGATGGTCTTAGCTCTATGGTGCCACTTGAAGATATAAAGGAAGTACTGATTCGCAATAATGATGAGCCAGCTATTGCACTTAAAGACTTGGCAATACATAACGGTGGAGCAGATAATATATCTGCAATAGTGTACAAGGAGGACTAAATGGAAAATTTGGTTTCAAGAGTTCTCTCTGGACGTTATCGTGTTGATGAATTTATAGATCAAGGCGGCATGTCATATATATATAAGGCATGGGATCTTGTACTGCAAAGGGATGTAGCCTTAAAGGTTCTAAAGCCTGAGCTTGCAAATGATAGAGAATTTACCGAACGCTTTATTATTGAGGCTATGGCTGCATGCAAGATGAAGCACGAAAATATCGTAACTCTCTATGATGTGGGATTTGAGGGAGATATACGCTACCTAGCTTTAGAATATGTTGAAGGCAAAAATATAAAAGAACTCATCAATGAGCAGACCTGCTTTGATGAACTAAGAGCATGCCAGATAATTACTCAGGTGCTCAGGGCCCTTGAACATGCACATTCTAAGAATATCATTCATAGAGATATAAAACCTGAAAACATTGTTATTGATAAATCTGGCAATGCAAAGGTGCTTGATTTTGGAATAGCCAGAATTACAGAGGATCAGTCTGTAACAAAGGCAAATGTAGCAATAGGCACAGTTCAGTATGTAAGCCCAGAGCAAGCCTTGGGCAAGGAAATTACTGCTGCCAGCGACATATATTCTTTGGGATTAGTTTTTTATGAGATGCTTACTGGTAGACGTGCTTTTGATGGTACAGAAGCAGTAAATATCCTGTTAAAACAGATAAATGAAGATCCTCCTCGTCCAAGATCAATTAAGCCAGAGCTTTCTGATGGAGTTGAAAAAGTACTGTTATGCGCTTTGCAAAAGCACAAGGAGAAGCGTTATTCCAGTGCTACTGAAATGCTCGCCGACATGTTTGCTATAATGAATGGCAAGGAGCCTGCTATTGCAAGCAAGGTGATGCACGAAATAGAGCAGGAAAAACGAGCAAAAGAAGCCGAAAAAATAGCAGTACAAAAGCATTTGCGCGCAAAAGAGCGCCAAAAGAATATTCATAATGTTAAAAGATCTGTAAAAAAACATTATAATGTATTTCTTTGGGCAATTCCTGTATTTCTTATAATCATAAGTGGAATTATTTATTGGGGCATGGGATTTATAAACAATGTTACTCAAACTGTATATGCGCCTGATCTAGTAGGAATGGAGCAACTAAAGGCCGTTGAAAATGCTAGAAGTGTAGATTTAGCACCTCTTATAAAATATGTTTATCATGATACTATTAGTGAAAATACCGTAATCGACCAAACTCCAGTTTATCAAACTCCAATGCATAGGGGAGATACTATCACACTGGAAGTAAGTCGCGGTAGAGAGGGCGATGTGGTACCAAATTTAGCAAACCTTAGTATTAGAGATGCCTATAATATAGCAAGCAAAAAGAACTTTACAATTAGTGTGGTGGAGCGCATTGCTTCTCGTGAGATAGATGAAGGTATAATCTTAGAGCAGCAAATAAAGCCAGGCGAACCGATACCTCAGAATAGAATAATTCAGGTAAAGGTAAGTGGAGGCTTGGTCTATGTGCCTGATTTTACAAATCTAACTCTGGAGCAAGCAATACAACGCTGTCATGATCTAGAACTAACTCTTGATAGTGTGTCATATAATGATGTAAGTGACCCAGCACAGCTTGGCAAAGTGCTAAAGCAAAATCCTGATGCAGGTAATGCTGTGATACTTGGCACTAATATCAACCTTATAGTAGGAAGTGCTGATAGAGAATACAAGGGAGAAATTATTATTGATACTACTGGACTTGAGCTAAATACAGAGATAAAAGTTACACTTATTGAGGGCAACAAAGAGACGATTCAATATGTAGGTAGCTATAAGCCAGATGGAGATAGCCAGATGGTAGTACCTATACAGTCCAACTTTAGCACTAATATAAAGGCAAACATCTATATAAATAATCAACTCAGGGAAACAAGAGAGGTAAACCTAAGATGAGAATTGGAAAGCTGATTAAAGGAATAGGTGGCTTTTATTATATATTATCAGAAGGCGAGACCTTTACTCTAAAGGCTAAAAAGAATTTAAAGCATAGAGGACTCTCACTTATGGTAGGAGACGATGTACATTTTTCAATGAGTGAATCAGACGGTCAAGGATGGATTGAGGATATAATTCCTCGTAGAAACTATCTTAAGAGACCACCTGTTGCCAATATGGATATACTATGCATAGTAATATCTGCCGAGCCAAAGCCAGATTATAACCTTGTAGACCTTCTGCTTATTACTGCATTTAAACAGAATATTAAGCCGATTATTGTTTATAACAAATGCGAACTTGGTATTGATGAGGGACTTTCTGATTATAAAGAAACTGGTGTAGAAATATTCCCAATATCTGCTGTTGAGCATAGAGGATTAGATAAGCTTGAAAAAGCGATAAGTGGTCATACAGCATGCCTTGCAGGTCAAAGTGGAGTTGGCAAGAGTACGCTTACAAACGCTCTGCTAGGAACTACAATAGAGATTGGAGAAATAAGCGACAAAATAAAGAGAGGGCGTCATACTACACGCCATGTGGAAATACACTTTAATGGCGATATAATGCTTTTTGATACTCCAGGATTCTCTGCTATTGAGTTGTTTAAAGACATAGAGCCTGAAGAAATACAAAAATATTATCCTGAATTTCAAGATTCCATTCAAAGCTGCTTTTTTAAACCATGTATGCATCTTAGTGAACCAAATTGCGCTGTAAAGGCAAAGCTAGAGGCTGGCAAGATAAGTCTCGCTAGAATGAAAAGATATAGAGAACTTGTGGCAGAAGCCACAGAGAATAGGAGAAACAAATATGTGTAAAATAAGTCCAAGTATACTTGCTGCCGATGTTCTAAATATGGAGAAGGATATTGAACGCATAGTTAATTGTGGAGTAGATTATCTGCACATGGATATCATGGACGGTCATTTTGTGCCAAACATCTCTTTTGGACCTGCTTTTGTAAAAGCCTGCCATAAAAAGTTTGATATCAAGCTTGATACGCACCTTATGTTAAGCGAGCCTGAAAAATACATAGATGTGTTTGCAGAGGCTGGTAGCGATGTTATCACAATTCATGCCGAGGTTGATAATTTTGCCTCTACCATACAATATATAAAATCAAAGGGAGTTAAGGCAGGAGCCTCAATAAAACCTAATACACCTGCAGAAGTAATTTTGCCATATTTAAACGAGCTGGATCTAGTGCTAATAATGACAGTAGAGCCTGGATTTGGAGGTCAAAAGTTTATGCAATCTTGCGTAAGCAAGGCTAGAGAGCTAAGAGACCATGGATACAAGGGAATAATAAGTGTAGACGGTGGAGTCAATAAAGATACTGTGAAACTTTGTACTGATGCCGGAGCAGATATGGTTGTAATGGGTACTGCATTATTTGGCGCAGAAGATCCAATGAAACTAGTGGACTACGTTCATTCTCTTTAGTGTAAAAAATATATAATAATTATTTTATGCAAAATAAAAACCCTTTTGTTAGATTTTCAACAAAAGGGTTTTTAATTTAAAAAATCATATTTTATTCAAAAGATTTGTTTTTTCCAAAGTCTTTATTAGCAAATATCCGAGTGGGTATACAGCTAGAGCTTCTCCTGCAGCTACTGTAAACGTTGTATATAGTAGGGGAGTATCTGGAATAATTATATGTAGCATTAGACCGATAGCTATTCCATTTAGCACTACTGGAAACAACATAGCTACAAATCTATTCTTACGGAATTTATATGTAAGAATAGCAGCTATCAATGTTGTAAGTGAGCCTACTACTATATCTACCATGCCAAAGCCACCTATCATATTGCTTATTATGCAACCTACAAAAAGTCCGGGTATGGCTTGAGGAAAAAATATAGGCAACACAGTCAAAGCCTCAGATATTCTGCATTGAATTGGCCCCCAGCTCATAGGGTTTATTAGTGTTAGTACTATGTATAATGCTGCTATTATAGAAGCCTGCACCATGTACTTAGTTGTAAATAAATTTTTCTTCATTATTTTTGTTGTTTATTTCCTTATTTTATGTTTATTTCCTTTAAAAAAATCTAGCATATAGCTAGATTGTAATTATTGTTCTACTGGATGAACGCTTACTTGCTTTCTATCTCTGCCCAAGCGTTCAAATCTTACTACACCGTCTACCAAGGCATACAATGTATCATCTTTGCCACGACCTACATTAAGTCCTGGATGAATTTTTGTGCCTCTTTGACGTACTAATATATTACCTGCCAATGAGTACTGGCCATCAGCTCTCTTTGGTCCAAGTCGTTTGCTCTCGCTATCACGGCCGTTTTTGGTAGAGCCGCCACCTTTTTTATGTGCAAAAAATTGCAAATTCAGTTTAATCATATCTGTCCTCCTAAGCTTCTAAGCTTATATATTCAGGAAATTCTTGCTTAATGTCTTTCAATCCTTGTAGCATAGTTTTAAGTATTATCTGAGAGTCATGCATCTTAGCTTTATCTATGCCGTTTGGCAAGTCTATGCTTATAATGCCATTTTCCTCATCAATGCTATTGTATATAGGCTTTATACCTGCTACACTCTCCAAGGAATTGATAGTTGTAGTAATCAGTACACTTATAGCTGTACAGACCATATCGTACTCTGCGTTATCATAGCCGGCATGGCCCTCTGCAGAAAAGCCTATAAGTTGTCCGTTCTGATACTTCAGCCTAATGTGTGTCATTACGCTACAATAGATGTAATCTCTATCTTTGTATATTTCTGTCTATGGCCACTAGCTTTTTTATAGTTTTTCTTGCTCTTATACTTATAAACTCTAATCTTTTCGCCCTTAACTTCTTTTACAACCTTAGCTGTAACCTTTGCTCCTTCTACGTATGGAGCACCTACCTTTGGCTCACCTTCGCCACCAAGCATCAATACATCAAATGTGATCTCAGAATCTGCTTCTTGATTCACTCTGTCAATGTAAATGGTCTCACCTTCGGAAACCTTATATTGCTTGCCACCTGCTGCTATAATTGCATACATGTATTAAGCACCTCCCAATTAATATTAGCCGAATTTTGAGGTTGTGCCGATTGCACATTGTCGACCTCATCCGAGCTGTACCGTAATAATCTACCACAAAACATTGCCTATGTCAAGTAAATAAGCCACATATAATTGCAATTGTAAATTATTGTTTGCCTATTGACATGGAAAGGCATTATAAATTATAATAATTTGCGAACGGTTCTCAAATTGGAGGCAAATATGGCAAGATATATTACAAAGCAGCGTAAGATATTAGAAGATTGTCTAATGGCACATCTTGATAAAAAAGTATCTGTAAGGGATATATTATCATGTTTGAAAGATAAAGGCATATCCCAAAGCTCTGTATATAGAAATCTTGCAGCTATGGAGAAAGATGGAAAGTTAAAGCGCTTTGTAAGCGAAGATTCAAATGAAATTTTGTATCAATACCTTGCTGATGAAGATTGTAGGAATCATATTCATCTTACTTGTACTCGCTGTGGAAAAATTTCTCATATGAGCACTGCCAATTCCATGTATATTGAGAAACATATTGAGGACGATGAACAGTTCTATATTGATAAGGGCGACACTGTTATTTATGGTCTATGCAGCCAGTGTAGAGGAAAGGAAAATACATGCAAAAAAAATTAAAGTCTATTTTATGCCTTATTCTTGTAGCTGTGATTGTGTTTTTAATGATATGCATAGGTTTATCAACATTTCATATTATACATGTACATAAAAATTTATCTGCAGATTGCCCAATATGTAATATTATAGCAGGCCTTAGCACAATAAAACTTATTATAATTGTGGCTATTGCTACTATTTATATAAAAGCTAGCACAAAACAAAATACTATTTTTTTAGAAAATGTGCACGAATTTACACATATTACACCCGTTACCCTTAGAGTTAAACTTCTTGATTGAAGAAACTAGTGTTGAGATTTATTAAATTAAGATATTTAACATTTGGAGGAATTATATTATTATGAAAAAAATTATTTCAATTATGATAGCAATGCTTATGGTTTTAGGCCTTGTAAGCACTCAGAGTTTTGCAGAAGAAACAAAAAAAATCAATGTAGTTACCACAACGTTCCCTATCTATGACTGGACTCGAAATATTCTGGGTGACAACATAGATCACTACAATTTAGAAATGCTACTTGACAATGGTGTAGATTTACATAGCTATCAGCCTTCAGTAGATGATATTGTAAAGATTGGTAATGCAGATCTATTTATTTATACCGGTGGAGTATCAGACACATGGGCAAAAGATGCAATCAATAATGCTACAAACAAAAATATTAAAGTAATAAACCTTGTAGAAACCTTAGGCGATAAGGCAAAGGCTGAGGAACTAGTAGAAGGCATGGAGGATCATGATGACGATCATGACCATGATGATCATGATCATGACGATGAAGACCATGATGATCATGACCACGACGATGAAGACCATGATGATCATGACCACGAAGATGAAGATCATGATGAACACGAGCATCACCATGAACATATAGATGAACACGTTTGGTTATCTTTAAAAAATGCGGATAAACTGTGCAAAGCAATTGCAGAACAGCTCTGTGCAATAGACCAACAAAACGCAGATTCAATTATGAAAAACTATGAGGAATATAGTAAGCAGCTTGAAGATCTTGATGATGAGTATGAAGATGCTGTTGAAAAAAGCACAAATAAGACAATTTTAGTTGCAGATAGATTCCCATTCCGTTATTTGGTAGACGATTATGATCTAAAATACTATGCTGCATTCTCTGGTTGCTCTGCAGAGTCTGAAGCTAGCTTTGAAACTGTTGCCTTCCTTGCAAAGAAACTTAATGAATTAAAGTTGAAGAACGTTCTTACAATAGATGGCAGAACGAATAAGATTGCAGAAACAGTAATACAGACCAGTGAAAATAAAGATCAGAACATACTAGTTTTAGATTCAATGCAGTCTGTAAGTGCAGAGGCAGTAAAAAATGGCGCAAGCTATTTAACAATTATGAAAGATAATCTAGAAGTGTTGAAGCAGGCACTTCAATAAGGAGGAAATATGGCTTTACTGGAGTGCAGGAACCTTAGTCTCGCATACGATTCCAGAACAGTACTTAAAAATGTTAATTTTGAAATAAATGAAGGAGACTATCTTTGTATAGTTGGAGAAAACGGTTCTGGCAAAACAACCCTTATGAAAGCTCTACTAGGCTTGCAGGGCATTCAGAGTGGATCAATTGTAAGCTCTGATGGCTTTAAGCGCAATGAAATAGGTTATCTGCCCCAGCAAACAGCCATACAAAAGGATTTCCCGGCATCTGTGAGAGAAATAGTTCTCTCCGGGTGCCAGGGAAGTGCAGGTATGCGTCCTTTTTACAACAAAGCCGAAAAAAACAAAGCTGAAAATGCAATGAAAAAGATGAACATAGAACATCTTGCAAATCGTTGTTATAGAGAACTGTCAGGAGGTCAGCAGCAGAGAGTTTTGCTAGCAAGGGCACTTTGTGCAACTCAGAAAATGCTCCTGCTTGATGAACCTGTATCAGGTCTTGACCCGAAGGTTACAATGGAAATGTATGATCTTATATATAAACTTAACAAAGAAGATGGAATCACAATAATTATGATATCTCACGATATGTCTGCAGCCTTGCAGTATGCTAGCCATATACTTCATATATGTGACAATAGCTTTTTTGCAAGCAAGGAAGACTATCTTAATCATTCAGATGGTTTCAATTGCAAATGTTATTCAGGAGATAGGGCATGAGTGAAATATTTACCAAACTAAGTTTATATATGCAGTATCCGTTCGTACGCTATGCAATGGTGGTAGGCGTGCTTATTGCACTTTGCTCATCATTGCTGGGTGTAACACTGGTGCTAAAAAGATTTTCTTTTATAGGTGATGGACTCTCACATGTAGCATTTGGTGCAATGGCGATAGCCACCGTATTAAAGCTTACTAATAATATGGCTTTTATACTTATAATTACAGTTATATCTGCAATACTTATTTTGCGCACAGGACGCAACACTAAGTTGCAAGGTGATGCTATAATAGCAATGATGTCAGTTGCATCTTTAGCTATAGGATATCTACTTCTAAATGTGTTTGGCGCTTCAGCCAATCTTTCTGGAGATGTATGCACTACGCTTTTTGGTTCTACATCTATACTAACATTAAGACCCCAAGAAGTATGGCTATCTGCAACGTTGTCTATAATAGTGGTTATAATATTTATACTTTTTTATCATAAGATATTCAGCGTAACATTTGATGAAAGCTTTGCAAAGGCTACTGGAATAAATACCGAAGCATATAACTTAATTATTGCTATAATTGTGGCTGTAATAGTTGTGCTGGCAATGAACTTGGTAGGATCGCTACTTATATCAGCACTAGTAATATTCCCTTCAATATCTGCAATGAGGATATTTAAGACTTTTAAATCTGTTACAGTGTGCTCTGCAATTTTATCTGTGTTTTGTGCAAGCTTTGGAATTATAATCGCTATATTGGCAGGCACTCCCGTAGGCTCAACAATAGTTGTGATAAACCTACTGATGTTTGTGCTGTTTAGTCTTATTGCTTATGCTAAAGGAGGAAAAGCATGAATATAAAACGAAAACTTGCATTGATTTTATGCATTTGTATAGCTCTAGGAGGACTTGCTTTTGCACAAGAAAATCTAACAACTTCGCAAGAAAATGCCAAAGAACAAAAAATAGATATAGATTTAACCTTGCTCAATGCAACAATGTCTTATGGACAGATGTTTGATATGCTTGTAAATCCAAAAAATTATGAGAGCAAGATTGTAAAAGTAAAAGGACAGTTTGTAAAATACTTTGATGATATTCAGAAGAAAACATATTACTTAGTGAATATCATAGACCAAGCTGGTTGCTGTGCAATGGGAGTAGAGTTCGTCCCTAAAGATATAGATAATTGGCAGCCACCACTTGAAGGGGACGAAATAATCGTAACAGGAACGTTTACAACATATATTGAAAACGGCAACACCTATGCTTCAATGGTTGATTGTATAATAGAAAAATAAATCAAGGCAATGCGTAATGCATTGCCTTTTAATATGCTGTGTTTATATTATTAGAATAATGCTAAATAGCATATTTAAAGCTCCTTTACTTGACAATCTAATTAAATATAAGTATACTTTTTTATGTTTTGGAGGCAGCATGAGCAATTGTTTTATTCCTGAGGGTTATAAGGCCTGTCTGGACCTATATGAAACTCAAAAAGCTATTACAGTAATCAAGCGTAAGCTTGAAAGTGAAATTGAGGAAAGACTTAATCTGAAAAGAGTGTCAGCACCTCTTTTTGTTGACCCTAATACTGGATTAAATGATAATCTTAATGGGACTGAAAGAGCAGTAAGATTTAATATACCTTCAGCTGGAATTGATGCCGAAGTAATACATTCTCTTGCTAAGTGGAAGCGTATGGCACTTTACAGATATGATTTCAATATGGGTAAAGGCTTATACACAAATATGAATGCCATAAGGCGTGATGAAACTCTAGACAACCTACATTCAGTATATGTAGATCAGTGGGATTGGGAGAAAATCATTAGCATAGAAGAGAGAAACGAAAAAACTCTTAAAGAAACAGTTAGGCAGATTGCAAAAGCTATAAAGTCTACACATATTACATTACGTAATCGATTCCCACAGATACGCACTCATATAGAAGAAGACGTATATTTTATTTCTAGCCAAGAACTTTTAGATATGTATCCACATTTGCCACCAAAAGCCAGAGAGTACGAGATCACAAAGAAACATGGGCTTGTATTTATAAGTCAAATTGGAAAAATACTTTCAAACGGAGAAAGGCATGATGGCAGGTCTCCTGATTATGATGATTGGGAGCTTAATGGAGATATACTCTATTATCATGCTCCATTGGATTGTGCACTTGAGATATCAAGCATGGGCATTAGAGTTGACGCAAAGTCGCTTGATAGGCAGTTGCGTATTTCCAATTGTGATGATAGAAGAGAGCTTGCTTATCACAAGATGCTGCTAAATTCACAGCTACCACTTACCATAGGTGGTGGAATAGGGCAGTCAAGACTGTGTATGCTACTTATGGGCAATGCGCACATAGGAGAGGTGCAGAGCTCAATATGGGATGAGCAAACAAATGCCATTTGCCAAAGCTGTGGCGTAATATTATTGTAGTTGTTGGGGAAGCTATGCAAGGACAAAGGAAACTGAATATTGTACCCCCTATGCTAGAAGCACTGCGAGCAGATGCAGTACGTGCTGATGGAGAGGTGCAAGAAGATATACAGAAAGTAATATCAATGCTAAAAACTGTGGATAATAATCCATATTTAGAGCATAGAATATCACTTTTGGAAAACAGATGGTTGTTGGATGAAAAAGACGGATTCATGCCAATGGAATACGTAAATATTTTTCTTGATCCAGAACTTTGTATAAAAAACTTGAGACATAATCTGTATCTAGCTAAAAGATACAGAGACAAGGATTTACTTGTAAGTGTTTTAGAGCAGATTGAGAATACATATAACGAACTTACATTAGATACAAATGCAAGCAAAGTTCCCGATATAATGGAAGAAGTAGGCGTGGAGCTTTTTGAGATCTGTATGACAATGTTTAGAGTGGTCGCAAAACCAACTCTAATACAGTTTGTTAATTTTATTATAGATAACACATATAACTATGCAAGATTTTTGCAGGATTTTCCAATTCTTAAAGAATCTACTCCCACAGTACCTAAGGGATCACCAAACAATACATATACAAAAAAATATTATCAAGAAACTCACAAGCGTGGCAAGGGTGAAAATGTAGCTCGAGGGATAAAAAGAGCTGCTATGTCATATAGCATTACTGGTCATCTTAGAGAGGTTGATGCAGTAGTTAGAGGAACAAAGGTGCTGGATAAATATCATGGCACAGTTACCGGATGCTTTACTGCTTGTGATCATCTTGGTGGCAGAAGTCCGAATACACCTACAAATGTAAAGGTTGCATGTGGATATTTTAATGCGCTTCAGAGTTTGTTTCAGATTACGCAAGATCTTAGCATAGCCGATAGAATGGAGCTCATGGCTTGCAATCTTTTGCCATCATATTTTAAAGATGGCAAAATACAGGTTATGCAGAGCAGTAATCAGATCAATTTAGACGAAGAATTCAGATCATGGCGCTATGCAGAGGTAAAGAATAAAAGCTTCTACGAGCCATCAGAAAAGCCAGAGGAGTTGGCTGCGATAGCAGATAGCTTAGGGCTTTTTGTACGCTCCTTTTGGATGAAAAGAGAACATGGAGGAATCGCTCTCATATTTCCATTTGCTTGCAAGGCTGTATTTAATATTGATGGGCATAAGGTGGCAGTATCTGTAACAGGCGATTACCCATATGGCGAAGATGTAGAGATAAAAATATGCACAAAAGAGCCAGTAAATTTCCCTATATATATTAGAATACCAGGCTATTGCTCAGGCGCAGGGGTAAGTGTAAACAAAGAGGCTATGCAGCCTGCAATGAGTGATACATTCTACACAATTTCCAGAACTTTCAAAAATGGAGATAGAATAAAGCTTCACCTACCTTCAAGCATGAAGATAAATAAATTTTATAGACGTAGCTGTACGATATACAAAGGCTCTGTTATATATGCTCTAAAGCAAGATGATCATGCTAAAAAGTTTGATAACTATGCTATAGATTTGCAAATGAATCCATCTATAACAGAGGATAGAAAGATGCATATTACTGGATATAGCTTTAAGGGAAACTATACCCCAAAAACACAAATTGCCCTTATGCCTGAATGTGATTTAAGCGCTCCAATAAATTTGGAACTTGTGCCATACAGAAGCATTACAAACAGAATAGCTCAATTTCCGTCTATTGATAGTAGCGAAGCACCAATGGAGTCGGAATACTGATGATATTGGCATTAGGACCTATGGCAGGATATACAGATGCTCCTTTTCGTAGCATTGTGGCAAGTCTTGGAGCCAACTATACTGTAAGCGAAATGGTAAGCGCTATGGGATTACTACATGCAAGAGCAGATTTTGAACCATACAAGCATCTTTTAGCTATAGGAAAAAATGAAAATAACTTACACGCCCAAATATTTGGTAGCAAGCCCTACTACATGGCAGAAGCTTGCAGAAAAATTAGCGATATGGGCGTTTTTTCGGGTATAGATATAAATATGGGATGCCCTGTAAAAAAGATAGTAAATAATGGGGAAGGCTCAGCTCTAATGAAAAACCCAAAGCTTGCTAGTGAAGTAGTAAACGCTTGTGCTAAGTCTACTGCATTGCCAATAAGCGTAAAGATGCGTATAGGATGGGACCATGAAAATATAAATGCAGTGGAATTTGCAAAAGCCATGCAGGATAGCGGTGCAAATCTTTTATCTGTACATGGCAGAACTAGGGAACAGATGTATTCTGGTACTGCAGATTGGGACACTATTGCACTAGTAAAGCAAAAAGTGGATATACCCGTTATAGCAAATGGAGATATTGTAGATGCATCAAGTGCTAAGGATATTATTGAGCACACAAAAGCAGATGGAATAATGATTGCAAGAGCTGCAGTTGGCAATCCTTGGATATTTGCCAATGTAGGAGCATTTTTGTATAATAAATCATATACGGAGCCAAGCAATAAAGAAAAATGTCTTTTGCTAAAGTCGCATATATATGCAATTTCTGATTTCTATGGTGAAAATAGAGTAATAAAAATAGCAAGAAGTCAGATAGCCCATTATTTTAATCGTATTGGGAAATCAAAGCATTACAGAGTAGCACTATGCCAGGTAAAGGATATTTCTGAGCTTATCAAGTTAGTAGAAGATTATTACGAGGAAGTATGAAGAAATTTATTGCCATATTAATTATGATTATATTTACATTTGGTGTTTCATATGCCGAGGTAGACAGCGCCTTTTTAGATAGCTTTTTGCAACTGTCTGAGGGCGATGAGCTTGATTTTTCATTAAAGTGTAAATTGAATAGCTTATATCCATACGATGACAGTCAAACAAAAGTATATGACAGGGCACTTAATAATTTTAAATTAAATTTTTCTTCAATAAATGGGGAAGACAGGCAGTATTATTTATCAAGCCTTAGTTTTGCAGATAGCAATATATTTTCAAATGTTGAGCTAAAATATGGAGAAAAGCAGTATATACTAAATACGCTTTTACAAGGAACGGTGTTTAGCTCATCTGAGCAAAAAAATATATTTGATATATTCAATATTGAAAATCCGTTTAATGATAAAGAACATTTTACATCTGAAAAATCCATTTTGGATCTAAACTATATAGTCAATAATATAGATCAAGGTGAAAAAAAGAAAAGAGTAAGCTTTGCAGTGAAAGGCTTCCAAGATCCGTACGAGCAGAGCATAACTGATATAGGCAAAAACAACTTTGAACAGTATGAGCAGATAATTCATACAATTGCTTTAATAGGCTTTGATGAAGAGTATTCTAATAGCCTTAATATAGAGTTTGATAACAGGTACAGTCTTAGAACGCTTTATGATAAAGAGGGCAGAGCAATAGGTGTAAGACTAAAGGGTGGAGTAAGCTTAGATGGCCAAAAATATGAGATAAATACTTCAATAGACTTTACCCATGATTTAAGTAGAGTATATATAAAAAACAAGTTTAAAAATAGCAATACCAAGTATATCGCAACCGAACTTGGAATGGATCAAAAAAGTGGGGAAAATAATTCATATTTTGAAATAAAAGATAAAAATTATAAGCTTACTGACAATAAAGAAAGTAATATAATAAGCGATATAGGGCAAAATCAGAATACTATGCGTGGTAGCTACAAGCATTTTAGCAGTGTTGAAAATGGAGAAAGCATAAGTTCTAAATTGATAGAATTAACTCCTGACATTACCATAGAAAAATCAGGGAAAAAGAAATATGTTCGAGGTAATATCGGGTTAAAATATACAGACAATGATATTTTAAAAATAGATTTGCAGGCTCAATTTGGCAATGCAAACGATTTGCAGAAGGCATACGATATAGCAGGTATATTTGATGTTGCTATCAAAAATGGTGGAATAGAGCAGAATCCAGATTATTTCAAGGGCGATAGCGAAGAAGCGCGAATAGTTAATCTTGATGAATACAATCAAGAAATATTTAAATCCTTGCAGGAAGATTTAAAAACGCAATTTTCTGCAAAAACTTTGCGAGTTATGCTTGCTCAAGAAGATCATTCTGATTACATACTTTCCTATGGCATGCAGCCTGAAGATTGGCAGGAGTTTTTGGAATATTACAAGAGCTTGGAGGAATAAAATATGAAAAAAATAATTGCAACTATATTATGCATGGTAATAATTACCAGTGTAGCCCTTGCTGGTTCTGTAAGTCTACCAGAAAAAGTACAGATGCAGATAGATTCAGGCTCTGGTTTCAAGGGAAATTATAAAATAGTTATTTCAAGAAATGAAGATGAAAACTCATCTAGTGGAGAGCTACGCTATCTTTCAGATGGCAATAGTCTTACTTTGCAGCTTGCAAATGAAAAAGGCAAGAATTATTACTATGTAAAAAGCAATAAAAACCAGGATCTATACATTGATAATAACCAGTATAGCCTAACAGGCTGTGATAATTACATCAATGAATCACTTGTAAAGCTTGCCTGCAAGTATATGGATCTTCCAAGCACTATGCAAATGGTATTTTCTGTATTTAATTATAAGCATAATTACAATATGGAAACTGCCCTTATGGAAAAGAGAATGAATGATGAGCGAAACAAAATATTATCGGATGCATTTGAAAAGCTTAAATCACATAGCGATCTATGGCTTGAAAAGTATATGAATGGTGATAAGTCAAAGATAAAGATTGGTTCCGAAGCAGCTTTATCATTAAATTATTCAGTTCCATATGATGATTTCAAAAAAATGCTTAAATCACTTGCGCTAGATATAAAGCAAGATGCATTTTTAACTGATGCACTAAAACAGTCAATGCCAGAAGAATACTCAAATATGTTGAGTCTCAACGATCTGGATTATATAGACTTTGCAATAGATAGCATAAAAATTGATGAAAATATCAAACTCGGAAAAACATTCTCTACTAAGGGCGAACTTAAATCTAGCTTTATTGAGTTGCCACTTGTCGATAAGGAAAGGGGAATATACCACTTTAAATATGCTCAGGAGCTTACTGACAAAGGGAATGTTGAAAATATTTCAATTTCATCTGATTCAAATGTGATCGATATTAGTTTTACAGTATCACAAGAAGACGAAAATGAAGTATATAAAGGTGTTATAAGTACTGAATCAAAGGAATTGCCTGATAATAGTGTTTCATATAATTTTGTATTTAAAAAATACGAGAAGGATTATGTGGATGAAACTGGAAAAGATCACCTTGATAGCTCGTATGAATTAAACCTTAGAAACAATGATGAAAAAGGCTTTAAGCAAGCAGATAACTATAACATAGTTTATTCTAAAAAACTTAGCAGTGGAGTTGCAAAAAATGTATCCACAAAGGTTAATGAAGAGCTAAGCATAGAGAATATTAGCAAAAATGAAAAGCTGCAATTTAATCTTGATGCCAAAACCACAGCACCTTTTGAAATTGAGCTACCTACAGCTAACAACATGGTAATAGTTGATTTTAATAATAAAAAAGACGCAATTAGCGTCATTGAAGCGATAAAGGAAGAAGCAAAAGCCTTTTGCCCAAGCATAGAAGAAATAAATATTTATAAATCAATATTTAGTTTTGTGGATAGTAGCTTTGACAAAGAGTAAAACAAAAATATTTTATAACCCACCTTTATCATATTCTACTGGTGGGATATTAAGAAGCTCCGATACAGTGGTCATTTCATAATTTTTTTCTAGCTCCGGAAGGAGCTCTTTTAATACTTCCAAATCCTTTTTGTTTGCATGAAACAGTATTATGGAACCATTCTGTATGTGACTTAGCATCTTTTCTTTACTATCCAATATTACATCCCAATATATGCAATACTTATAGCCAAGCGCCTTGCAGGCTCTGTTATAGTTTTTAAGCCCGGGTTTTATGCCACCTATACCATAGGGAAATCGTATAAGATTAGGCTTATAACGAAAGCCTAAAACTTTATCTAGCCTTTTTTGAAAATGATTGAAATCGCTTTTAATTTGTTTTACTTTCCAGTGGCGCATATTGTGATGAGTATTGCTATGATTGCCTATTTCAAATCCATTATCAAGCATTTTAAGCACAAGCCTTTCATCTGCATCACCATTTAAGGATTGACCTACAATAAAAAAGGTAATCTTTGCATTATGTGCGATAGCTGCGTCCATCATTTGCTCTACTATATCCTTGCGATAGCAATCATCTACTGTAATTGCAATCTTTGGAACAGCCCTGTCACCATTTTTATAAAATTCTATTGCAAGGCTTGTGCCTGCAATAATCATACATAACAAAAAAGAAATAATTTTTTTCATACTTACCTCTTTATAATAATAACATAATAAATATTCTTTTTCTATGAATATATGTATAATGAATACGATTTTTACAAAAATTCTTATGAAAAATGTTTATTAAAAATTCAATATTATCAAGTTATGTAGGGGATATCCAGTAAATTTATCAATATATAATTAAGATACTACTAAATGAATATTCTATTTACTTTTTTATTTAAAATATTATTATTGTAGAAAATGTCATTAAATTTTGACTTTACTGCTATTGACAAAAAGTTATCCACAGATAAAAAATTCGCTTGTGGATAATAATAAAATCAAACAATCATCAAAAAGCAAGCAAATCCAATGGAAATGAACAAAGTGCAAAAAAGCTTTATTTTCTTGGGTTTTAATCAATAACAAAATTTCTTTAAAGAAACTATTAAGAAATTATAAAGAATTTTTAAATAATTGCTAAATGGCACTACCTGTGGATAAGTCTAGCGATAGTTAATAAAAAAATAGCTCAAAATATGAGCCTAAAAATAAAAATTCTATTTAAAATACAAGACTGTTAAACAAT
Source organism: Eubacteriales bacterium (assembly GCA_034180455.1). Lineage (GTDB taxonomy): Bacteria > Bacillota > Clostridia > Christensenellales > Aristaeellaceae > JAAZPT01. Next base: position 43,150 of record JAXFOG010000032.1, read on the forward strand.
AAAAGCAAAATACAAATTAGAATTTATTAAAATAAGATTTATAAATATCTTACTCATCAAATGGGAAAGACTCAAGCTTAAATAAGCTTGGCAAGGCACCATTTGGCTTATTCAGATCGGGAAAGATTTTGTTTTGCAATTCTTTGGTCTTAAGATAACGTTTATGATCTTTTGTTGCTGGGGTAAGCTTAAGGTTAAGTCCAATGTTTTTATTGCTTAGTAACCCAAACTTTGCTTGCATAAACAACGATCCGTGTATATCGCATTTTGCAAATGCAATGTAGCTTGTAGGAGATTGAGGAACAATTTCGCTTTGCAATGTGCAACGCCTTCTGCATGCAGGACATTCTGGCTGTCTAAGGAGCTGGCTGTTTAATGCATGTTTTACAGATAGAACCTGATGGCGCGATGTGCTTCCATCAAATTTGGCATTATGAACTAGCTTCTTTGGAAATTGAGGATAATTTAATACTTGGTCTTTGTTTTCAATGCTTTGAAGTATTCTTGCAGTATAGTAGGCATCACTTAATGCATCATGAAAAGGCATGGTTTCATCTTCGGCAATATCAAGTGCATCCATTGCAGGCTTTAGACCAGCCTGTTGTTTGCTATTTATGTATTTTTGACTAAACATGCGCTGAAGATTGAAAAACTTTAGCTCTTTATGTTCTACATTAAAGCAGTCTAAATTTTGCTTGTATACGCTTACGTCTTCGCTGCCCCATGTAATGAAATATGGATCTTCTTCACAAAATTCTTGAAATGATTTATTTGCCGTAACAAAATTAGGATTGCCTTCAAGATCATTATTACAAAGATTAGTAATTCTTTTTATTCGAGGATGCAACTTTGTAAAGTATTGAGGCTTTATTATCTGTTTAAAAGTACCAAGTATGTTAAATGCACTGTCTAGCTTTACAGCGCCAATTTCAATTATTTCAAAAAGCAGCTTATCCTCTATCTGCCTAAAAGATATGCTATTATAGCTTAAAGGTTGATTCCATTCAAAATCTACTACAATATAATGCATTTTGTTCCTTAAACTTCTACTTCGTTTATTGAGCTTGCTGAAATGCCAGCCCTTCTGCCTGTGGCAAAAGCCACAAAAAGATTGTATCCTCCCGTAAGCGTGTCTATATCCAGCAATTCACCAGAAACATATAACCCTTTTACAAGCTTACTCTCTAAAGTTTGTGGCACAAACTCTTTGCAATCTGCACCGCCTCTTGTGATTACTGCCTCGCTAAAATCGCGCAGAGAACTTATTGGTATTTCAAAACTAAGTGTATTTTCAATGATCAGTCTGCGCTCTTGCTTGCTAAGGGAATTGCATTTTTTATTTCCATCTATATTGCATATATTAGCCATGGCCTCTGCAAGCCTCTGAGGATATAGCCCTTGCAATAAAGAGGCAATGCTTTTATTTGGAGAGGATTCAATATCGCGTAGTATCCTATTTTCAAGCTTTTCGTAGTTTAATCCTGGTTTGAGATTAATAAATATTCTAGAGTTTTTTATGTTATTTATGTAGCTTGATGCGCTTAGTACAAGTGGACCACTTATTCCAAAGTGAGTAAAAAGCATTTCTCCAAGCTCAGTATAAAGCGTTTTTTTACCTTCCTTTAGCGTTAGCTCAACATTTTTAAGACTAATGCCCATTAGGCTCTTTATCCATGTAGCTGATGAATTCATAGGCACGAGCGCTGGGCTACAAGGCTTTATATTATGTCCAAACTTCTCAAGAAACTTGTAGCCATCGCCAGTAGAACCAGTGCTTTTATAGCTTAACCCACCTGTAGCCAATATTACAGCATTACATGGCAGTTTCTCACCACTTGATAGCATAACTGAGTGTATTTTGCCATTATTTTGTAATATATCTACCACTTCTGAGTTATATTTGATTTTTACACCTTGCTTTTCAATCGCGGTTTGTAATGCTTTTGTGATATCGCTTGCTTTGTAGCTTTTTGGAAATGCTCGTCTGCCTCTTTCAACCACAATTGGGCAACCAAGACTCTCAAAAAGATCTATAAGCTTGAAAGGATCAAAATCGCTTAAGCTTGGATATAGAAACTTAGGATTTCTAAGCACATGCTTTAAAAATTCGTCGTTTTCACAGGCGTTGCATACATTGCAACGCCCCTTGCCGGTAATATATATCTTTTTGCCGAGCTTCTTATTTTTTTCAAGTAGGATTACTTCGCAGTTTTTATTCTTGCTTGCGTAGTATGCCGCCATGAGCCCAGAAGCTCCACCACCTATAATTATTATCTTCACTATTTATTCAAAAAATCTGATTGTGCGATTGTTCTATCTTCTGCAATGCTTACAAAGCTAAGTGCTGGATGACCTTTTAGCAGCATATTTACATCGCTGCCTTCTTCTTCACACTTAAAATTATAGTTGTTTGCTAGGAAAAAGTATCTCTGACCTCTTGGAGCTATGTATTCTGTATATCTATCATCTGGGATATCTGTGCTTACAAAAGCCATAACTGGAGCCTTTACTTTATCCTTTGTTAATGCGGGATAGTTGATGTTTAGCAAAGCATCATGTGGCAATGTATCATCTTTGCAAAGCTTTTCTGCCATATCAATAGTAAAGCTTGCACAGTCTTCGATCATTTTAGGGGTTGCTGAAGTATCTATTGAGCTAGCTATTGCCCTTGTGTTGCATAGCAAAGCTTCTCTTGCTGCACCTACTGTACCACTGTATATAATTGCCCTACCTGCATTCCATCCATTATTTATTCCACTTATTACTAGGTCAACTGGCTCTTTTACCAAATTAAATATACCTATTCTTGTGCAGTCTGCTGGAGTGCCATCAAGAGCAAAGCTAGGATAAGGCTTATCCTTTTGCTCAAAGACTTCTACAGGGCCACTTATTGTAACATAATGGCTATTTGCACTACGCTGAGTGAGTGGAGCCACCATAGTTATTTGGTGACCTCGCTTTATGCACTCGTTTGCAAGTGCCAGCAAATGATCAGAATTTATACCATCATCATTTGTAAGTAATATATGCATATATTCTCCCTTTATTTTATATTTGAGATCGTTTCTGCAACGCTAAGACCAGTAGCACTTGCCTGCATAAGTCCACGAGTAACACCAGCTCCATCACCTATGCAGTATAATCCGTCCACCTTGGTTTTAAATTCGTTGTCAACAAGCACCTTGCTTGAATAGAATTTTACCTCTACTCCATACAGTAGGGTGTTTTTGCTATAAAGTCCAGGCGCTAGATTGTCAAAGGCCTTTAGAGCCTCTACTATGCTTGTAAGATGCCTTGGTGGAAGCACAAAGCTTAAATCTCCAGGAACTGCTGTATGCAAGGTTGGAATAGTGGTGCTCTTTGCAAGTCTAGACTTAGTGGTTCTTCTACCTTTAAGAAGGTCACCAAGCCTTTGTACCATTATTGGTCCACCAGTGAGCATATTTGCCAGCTGAGCTATATATCTTCCATATTTAATAGGCTGATTAAAAGGCTCAGTAAATGTTGTACTTACAAGCATAGCAAAGTTGGTATTCTTTGTTTTTAGTTTGGAATCTTCATAGCTATGACCATTTACAACTGCAATACCACCCTCGTAATATTCCTGACTTACTTCTCCACTAGGATTCATACAGAATGTACGAACTTTGTTTTCATAAGTATCGGAATAATAGACAAGCTTTGCTTCGTAAAGATCTTTTGTTAGGTGATCCATAATGGAATTAGGTACTTCTACACGTACTCCAATATCCACCTCGTTGTTAGTAGTCTGAAGTCCAAGTCTATTTACTTCATTAGTAAGCCAATCGGCTCCACCTCTTCCAGGGCCAGCTACTATATATTTGCAATGAACAGTGTATTTTTCACCCTTTTGGGTTTCAAGGTTCAAGCCAACTACATGATTGTTTTCTACAATAATATTTGAGGCACTTGTAAGCTCTCTGAACTCAATTTTAGCATCATTCTGTATATAGTCTTCCATGGCACCCAGCACCTTCATAGAGTTTTCTGTGCCAAGATGCCTTACGGGGCAGGGAATGAGTTTAATATTGTACTTGCTAGCCTCATATTGTATTTCATCTATACGCTTTTCGTTCATGCCATGAACTTGCTCGCTTGCACCAAAGTGAAGATATATTTCATCGGCTTGTTTTATAAGCTCGTCTGCCCTTTTTTCGCCAAGATAGCTTGAAATATGGCCGCCAACCTCGTGGTTTAGAGAGAGCTTGCCATCGCTAAATGCGCCTGCACCAGCCCAACCGTGCATTATAGCACACGGTTTGCAGTGCACGCATACGCCTGTTTTTCTGGCAGGGCAAGTTCTTGTTTTTATTGATTTACCAGAATCTATTACCAATGCCTTACAATCAGGCCAATGCTTCAATAGGCCCAATGCTGTAAATATACCAGCTGGACCTGCTCCAATAATTACTACATCAAAATTTTCCATAACTACCTAAATCCAATCTTTCTATATACTTTATTTAATATTCTATAAGAAAGCTTGCTTGCAGTTTCTGCATTTTTATCAAGCATATTTTGCAGATAAGCCTTGTCTGCCATTAGCTTCTTATGCTCGTGCTGTATAGGTTCAAGCGCAGCTATTACCACATCTGCAGCTCTGCTCTTTAGATCTCCATAACCCTTTCCTGCAAACTCTTGCTCAAGCTGCTCTAAGCTAACATTATCCAATGCAGAGATGATCTCAAGTAGATTGCTTACACCAGGCTTTTGCTCTCTATCAAAGCGAATCTCAGTTTCGCTATCTGTAACGGCTCTTTTCATCTTACGGCGTATTACATCAGGCTCATCTAGCATGGCTATGAAACTGTCTTCACTATCGCTCTTGCTCATTTTACGTAATGGGTCGCTAAGGCTCATAACTCTAGTTCCAGCCTTACCGAAGTATCCCTCTGGTATTGTGAAAACATCTCCATATATACCATTGAACCTGGTTGCTATATCGCGTGCGATCTCTAGATGCTGCTTTTGATCTGAGCCAACAGGCACAAGATCCGTACCAAACAGTAGTATATCAGCAGCCATAAGAACAGGGTATGTGTAAAGTCCAGCATTTATATTATCGGGATGCTTTGCAACTTTATCTTTAAACTGCGTCATTCTATTAAGCTCGCCCATATATGTAAAGCAGCATAGTACCCAGTTAAGCTCTGCATGCCCACTTACTTGACTCTGACAATAAATAAGGTTTTTTTCAGGGTTAAGGCCACTTGCTATATACAAGGCTGCAAGCTCAAGACGTCGCCTACGCAATAGGCTAGGCTCCTGCCTTACTGTTATAGCATGCATGTCTACAACGCAGAATATGCAGTTGTATTCGTCTTGAAGCAGATTAAAATTGCGAATTGCGCCTATATAGTTACCCAAAGTAAGAGTACCTGATGGCTGCACTCCGCTAAACAAAATTTTTTTAGTATTTTCTTGCATTTTCACACCCTCTTTTGTTCTTAAAACTAAACAATACAATATTATCATAAATGTATAACACTGTAAAGGAACGGGAAATATCATAAACCTTTAATATTAGCTATTTTCATATATTCATAGATTGATTTTTTGTGTAAAACAAAGATTTTACTTTGTATGCAAGTTAATATAATGTACTTGTATATTTTGAATAACAACTAAATTTTTTTCAAGCTTGAATTTTATAAAAATGTCGCCTAGAAAAAGTCGGAGTAATACTTACTCCGACAATATATTAAAATTATTAAACTGCTATTGTAACCATTCTCCCGATACGGCGTGTATGAAATGATTTTTGTATCTGTATGCTGGCAATGCCACTACATCGTTTACGCTTGGGCAGGCTAAATAACATAGTTCTAATTCTTCAGTGTCAAACTTATGCTCTAAGAATATTTCTCTTGCTCTATCTTCTGAAATTATTTCGGAAGCTTTGTTTAATGGAATCGCATCCGAGAACGAAGATTCAATAGTGTATAAATCCTGACTTGTCAATGTAATCTTTATATCATGACTGCTCATTACCCAACTAGGAGCGGAATATGGAGAATTCCCACCTTCTTCAAAAAATGGAGCCGATAGATACAGCGGTAATCCTGCAATTTCTTGTCTGAAAAGAATTTCATAATAGGGTATAATTTCAGGATAGCCCTTACCTTTGGGGACAATGCTTGCCCCATAGGCTATCGCGCTTACAAATCTGTAATCTGTGAATCCTAGCTTTTCTATCATGGATCGAGCTTGCTTTATAGCATTTTCTCTACTCATATCACCCTTTGCTTCTCCTGAAGGCTCAACATTTTCTGCACCATTGTATATTAGCGGGTCTTTAATAGGAGATTTGTTGTAATTGATGTATAAAGAACTCTGGTAAGGATGCTTTTTTAATACATGATATGATAAAGATAGATTTTCATTATTGTTTTCTATACCGTAGAAATCATCAATGAGAAAAAAGTCATGCATATTTGATCTGAATTCTTGATTTTTTACTTCGCTCGCTTTATCTCCAAACAGCATATCAAGTCCCTGCTCTATATGAGAATTTTTTGCATATACTATATTGTATTCATCAAGGCTTGCTGCACTAGCTGTGGAAAATAGCAGTATTATAGTAGCAACTATAGTTATAATTTTAGTTATTGACATAATATCCCTCCAAAAGCTTGCTGTAATCGGGCATTGATTTATAATACTCAATGCTTCCCGCTTCCTCTGTCTGATAGCTTATTCGCACTATATAGAAGCTGTCGTCTTCGCATAGTAGCCAAATCGTAACACCTTTGCCTTTTTCCTGAACAAGAGTTTCTCCACGTGATTCTACTTTTTTTATCTTAACTCCGTCGGTTCGTGCCTCTTTTACATATTTTATAGCTATATCCTGCCATTTTTTATCATATGGATCGCTTATTATATTACTGCGACTTATTGGGAGGCAATTGATATAACATGCTTGACATATTTCATCGCTATCGGTAAGAATCGTACATGAGTAGCTTATTTGATTTTCAGAATTGCCTTTTACAAAATTTGCCCAATAAGCTTCTTGCTGACCATATTTTTCAAGGAAAATATCGCCCTGAGATGCAGCTTTTATTTCACTGTAGGAGAGTGTGCATGATAGCGGCATATTTAGCACTCGTTTTAGTTCCTTGCGGGCAACTGCTTCCTTTGCGGACATTTTTTTTAGATTTTCAATGGGCTTAGTAAATGCGCTTATCCTTAGAAGCAGCTCTTCATCGCTCATGGCTCGGTAGGGTCTGAAAGAAAATGAATCAAGTCCATTAAACTTTTCTTCATTAAGCATTACTTCTCCTATACTGTCATCTTCTGGCAAAGGGGTGAATTCCGAGTCGCAGCTTATTTTGTTGTTTCTAAATAGGTCTGCCAATTGCGAATTGCGTTCGGCTTCTTCTTTGCTTAGGAATCTATTGGTTTCTATTCCTCCGCCACGAGCGCAGTTTCTGTAGCTTAGCATATTCGGGTCAAAGTCCAGACCTATTTTGTCGTAAGCTTCAATTATCGCAAGCATTTCATCAATACTGAGTTCTGTTACAGGCAGTAGAACATATACTTTTTCTCCTGCATAATCGTCTGGAATTACAGGATAAACGCCTATTTCTACATCTTTAATAGGATTTAGCACATCCTTTTTGGAACGCTTACCCTTATCCCATTGCTCTTTAGCTTGTGGGAAAAGCTTTAATTCATTTGCCGTAAACTTTGGAAGTTGAGTATCCTCGTCAGCATATTGATCCATCATGGGACCATAGTAAGCTGCTATGCTTTCGGGAGAATACTCGTCTAAAGCGACTTCTTCGTCAACGCTGCTTGCAGGCGCTTCGGTAGGGAGCACTTCAACCTTGTTTTCTTCAACTGCCAATGCCGGCAAAACAAAAAGAAATATTGCAAAGAGTAGTGATAATATTTTTTTCATACTTTTGTACCTCCTGATATTATTATAAAAAATATCTTTTCACAAAGTATTCACAGAGATGTAACGATTTTGTAACATTATTGCTCATAGCGTACAGTTGTGCCTTTACCTTTTTCTGAGTTTATGCTAAGCTTCGCGTCATGTAGTTCGGCTATTCTTTTACAAATTGCAAGACCCAAGCCTGCTCCGCCATGTTTGCGAGTGCGAGCCTTATCGGATTTGTAAAATGGTTCAAAAGCAGAAGCAATCTCTTCGTCATCCATTCCTATCCCGTTATCCCTTATGCTGAATCCATGCTTTTCAGACCTCATTACTATCATGTCATTAGTTTTGGAAACGTGAATGGCATTGTCCAGTATATTGTTTATTAATATTTTCATTAGATCTTCGTTTGCCTTTATTATACTGTTTTCGCCTTCAACTATAATATTTATATCGCTTGAAGACTTAGCTTCTTCCGCCGCTCTTTCAAGCATGTTTCTTATATTGACTTCGGCTAATTCAATTTCCTCGTTGTTTGATACAAGCATCATAAGCTGACTTTCCATATTTGAAAGTCTTTCTGCTTGAGAGCATATTTTTTCTGCAAGCTCATTGCGTGTATCCGAATCAAGCTCTGCTCCTTGTAAGATCCTTGCATTGCCAAGTATAGAAGTTAAAGGAGTGCGCATTTCGTGAGAGATGGCATTAAGCAGATACTGCTTTTTTGCAAGCTCAACCTGCAGATCTTGTTCACGATTTATTATTGCTTTTTGCATATTTATAAAGGCTTTGCCTAAATCTTTTGCTTCGTATTTGCACTTAGCAAGGTCTATTTCGGCAGTTTTGCCTTTGGATATTGTCTTGGTTGCTTTTGTAAGGTTCTCAAGAGGCTTGGCTATTTTTTTTGAGATCATATAGGTAATTATTGATATAAGCACGCTGATTAATATCGCAAATAATATACCAAAGCAATACATATGTTTTTTTTGATTATAAAGCTCACTCATGTCAAAAATACTATACATTGAATGAACTGAAGATATAGGAGTTGCAATGATATATTGAGGATATTCACCCTTTGTATATAGCATAGCGGCTCTGGTTCCTATGTTTAACTCGAGTATATATTCTTCAACAGGCTTGCTATCAAAATACGATCCCTTATATGAAAACTTAACTTCAAGATTTTCCGAGTTGTATCTTTTAGTGAAATCCATACTCTTATTTTTGATATCGCTGAAGCTATCCAAACGGGAGAATTCGCTTTTATATTCTTTACCAAGCAGCAAATCAACTGTTTGCATATTTTTTATATTGTGCTTTATTGACATATCAAGCATATTGTTTGTATGCCATACTGTGCTGATAATTATTATTGGAACTATGATGATTATTATCCAAAGTGTGATATGTTTATGCATCTTCCGAACCGCCTGTATATTTGTATCCATATTTATATATGGTTTCTATCAGCTCAATGCCAAGCTTTTTTCTTAACCTTTGCATGTGTACATCTACTGTGCGAGTTTCACCCATATAGTCGTAACCCCAAACGGTTTTTAGCAGAGTTTCACGATTGAGAGCGATGTGTTTGTTGCGTACAAGCACCGATAGCAGATCAAATTCCATAGCGGTAAGGTCTACCTTTTTGCCTTGCACATAAACGCTCATTGCATCAAAATCAATAGTGAGATATTCATCTATGTATTTTGAATTTTTACTGAAACGTCTTAACACTACATCTATGCGAGCAATAAGCTCCGCTGGTTCAAAGGGTTTTAATATATAGTCTTCTGCGCCTAATTTAAGCCCTTTTACCCTGTCGGCAACAGCTGTGCGTGCGGTAAGAAAGATTATGGGGATACTCTTGTCTAGCAAATGTGGAGCAAAATCAAATCCGTCTTCGCCAGGCAACATTATATCAAGAAGAGCGAGCTTTATTTCGTTTTCTTCAAGTATGGATTTGGCTTCTTTTGTATCTTCTGCGCAAAAAGGCATATGACCAGCAAGCTCTAGATGCATTGCTATCATTTCGCTTATAGGCTTATCATCTTCCACTATAAGTATATTTGCCATAATTACCTCCTAAGTTTAGTATACCATAGTGAAAGATTTTACTTGTAACATCTAGGTAAATTTTTATACAAAAAAACCTTGCATTAGCAAGGTAGTCCTATAAAAAAATTTTAATTATTGATACTTTCTACAATTCTCTCTGTTTCAATAGCTTCCATGTCAATAGGAGCGGAATCTACATGACTCTTTGTAAGTACAAACGAAGCGACTATTGCTGTAAATGGAGCAACGCTTACAAGTCCAAATGACCCTACAAGCGTTCGGAGTATTTCAGAAGATACAAACTTATAGTTTATAAGGTCTATTGCAGGAGAGCCCTGAGCCACAAAGAACAGCAGCATGCTAAGATAGCTTCCAGAATATGCCAACATAAGAGTCGTAGTCATTGTACCCACTACTTTTTTGCCAACTTCAAATCCTGATTTAAGCAATTGCTTTCGGCTTACGTAGGGGGCGTGCAGCTTTACTTCGTAACATGATGCTGATACATCCATGCTAAGGTCCATTAATGCGCCAGAATTAGCAATAAATACCATTGAGTAGAACAGCTCAAGCATATCTATCTTTAAATTGCTCTGAGAGAGCAAGGATACCATATATGGAGTAGTGCCTCCATCCATTTTTAACAAATTACCAAATATTATTGCTAACACACATGTAAGTAATGTTCCAAGCAATGAGCCTATTATTGCGACAAGCGATACTTTGGAAAATCCTGCAACTAGCAAGTCAATAATTATTGTAAGAAAAATTACTAACAGGAGCGACATGAATATAGGATTATATCCCATTAATATAAGGGGAATAAAGGCTTTCCAAATTATAATTATGCTTGCTGCAAGCGAAATTATTGCGCCAAGACATGATAGACCCCCAAACAATATAAGAATTAAACCAAACAGTCCAAAAAGCAATCCTTGTGGAAGATTTCTGTCATGATCTATAAGTGTTCCTTTGATCTTTCCCTCATAGTCGGATAGAACGCACAGCGCTCTTTCTCCTACTTTGAATACCTTATCCTTGTCAAGTGAGGCAGACATAATATTATTGGCGCTAATTACCATGCCCTTATGCTCACCATTTAATATTTCTACTTCGCATTGCTGATCGCCTGTATTTACCAAGCCTATTGGGCTAAGCTCAGAATTATCGACGTTTAGTATTTCTACAGATACGCGTGGTTTTTGTCCGTAGGTTGAAATATTATATTCAGGCAAAAAACAAGCGATTATCGTAAATAATCCGATCACAATACATATTGCCCAATTCATTTTTTTCTTTTTAGATTCTTTCATGAATTCACCTTCAAAAAAAGAACTCTGCCATAGGCAAATATGGCAGAGTCCCCGAATTTTTAAAAATTATTTCTGAAGCCCCATTACATCCATCATCTTTGTAAATATGTCTGTGTTGTCATATGAACCTACGAACTGCTCTGCACCAATACCTGTTGCATATACTGGCAGTTGCAGACCTGTGTGAGAATAAGATGTGTACTGCAATCCTGCTTTGTTGTTTACCATGTGGCTCACTGCCATAGAGAAGGGCTCATATCCACCATATTGGAGCTGCTGAGCTGCGCTCTGACTCTTATTGCTTATGCCAGACATTGAGAGCACAAATGCATCTCTTAGTTTATCAACATCACTTGCGGTCAAGCTTGTTAACTTGCCTTCTTCTGTGGTAAGTCCATAGTTTTTTTCTACAAATTCAAGGGCATCGTCAAATGTAACTGTTCCTTCTTTGCGCCAATTTGCAACTGTGTTCTCCATTGCTTCGTAAGATATCTTCTGACCCTCTAGCACTTCGTAATGGCTATCATATGCTGTTGCTGCATAGCCTATTGTAAGACCGCCAGTCTCGTGGTCACCTGTAACAACTATAAGGGTTTCGTCTGGATGCTGGGCCATGAAATCTATAGCGACCTGTACAGAATCAGAAAGAGATATTGTGTCGGAAATTGATGAACGAGCGTCATTAGCATGGCATGCCCAGTCAATCTTACCAGATTCAACCATTATGAAGAAACCTTTATCATTCATAAGAGCCTGAGTAGCAGCCTTTGTAACATCTGCAAGACTGGCTAAATCATTGCCTTTTGCAACTTCTGAAAGACGATCAATTTCGTATAGCATAGCGCCATCATAAGCGATTGCTATTGTTCTCTCATCAGTGGGCTGCATGTTTCTTATGGCTTCCGCATCCTTGTCAATGATTTTTATGCCAGCTTCTTTGGCTAACTCATAAACGTTCTTTTCCTCACCTTTTTTATCAGGGTCACCAAATGAACCGCCACCAATGAAATCTACATTTGATTCAACAAACTGCTTAGCTATGTCATAGTAGTTATTTCGGTTTGGAACCTTTGCATAGTATGCTGCAGGAGTAGCGTGGTTTGTGGTAACGGACGAAACAACACCTATCTTCATTCCGGCTTCTTTTGCGTATTCTGTTATAAGCTTTACAGGTTCTTGAGTTTCAAGTGCATCATTTACTGTGTAGTTGATAACGCCTGATGCTGTTTTGATGCCCGCTGCCATGGAAGATGCAGTGGAAGCTGAATCAGGAAGGAATGATGTAGCATCCATTGTAGTCATTATTCCAGTACTCTGGAACTGTGTGAAAGAGAGCTGAGTTCTTTTCGGGAATGGCTCATCTGCATGATCCAGTGTGCCTAGATAGTACTCTGTTGCGGTAATTTGAGGTGCGCCCATACCATCACCTATGAACATGAAAACATATTTGGGTATTTTTGCTTCTTCAGCTGTAGCAAATACAGCTGCGCTTAGTATCAGAGCTAGTGCTAATACTAAAGACATAATCTTTTTCATAAATTATCCTACCTTTCATGTAATTTACACTACTATGATATGTGCTAGTTATAAAAACAAGGTAGTCTTTGTATAAAAAAGCTGTAAAAATAAGTATAGGACTTATAATGAAAAGCAGGCAAGCTACTTTAAGCATTGATTTATTTCACTTTTATTGTTCACTATCTAAAATAAGTGATAATTATTATAGGACATTTAATTCATAGTGGATAAAGTCATTTACAATGTGTTGCCTTAAATAATCACATAAAAAAAGTGGCATAGCCACTTTTTATTTAGTTTTTATTTTGCTAAAAATTAGCAACGATGTATTTTTTAGCAGCGATTCCTGCCAAAGCTCCATCGCTTACTGCAGTAGCTATTTGTCTTACGTTTTTCTTGTTTATATCTCCACAAGAGAACACGCCTTCTACGCTAGTCAATACGGAGTCGCTTGCATCAATAAAACCACTATCATCAAGCTTTATAATGTCTTTAAACAATTCATTGTTTGGATATTGACCTATGTATGCGAATACATCGTATCTTCCACCCTCAAATGTCTGTACTTCATTTGTTTTAACATTTTTGATAGACACTTTGTTATAATCATGCTCTGATCCATCTACATCATATAGCTCTGAATTAACAATTACATCGATATTCGGATTGGCGTTTATTTGCTCGGCAAATTCGTCTATTGTAAGCAACTTATCCTGTATTTGAACAATATGCACTTTATCTGCATATTTGGATAGTGTAAGCGCTTCTTTGCAAGCTCCATCGCTGCCACCTAGCACAAACACTTCCTTGCCCTTGCAATTATCTAAACATTTGAATGCATCGGCATAAATTGTGTATTTGCCTTTACTTTTAAATTCAGGACTTTTTGGAGTGCTACCAGTTGCGATTATAAGTGCCTTTGCCTCATATTCGCCTCTGTTTGTGCTTACACGTTTTATTTTATCAGAAACATCTATACTGTTTATATTTTCATAAAATACTTTAGTTTTATTGTTTTCAAGCTGATTTTCAAGCAGCTCGCCAAACTCTACACCTTTAATTCCAACAGGCAATGATGGATAATGAGTTACTAAAGTTGTGTAAGTAATAAGACCTCCAATGGATCTTCTTTCAAACAAGGCAACATCTAGGCCTCGTGCTCTTGAATAATTTGCAGCGGCAACGCCTGCCGGCCCACCACCAATAATTATAACATCAAACATTTTCTCACCTCGAAGTAATTTTAACACATTTAGAACAAAAAGATTTGTAAAATTTATAATTTTTATAAAATTTTTTGGAAACTATATTTTTATTTCAACGCTTGACAGTAACAAGCGTATTTGCTATCTTTTTTCTTGTGTTTTTGAAAATTTCAATAGGAGAAACGCTCAAAAGCGTGTAAATAAAATATCTTGAACAATAATATTTCCTACCTGCATAGCAAGGAATTTAATGATAAATTTTACTATGATGGAGAGCTTGGTGCCATATATAGTAAGGAAAAGACTTTATTTAGACTTTGGGCTCCCACAGCTAAACAGGTTGAACTTATAGATTATAATTTAAATAAAGAATACCCTATGCAAAGACTTGATAAGGGTGTATGGGAGTTTGTTATTGAAAGAAATTGCGAGCTCATGCAATACAATTATCGACTTCATTTTGCAGATGGTAAAATAGAAACTTCTACAGACCCATATTCTCGTAGCCTTACAGCTAATAGCCTTAGATCTGTGGTAGTTGATCTTTGTAAAACTAATCCACAAAACTGGGGAGAAACTCGCATGCCCCCATTTTCAGGAGCTGCCATAATATATGAAGTTCATATAAGGGACCTCACAATAGGTAAAAATAACGGAATTACCAATAAAGGCAAGTTTTTAGGACTAGCTGAGGAGAATACAAGAACTACAAAAGGAAATCTCTCTGGCCTTGATTATCTGTCAAACCTTGGAGTAACTCATGTACAGTTTTTGCCAATAAATGATTTTGCCACAGTGGACGAATGTGCTGAACTAGGTTATAACGCTCAATATAACTGGGGATATGACCCTCTTAATTTTAATGTGCCTGAGGGCTCGTATATAAGCGATCCACACAATCCTATAAAGCGCATTTCAGAACCAAAACAGATGATAGCTGCTATGCACGAAAAAGGTTTAAGAGTGATTATGGATGTGGTTTACAATCATGTGTATACTACTCTGGATAAACTTGGCTCTCAATATAAGTCGCCTTTAGAAAAGACTGTTCCAGGATACTATTTCAGAATGAAAAAGGATGGCAGCTTTTACGATGGCACAGGCTGTGGAAATGAAGCTGCTTCCGAGCAAGCAATGATGAGAAAATACATAATTGATTCAGTATGCTATTGGGCAAAAGAGTATCGCATAGATGGATTTAGATTTGACCTTATGGGAATACTTGATGTAGATACCATGCGTGCTGTACGCTCAGAGCTTGATAAAATAGATCCATCAATAATCATTCTGGGTGAGGGATGGGAGATGGGTACTCATCCAGAAGGCTCAGAAGGCGCAAATCAACGCAATATTCATAAATTGCAAGGAATTGCTGTATTCAACGATTGGTATAGGAACACAATAAAAGGTGGTAATAGCCTAAATGATAAAGGCTTTATAAATGGTGGAAACAATATAGGACTCTCATGGGCACTGCTAAATAATATAAAAGGCATGCAACACAATGAATACTATAAATATAATTCTCCATTGCAGTCGGTAGTATATAATGAGGCACACGACAATTTTACCCTTTACGACCAACTTGTGAGAAATGGCTATTTTGAAGAAGAAATAGTAAGAATGCATGCCCTTGCTTTATGCACTCAGTATATAGCTAATGGAATTGTTTTTGTTCATGGTGGGCAGGAATTTCTTCGCAGTAAAAAAGGCGACCAAAATTCCTATGCTTCCCCTGATAGCGTAAATGAGTTTGATTATGATAGAGTAGAAGATTATTTAGAAAATTATAAGCTATTTAAGAGCTTGAATGAGTTTAGAAAAAAATATGATTTTGTTAGGCTAAAAAATTATAATGATATAAACAAAAGCTATACTCATGATTATTTACCAGGCACAATAGGCGTAAATACTTTGGGGTATAAAGTAAATAAAGCAATAATAGATGAAAATAAAATAGAGCATGATGCATATGTACTCATAAATTCTGACAATAAGTCTTGGAAGGCTCCTCTGCCAAAGGGAGATTATAAATTGATTATAGAAGGAATGAGGGTGCATGATGATAATGAAATGTTTTATTCCGAAGGATATATTGAGGTGCCAGCAATGTCTTTGATTTTACTAGTTGACTAAGATCTTTTAGGCAATGGAACAAAAAACAACCTTGATTCGTTTATCTTATATATGGTTAGATTTAAAATGGAGGTAAATATGAAGAAATTTATCGCATTAACATTTGCATTTATTATATTGTTTACTAATGCTATGGCAGCAGAATATCCAGATCTTAAACCACTTCCAAGTGATTACAGATCCCTACCACTTAGGGAAAGAATTGCAGCAATAGCCGAATCACAGTCTGGATATACTCAAGCCTATAATGGAGCCACTATTTTCCATCAGGAAATGTTTAAAAATCTAAAGCGCAAGGATTATAGATATGATTGCCCGTGGAACACAATATATATTGCATGGGTATTCAAAAAATGTGGTATATATTCACCTACATTTGCAAATTATTCTCCTATTAGCAAGGACACTCTAGAAAAGCGATTCATGACAGCTGGCAACACTGATGGAGAGCTAGCCTATGCTTATTTTGACTATACATATTTGCCAAAGGCAAAGCCGGGTGATCTTGTATTTATTGATAAATTTAGACGTGATAGATTTGACTATATAGATATGTCAACAAAGCGCAATAACTCTCAAGTTTCGATAGTTGTACGTACTAATCAGGGCGCCTTGTCTGTAATTTCCCCATACTATCATCTAAAGGTATGGGAGGGCGAGCTTAACAGTAAATACAATTTCCACAATCCCTACCGTATTGCTGGCTTTGGAGTAATTGATGTTAAGCCACAAAAAGATACAATAAGCACAATAAAAACGCCACTCATTGCCTATGAGCGCGACAGTGGAAGGCAGATAATAGTATATTATCTTTATAAAGACGGAACATGTCTTACCAGTAATGGAGAAAGGAACACCTCCGATTTCCTTATGGATATACCTGAAAAGCCTGAAGATAAAATGAGTGCAAAAATGCGTTCTACACTTTATAAGAAAAGCTCAGGAGATGACAGCTTTGGGACTCTCCCAGACATGACTCCTTTTAATATTATTGGCAGAGAAAATGGCAGAGTGCAAATCACACTGCCATGGAATCTCTATGATGGGAAAGCTGAATTCCCTATTCAAACTACTGCTTGGATAAATCAGAATTGATAAGGGTTTATAATTTTTTTAATTATTAGATCTGGGTTACTATCGTTTATAGGATCCCATACTTGAGCAAAAAACGGGTTGATTCTGGCTATATGTGCTGGATTCCACTCGTTTTTTTCGCAATAAGGGCACCAATGTCCACCCTCAAGCACAAGCTTTGGGCTTGCATCAAACTCATGGCCATCTGCACAAACAAAACGAAGCTTTGTGCGCATATCGCCTTTTGCCATGGTGCTGCTAAGACAATCTCCACCTCTGAATTTTGCGGCAGAAATTATATCATTTATATCTATTTCGCTTTCAGGCTTGGTATCATCATATCCATGATCCAGCCTTATTATTTTATCATAATCAATTTTTGACTCAGTAAAAAATCTTGGTAAGTTTTCCCAGTGCTTTTTATCAATAAAGAATTTTTGAATATCTGCTCTTACATTGTCTCTTATAGCTTTTAGAGGACCACCTTTAGACAAACTAAGCATCTTAAACTGATTCTTGAATATAAATTCTGCTAAGGCTTGGATAGGAGGAAATCTCATTATTGCGCGTATAAGTGCATCAAAACCCATTGTGTATTTTTTTGTGCATTCGCTAATATAGCTTGCATCATCCTGTACATAGTCAAACATTTTTTCAAGCTTGTCACTATCCATATAATACATGCCATGGAAATTGCGTATGGCAAAAAGCTTTGGATCAAGCTTTGTTATATAATTTTTGAAACCTAAACTACCAAATGCCTTTTTGTATAAAAGAAATGATGGCAACCGTAGTCCCTTGCCCCCACCAATATTGTATATATGGTTCCAGAATTCATCATTAGCTTTTAGTACAATATCCTTCATGAGCCTTGCACTATCTCTGTCACTTATGTATTCCAAAGCGTTATTGAGTGGCTGGTGGAATATAAGACTGCTACGCTGTGAAAGCATGAAAGGCGATATTATACCGGTCTGCCTTAGTATTGCCCAGTACTTGAGAGGGCTCTCTATAAGGTATCTTTCACTAGCTATTTTGCTTAATCCATAGTAATCGTCATAGGAAACATGTATAGGATCTCCTACGCGCCCCCAATGAATAGGAGCCTGCCTATCACCATATACTGATACTGAGCTTATATATACAAACTTACAGGTATCCTGCATTTTCCTTTGTATTATTGCGTCAACAATATTTTTTGTGGAGAGGTAATTCACCTTGAATGCAATTTTAGGAATTTCTTCCGACCTTGGTGGAATTATTGAGGCTAGATGCAAAACTTCGTCTATACCATCCATACTATTATATATATCATTATAGTTTGAGGCATCGCCTTTAAATATCTCTATTCTATTTTTATATGGCTTCAGTTTACGGAGCTCTTTTGGATTATCCAAACAAAAGGCCCTTATCTCAACATCGCTGTCTTTAAGAGCCTCTAATGTAGAAAGCCCCATAACGCCAGTAGCCCCTGTAATAAGTATCTTCATAGTTCATTACTTCCTTTTTGAAGTTTACATTATATTTATAGCACATTAAATTGACAATGGTAAGCGTTTAAAGGTATTTGTTACATTGCAAGTTGAAAAAAATAATGTATAATGGTTGTGAACAAAATGAGAGGTAAAAAATATGCATGTTTTGCTAGTTTTTGGCACTAGACCCGAAGCAATAAAAATGTGCCCACTTGTAAATGAACTAAAAACAAGAAAAAACATAAAAACGACAGTATGCGTTAGTGGTCAGCATAGAGAAATGCTAGATCAGGTTCTAGATATATTTGATGTAAAGCCAGACTATGATCTATCCATTATGAAGAAAGGACAAGATCTATTTGACATTACCTGCAATATACTCAATGGAATAAAAAATGTGCTAAAAGAAACAAAGCCTGATATTGTGCTTGTGCATGGAGATACTTCCACATCATTTGTAACGGCTCTTGCTTGCTTCTATATGCAGATACCCGTAGGCCATGTGGAGGCAGGACTTAGAACTTACAATATATATTCTCCATATCCAGAGGAGTTTAATAGGCAGGCTGTAAGTATAATTTCAAAATATCATTTTGCACCTACTGCAAAGGCAAAAGATAATCTGATAAAAGAAGGCAAAGACCCTAAAAACATATATCTTACTGGGAATACTGCAATAGATGCTCTTAAGACTACGCTTGGCAAAGTATATGATAATGAATGTCTAAGATGGGCAGAGGGCAGCCGTTTAATTATGATTACAGCTCATAGACGAGAAAATCTAGGCGAACCAATGCATCACATGTTTAAAGCAATAAGGCGTATATTAGACGAGTTTAAAGATGTAAGGGCGATTTACCCTATACATATGAATCCACAAGTTAGGAGTATTGCAAATGAAATATTTGCAGATTGCAACAATATAAGAATAATAGACCCACTTGACGTAGTTGATTTCCACCATTTTTTAAACAAAAGCTACCTTGTTTTAACTGATTCTGGAGGAATACAAGAAGAAGCACCAGCAATGGGAAAACCTGTGTTGGTTATGCGAGACACCACTGAGCGCCCTGAAGGCGTAGATGCGGGCACTCTAAAGCTTGTAGGCACTGATGAAGAAAATATTTACAATAATTTTAAGCTTTTACTTACTAACAAAGATGAATATGAGAAAATGTGTAAAGCATCTAATCCTTATGGTGATGGACTTGCATCAAAGCGCATAGCAGATATTATATGTGGAGAAAAATATAGTGAGTTCACCTGTGTATAAAGAAGCCGATGTGTTTGCAAGAAGTAGTGCACTTCTTGGAGATGACGCTTTAAAAAAACTAAGATCATCCGTTGCCATGGTTTTTGGACTTGGTGGAGTTGGAGGGCACTGTGCTGAAAGCCTTTTGAGAGCAGGCTTAAAGAAACTATATATTGTGGATAAGGATAGCGTTGCTCCATCAAACATTAACAGACAAATACTTGCTAAATATAGCAATATAGGCATTTCTAAAGCAGAAATTGCAAAATTACGCTTTGAGAGTATTAGCCCATTTACAGAAATAGTAGCGATAAACGCATTCTATCTTCCAGAAAATCCAGTTGTTATTCCTGAAGATGTTGATATAGTTTTGGACTGTATAGATACCGTTTCTGCTAAAATACATATTATGCAAACATGCGCTATGCAAAGCAAGGCTCTAATATCATCGATGGGAATGGGGAATAGGTTTGACCCAAGCGCAATAAGCTTTGCTAAACTTGATAAAACAACCTGCGATCCTCTTGCAAGAGTGCTAAGAAAGCTCGCTAGAGAAAGAAACATTAAAAATATCAATGTAGTTTATTCAAAGGAAATTGCCAAGAATATTAACTTATCAGATAGCAGCAAGAAAGCTACACCTGCGAGCTTACCTTTTGTCCCTAGTACTGCTGGTATTCTTATGGCCTATCATGCCTGTGATGCACTAATAAACGATATATCATTACTAATTCCTCTAATACATAAATAAAGAATATACAGAACCACGAAGCGAAAAAGTGCTAAATACAGGCTTATTTTGACAAATTTGTAAAAATCGCAAAGAAAATAATTTACAAATAAAAATCTTTTTTATATAATACAAATCTAAATTTGACTGTAAGGAGAGTTAATATGGAAACAAAAAGACCTGAAAACATGCAAAGAATAAACAGTCTTGAGCTTGCAAACAAATTTATAGCAAGCGCCATAGCCGAGATTCGTGCTCAAGTAAACGACAAGAAAGTACTTTTGGCACTATCTGGTGGAGTAGATTCATCAGTTGTTGCTGCTTTACTTATAAAGGCTATTGGTAAGCAGCTTGTATGTGTACATGTAAATCATGGCTTGCTTAGACAGGGAGAGGCTGAGCAAGTAATAGAAGTTTTTGGCAAGGAACTTGGAGCAAATCTTATCTATGTTGACGCTACAGAAAGATTCTTAACCAGACTTGAAGGAGTAGCAGAACCTGAGAAAAAGCGCAAAATAATTGGTGATGAGTTTATTCAGGTATTTGCAGAAGAAGCAAAAAAATTAGATGGTATAGAATTCTTGGCACAAGGTACAATATATCCTGATATTACTGAGAGCAAGGGAGTAAAGAGCCACCATAATGTAGGAGGCCTGCCAGAGAATCTCAAGTTTGATCTAGTTGAGCCAGTAAAACTATTATACAAAGACGAAGTTAGAGTTGTAGGCGAAGCACTTGGCTTACCTCATAAAATGGTATATAGACAGCCCTTCCCTGGTCCTGGTCTTGGTGTGCGCTGCATAGGTGCTATCACAAGAGATAGACTAGAGGCTGTACGCCATAGCGATGCTATATTGCGTGAAGAATTTGATAAGAATGGTCTTGCTGAAAAAGTATGGCAGTATTTTACAATTGTGCCAGATATTCGTTCAACAGGTATCAAAGATGGCAAGAGAACATATGAATGGCCAGTTATACTGCGTGCTGTAAACACAAAAGACGCAACATATGCTACAATCGAAGAAATTCCATATAGCATACTTGAGAAAATAACTGAAAGGATCCTTTCAGAAGTAGAGGGCGTAAACAGAGTTCTCTACGATATCAGCCCCAAGCCCGTAGCTACAATTGAATGGGAGTAATCGCAAAATTTTCTAAAATGGCTTGATTACAAGCTATATAAAGAATGAAAAATGGCTACTGGTACTCAAATGGTACTGGAAGTAAAAAAGAATAAACTAAATAATAGTTCCAAGTGGTTTACATTTGGGCAATAAAACAAGACCGTAGTTTAATGCTGCGGTCTTTTTGCTTACATATTATGAGGATTAATTTATTGAGACATCTTCAATGCTCACTTTCAAATGCAACAAACAACATAAACCAGATTGCAAAGGCAAATAATACAACTGGTGTTATTTATAAGAAAGATATAGATTATATAAGAGAAAAAATAGAAAAATTGGCGAAAGAAATTTGGGATATACATTCCCTGTTATTAAGAAAGAAATAAGAGGCATAAGTTTGTAGAGCTGTCTATATGTACAGTTGTAGAAACTTATTTTATTTGATATAACATATATGTTTATATGGGGGGGGGGTCAAATAATGAGCGTTGATGAAATTACAGATAAGCAACTTGGGGATGTTGTTATTCCTATTTTTAAAGATAATAATATAAATACATCAATTTTAAACTTAATTAATGAGGCAAATGAATTACGTTATAAAGCCTATAAACAAGAACAAGAAGCTATTAATATCATGAATAAAGAGGTATTAGGACTATAAATAGAGGAAAATAAATATATAAATATAAGAAGCTCAAGACTTCTACTAAAGAAACAGATTTTAAACACAGGAGGAAATTTATGATTATAGCTATTGGAGGCGGAGAAGTAGCCTTAAATGAAACTTACGAGATAGATAAGTTTATTGTTGAGTCATCAAAAAAAGAAAAACCAAATTTTCTATTCATTCCGACAGCGAGTAAAGATGCTGAGGCTTATGTTACAATTATTAATAAATTATATGGGGAGTTGGGATGCAAAACTGACACCTTGTATTTATCAAACACAAAAGTAAATGCGGAAGAGGTTAATCAAAAGATTGAAAATGCAGACATCATCTATGTTGGCGGAGGCAATACCCAATATATGATGAAAGTTTGGCAAGAATATGGTGTAGATAAAGCATTAATTAGAGCTTATAAAAGCGGTAAAGTACTCTCCGGCTTAAGTGCAGGATCTATATGTTGGTTTATAGCAGGTCATAGTGATAGTGAATTTATAGAAGATATTGAAAACCCAAAACATAAATGGGTTAAAGGTCTAGGCATTATACCTTATTTACATTGTCCTCATTATGATGAGCCTGACAGAGTGGGTTTTGATGAGTTTTATGCTGGACAGCTAACAGATGCGATTGCAATTGAAAATCAGGTAGCAATTGTTTGGAATAATTATGAGATTAACGTTATTAAATCTAACCATAATAAAAACGCATATAAACTTTCTTGGAGTGATACAGGTTTGAATAAAGAAGTGTTATTATAATACTTATTCTACGGTACTGGGACTGGAACGGGTAAAATAATCTAAAAACGAGCTGAAATTAGATGATTTTTCATGCACTTAAAATATTTAAAGTATGGAATTTGAACACTTGGTATATAATGAACAGTGGAAAAAGAAGAATCGGAATAAAGCTAAGGAATAGATCACTGTGTTGGAACAGTTGATAACAGCAAACTTTTCTTTTACACTAATTTTATGCCAATGATTTGAATAATTAGTCCTAAAATTAGTTACTAAATTTAAGCAAATTGTTTAAAAAGCCTTTCATTTTTTTGATGAGGGGCTTTTGTGGTAATAGTACTAGCAGACTAAAGTATATTATGGTGAATATATGAGAGTAATACTTAGCAGAAAAGGATTTGACTCAAAGAATGGTGGCATACCAAGTCCTATATTTGAAGATGGAACTATGATTTCGTTTCCAATTCCAAGCAAATTAGACAATATAGATACATATGAGCAGCTTTGCTATATGGAAGAAAGTTATAAAAAAATCCTTAAAGATTTAAATTACGATGGAATTGAAACGTGTCATGTTGATCCTGATTTAGACCAGAAAAGAAGAATAAAAAAGATAGATAATTGGATGCCTGCTTTTGGACAGATCAATTCATCAGCGAAATATCTTATAAACATAGGAGTCAAAGAAGGAGATATATTCTTGTTCTTTGGTAATTTTCATCATGTATGTCGAATGGGCGAAGTGTATAGATATACAAGAAAAACAGGAGACTTCTATAAAGACAAAGACTTGCAAGTGATATGGGGCTATCTGCAGGTGGGGAAAATCCTATCAACCTCGGAAAAACAGAAAGAATTATGGTGGCATCCACATTCTACCGAAGAACGAAGGGTAAACCCTACTAATCTGATATTTGTAGCATCTGAAACGCTGTCTTTTGATAAGACAAAGCCTGGAGCAGGACTACTCTTGTTTGATAAGAAGAGAGTATTAACACAGGAGAATGCTAATAAAGCAACTTGGAAGCTGAACGAGGTATATGATCCAAAGCATATTGAAGGAAGAAGAAAAAATCTTGCAAAGGATCTGGATAAAGAGATTTACTACGCTGGTATATGGCAAGAACTTGGTCTTCATGAATCAGATGAATGCACCAAATGGGCAAGAGATATTATTCTATAAAATATAGTAGATAAATTTTATTAGCATCACATAGCCAAGATCAAAACTTTTTAGCTATGTGTTTTTATGTTTATTCTATTTTTGCCAATTTAAAATTAGTTGCTCAAGAGCAAAATATATGACTGATATTTTATACAAGTATTCCAATTCTTGACACTAATTGCAATAAAATATAAAATTAAATAGTTATAGGAGGCGTCATGGTATTTTCTAGCCTAATTTTTATATTTGCATTTTTGCCTATTGTGGCGCTGCTGTATTTTTTGCCATTCGGGTTAAAAACAAAAAATATCATACTGCTTGTAGCAAGCTTGCTTTTTTATGCTTATGGAGAGCCTAGCTTTGTGCTAGTCATGATGGCTTCGATTTTTCTAAACTATTTGTTTGGACTAGGAATAAAAAAGTATAAACAGCATGATAAGCTGTTCCTTGTGCTGGCATGCGTGTTTAATCTTGGATTGCTTTTTGTATTCAAATATTTAGGATTCATTAGCAGGATTTTTGCTAGCGTATGTAATACTACAATTATACAGATTGCATTGCCAATAGGCATCAGCTTTTTCACATTTCAAGCATTAAGCTATGTAATTGATGTGTATAGAGGGACAACAGAGGCACAAAGCTCAATAATAGACTTGGGCTTGTATATTGCTTTTTTCCCTCAGCTTATTGCTGGCCCGATTGTACGCTACAATACTATTGCCGAGGCAATAGACAGTAGAGAGCATAGTGTTGATATAGCAGCAGAGGGCATGTGTGGGTTTCTGCGTGGACTTGCAAAGAAAGTTCTTATTGCAAACACTTTAGCCGTTATAGCAGATTTTGCATTTGAACATACTGAGCAAATCAGTATGGCTATGGCGTGGCTTGGGCTTATTTCATATGCCATGCAGATATACTATGATTTTTCTGGATATTCCGATATGGCAATAGGCCTTGCAAAAATATTTGGTTTTGATTTGGAAGAAAACTTCAATTATCCATATATTAGTAAAAGCGTATCAGACTTTTGGCGCCGTTGGCACATTAGCCTAGGAAGATGGTTCCGAGATTATTTGTATTTTCCACTTGGAGGCTCACGAGTTCGCTCAAAATGGAGATTGGTTTTCAATCTTTTTGTAGTTTGGACCTTAACTGGAATCTGGCATGGCGCTAATTTTACATTTGCTCTATGGGGACTTTACTATTTCTTCTTTATTGCGATAGAAAAACTGTTTAATATAGAAAAACGTTTGAGTGGTGTAGGAACATTCGTATATAGGTTATTCACAATTATAGTGGTGCTGTTTGGATGGCTAATATTTAGAGCCGATAACCTTGCGCAGGTTCAGATCTATTTAAGACAAATGTTTAACTTTGCTAATGTTATAGGCTTTAGAGAGGGCACATTTATCCAGAGTTTCTGGTATGCTTTGCTTGCAGGAATCTTATTCTCAGTTCCTATTGCTCCGTATATAAAAAGCAAATTGTCATGTGGAACAATAGCCAAAGTTATGGATATTGCAAAGCCTATTGTATATATAGTCTTGTTTATTATAACTATTTCAGCGCTTGTTATAGGTACACATAATCCCTTTATATATTTTCAATTTTAAATATGAGAAATACAGAGAAAATTGCCAACAGAATAATACTCATAGCGGCATCACTTATAATAGCTGTAATGTTTGTGCTGTCTGAATCTACAAGATTGCTTCCTCTTGCTTTTAGTAGAGATGAAGAGTATAACCTTGATTATCTTAAAAGCGAGTATGACAAAAAGATCTATCAAAAAGATAGACTAATCATAGGCTATGGCTGGATGGCTAACAAAATAGGCGTAAAAGAGATAAATAACCTTGTAAAAAGCAACGGAATATCTTACTTTAAAGATAAAGATATAGTTGATATAGATGCCAAATCAGAATCAATGAGAAAATTAAATGAAATCACCGATGGCAAATTTGCTTTTGTTCTTTTGCCAAGTCCTATCATGAGCGATTATGAAAAATTTCAGCCTTATTTTCTTACTGATACATATAATGGAGTGCATAGATTGTTGGATAGTATGCGCACAAATGGAATAAGCGTATATGATCTTTCAAAGTTCAATAATGACAAACCTATTACATATAGATATTTGGGCAGTGATCATCATTGGAGACCAGAATTCGCGTTTGAGTTTACGGAGCAGGTAGTAAACGCATTTAAAGATTTTTATCCTGAAACCAATGTAGATCCATATTATTTTGATATTGCAAACTATAATATAGAAACGCATAAAAATTTAGCTTTGGGTAGCTATGGGAAAAGAGTAGGGCCAAAATTCCTAAAGCCTGATGATTTTGATATCATTACACCAAAGTATGAAACTAAATTTATAGTTGATAGCTTTTTCTTCAAAGATAAAAAGAGCAGAGAAGGCAACTTTGATAATATGTTCATATCTAGAAACTACCTTGAAAAAGACTATATGAATAGCATCACCTATAAGGTGTACGCTGGTGATATTTTAAAAGATATGCATTCAAAAAATCTTTATCCAAAGATAGATAAAAAAATTCTAATACTTTTGGATTCATATTCTTATCCTTTAAGCGTTTTCTTGTGCAATATATTTGAAGATGTTTATACTGTTGATCTTCGTTATGACAAGGATGTACTTTGCAAAAAAATAAAAGATATTCAGCCTGATATGGTTTTTGCACTATATAGCCAATATGCTATGGACTATCCTGAGCTTTTTGATGTGAGGTAAAAATGAATAATAATTTAGATAAAATATTACAAATGCAGAATCAAGTTATAAGGCAGCTTACTGAGCGCAATCTAAGCAATGTATATGATGATTTATGGGGTACAAAAAATAAGCAAGATATTGAAGCACCTGCAGAAAAACCTGAGGGTATGCCAAGCTTGCCAGATTTGAACGATATAGGCATTGCTACACCAAAATTGAAAGAAAAGTCAAAAGAACTAGCAGAGCAAAAACCTGAAGAAAAGCCAGAATCCATTGAAGATCTCAAGAAAGAATTAAATGAATACATAGGGCTTGATAATGTTAAAGATGAGGTAAATGACCTTATCAACCTTGTAACTGTGCAAAATTTACGCAAAGAGCATGGACTAAAAACGAACGACCTATCTTTGCACATGGTATTTACTGGTAATCCTGGTACAGGCAAAACAATGATAGCAAGGCTTATGGCTAGAATATATAAGAGCCTAAATATATTATCAAAGGGCCATCTTGTAGAAGTAGATAGAAGTGGACTTGTGGCTGGATTTGTAGGCCAAACTGCTATAAAAACAGCTGACGTAATAAAAAAATCTTTGGGTGGCGTGCTATTTATAGACGAAGCTTATGCACTTACCAACAAACAAGGCAACGACTTTGGTCAAGAGGCAGTAGATACCCTGCTAAAAGCTATGGAGGATCATAGAGACGATCTAATAGTGATAGTGGCTGGATATACTGAGCTTATGGAAAAATTTATCAAGAGCAATCCTGGCCTTGAGTCTAGGTTTAATAGATTTGTTGAGTTTCCTGATTATACCGTAGAAGAAATGTACGATATATTTCAGCTGCGCTGTGAAAAAAGTGCATACAAGCTATCAGATGAGGCAGAGCCTTTGCTAAAGAAATTGCTTGAATGGGAAAAGAACAACAATCCAACATTTGGTAACGCTAGGGGAGTGCGCAATCTGTTTGAAAAAATTGTGGTAGAGCAGGCAAATAGGCTTGCTTCTGCTAAAGATATAAACAAAGACACTCTTATGCTTATTACACGAGAAGATGTGTATATTGCTGGAGAATGCAAGAAAAAGGACATACAAGAGAACGAAGAAAGTAGCAAAAATAAATAGAAAAGAGTATAAAAGTGAAGATTTCAATGATCACAATAGGCTCTACTGGAGATGTAAGGCCTTACATATTGCTGGGTAGAGAGCTTAAAAAGCGTGGATACGATATTAGTATTTGTGCATTTATGAATTTTGAAGACCTTTCCAAAAAAGAGGGCTTTGGTTTTATACCAATAAAGCGTGATGTTGAAGAGTATATGTATAACATTCTAAGCAATAACAGTGGTGGCATAGACTATGTGAACAATATGAAAAAAGAGCTTAAGCTACTTGCACCTTTGTTGCTTGAAGCTGTAGATAAAGCAGTACAAGAAGCCGATCTTGTGATAAGCACATACTTTGGATCATTTAGTAGGCGTATTGCTGAAAAATATAACAAACTCTATGTTCAGACGCACTTCTTTCCAATGGACATAAATGATGTATCGCCAATAGCTGCTGCAAAAGGCTTTGCCTTAGGCAAGAATTACTATCACTTTACATATAAACTTGGCTATATTGTAATAAATATGCTGGAAAGATTTTTTACTTCAAAAGTTGCTGATGATTATGAAATTGAGCCTAATGAGATAAAAAGTGCACCAATATATACAATAAATGGAAAAAAATTTCCTGTAATTTACGCTATTAGTCGTTATGTACTCCCTCCATATAGTGAATGGGACGATAATATTTATGTTACGGGATACTTTTTTGATAAAGAGAATCATAACTACACTCCATCAAAGGAGTTAGTTGAATTTTTAAACTCAGGTGATAAACCAATATATATAGGGTTTGGTAGTATGGTGAGCGATAAGGTAGAAAAATATCTTTCGATTACGCTAGAAGCTGTATCACGCTTAAATATTAGAGTGGTACTTTCTCAGGGATGGAAAGACTTTGTGGCTCCACAAAATGAAAATATATTTACAATAGGATCTATACCCCATGACTATATTTTTCAACATGTAAAAGCTGTGGTGCATCATGGAGGGGCAGGAACCTTTGCTGCAGGGCTTAAATACGGTAAACCAACATATATTGTGCCGTTTGGTGGAGACCAGTCATTTAATTGCCTTAGAGCATACGAACTAGGAATTGGTCCAAAACCCTTGAAACAAGAATTTTTTAATGCTGATAAGATGGAAAGATGCCTCAAAGATTTGGTAGAAAACGAAGAATACAAAAAGAACGCAGAGCAGCTTTCTTACAAAATAAATCAAGAGCATGGATTGGATGAAGCTGTAAATATTATAGAGGAATATATAAATGCAAATAAAGCCTAAGAGACAGGAGCGAAGAAGTAAAAGATGGGATATATTGCTCTTGTTTACTGTTGTGGTAGCAATTTTCGCTTTAATAATTCTGTTTTATAGCAAAAAAGAAAAAGATGTTGCTCCAGAATATCCAAAAACTATCATGAAAATTGACAATATATCTGTAATAGACGTCAATCTTAATGGCAAGAAAGCATATTCCTTAACAAACAAAGAAAACACATATTATTTAAATGGCGACAAAGCGCTGAATGCTGATAAATCAGAACTTATATGTAGGCTTACGTCGAATATTACAGTGGAAGGATACATAGATCAAAGCAATTTAAGCCTAAATGAAGCAGGACTTGATACTCCACATATAGTTTTAGATCTGCATCGTATGAGTGGTGAAACTGTACATTTACATATAGGGAACAAGATTCCACTTTCTGATAACTATTACTTTAAGCTCAACTCGGATAACGAAATTTATGAAATAAACAATGGCTATGAAGACATTTTTAACATAGATCCATTATTATTACTTGATAGTGAAAGCCTTGGAATAGCAAGAAATCTAATTAAATCAATAAACATTCAGAATCCAAATGGTGAATTTGAAATAATTCTACAAGACTCAAAAAACAAGAGAGTTACTGGATATATAAACAAACCCATACACTATCCTGCAGATTCTAATAAAGTTAATGCAATAATAAACAGCCTAATCAATATTGATTTGGCGTTGCCTATTGCAAATAGCAATGATTTAGATCAATATGGATTTGATAGTAAAAATGCAACAAAAATCAATATTGAGCTATACACATCAGACAACCAAAACGCAAATACTGATAATGTAGAGATTGCGCTGGGAAATTCTAATGATGAGTTTTATGTATTTGCTTTATACAATAATAGAGTTTATAAGATAAGTTCAATTGCTGTGCAGTCAATCATAGGCTGCAATATAGATACACTTATATCAAAAAAAATTTTTAACCTTTCAACACAAGATCTGGATAGCCTCATGAATATTAAGGATAGCTACGGTGATAAAGTGCATTTATATTCTATAATACACTCTAAAAATGGAGAGCTTGCTATATATAACAATGATGAACCATTTGATAAAGATGCATTTGTAGACAATATAAAAACTATGCTTTCTCTAGAGCTTGATGGATTTGAAAAAAGTGTCGATACAAAAGCTCTAAAACTTATTAGACAGATAGAGTTTGCCAAAAAAAATGAAACACATACTGTAAGCTTTTATGAGAAGGATGAATATAATCTTTGGGTAAGTATAGATGGTGTATGCATAGGGTATTGTATTAAGCAGAACTTGAATCAAATACTTTTCCCAGACCGTTAATTGTGATATAATAAGGCGAATTTTTTTATGGGGGTTTTTTAATGAATACAAAGTTTATTTTTGTAACAGGTGGAGTTGTATCATCACTTGGCAAAGGAATTACGGCCGCAGCTCTTGGAAGATTGCTTAAAGAAAGAGGACTTAAAGTAAGCATACAGAAATTTGACCCCTATATAAATGTGGATCCTGGTACAATGAGCCCATATCAGCATGGTGAAGTTTACATTACTGACGATGGTGCAGAAACTGACTTGGATCTAGGTCATTATGAGCGATTTATTGACGAGAGCCTCACTCAGGCAGCAAATGTTACAAGTGGTAGAGTTTATAAGACAGTTATCGATAGAGAGCGCAGAGGGGAATACCTTGGCGCTACAATACAAGTAATACCTCATATTACAAATGAAATAAAGAAAAACATACTAGCAGTATCTAGGACTGATAATCCACCAGATATTGTAATTACAGAAATAGGTGGCACAGTAGGAGATATAGAGAGCCTACCTTTCCTCGAGGCTGTTCGTCAGATGAAAGACGAAGTGGGCGAAGAAAATTGTCTTTATATTCATGTTACGCTTATGCCATATCTTGAGTCTGCTGGAGAGCAAAAAACAAAGCCAACTCAGCATAGCGTAAAAGAGTTGAATGGAATAGGAATTCATCCAGATATTCTTGTTTGTCGTAGCCAAAAACCTATTGGTCAAAGCGCTAGAGAAAAGCTCTCAATGTTCTGCAACCTGCCAACCGACCAGGTATTTCAAAATCTTACTGCAAGATCCATATATGAAGTGCCCCTGCTCTTAAATGAAGAGGGACTTGATGAAAAGGTTTGTGAACTTCTTCAGATACCAAAAATGGAATATGATCTTAGTGAATGGCGTAATATGGTGGAAAAGCTTATAAACGCAAGCAATGTTCTTAAGGTGGGTCTAGTTGGTAAATATGTAGAACTACATGATGCTTATATAAGCGTTGTGGAGTCGCTCATTCATGGTGGCATTGAAAGTGGCACAAAGATAGATATTAAGTGGGTTCATGCCGAGAGATTAAATGAGTCAAATGTAGAAGAAGAACTTTCTGATTGCGATGCAATTATCGTGCCAGGAGGGTTTGGAGAGCGTGGAACAACTGGAAAGATGTTGGCAATCACATACGCTAGGACACATAAAGTACCTTTCTTAGGAATGTGCCTTGGAATGCAGTTAGCAGTTATAGAGTTTGCTCGCAATGTGCTTAATTGGCGTGATGCTAACAGTACCGAAATGGATCCAAATACCAACTATCCAGTAATCGATCTTATAAAAGAGCAAAATCTTCATAATCTTGGTGGCACTATGAGACTTGGCAAATATGCATGTGTTCTACAACCAGATACCCTTGCGCATAGAATTTACAATGCTGACAAAATAGAAGAGCGCCACAGACATAGATATGAGCTAAATCATAAATTTGTAAATGATTTTACAAAGGCTGGACTTACTATAAGTGCATTTAGTGATGACAATAGCAAAACTGCCGAAATAGTGGAGATAGAGGATCATCCATTCTTTATAGCTTCACAGTTCCACCCAGAGTTTAAAAGCAGACCAAATAAGCCACATCCACTATTTAAGGCATTTGTGGAAGCAGGAGTAAAGCATAAAGAAAATAGATAATATAAAGATTACATATAAAAAGCTCTAAGCAAACGCTTAGAGCATTTTTGATAATCAATCTCTTATATAGAAGCTACAACCACCAATAAATTCACGCAGTATCGAAAGGGGTGGTATCTCCTGTATCACTTCCGAACCTATTGGTAGAAAATAATTGAGAGATTTCACTATTCTTCTTGCACTTATGTAGTTTTTATCATCTATACCTATTTTGTCTAGATGTGAATAAATAAAGCTGTGTAGTAAAGGCAGCTCATAGTGTAGCGTAGTATTGAACATTATATCTGCCTTCTCTTGATAAGGATATATCCATTTTATTTCTCCCTCTCGTACACTTTTCCACATATTTATGGTGTCGTTTACAGAGGTCCCTCTAAATTGCATATCTCTTACTATGCGCCTTAAAAGCCTTGCATCTGATGTGTGCATTCTGTTATGATCGTCAAGCTTAAGACAAGTTAATGGGCTTACATATATTCCGTATGTAAGGTGCTCAGGAAGCCTGCTTGTAATCCTATCATTCATTGCATGTATGCCTTCTACAAGTATTGGCTGATCCTCTTTAATGCGTATAGTTCTGCCAACAGGCTTACGCTTGCCATCTTTAAAATCAAATATAGGAATAGTAACTTCTTCACCACTAAGTAAGCCATCAAAGCAGTTTATCATAGTATCAAGATCCAGAGCGTCTATTGTCTCAAGGTCTACTTCTCCATTTTCTAGCTTGGGAAGTGTACCCCTGTCTTTATAGAAATCGTCAAGAGATATGATTACAGGTTGCAAGCCATGTACTTTTAGATGTACATCTAGCCTATGGGTAAATGTGGTCTTGCCACTACATGATGGTCCAAATATAAGCACTATTCGTGCATTGTTGGAAATTACCTCTTTGGCTATATGAGCTATTGAGTTATCATGCAAAGCTTCGTTTATTCTAATAAATTCCCTTATTTTTCCATTTTCTATCATTTTATTCACATCAGCAACAGTTGAAACATTTAGTATATCACACCATCTTTGACTTTCATCAAAAACTCTGTACTGCTTTTTGTGGCTAATTGTTTCTTCAGTAACTTCCATACTGCTGTCTTCAGGATAGTTTATTAGCATCCCTGGATATCTAGCCTTTAACTTAAAAGCACTTAGAAATTTTGTGTTTGGAAGCATAGCTCCATAGAAATAATCATAGCTATTTTCTAAATTGTATATTGTGATTGTGGGTGTACGTCTATAACTTA
This sequence comes from Eubacteriales bacterium, assembly GCA_034180455.1. Classification (GTDB taxonomy): domain Bacteria; phylum Bacillota; class Clostridia; order Christensenellales; family Aristaeellaceae; genus JAAZPT01. Next base: position 76,889 of record JAXFOG010000032.1, read on the forward strand.
GCAACTCAACCTTATCCATCTGGTCAGTTCTTCTATAGAATTTTATTGCTTCCTCTACACTCCACTTGTATTTTTTTATATCTAGCTTATCATCGACGAGCCTACGCATCTCTTGTTCTATCGCTTGAACATCACAATGAGTCAAGGTTTTGTCAGTCATTATTATATTTAAACTTTTGCCTACTGCATCCTGAATTTCGGCATGCTTTGTAGGATACAAGTTCTTTAAAGCAGCGATCACAAGCAAAGAAAGTGATCTTTCATAAATTCGCTTCCCCTCTTGACTATCATAATCTACTGGATGAAGTGTACAGTCGGCAATAAGGGGCTCGTTTAGCTCAATAACGCCTCCTTTGCAAAATGCTGCAAATATTGTCTTTGTATAATAAGGCAATGCTTTTTCAAAAGCTTCAGAAACAGTTGTGCCCTTATCAAAAATATAATCTTTGTTATTTATATTAACGATTATGCTCTCCATAATAATTCCTCCTTAAGGTATTCTATCAAAAAATTGATTTCTTTACTAATAAAAATCAATGTGATACAATTACTTTAGTACTAAAAGGGGAATAGTCAATGAACATAAAAGATATTCTGCATAGTGATAATAAAGCGCTTTTAAAGAGTGTGCTTAGTGACTATAGTATATACGATGTGTGTGAGTTGGCTTCACAGCTCAAACCCGTTGACAAGGTCACGTTATTTCGTAATCTAGATGAAGCAAAGGCAGCAAATGCTTTTTCATACCTTAGTAGCGATGATCAACAGGCTATAGCTCGCCATCTAAACGATCAGGAATTGATGAACTTGATCAAGCGAATGCAGGCTGATGATAGCGCAGACTTCTTGGAGGATATGCCTGAAAATAAGGTAGATGTATTACTATCTTATTTGGATAGTAAGACTCGTGATAAAGTAAACAAGCTGCTAACATATGAGCATGAGACAGTAGGTTCTATAATGAACCTTGACTATGTTTCATTAAAGCAGGATTTTACTGTAAAAGAAGCTTTTCAGAAAATACGTAGTGAGGGTATAAACAGAGAGACTATATATACCTGCTATGTGGTTGATGACGATAGAAAGCTTATAGGTATAGTGAGCGTAAGAGATATGATAATGGCAGATAGCACCACTCTTATAAGCGATCTTATGCGTAAAAAATTTGTATGTTTAAATATTGATGATGACCAGGAGCAGGCTGCTCATGTCTTCAATAAGTATGGCTTACTAGCCTTGCCGGTAGTGGATACCAATAATGTGCTGGTTGGTATTGTAACATTCGATGATGTATTCGGCGTAATTCAGGAAGAGACTACAGAAGATATGCAGAAGATGGCTGGTCTTACTAAATCTGATACGAGCTATTTTGGAAAATCAGCATGGGAGCATGCAAAACATAGAGTTGCATGGCTACTAGCCCTTATGATAACTTCTGTTATTTCTCAGCAGATAATAGGTTCATATACTAGCATCATAGCTCTTACTCCAATTGTAGCAGCATTTATACCTATGCTTACTGATACTGGTGGTAACTGTGGATCACAGAGCTCCACACTTATTATTCGTGGTATGACTACTGATGAAATAAAGATAAGCGATGTTTTTAAGGTGATTTGGATGGAGCTACGAGTTGCTCTTTTAGTATCCACCATACTTGCAGTTGTTAATGGACTTTACATATATTTTGCATATAACAATCAACAACTTGCCATAGTGGTTTCACTTTCACTAATAGTAACTATAATCGTTTCAAAGCTTGTGGGTTCTACATTGCCAATATTGGCATATAAGTTAAAGCTTGATCCTGCAGTTGCAGCCTCACCACTTATTACAACAGTAGTCGACATTGTGGCCACACTAATATACTTTGAATTGGTTAGTACAATATTGGTTTAATAATTATAGGAGGAAATATGAAAGTTATAAATTCAGATAAGGCTCCAGCAGCAATAGGTCCATATTCTCAGGCTATTGAACATAATGGACTAATATTTGTATCTGGTCAGCTGCCAATTAAAGATGGACAACTTAAAACCGATATAGAGGAAGCAACACATGCTTGCTTGCAAAATATTGAGTATATCCTTGAAGAAGCTGGTACTTCTATGCAAAATGTTCTAAAAGTAGAAATATTTATAAAGAATATGAGCGACTTTGCAAAAGTGAACGAGATATATTCTCATTATTTTACTGCTCCATATCCTGCACGCGCATGTGTGGAAGTTTCTTCTTTGCCAAAGAATGCTCCAATAGAGATACAGTGCATAGCATGCAAATAAAAAGCCTTTTATAAGGCTTTTTTAGTTTTAAAAAGTTCTGCATAAGCAGAACTTTAGTTTTTTATTGCTTTTTTATAAGAAGTGATTTACCAGTCATTTCCTTTGGCTGTTTAAGCCCCATTGTTTCTATGATAGTTGGCACTATATCACATAGAGCTCCACCCTCTCTAAGAGTGTAGTTTTTATCATAGTTTACCAGTATAAAGGGAACATGATTGGTAGTGTGAGCTGTCCATGGCTTATGTGTGGTGGGATCAATAAGCATCTCAGCATTGCCGTGGTCTGCACAGATAAATAGCACACCATCAATATCCAGTACAGCATCAACAACCTTGCCAACACATTCATCAACAGTCTCAATTGCTTTTACTACTGCAGGGATAACTCCTGTATGGCCTACCATATCGGGGTTTGCAAAGTTGGTGATTACAACATCATATTTGCCACTGCGAATTGCCTTGCATACATTATCGCATACTTCATATAGGCTCATTTCTGGTTTTAAATCATAGGTAGCAACCTTAGGACTATTTACAAGAATTCTGTCTTCGTTTGGATAAGGCTGCTCCTTGCCACCGTTGAAAAAGAATGTTACATGAGCGTATTTTTCAGTTTCGGCTAGCCTTGCTTGAGTCATTCCCTGATTTGAAAGCCATTCGCCAAAAGTATTTTTTATCTCTTCTTTTTTAAATGCTACAAGTTTGTTAGGAATCAACGGATCATAATCTGTAAAGCATACATAGCAAGTATTTATCCTATGAGGTCTATCAAATTTTGTGAACTCATTATCACAGAACACATGGGTTATTTCTCTTGCTCTATCAGGTCTAAAGTTTGCAAATATTACACTATCTCCATCCTCTATACGAGCAATAGGCTTACCATTTTCGCATACTGCAAAAGGAACAACAAATTCGTCATATACTTCTTTGTCATAGCTCTCTTGTACGCCATCAACAGCACTCGTTACACCTGTGCATATAGGATTTGTAAGATTGTTGTATGCGAGCTGAACCCTACCATAGTTATTATCTCTGTCCATTGCATAGTATCTACCAGATATGCTAGCTATCTTGCCTGCACCTATTACTGCCATTTCAGACTCGAGATCCTTGATAAAGCCCTTACCACTATTTGGAGGTGTATCTCTACCATCAAGGAAGCAATGTACATATACTTTTTCAATGCCGTTTCTTTTAGCAAGATCAAGCAAAGCGTATATATGCGTGTTGTGGCTATGAACTCCTCCATCGCTTAAAAGACCCATTATATGAAGAGAACTATTGTTTTTCTTGCAATTTTCAACTGCAGCCACAAGAGCCTCATTTTTAAAGAATGTACCTTCTTGAATATCTTTTGTTATACGAGTAAGCTCCTGATATATTATGCGCCCTGCACCCATATTTAAGTGGCCTACTTCGCTATTGCCCATCTGTCCTGCAGGAAGACCAACATACATCTCTGATGCATTTCCCCATGCGTAAGCATAATCTTTCATCAATCTGTCCATCACAGGTGTATTAGCAAGCTTTATTGCGTTTCCTTCTTCGATATCACTTAATCCATATCCATCTAATATTAGCAAAACTCGTGTTTTTTTCATAATTACCTCTTGAATAAATATTATTACTACTAAAGTTTAGCACAGTTAGCTATCATTTACAAGATTGTTTACATTACTTTGATTTGTATTTATAATAAAAAAATGGAGGGTAGAATATTGAAAGCAGAACTACTTGCGCCAGCTGGCAATATGGACATGCTAAAAGCAGCAATAAAATATGGAGCCGATGCAGTATATCTTGGCCTTACGGAGTTTGGAGCAAGAGCATCGGCAAATAATTTTACAATTGAAGAGCTTGAGTCTGCAAGGAGACTTACTGCACTTTATGGTAAAAAAATATATCTTACATTGAACACTCTCGTAAAACAGAGTGAAATTTCATCATTCAAGAAAACAATATACGATATTGCCCCAATAGGAATAGATGGAATAATTGTGCAAGATATAGGAGTAGCAGAAATAATAAAGGAAATAGCCCCTAAAATTCCATTGCATGCCAGCACACAGATGGCTATATATAGCGCAAGTGGTGCAAAATATCTAAAATCCTTTGGATTTGAGCGAGTAGTGCTAGCTCGAGAGTGCTCAATTGATACAATCAAAGAAGTTGTAGACACAGGTATTGATGTAGAGGTGTTTGTGCATGGAGCACTTTGCATAGCAATGAGTGGGCAATGCCTTATAAGTTCATTTAATGGAGGCCGCTCTGGTAACAGAGGTAGATGCGCTCAAGTGTGTAGAAAAAGCTTTACTTTTGATGGAAAGAAGGCCATGCACATATCAGCTAGAGACATTATGCTTTATAATATTCTTCCTGAATTGCTTGCATCAGGAGTGCATAGTTTAAAGATAGAAGGTAGACTTAAAAGTCCAAGCTATGTTGCTGCAGTTTGTGGACAATATAGAAAAGGTATAGACAGCTACTATAACGGAAAATTTCAAAAGCTTGGTGCCAAAGAATATTTTTGGCTGTCGCAAGCTTTTAATAGAGGTGAATTTTCTGAGGGATATCCTGGTGGAAGCGAGGATGCAGGAATTATCAATGCAGATAGAAGCAATAATCATGGCGTTTATATAGGAAATGTAGAAAGCGTAGGGGGAAATCTATTATATATTCGTCTTTCTGAAGATATTGCAAATAATGATATGCTAAGAATTACAGATGGTAATCAGCTTCATGATTTTGAAATGATCTATTCGGGTAATTCTGCAAATAGGGGAGATATTGCATGCACTTACTTAAGAGACAAATCAAAAGTAAGATCCGGCATGCAAGTATATAGGCTTATAAGCGAAAAACAGGCAGAAATTGAAAGAAATACAAAGCTGCCTGATATAGATATAAATTTACATATACAACTATGCGCAGGTAAACAAAGCTATGTACGCATTTCAAATAATAATGTAAGCTGTGAAGTCTATGGAAACATAGTAGATGCTGCCAAAAAAGCTCCATTAACTGCAGAAAGAGTTCAAGAAGTATTCAATTCCACAGGAGATTATAATTTCAAAATAAAAAATGAAGATATAATTTGCGATAATGCTTTTATGCCAATATCAAAATTAAATGAACTTAGACGTAAAGCATATTGTGAATTTGAAGATGCACTTATTAAGAAAAATATAAAGACTTCCAGTATTGCTAATGATATAAAAGATTCTGATCTAAAATTGGAAGGAATAGATAAAGATATAATAATTTCTTTTGATATCAGACTTCAAGAGCATTTGCAAAGCGATGATATATTTGTTTTTGCACCAAAAGATTTAAGATATAAAACATTTGAGGATGAAGTGCGCAATCTAAATAAAAATTCCTATATTATGCTTAATACTGGCATAAGTGATAGGGATGCGGAATACATTATATCGCTTGCCAGAAAATATGAAATCTCTGGAATATTGCTAGATAATATTTCTCAACTTGGACTAGATCTTGATGGATTTAATATATCTATAGGGGAGCATGTACCAGTTACTAATAATTATGCTCTAAAAGAAATTCTTAAATATAATCCTAAATATATACTTGCCTATCCAGAACTTACAATGAATGAAATAAAGCAACTTAGTGTGAGACCTGTAATAATGCAATATGGCAGAGAGCGACTTATGATATTTCATCACTGCCCTGCACGAAGTGCTTTGGGACTTAAAAAAGGCAAGGAAAAGTGCAATCTTTGCGATTTGAAAGATTCACACTCACTTATAGGTAAGAGCTTTATTGATTCAAGAAATAGCGACTATCCTCTAATACCTATATTTAATAATGAAAAGTGTATCGTGTATATGTATAACTCTATGCCCACTAGCATTGATGATCGTATTCCTGAAGGATATGCTAGAGCTATTTCGTTTGTTGATGAATCTATAGAGCAGCAGATAAAAATCTATAAATTATTTAAAACAAAAAGCCCAATGCCAAAAGGGACACTGGGACATTTTGAAGAAGGAATCATATAAACTACTTTCTTATTCTAGTAGTAGCGTATATATCATCTTTTAGTTTTTGCATATTTTCGCCATCACGTATTTTACGAGCAACCACTAATAGTCTTGTGCTTTTGCTTGTTTGAGAGCAAGTTGCCAAAGTTATAAGATTATCATCAGGGCCTACATCAATAGGCACGTTGAATATTGATCTGCTTTTTACACTTTGTATGTATTCTGCAGCATCAGCATCACTTTGGAAACTGGTATAGGCTATAAATGGGAAATAGTTAGGATGATGGTAATCTGTTTCTACTTCGCAAACTGCAAATATTACATATTGTGCATCCTCATATAGACTATCAAAACTGATAGTAGGATATTTTAGATAAAAACTTGTACCACTCTCTATTTTATAATGCACAAGCTTTCCAAACATGGATCCGTTTTTCATGTTGTGCCCATGCACTACAATATTTTCAGGTGGATACTTCAAATCAACTGATTCATCAAGAAATATTGCACCTGCAGGATTGCTTTCTTTTAAGAAATTATGAGTTATATAAAAGCTATTATCACGTTTTACTACTGGCTGATCTAAGAAATCTCCGATTTTTATCCATCCGACGATATCTTCATTAACATCCAGTAGGTCAAAAAACTTGTCTCGTATGCGATAATTATAGTTTTTGGAATAGGTTCTTGATATAGTACGTTTTGAGTTGCTAGGCAGATTGCTCTGGTTTGGAATACTAGTTGGCATATCGGCAACTATTGGTGAATCTTTTTGTGGAGTAGGCTCTATATAGCCAGATGGTATGGGAGTTGGTATTGGAGTATTAGTAGGTGTTGGGCTTACTATTTCGTTAAAGCTCTGCTCTTTAATGGCTCTTATCTTATTTAAGTCATTCTCCTGATTTATACCATTTAATATATATCTTCCTATAAGACCTAATGAAACTGTGAACATGATTAAGCAAGTAACAAGAATCAGCTTCTCAATATTATTGAGCTTTTTATGTTTGCGATTTGTTACATTTGAGTTAGGTTTTTTGCCAATATTAGGTATGGGTTTAAATTTATCCTGAGCATCCTGCGTATTGTAGCTTATTCTACGGCGATTTTGCGTAGCAGAGTCTCTTTGGCTATTTGAAGTTTGAGTATTAAAATTATTATTATTTTGTGTAGATCTACTTTTTGATTTGCTTGAAAAAAAGCTATTTTTCTTACTGCTTGATTTTTTATCATTAACAGAATTGCTTATATTATTTGTAGGACCATATCCACGATAAGAATTATCGCCAGTTCTGCTATTCATCTGTCCAGAATAATTGCGCCTGCTGTATCCTGAATAAGATTGATTAGCATTATTATTGCCAAACTGAGCTTGATTATTTGCACCATCAAAAGGTGAGACTGGATGATTGCTGTTCGGCATTCTGTTTGGATTACTATTATCAGAGAATCTTATTGTATTGTTTCTGTTGTAATCGTCTTTATTGTTAGGCTTTTTATCAATGTTTGCAAACGGATTATTTTTAGATAAAGCTTTAGCCCTACTCTCATTGTATCTTTGGGCGAGAGAGGGCTGATCATATGTTTTTTCTTTGCTGTTGCGATTATCGTTCATTTCGTTTGCCAGGTTTTACTTATCAAGCGTATGTTTTATTATATCTTCCAGCTGGCAAAGTTGTCAATAGTTTAGCACCTTTTAAAGCTCCAAGAGCAAAAACCTTTCTATTCGTTGCTCTGTGAGTTATTAGAATTTCATCATAAGGACCATAGAAACCTACTTCATGTTCGCCTACAAGGCCGCCACCACGTACAGCGTGTACGCCTATTTCATTCTCCTGCCTTTTTGCATCAGTTCCATGTCTGCCAAAACATTCTTCAGTTTTATTACTTTTTAGAGAATCAAGTAGCATATAAGCTGTACCACTTGGAGCATCTTTTTTCTGATTATGATGTTTTTCAATTATCTCGATATCGTATTTATCTCCTAAAAGCTCCTTTGCTTTAATTACAAGGGTTTTAAGCACTTCAACTCCCAAGCTAAAGTTTGTACTCTGTAAAACAGGAACGCTCTTTGCCAAATGATCTATAAATTCCATATCGGCATCGTTAAGTCCAGTAGCTCCATACAATACAGGAATATTTCTCTTTTTTGCATATTTGCCTACTGGTCTAACCATGCTGTAATGTGAGAAATCCACAATACAGTCTGCATCTTCTTTTACATCGTCTATATGTGTATATACTGGGTAAGGAAAATAGCTTATCTTATTTTTTGCTACACCTGCAACTACTTCTACATCTTCGTCAGGCGCAATTTGGCTTATTGACATTCCCATTTTCCCATTGCAACCTACTAGTATTATTTTCATAATATTCCCTCCATTATTTTTTTCAATTCTTCTTTTTCCTTTTTATTTAATGTAATAAGTGGAAGCCTTACTTCATCAGAACAAAGACCAAGCATCTGCATTGCAGCTTTTATTGGAGAAGGACTTGTCTGCTTAAACAATGCTTTAATAAAGGGAAGCATTCTAAGCTGAGCATCTCGTGCTTCTCTGTGCATGCCGCTTAGGTACATTGCAACCATGTCGGAAGTTTCTTTTGGCATAGCGTTTGCAACCACGCTTATTACTCCCATGGCGCCAAGACTCATCATAGGTATTATAAGCTCATCTGCTCCACTATAAACCGTGATGTTGTCTCCACACAACCTAAATACTTCGCTCAACTGTACAAGATCACAGTTGGCTTCTTTAAGCGCTATAATATTTCTGTGCTCACTTAGCTTTGCAACAGTTTCTGGTAACATATTTAGCCCGGTTCTGCCAGGAACATTATATAGTATTATAGGCAGAGTATCACTATCTGCTATGGCAGTATAGTGGGCTACAAGGCCTGCTTGAGTAGTCTTGTTGTAGTATGGTGTAACACAAAGCTGTGCTGTTGCGCCTAACTTTTGATATTTTTTTGCTGTGGCTATTACTTCAGCTGTGTTGTTGCCACCTGTGCCCACTATAACTGGAATATATCCATTCACCTGTTCTAGAACAAATGAGATGACTGATTCCTTTTCGGCAGTGGTCATAGTTGAAGGCTCTCCTGTTGTGCCACAAACTACAAGCGCACTAATATTGCTGTTGATTTGTTGCTCAACTATTGTACTTAGCGCATCAAAATCCACTTTACCATTTTTAAATGGAGTGATTAGAGCAGTTGCTACTCCATTAAATAGTTCTCTTTTCATATATGTAACCCTTTCTTGCAAGATATTCTGCCATAAGTATGGCTCCTCCTGCAGCTCCGCGAACAGTATTATGACTTAGTGAAACAAATTTATAATCAAAAATATTATCTTCTCTTAGTCTACCTATTGATATACCCATTCCATGCTCAAGATCTCTATCCAGCCTTGTTTGAGGTCTATCATTTTCTTCAAAATATCTTATGAATGTGTCAGGAGACGAGGGAAGCACGGTTTGCCTTACTAAAATGTTCATATTCTGCCATGCATCTAGAATCTCACTTTTGCTTGGCTTGTTGTTAAATTTTACAGAAACTGCAGCCATGTGTCCGTCGCTTGCACTCACTCTTAAACACTGAGCAGATATTTTTATATCATCTTTTAGTGTAATTTTATTGTTTTTTATTTCGCCAAATATTTTTAGCGGTTCAATCTCGCTTTTCTCATCTTCGCCTGCGATGTAGGGGATAACATTATCTATCATTTCAGGCCATGTTTCAAAAGTTTTTCCTGCACCACTTATCGCTTGATATGTGCATACGCTTATGCTTTGTGGTTCAAAATTCAATAATGGATATATTGCAGGTACATAGCTCTGTATGCTGCAATTTGGTTTAACGGCAATAAAACCGGTGTCGGTATTTAGTCTCTTCCTTTGCGCTTCAATAATTTTAGAGTGATCTCCATTTAGCTCTGGGATGAGCATAGGAACATCATCCACCATTCTGTTTGCACTGTTGTTGCTTATTACAGCAAGTCCATGCTTTGCATAAGATTCTTCAAGCGCCATAATTTCACTTTTTGGCATATTTACTGCGCAAAAAACCATATCTACTTGGCTTGCAATATACTCTATATCCATTGCATCATACACTGGCATATCCATTACATTATTAGGTATAGGGGATTGCATAAGCCACTTTCCATATACGGCATCTTTATAAGATTTACCAGCACTATGACTGCTGGCAGCAAGAAGTTTTATATTAAACCAAGGATGATTTTGCAAAAGAGTGATAAATCTTTGACCCACCATTCCGGTAGCACCTACTATAGCTACATTATATCTCATGTATATCTTTCTCCTTGTAATCACTGAATAAAATGGAGTATTGTCTTACATCAACAAATTTATTTTTATTGTAAAACTTATTTCGCGCTATGCCCTCAAAACTCATTCCACATTTTTCAAGAACGCGTGCACTAGCAGGATTATCAGTCTCGCAGTAGGCTTCTATTCTATTTAGCCCAAGACTAAAGAATCCGAAACATAGCATAGCATCTAGAGCTTCAGACATAATTCCCTTGTTCCACATGTCATATTTCAAACTGTATCCTATTTCTGCCGATGAACTTTCAATATCAAGTTTCATAAAGCCAATAGTACCAATTATTTTTCCTGTTTCCTTATATTCTATTCCCAAGCTTGCAACTGAACCTATGCGATATTGCGCCTGAAGAAAGCGTATGTATCCAGCGCTTTGTTCTATACTCTTGTGAGCAGTCCAAAGCACATGTTGTGCTACCCTTTCATCTTTACTATAGTTATATATATCCATGCTATCCTTCATTCTAAGGCGCCTTATTATGAGTCTTTTTGTCTCTATTTTTTTAGTCGACAAAAGAACATCTGAATACATTCTATCCAGCTGGTCTGCACTTAAGCTCATCTTTGGTTCAATTGGAGCTAAATGATGTTTGGGTTTGTAAATCTCAGCATCGGAACTCCTGCTTGAGTTCGAATTCCGTACACCAATAATGCTATTCCTAATACTAGCAATATGCTTAGAAATATTATCCATTTATAAAATATCCTGTTGTTTTTCATAGTAAATTAAGTTTCTGAGCTGCCAGCATTAAGCCAAGAGCAGTTTTGCCATCAGTAAGCTCTTTGCTAAGCACTCGTCTTATCGCTTCTTTCATAGGAATTTTTATTACTCCCAAAAACTCATCTTCATCAGTATGCTTTTCTCTTTGCTTTAGATCTCTAGCAAGATATATTGCGACAAATTCTGTACAGAATCCAGGAGTAGTATCCATACTTAATAAAAGCTCCATGCTACCGGCGTCAAAACCCGTTTCTTCACTCAGCTCTCGAGTTGCACATTTTAGAGGGTCAGTTTCGCCCTCATCCATTTTGCCAGCAGGTATTTCAAGAGTTACCTTGTTGATTACACTTCTATGCTGATAGACCAGGTAAACATTGCCTTCACTATCAACGGGCACTACTGCAGCAGCTCCACTGTGATAGGCTATCTCTCTTAGGGCCTTTTTGCCATTTGGAAGACTTACAGTTCTGTGTGCCATATCAAACACAACACCTTTTTGCAGTAAGACCTCGCTATCATAGCTTTCAAGAATATTTTTAAGATTTTCAATGTCTTTTTTAGAGTACAGATCCTTGCACTGTATCTCTGGAGCTTCGTTTGGATTAGGCTTATTCATCGCATTCTCCTTTTTATTATTATATAATTTTAATCTTTAACACAACTTGTGTCAAATGCAAGAAAACATGTCAACCAATAAATGATTTAAGGTTTACAATTATTAAATTGGTGTTATAATTTTTTAGAAAGGAGCAAATATGAACAATAAATATACTGTATTGAAGCTACTTGAAAAGACTTCCAATGTAATTTCGGGTCAGAGCATTGCAGAGACACTTGGTATAAGTCGCGCTGCAGTTTGGAAGCATATACATTCTTTGGAGGATGACGGGTACGCTATAATGTGTTCTCCAAAAGGATACTCACTAGATAAATCATGTGATGTTATAAATGCCGATGCTATAAAATCTATTGTAGGCGAAAAATATGAAATTGAAGTATTCGACACCATAGATTCTACAAATAACTATATTAAAAACATAGCTAACGAATCTCGTGAAGGTAAGGTAGTAATTGCTAAAAATCAGAGCTCAGGAAAGGGAAGACTTGGAAGAAGTTTTTTTTCGCCTGACGGAAGTGGAATATATATGAGTATATTGCTCAAGCCTAAAATGAGCATTAACGATACCACTCTGATAACTGCCATGAGTGCTCTTGCCGTATGTGAAGCCATATATGAAGTGCTAGGTATAGAATGCCCAATTAAATGGGTAAATGATATATATCATAATGATAAAAAACTATGTGGAATACTTTGCGAGGCGGGTTATAATATGGAGCTTGCAAATCTTAGCTATGTGGTGGTAGGCATAGGTATAAATGTATACGAGCCCAAATGTGGATTTCCTGATGAAATAAAGAACATAGCCACAGGCCTTTTAACTGACAAGAGCTATGATTTGCGTAATAGACTTATTTCAAAAATAATAGAAAAAATATTTTACTATTATAATCATATACATGATAGAAGTTTTGTAAAAGAATATAAAAAACGTTGTTTTGTGATTGGAAAAAACATTTTAGTAATAAAAAACGGTAGCAGTGAAAAGGCAAAGGCAATAGATATAGATGAAGATTGCAGATTGCTTGTAGAATACGATAGTGGAGAAAAACAATATCTTAATAGTGGGGAGATTAGTATAAGACTATGAAAACAAAAGAATTAAGCTTTATAGCTATTTTTTCAGTAATTATTGCAGTATGTTCGCTTATAAGCATACCCTCAGCAGTACCATTTACATTGCAAACATTTGCAGTATTTCTAGCACTTCTTTTGCTAGGCTCAAAAAGAGCATTTTATTCAATACTTTGCTTTATTTTTATGGGAGTCATAGGCTTACCAGTATTTGCAGGAGGCAAAGCTGGAATTGCTGCTTTAATGGGGCCAACAGGAGGATACATAATAGGCTTTTTAGTGATGCCTGCTGTATATGCCATATTTGAGAAAAACGAAAAAATGCATATACTTGCAATGATATTGGGACTTTTAATACTATATGTATTTGGAACTGCGTGGTTCATGATAGTGTATACCAGCACAAAAGGTGAAGTTGCACTAGCTAAAGTTTTGGGGTGGACAGTACTACCATTTATTATTCCAGATCTATTAAAACTTTTTTTGGCATTTATATTATCCAAAAGACTTAAACCGTCGCTTAGCAGAATGTTAAATGCCTAGAATATCTTAATGTTCGTGTTTTAAAATAAAATTTATAAAATTATTTAAATTGTGCTTGCATTTATATATAATCTTCTGTATAATAGTTCATGTATTCAAATTAATGTTCGTGTTTTGAACAAATAATATTTTGGAGGAAGAAATGTTTAAGAGGATTTTAGCTATATCTGCGGCATTAATGCTGCTTTTTGCAGGACTAGCTTCTGCTGAGTTCGCTCCAGTTGCCAAAGAAGACCTTAAAGTAGGTTTTATATTTATAGGCGACATTACAGATGGTGGATATAACACAGCTCATTACAATGGATTGATCAAGGCATGTGAGAATTTAGGAATTAAAGAAGACCAAATACTTATAAAGACCAACGTTCCAGAGGATGGCACATTTGAATCTGCAGCACGTGAGTTGCTGGAAGCTGGCGTTCAAGTTCTGTTTGGAAATAGCTTTGGCTATCAGAACTACATGGAAGAGCTTGCAGATGAATTCCCCGAAAAAATATTCATTCACTGCAGTGGAATTAAGAGCAACGATACCAACTTCAATAACTACTATGCTACACTTTATGAAGGACGTTATCTCTGCGGTATAGCTGCAGGACTCAAGACAAAAACAAATAAACTTGGTTTTGTAGGAGCCCAGGACAATGCTGAGGTTAATGGTGGTATCAATGCATTCTACCTTGGCGCAAAGAGCGTTAATCCTGATGTACAATTGTTTGTAAAGTACACAAATAGCTGGTATGATCCTACACTAGAAAGCCAGACAGCAAATGCTCTTATTGATGCTGGATGTGACGTAATAGCTCAGCACTGCGATACAAGCAACCCACAGATTGCAGCTCAGGAAAGAGGCGTATTTGGATGTGGTACAGGTTCTGATATGACACCATCTGCTCCAGATGCACACCTTACTGCTATGATATTTAAGTGGGAAAATGCTATTGAGCCATATTTGCAGAGCGTTGTTGATGGAACATATAAGCCAGAAAATAAACTTTATGGCCTTGCTGACGGTACAGTAGATATTTCTCCTCTTAGCAAAAATGTTGCTGAAGGCACACAGGAAGCAATTGACAAGGCTCGTGCAGCTATCATTAGTGGAGAGCTTGACATATTTGCTGGTCCTTTAAACGACAATGAGGGTAATGTACTAGTAAAAGAAGGCGAAAGCCTAACACGTGAGCAGGTTGCATTTGAGAATGTAAAACTGCTTGAAGGAATTACCGTAGAATAAAAATAATACCTCTTATTTTCCACCCCTATATGGGGTGGATTTTTATATAAATGAAATATATGTAGATTGATTTATAAACAAAACAAATTATATAATCATCTTAATTAAAGTGAGTTTTTTAACATTTATAAAATTACCTTGACATGTACCCAAGGCCCAATGATAGACTTTTAATATACTAAGCAAGGAGGAAGAAAATGAATAGAAGTGAAGTTGAAAAGCAAACTGGTTTAACAAGAAAAGCTATTGAATATTACGAGAAAAAAAGCCTAATTGAACCAATAAAGATGGAAAATGGGTATAGGGATTACTCTATAAAAGATGTTGAAGATCTTAAAGAAATACAAGTCTATCGCAGTCTGGGATTAAGTGTAGAAGAAATACTAGCAATCAAAAAAGATAAAAGCTCTAGAACTTCAATACTTCGTAAAAAACAGATTGAAGCTAATATACTCAGTAAGAAGGCTGAACTTATCAATAAACTTATTGATGGAGAGAATATGGATATGGTTGCTAAAGAGTTAAGAAATATTGAAAGGCAGGAAAGCTTGTATAGTAGACTTGAGAAAGCTTTTCCAGGATATTTTGCTCAGTGTTTCTTTTTTTCCTATAAGCCTTATTTTACTGAAGCAGTAAGCGAAGACGGGGAGGAGGCATTTAAAGAATTTATTTCTTATATGGATAGTCTTCCGACCTTTGAACTAAGTGCTGAAGAACAAAGCTATATAGAAGCATTTACAAGCAATGTAAGCAATGATACTATTGAAGAAGTAAATAACAAAAAGAATGAAGCAGTAAAAAATATAGAAAAATGGTACATTGAAAATAAGTCGGCATTGGATATGTATTATGCATATAAAAATAGCGAAGAATATACGAATAGCCCACTTGTAAAAATTGAAGAAAAACTAAATAAATATATGATAGATAATAAATATTATGAAATAGCAATACCACTTATAAGAAAATTCAGTAAGAGTTATGATGAATATTATAAAAAGCTACTTGAGGCTGAAGAAAAATTTAAAGCACTTAAAAATACCCCGAATTAAATTCGGGGTATAATTTTAAATTAAATTTCATACCATCTTATCTCGTTTGGAGCAAGCTCAGTATCAAAACTAGCATTTGAGGTATATATTGTGCTTTTCTGAGTTTCATAGGTATTGTTTACTATACAGTACTTTTTATTTGCAGGGTAAGCATGTACATCAACGTTGTAATTGCTGCTATACCACTTATCTAACTCACTTTCTGCATGGGTTGCCCATAGAATAGCTCTGTAAAGTATTCTTGCATTTTCCAGGCTGAAAGGCATACCACTAATATACACGCCACGTCCTTTGCAGAATTCATTTACTGCCATTTGTACCTGTTTATCGTTTTGAACGAGTATTTTTGCACTTGGTAGGGCATATATAGATCGTTGACCTTCTCCAAAGTCGGGGATGTTTTTAGCATCAGACAATATGAAATGATCTCTGTGCTCTTCTAAATTGTATTTGTCATAGCCAAGAGTGAATCCGGTTTCTTTTTCTACACCTAGTATATCAGCAGGCTGGATAAATCTACCTTGATATTGATATCCACCAGGTTCGCCTACACCTATAAAGCCTCCTCCATTTGCAACATACTCATTGATTATTGAAGTAAATCTAGAATTTGACCATGTTTCAGAACCTGTATGCGCTGTATAAGCATCACCAATATTAAATATTACATCTATATCTTTTAATATATCAGGATTTTGCATCACATCATCAAAGCTGATAAATTTTACATCAAAAGGAGCCCCTGACAATATCTCAATTATTCCTGCATAGCTGTAATTTTGCTTGTAATACAGTGCATGATGTACCATGTGCGCTCCCCATGCTCTCATTTTTCCCCATGAGTTAAGCACTGCAACGGTTTTTACACAATAAGGAGTGCATCCATGTACATTTTTATACAACTCTCTAAATTCATCAGCAAGATTTGCAACATAATCTATAAAGTCTGGGAATTTGCATGCAAGTTTTAGATATCCTCCGTAGCCTATCCTATCAAGAGGCTTGCGCAGCAGTGCGCGTCTAGCACTCATCCAGTTCTTTTTAGCCTCGCCCAATGGATCTCCACCCTCATAAAATGTATCGGGGAAGAAATATGGCAGCAGGCGACCTTCACTATACTTTATGCCATCTATATCTGATATTAGTCTTAATGTTGACCCGTTACCTACTGAGCCAACTACTGCATCTAGATCACATTCTTTAAATTCTGGCATAAAAGGCTCTGTGCCTATCCAGTGATCTCCAAGGAACATCATTGCTTCCTTGCCATAAGAATGAGTAATATCAACAAATTCACGTACTAGTTTACATACTTCTCTGCGTTGGAAAGCCATAAAATCTAGGAACTCTTTGCTTGGAACTCTATATTGATTGTTATAATAGCCTTGATCTATTATATATTCTGGCCTAAACTTATAGCCAACTTCATTTTCAAATTGCTCTAGTATATATGGACTCACCGATGCAGAATATCCATACCAATCAACATATTTTTCTCTTTTAAGCTCATCAAATATTAATGTGAATTGATGGAAGAATGTCGTATATCTTATTACATCTACATGTGGATGCTCTTCAATAAACTTTTTAAGGCGTTCCTTGCTGTACTGC
Organism: Eubacteriales bacterium; assembly: GCA_034180455.1. Classification (GTDB taxonomy): domain Bacteria; phylum Bacillota; class Clostridia; order Christensenellales; family Aristaeellaceae; genus JAAZPT01. The sequence goes on from JAXFOG010000032.1 coordinate 94,380, forward strand.
TTTGTTTTAGGCTGTCTTACATCAAATGTAATTTGATGTTCAAAGTCTTTCCAACCATTGGTTACAGCGTTGTACATATGTACAGGATCCCATATTATATATGCAAGAAAGCTTACAGTATAGTTGTGGTACGGTACAGCGTTTGTGATAATTACTTTTCCATTTTCATAGTACCAATCTTGAGGAGGTAAAGCCTCTCCAGTGCTTCTGTCTATAACCTCCCACCAACGTTGTATATCATCATGAGTATTTGGCATAAGTAGCTCATTGCTTATACCCTTCATAATATCTATACTTAGCTCATTAGACACAGCCATGTTAAAGCTACTCATAATGTAGCACTGCTGAACCTCATCAGGATTTGCCTTTGCCCATGTGTTATCCTTACGTGTAGTGTAGTAAGTCTTATATATTTTGGCATCACAATTTGATAATTCTTGGGGGAATTCCGTTCCGTCGCAATCTCGTATTGCGTCTGCACCCCATTTATCCATTAAGAAAATTGTTTCCTGCACTGCATCCATGTCGGTAGGTATAGTAAGTTTTCCTTTATTATTTTGCATTATTTTCTCTCCCAAACTGTAAAGTGTATTTTTTTATTATCTTCAACACAGGTATCACTTATTTTTTTCCATATTTTTTCATCTATATTTGGGAAAAATCTATCAGCCTTTACAGGCTCGATTTCTTCAATCAGTGTTATATATAGTCTATTCGAATATGGAATAAGTTGTTTATATATGCTTTCTCCACCACAGACAAATATTTTTTCATCAGGGTTGTTGCATGCATAGTCTAGGAGTTCTTCAATGGAGCCAAACACTGTGCAGCCCTCTATTTGCTTTACGGGCTTGCAAAGTACTATGTTTTTTCTACCAGGAAGGGGCCTTTTTGGCAAGCTAAGATATGTAGTATAGCCTGTTACCACTGTTGAACCCATGGTAGTTTCTTTAAAATATTTTAAGTCCTTTGGCAAATGATAAATCATATCTCCGTCTTTGCCTATGGCTCTTGTTTTTTCAGTCATTGCGACTATTATATTTATATTATTGTATATCATATTGCTAACTCAAACTTTATATTTGGCTCGATAGGGAAATAGTTCTTTATTTGAAAATCATCTATATTAAATGAGTAGAAATCAGTTTTATCTGTATTTAATACTAGAGTGGGCTGCATATCGACAACTGGCCTTTTAAGCATTTCTTGAATTTTTGATACATGTCTATCATATATGTGGGCGTTTTGTATCATATGACAGAATTTTCCTGGTGTAAAACCACACGCTTTTGCAATCATCATCTGCAGCGCTACATATTGTATCTTGTTTATAGAATTGGCAACGGCTACATCACTGGATCGCTGTATAAGTGTGAGATCTAGCTTGCCATTGCGTACAGACCAGTGAGTTTCCATTGCACATGGATATAGGCCACTAGTCTGTTCAAAATCTGCATATTGATAGAGATTAATTATATGTCGCCTGCCATAAGGCTGAGTCTTTAAGCCATCAAGTAATTTATTTATAAGATCATATTTTTTAACAGTTGCTCCATATCTCTGACCTATTGTGCGAGTATTATTTACTTCCCAATCATCCCACCATGTGATATTGTACTTGTCGCGCAACAAATCTAGATCATTGCTTTGATCCTGATATATCCAAAGTATTTCTTTTATTCCAGATTTCCATGCGATCTTTCTAAAAGAAATTATTGGAAATTCGCCTTTTTCTATATCGTATTCATCCCATACTTGGTTTACAAAGTAGGTGTGTGAAGCAGTGCCGTCAGCATACTTGGGACGGACACTTTCTCCAATTGTGCTATTTTCCTCACTAAGAATTCTATTGCACAGCTCCAAATAATTTTTATCGGCTTTATACATTTGATCTCCTCATTTATATAATATATTTTATTATACAATATTTTTAAAAAAATAGCCCATATAGGCTATTTAAGTTTTGGTATAAATCCTTCAAATATCGGCATAGTATAGCCTTTTTCTAATGCTCTATCAAGCTCTTTTTGATTTTTTAATGTAAAAGCTGCAAGCTTTGGCTTGAATATCTTTTTAATAAGGAACATGCTCAAGTTATTATCATGCTCGGATGTATAAGAAATAAAATGAGGGGCAGATATTACATTGCAGAGTAGAGAAAGTAAAAATAACTGTTCAAAATATTTTGCTCCGTTTGCCTTGTCTATATGTCCACTTGCCAGTTGGCCACGAAATACTTCAGGGGCGTTTTTTCTAAACCACAGGAGCGCAAGGGGATGGAAGCTCTCTATGCAATAAGCACCATTATAATTTTTAAGCATTTCGTAGGTCTTTTCTGATAGCTCTTTAACATCGCTGTAATGCTTTATCTCTATTAAAAGCGGCACCTTGCCAGATACTAGCTCAAGCACTTCGCTAAAAAGTGGAATATAACTACCATCAAAAATTGGGTAATTCTTTAATTCTTCATAGGTGCAATCAGATACTTTTTTATCTATTCCACATACTCTTTTTATATTATTGTCATGTACAACTACTATTTGCTTATCACGAGTAAACTGAACGTCAAGCTCTATTCCATATCCGTTTTCTACTGCCAGTCTAAAGGCTTCAAGAGTATTTTCAAATGGAAAATTTATATTATCATGCAATCCCCTATGAGCATATAGATTTGGCTCCACACTTTTAGGTATCGTTTTGCATTTTCTTGTAGATATAAAAAATAAATAAATTAGAACAATTATAATTATTGTGATAATCATTGTTTACTGTCACCAAGCCTTGTCTGTGAAATTGTGAAATATGATATTGCCACTGCTATAGCTCCATAGGGCATAAGAACATTATAGCCAAAAATATCTAAGAGTAGTCCACACAATATAGGAGTAACTATTTGCGCTGCCATTGAGAACGTGTAGTAATATCCAGTGAATTTGCCTATATCCTTTGCATGACATATATCTACCACCATAGGTAGGCTATTCACATTTATAAATGCCCAAGCAACGCCTACTAAAGCAAAGAGTATAAAGTATATGTAAGAAAACTCCTTGAACATTCCTGCTGCAAAAAAGCATGCAGAAAGCAATACTATTCCAATTTTGATTGTTTTGCGTCTGCCTATGCGAGTTGCAACAAAGCCAACAGGAATAAATGAAACTATTGCACCAAGAGAAGCTATCATAAGGCATGTAGCAGCTTGAGCAGTGCTGCTTTCCCATTTTACAGAGGCAAACTTTGTAAAGTTAGTTTCAATTGCGTTGTAGCCTACGAACCAGAAAAATATCGATATAAGAATAAATATAAGATCGTGACGCTCTTCTTTGCTTAAAGACTTAAAACCAGATAGCGAGTTATTTTCAGAGTGTTCTATTGGCTCATCTTCAGTATTTCCTACTTCGCTTGCCATTTCTCGCTCGCGTATAGTGAGCAATAGTATAGTTATGCATAAAAGCATAAAGCATGCCACAATTGTGAACACTGTAGAATAGTCTTCACGTCCATCAGGGCGAGTATGTATAAAGAATTGCATAAGCAATAGAGTAAATACTCCACCTACTGCTCCCATAAGATTTATTACACCATTGGCCTTGCTTCGTAGAGGCTTTATTGTAAGATCGCTCATCAATGATACAGCAGGGCTTCTGTATATTCCCATTGTGATAAGCAGCAGCAAGAGAATTATTACAAATGCTGATAAGTTTTTTGCTTCATCTGCAATTGGAAGCAAAACTATAAGTATTGTAGCCAGTGCCGTTCCTATTACTATGTATGGCATACGCTTGCCTATGCTTAGTTTGCACTTATCACTTATAGAGCCAAATACAGGCAAAAGTATTACTGCCAATATATTATCCAGGGCCATAATAATTCCTTGATTGACCTCGGACATGTTGAATGTATGCAGTAGTATTTTGGGAATTATAGGGTTGTAGAGCTGCCAAAATGATGTTATCGACATAAAGGCAAGCCCTATGAGAAATGTTCTCTTATAGTTTAGCTTCATATTTTGCTCCTTAAAATTATTGATTTTTTGCTATACAAGTGATTAAATAAAATTATAAACACATTGTAAATTTTACAATTTTTATTTATGATGATTGTATCATAAATTATGAATAAATGACAAATTTAATATACAATATTGTAGAATTGTCTTTTGCAAATTTTTAACAATAATAGTATAATTATTTTACAAATGATATTGGAGGCGCTGATGGAGCTCGTTGTATTAGCAGACAGAACCATTAACGATGGAGTGGTACCAAGTAGCCTAATTACTAATGAAGGCTCAGGAATATTTATCTCCGACAAAAAACATAATATATTGGTCGATGTAGGGCAGGACGATACTATTATCAATAACGCAAGACTTTTGGGCGTTGACTTGAGAGATGTAGACATCTGCTTTATTACTCATGGTCATTACGAAAGCTGTAATGGCCTTAGCAGCTTCTTAGAATACAACAGCAAGGCCAAAATTTATTGCAGTACAGACATATTAGGTAAATACTACAATAATAGGAACGAATTTATTGGTGCAGATAAGTCAATTGCAAATGTTGTAAAGAACAATTCAGATAGATTTATATTTGTTGAAGATGAATACTATATAGACAATGATGTTTATATTTTTTCTGGCAATGACAGGAGATCTCTTGTAAATACTAGAGAGATAGGTTTTGCAGTACAGAGTAACCATAGGCTTGAGCCTGATGATTTTCATCATGAACTATATATTATTATAGGGGATAAGGAAAAGATAATTGTATCAGGCTGCACTCATAAGGGAGTGTGCAATGTGATGCAATGGACAAAATATGAGAATATTAAGGCGTTTGTAGGTGGTGTGCGCATAGGCAGCTTTGATAAAAGTAAGCCTAGGGACGTAAGAGCAGCAGATGACATGATACAAAACTTAATGCAATATAACACAATGTACTATGTACATAATTGTATAGACAAGAATTTTTATGACTATCTGCAAGAGAATATGGGAGAAAAATTTCAACAAATATCTTTGGGAAGCCGTTTTAAAATCTAATTTTATTGGTATATATTAATTATATAAATGTTTTAAGGAGCTAAGAAATATGAAAAAGAAAATTCTTGTTTTGGCTATATGTGTAATGCTGCTTGTAAATGTAGCATTTGCTGAGAGTATAAAACTTATTGGACTTGCAGGACCTACAAGTATGGGAATGGCTTATTTACTAGAGCAAAATGAGCAGGGCAAGAGCTTGAATAATTATGAATTCATGCTTGCAAATGCGCCTGAAGAAGTAGTGGCAAAGGTAAGCTCTGGCGAAGTTGATATAGCTGCTGTACCTGCAAACCTTGCAAGTGTGCTATACAACAAGACAGATGGAGCCATTAAGGCAGTAGATATCAATACTCTTGGAGTATTGTATATTGTAGAAACTGGAGATAGTATTAAATCTCTAGCTGATTTAAAAGGTAAAACATTATTAGCATCTGGTAAGGGAGCAAGTCCAGAGTTCGTACTAAATCATCTTCTTAGACAAAATGGTATAGATCCAGAAAAAGATCTTACAATTGACTACAAGACAGAACATAATGAAATAGTTGCTGCATTGAGCAAGGGCATGGGCAATATAGCAATGCTTCCACAACCATTTGTAACAGTGGCAGAGAGCAAAGTTGAAGGATTGCATACTGCTATTGATCTTACTGAAGAGTGGAATAAGACGAACGACACAAAACTTATTACTGGAGTTACAATAGTAAGTCGCAAGCTTTATGAAGAAAATCCACAAGCAGTGAAGAACTTCATAGCAGATCATAAGGCCAGTGTTGAATATGTAAATGCCAATAATGAAGAAGCAAGCGCTCTTATTGAAAAATTTAACATATTTAAGGCTGCTGTTGCAAAGAAGGCCTTGCCTTACTGCAATATAGTTTGTATAGACGGCGCTGAAATGCAAAAAACAATGGACGCCTATCTGCAGGTACTCAACGATGAAAACCCAAAATCAGTAGGTGGCAAGCTTCCTGACGATGAATTCTATGCAATTTTTGAATAAAAATAATTTACAAAAAATAATGGCAATAGCCTTCGCCCTTTTATTGTGGCAGGCTATTGCTTTATTATTAAATAATACTCTCTTGCTTGTAGGACCATTAGAAGTTTTAACTAGACTTTTTGAGCTACTGCAAACTGAGGAATATTGGATTAACTTAGCAAATACCATGAGCAATATTTTGCTTGGCCTTTTTATTGCGATTGCTTTAGGATTAATGCTTGCTGCTATATCAAGCAAATTAAAACTTGTAGATATAATGCTATGGCCATTTGTTGCTTGCATGAAAGCTACACCACTTGCCTCATTTGTAATAATTTGTTTAGTTTGGGTAGGAAACACGAAGCTTAGTATAATAACAGTATTTCTAATAGTATTCCCGATAGTATATTCCAATATGCTCACTGCGTATAAATCAATTGATAAAAAGCTTGATCAAATGCTTATGATATTTGAAGTGCCTTTTTCAAGGCGAATGAGATTGCTTTATATTCCACAATCAATAAAAACATTTATTTCAACGCTAGAAGTCGCCATAGGCATGGCTTTTAAATCAGGAGTAGCAGCAGAACTTATTGCTGTTCCTAGGAACACAATAGGAGATCTTTTGCGCGAAGCAAAGGTGTTTTTGCTTACAGCAGATATGTTTGCATGGACATTTAGCATAATTGTTATAAGTGTCTGTGTTGAGCGTTTTATAGTATTTGTAATCAAAGAATGCTATAAATGCTTTATAAATAGGAGGGAAAGCTTTGATAAAGCTTAGAAATATCTCAAAAAGCTTTAATGACAAAAGCGTAATAAGCAATCTGAATTTAGAAATTCAGTATGGCGAAAAGGTCGCAATCATGGGTAAGAGTGGAACAGGCAAAACAACATTGCTCAATATAATTATGGGCCTAGTTACCTCTGATAGTGGAACAATATCTGGTGTACCTAAAAACAAGTCTATGGTCTTTCAGGAAAACAGACTACTTGATGATTTTTCAGCATACGATAATATTAAGCTTGTATGTAACACCGATAAAGAAAAAATACTCCAGCACTTTGAAGAACTAGGCCTTAGTGGTGAGGAATACAAGCTTGCAGGAGAATATTCTGGTGGAATGAAAAGAAGACTTGCAATTATGCGAGCAGTGCTTGCAGAGCCAGAACTAATAGTAATGGACGAAGCCTTCAAGGGATTAGACAAAGCTACAAAGAATATAGTTATAGACTATGTATATAAATATACTCAAAATAAAACGTGCGTATTTGTTACGCACGATAAATCCGAAGCAATTAGTTTGCAATGTAACAGGATAATTGAAATTTAATTCTTATTAAAAATAACTAGTTTGCTTGCTATATAATTAAATATTACTACAAATATATTAGCAATAAGCTTTGCTATATACTGATTAATTCCAAGCCATCTAACCATTGCATATAGGGAAAATTGATCAAATAGCAGAAAAGATAATACCCTTGCTGCAAAAAACAGCACCAGCTCTTTAAAAATTTTATTTGATTTGCTTTCAAACACATATTTGCGATTGGTAAAAAAAGCAAATAGCACAGAGAGAACCCAAGCCACAAGATTTGAAATGAGTAGATGCGAGGGCGCTGATGATGTGAGAATCAGCTCTCTAAATAAAGCAAATACCACATAATTTATTACAGTTGTTAGTCCACCAAAAACTATATATAAGAATATTTCTTTTAGTTTAGGATTGTTTTTTAGCTTATCAATTAATTTTTGTTTCATAGTTTTGCCTCATCATCTCCCCTTGCATAGGAACATGCAAGGAGATTTTTATATTCACAGTAGTGTTCCTTTTTACGATTTGATATGGTGTAAAAAAAACCATCGTCTTGAAGACTTTGCACTCTTATGGTCTTTTGAGTTATTGCACCCTCATCCATAATCACAGCCTTTACGGGCTTTTGTTTTTCTAATGAATACTTTAAAAATCGCATTTATATTACCTTATATAGGGTGTATGAATTATTTGAATATACAATATCAAATTCATCATCTAGATTTTCCAAATCTATATCGCTATATTCATATAATTCGCTAGGACCAATAATTATATATTTTACATTATATTTCTCAATTAGTCCATTGTGTTTACTTGGGTTTGTATAAAAGTCTTTGACTTCTGCTTTTCGTTTGCTGGTATCTATACCATGATAATATAGCCAAAGATCTGGTCCACACAATATTTTTCTACCTGCTAGGGAGGATATGGGGTTAAGATGGTTGCTTGCTGTAATAAAAACACTATTCCTGTCTGTATTTTTTTCAACGAACTTAGCAATATCAACGCTGTCTTGGCTATATGCCTCATAGCTACTTACACATTCTCTAGCAAGGCTTAAGCTACCAGATATCACGCATGTAAATATAAATAATGAAGCTAGTAAGGCTCTTGCAGGAATTTTTACCAAAGAATCATAGATGTTTATAAGCATTGAACATGTGGGAAGTAGCATTATTAAAAAGCTAAAGTATATAAGCTTGTTATTATCATATTTGTTTGGCTGAAACAGCACAAACTCTGCAAGTAAAAATATAGCAAGAGCAGACAATATCAAACTTCTAAATTTTTTATCCTTGGTAAAAATAGACATCAACATAGGAATTATAACGATTCCCATGTTTTTTAAGTAGAATACAGGATAGATATCTCTTAGCGTACCATTATTGTTATTTATCCAGTTAAAATGAAACCTTAGAAATCCACTATTATTTAGGCTTTGACCAAAAGTCCAGGTAAATAGCTGTGGCAATGTAAGGCATAGTGTGGTTGCTCCAAATATTGCAAATTGGATAAATACTATTTTTTTTCTTGAGGCCTCGGCAATAATTATTCGTGAAATCATTTGTATAATAGAAAAAATTCCAAGGGCTAAAAATGCGTGAGTATTTATCATTGGAAGACTTGAAGCCAGAGCAATAAGCAGAGCAAGCTCACCTTTTTTAAACTCTCTATTTTCAAAAAGTGGGTTAATGAGCAGATAAACACTAGGTAAAAATATAAGCATACCACCCATAAATGTACGCTGGGGCAGCATCATATCGGCTATTATGTTTGCCCATACTAAATTATGAGCTTCTGGACGATTTACAGGGGTTTTGTAGTAGCCTGTCATAATCTCGTTTATCCTTGCAGAAAAATCTCCACCTGCAAGGTCTATATCATATAAAAAACCAAGGCCACCATTTAAAAATAATAAAATGAATGCAAGTGCAGCTGCTCGTTTGTCATTACAGATCTTGAGTGCTAGCAAGTAATATCCCATAAATATACATGACGATATTATAGTGCCAGGAATAATTATACTTGATTGAAGACTAAGCCCAAACAGATAAAGCGTGCTTGAAAGCGTATCTATTAGGAAAGGATACCCAAGCCTTACTCCAGGAAATATACTGTAATCCATAGGAAACTTTGCACCAATAGCACTTGTGATTATTGATAAGTGTAGCGAAAGATCCCCATACGTGCTTTGCCCAACCCATAAAGCCCCATTTTTTGGCATTATAGTGTGAGTATACTGCAGATAAGCCATCAGTACAGAAAAAGGCAAGACCAATATAAGTGCATTTAGAAGCTTTTTTCTTTCATCAATGCCAAAGTCTCTAATATGTTTGTTACGCTTAAATTTGTATACCAAAAATACAACTATAAGGTCTAGCACAATAGCAAAAACATGTGCAATCACTGTAAAACTAAATATGAAAGCCATTGCTGCAGGAAACAGCATAAGCATTGCAAAACCAAGGCATAGACCTATCCATGATCTCTCAACAATGCCTATTGCAGATAGCAGCTTGTTTGCAATATATACGCCCGAAGCAAGAAATAGAAATAAAATAAATATAGCAATCATTTTATATACCTAGCATTGAGAACATATCCATTTGGGCCTTGTCTGGCAGATCACCAATGGCATTATTCTCTTTTAATATCTCAATGACCTTATCGCCGATTTTTGCTCGTTTTTTTAAATCGTCTACACTATTAAAGCGTTCGCTTCTTGCTTCTGCTATGTTATTTGGAGCTATCTCACCAAGTCCTTTAAGTGCACTTAATGGAACTCGTATAGCACCATCTTCAATAATGAATTTTGTAGCAGCGCTTTTATATATATCAGCTGGCAAAAATTTATATCCTCTGCTTTGCATTTCAAGAGCAATACGCATTACATATAGGTCAGCTTTTTGAAGATCGCTAAGGTCGTTTCTTCTATCTAGCATATCTTTTACCTTTTCCCTAAGTATATGTGTATCAAGCATCATGCTTGAGCTGTCATAGGCCTTGCCACGTATGCTAAGATATGTGCAATAGTATGCTAATGGATAGTAGACCTTATAGTAAGCTATGCGAAGGGCACTTATAACATAGGCGCAGGCATGAGCTTTTGGAAACATATATTTTATTTTTTTGCAGCTATCTATAAACCACTCTGGAACATTGTGATTTCTCATTTCTTCTTCTGTAGAAGGGGTTAGGCCTCTTCCCTTACGCACTGCCTCCATTGTATCAAAGCTTAGCTTTTCGGGCATACCATATCTAAGTAGCGACTCCATGATATCATCTCTTGTACAAACACATTCGTTAAGAGTGGCAGTACCATTCGCAATTAGCGTCTGTGCATTTCCAAGCCAAACATCTGTACCATGAGAAAGACCAGATATTCTTAGCAACTCACTCATAGTATGAGGCTTTGTTTCAAGCAACATACCTTGCACGAAGTCTGTGCCAAACTCTGGAATACCAAGTGTACCAGTTTCGCAAAGTATATCCTTTGGACTTACGCCTAGCGCTTCCGTAGAATAAAATAAGGACAGCACTTTTTTATCATTTATAGGAATTTCCTTGCATAGAGTGTTGGTAACAAGCTCAAGATCATGTAGCATAGTTGGATCATCATGTCCGAGTATATCAAGCTTTACCAGTATGTCATGCATTGAGCTAAAATCAAAGTGAGTAGTAATAGAGTCAGAACTCATATCGTTTGCTGGCTTTTGTATGGGAGTGAAGTTATATATACTGTATTCCTTTGGAAGCACAACCATACCACCAGGGTGTTGACCTGTGGTTTTTTTAACTCCTACAAGTCCCGCAACAAGTCTATCTTTATAGGCTCTATTGGTGTGCATTCCCTTTAACTCAAGATATTTATTTACATAGCCATAGCAGTTTTTTTCTTGCAACGAAGATATTGTACCAGCTCTAAACACATAGCCTTTGCCAAACAATTCTTCCACATAGGCATGAGCCTTTGACTGATATTCACCACTAAAGTTAAGGTCGATATCTGGCACTTTGTCGCCTTTGAATCCAAGGAACACTTCAAATGGTATGTTATAGCCATCTTTTATCATAGGTTCATGACAAATAGGGCAGTCTTTATCTGGCAAGTCAATGCCAACCATATATTCCTTTGGAACATCAAACTCAGTATGCTTGCATTTTGCACATCTATAATGAGCAGGCAAAGGATTTACTTCTGTGATTCCACACATAGTGGCTACAAAAGAAGAACCTACAGATCCTCTGCTACCTACCAAGTATCCATCAGAATTTGATTTTTTTACAAGTTTTTGAGCAATATTGTAAAGCGTAGCAAAGCCATATCCTAGTATGCTATTAAGCTCCTTATCTATACGCGCTTGAACTATTGGAGGCAGATCGTCTCCATACAATTCCCTTGCACGTTTATATGTGTCATTGCTTATATTGTCCTTTGCATCAGGCCAGAAAGGCTGGAATGTTACAGCTTTTTCACCATCAGGATGAACAGGGTACTGCCTTATATTATCTATGCTATCGCTAATTTTATTAGTATTTTCAACAACTACTTCATACGCTAGCTCTTTGCCAAGATAGGAGTGTGTATCAAGCATATCTTCAGTAGTGCGATAATACATGGGTGCTTGCTTGTCAAAGTCTTTTTTGCCTATCGTAGCAAATATCATAGCTCTATATATGCTATCTTCTGGATTTTTAAAATGAACATGACCAACAGACACAACAAGCTTATTTAGCTTTTTGCCAAGCAGAACAATTTTCTTATTTATATTTATTGCTTCTTCATTGTTTAGCATTATCCCGCTGCGCACATATTCTTGTAAATGCTCGGGTGGCACAATCTCAAGATAATCATAAAAACTTGCAATCTCCTCAAGCTTGCTATCATCTGTGCCTACAAATAACGCTTGATATAGTTCTCCTTCTGGTGTACCCGATCCTAATAAAAGGCCCTCTCTGTGGTCGCTTATCTCAAAACGAGGCACCCTCATATTACGACTAAAATATTTTATGTGGCCTTGTGAAACAAGGTAATATAGATTTTCCAATCCTTTTTGTTTTTGAACAAGCACATCAATATTTCTAGATCTGCCATAGCTTGATCTCTTTAAATGCTCATTTATTTCAAAAAGCGTATTTTTACCATCAGAAGCCACAGTTTTTAACATTATACCAAGGCATTGTGCTGTTGCACCCGCATCATGCACAGCTCTGTGAGCATTTTTTAAGCTGACACCTAAATGCTTGCACAACGATCCAAGACGGAAAGATTTGAGCTCTGGATAAAGACTTCTTGCTAAAATAAGTGTATCAATTACTGGGCAAGAAAATTTTACATTCATTCTCTTTAGCTCGCTCTGTAGTATTCCATAGTCAAACGAAGCGTTGTGAGCAGCTATTGCACTATCACCAATAAACTCAAGTAGCTTTGCCGTAGCCTCGGCAGGACTTGGCATACCTTTTAGCATTGAATCATCAATTCCAGTAAGCTGTGAAACCTCGGGACTTAGTGCTCTATCGGGATTTACAAGCTGGCTAAATGATTCTGTAATGCTTCCATTTTCAAGACGTACTGCGCCTATCTCTATAATTCTGTCATTTAGAATATTAAGACCTGTTGTTTCAAAGTCAAGCACAACTATGCTATTGCTTGCATCTCTATTATCAGGATTTGAAATAGGAGCTTCCCAATCGCACATGTATAATTCGCATCCGGGAATAAGTTTTATATTTTGCTTTTTTGAAGTAGCAAAGGCCTCAGGGTACGCTTGTACCACGCCATAATCGGTAATAGCTATTGCCTTATGACCAAGCTGAGCAGCATACTCAATCATATCCTTTGCTGAATTTGTTGCGGCGAGCGCACTCATTTGAGTATGGCAGTTTAACTCTACTCTTTTTACGGGTGCATTATCTTCAACAAGCTCTACTGGCAATTGAGCCATGGATCTTACAATTACACAAGTATCATTAAGAAAACTATCGTATGTGCAATTACCATTTATAAGCAACCTAGTTCCAGCCTTTATGCTGTTTGCAGTATTTTCAAGAGCTTCTTTAGAATTCTTTTTTGCCTGTTCTATATTAAAGCTTCCATCTGGATTTTTGTTGTTTCTTCTTGGATTAAAAAAACATTTACAATATACGCTGCCTTTTTCATCAGATAGCGTGAATGTTAGTATTACACTATTTTTTGATATTACATTTGGATTGCTTACAGTTCCAGAAATATTTATGATACCAGTTTCGTTTGTGCATAGGCTTATTGGAGAAACTACTCCATCTATCTTGCTACCATATAGTAGAGTTTGACCTGGGACATATTCTTTTTTTACTCGCTTTGGCTTCTGTGGTTTAACTGGTTCTGGCTCTTTAGAAGATTGCTCAGCGGCTACTTCTGCATTGGCTTTTTCAAGCTCTGCATCCAGATTGTCTATACCACGCAATTCATGCATTTTCTTTAGCCATTCTTCTCTTTCGCCTGCAACCATAAGCTCCACCGGTAGCTTTATTGTAAAAATATCATATACGGCTTGTGAAATCTTGCTTTCAAAATCCTGTGATTTATAAAAGCTCACAGCGTATTCATCGGGGCATGTGAGCACTATTTTGTTGTTTATTAACTCCCATGCTGTGTTTTTAAGCCAAGCACGAGTAGCATTATTGCTACGCATCAAGAAACGCTCTAAAACGTCTTGATAGCTTCCTATATCTCTTAAAAAATCATCTTTCAATGCCGGCGAGGCGATTCTAATAGCAACATGTATATTAGGATAAATATCTTGTATTATTTTTTTAATTCTTAGAAACTCTGCTTCTGCTACAAGTATAGGACTTTCAAACTTAAAAACTGCCTTGTTTGCACCTTTTGAAAACAAGACTTTCTTTAATTCAAGTTTTCCTGATAGATTCGGTAGTTTTTCTTCTATGGAGTCAATAATAATGTTTTTGCTCATCAATTACTTTCCTTTTCTACGAGCAAGAGCCTTATCTCCTTTATTAGTTCTTCAGCTATATTACCTGTGATTTTTCTTACTGGTAGGCCTTTTTTAAAAAGAACTGCATTATCTGTTCCACCTCCAGCTATGCCTATATCAGCTTCTTTAGCTTCTCCTGGACCATTTACTACACAGCCCATTACTGCAACTTTTATAGGTGACTTTACATCCTTTAAGGCTTCTTTTACTTGCTTTGCAATCTGCTCAAGATTTATTTTTGTTCTGCCACATGTGGGGCAAGCTATAATATCAACACCTTCATTCATCAATCCACAAGCTTTAAGTATGCTTTTTGCAGCATAGACTTCTGGTATAGGATCGCCAGCAAGGCTTACACGCATGGTATTGCCTATACCTTCCATAAGCAGCGTACCCAAACCAACTGCGCTTTTTACTATGCCGTCTTCAGGAAGTCCTGCTTCGGTTACACCTATGTGTAGTGGATAATCGCAACGTTTGGAAGCGAGTCTGTAAGCTTCTACTGTAAGTGGAACAGAACTTGCTTTCATAGACAGAACAATATTGTAAAAGTGCATATTTTCTAATATTTTGGCATGGTTAAGTGCACTTTCTACGAGTGCCTCTGCGCATACTTCGCCGTATTTTGATAATATTTCTTTTTCCAGAGAGCCACTATTTACGCCTATGCGTATGGGAACATTATGCATTTTTGCACAGTCGCATAGCAACTCAACATTTTTTTGTGATCCAATATTGCCTGGATTAAAGCGTAGCTTATCTACTCCATGCTCAATAGCTGCAATTGCAAGCCTATAATCAAAGTGTATATCAGCAACAATAGGGCAAGGTTTATTTGGAATTATTGTATCAAGAGCTTTTACACAAGCTTTATCAAATACTGATATGCGCACAATGTCACAGCCTGCAGATTTTAAAGCTCTTATCTGAGATAATGTGGCGATAGGATCACGCGAATCGGTATTGCACATTGATTGTATTGCAATGGGATTGCCGGATCCTATTTTTATACCACCTATGTTTACTTCTTTAGTCATAACTATTTAAAAATATTTGCTATATCTCTATATGTTAGGAATATCATTAACGAAAATAGTAATATGTACCCAGCAGTATGAATATAAGCCTCTACCTTTTGGTTTACTGGCTTTCCACGTACTGCTTCAATAAGCATAAATATTAGCCTTGCTCCGTCAAGACCTGGTATTGGCAAAAGGTTTACTAAACCTAGGTTGATGGAAATTATAATTGCTAAATTAAGTACAGCTGCAAGGCCACCTATCTGCGTAAGCTGGCTAACCTGCTGTATTACACCAACGGGGCCTGTGGTGCTTTCAAAGCCTTCACCCGTTGTAAATAGCTTTCCAAGAGCTCTTACAATAATTTTGGAAGAATCTTCACAGTATCTCCATGCTTCGGGGAAAACATCTGATGCAGATCTAGAACGTATTATTCCTACATTAACTCCGATCAGGTATCTGTTATCAGATGCAGAATATTTTGGCATGCAAGATATATTAAGTTCTTTTCCATCTCTTTCTACTAAAAAGTTAAGCTCAGTATCAGGCTTTGCGACCTTTGCAATTAGCTTTGTAACTGCATCAGCCTCACCAGTACCAATACTTTCACCATTTATGCTTATAAATTTATCACCAATTTCAAATCCTGCTATCTCTGCAGGAGAGCCACTCTGAATATTTTCTACTTTTAGTCCTTCAATTTTGCTTCCGTATGCAAACATAAAAATTATTGCGATTACAAATGCAAATATTAGATTCATAAGTGGGCCAGATATTACTGTAAATATACGTTTCCATACACTATGACCATAATAATAGCGTGGATCATCAGGAGATATACTGTCCTCACTCTTGTTGTCGCCATCGCTTGCAAGCTCACCATAATACATGCAATAGCCGCCAAGGGGTATTGCAGAAATCTTAAACTCAGTATCATGCTTTTTGCTTTTCCATGAAACTAGCTTAGGACCAAAACCAATGCTGAACTCCTTTACAGGTATTCCACACATTCTTGCTGAAATAAAGTGTCCATATTCATGCACCATTATCAGTATGCCTAGCATAAGTATAGCTACTAATATAAACAGTATGCTCATATAATTTCCTCCAAAAATTCTTTTGCAATTTGTCTTGCTCTATTGTCTGCATATAATGCATCCTCATAACTGTATGCATATAGCTTTTCAATATTGTTTAGTGTATGGTCTACACAATCATAAATATTTCCAAAATGAATTCTATCATTTAAAAAATAACTTACTGCTACTTCATTAGCAGCGTTAAGCACTATGCAGCTTGCATCGTGATTCCTTAAGGATTCACGTGCCAGGTCAAGAGCCTTAAATACATCTTTACGAGGCTCTTCAAAGTTTAGCTTACTAAGTATTGGATATTCTATATCACTTTCTATTCTTTTAGGATAGCTTAGCGAGTATTGAATAGGCAACTTCATGCTTGGCACTCCCAATTGAGCAATAATAGACTTATCCTTAAAGCCTACCATTGAATGAACAACGCTTTCAGGATGTATAAGCACTTCTATTTTATCCTCAGGAACTCCAAAAAGATAGCTAGCCTCTATTATCTCAAGTGCTTTATTAAATAATGTAGCCGAATCTATGCTTATCTTTGCTCCCATATTCCAGTTTGGATGCTTTAAAGCTTGCTGCTTTGTTGCGCTTTTTATATCTTCGCTGCTCCACGTTCTAAAGGGGCCTCCAGAGCATGTAAGAAAAATTTTATCAATAGGGTTTTGAGAACTAGTGTTCATACATTGAAATATAGCACTATGTTCGCTATCTATTGGTAGTATTCTGTTTAATGGTGAGGGAAGATCTATCCCATCAGCATATGTAGCATTTGGCACATTGCAGCTATTTTTATTTGATTCAATTGCTGTTTTTTTGCAAGTTTCAATAACTATGTTGCCACCTGCAACCAATGCCTCTTTATTTGCAAGCAGCACTCTTTTGCCACGATTTAAAGCCTTTAACACATACTTGAGGCCAATCATACCTACAAGCGCAATTACTGCATAATCATAGTCACAATTGTCTACTATCTCATCCAAGCCTTGCTCACCAAATAGTATACTGGTATCTTTTAAATTATAATCTAATTTATCATACCCACTAAGTACAGCAAATTTTGGCGAAAACTCTTCTATTTGTTGTAAAAATAAATCTTTATTTTTATGAGCGCTTATTGCTACTATCTCAAACTCAGATTTGTGCAGACGAATTACATCTAATGTTTGAACTCCTATTGAGCCTGTGCTTCCTAAAATTATTACTTTTTTTATAAGCTCATCTCCTAAATTTTATCAGAATAATTATATCATAAAACAAGTTAGATTTCATTTATACCTTTTAAGTTTACATTCTTGTTTGTTTTTTATATCTCATTATAATATAATATAAATGCTAAAATAAAAATATGGAGGACAGTATGGATTTTAAGAAAATGGTGGTATATCAGATTTATCCACGCAGCTTTATGGATAGCAACAATGATGGAATTGGCGATCTGCAAGGCATTATAGAAAAACTTGATTATCTTAAATACTTGGGCATAGATGTAATATGGCTAAGCCCTGTGTACAAATCCCCCGACTATGATAATGGATACGATATTAGTAACTACTATGATATATCAGAAAAATTTGGCAATCTAGATATTTTTAAAAAATTATTATCCGCGGCACACTCAAGGGACATCAAAATAATGATGGACCTGGTAGTAAATCATACTTCCGATCAGAATAAGTGGTTTATAGAAAGTAGATCATCAAAAGACAACCCAAAGAGAGATTTCTATATTTGGAGAGATGGATTTAATGGTGGAAGGCCTACAAAGCAATATGGTTTCTTTATGGAACCTGTTTGGACTTATGATGAGAAAACAGAGCAATATTATTTCCATAATTTTGCAGTACAACAACCAGAACTAAACTGGGAAAATGCAGAGCTAAGACATGAAATATACAAGATGATGAACTATTGGCTAGATATGGGAATAGATGGCTTTAGAATGGACGTAATAAATCTTATTAGTAAGCCTGAAGCTGCCCTAAGAAGCGATGGTGGAGAGGGCGCAAATACCGAGAATGGTCCTAAGGTACATGAGTATTTGAAAGAAATGAACAAAAATACTCTTGCACATTACGATACAATAACAGTAGGCGAAACACCTGGTGTAAGTACTGAAGATGCCTGCAAATATGCAAATAAAGATGGTAGCGAGCTAAATATGGTATTCCAGTTTGAGCTTGTTAGTAGTGAGGACAATCGCCCAGTAAGTAAGTGGCATACAGACAAAGTAAAACTTGAAAACTTTAAAAAAATTACAGATAAGTGGCAACAAGGCTTGTATAATAAGGCTTGGAACAGCCTGTATCTAAGCAATCACGACCAGCCACGTCAGGTATCTCGCTTTGGTAATACTGATAATAAAACATACTGGGAAAAGAGCGCTAAGATGCTTGCTACAATAATGCATATGCAGCAGGGTACTCCCTATATATATCAGGGTGAAGAAATTGGTATGACAAACTATAAGATCAACACATTGGATGATTGTAGGGACTATGAGATATTTTCTTCATATAAAGATCTTGTAGAAGATAAAAAACTACTTACGCATGACGAAATGATGGCTGCACTTAATGAACGTTGTCGTGATCACGCCAGAACTCCAGTTCAGTGGGATACAAGCAAAAACGCTGGATTCAGCAAGGCTGAACCATGGATACCCGTAAATAAAAACTATGATAAAATAAATGTTGCAAGCCAGATAGACGATCCTGACTCAATACTGAATTGTTATAGAAAGCTTATAGCTTTACGTAAAAATGTAGATTGCATAACAGACGGTAAGTTTGAGCTTTTGCTTGCAGATGATCCTAATATATTTGCATATACCAGAACAAATTCTGATACAAAGCTTACAATACTTGCAAATTATACCGATAAAGAACTTGATATGCCATTTGCTATGAAAGGCGAAAAACTTATATCAAACTATAATGATAGCTCCGACAAGCTAAGAGCTTACGAAGCTATGGTGTATATGGAGAAGTTAAATTGAAATACGAATTAAAATGTGCAGATGCAATAGCAACAGTAGATTCAATTGGTGCAGAGCTTATTTCATTTAAAAAAGACAAAGAATATTTGTGGTATGGTGATGAAAAATATTGGAAAGGGCATTCTCCAGTACTTTTTCCAAATCCTAGTGTTTTGTTAAATGACAAAATTAAATTCTATGGTAAGGAATATGAAATTCCAAAGCATGGAATTGTACGTGGTAAGGAGTTTTCAGTTGAAAAAATCACTGAAAATTCTGTAATTTTTAGCTTTAGTAGCTCTGATGAAAGCAAAAAACTATACCCATTTGACTTTAAACTTTTTGTTGAGCATAGCATCAACAAAAATGGATTTGTTACAAAATATACCGTGAAAAATCTAGATACAAGATCAATGTACTTTTGTATAGGTGCTCACCCTTCATTTTTGTGCCCTATGGAAGAAAATGAAAACTTTGAGGACTATGATATAGTGTTTGAAAAAAATGAAGACGCTCCAGCATATAGGACTCATAATGGCCTGTATATGGATATGGATAAGTATGATATCTTGCTTAACAATACAAATGTTCTCCCTTTAAAATATTCTTATTTTGATGAGGATTCATGTATATTCAAAGATTTAAACTCAAGCTATATAAAGTTGATAAACAGATCCACACAAAAAGGAATAAAGCTTAACTTTGATAGCTTTGAAGCACTTGTAGTATGGACTCCAGAGGCCAAGCATGCTCCATTTATATGCATAGAGCCATGGCATGGAATTCCAGCACTAAAAGACGATAGTGGCAATTTTGAAGATAAACCTTATTCTATAAAGCTTGATCCTGGCAAGGAATACAGCACATCATTTAGCGTAGAGATCCTACAATAAATTAAAAATAGAGGGAAATATGAAGACCGAACAAGAAAAAATAAAGACCGGAAGAATATACCTTTTGATATTTGTAATATGCACATTGCTGCTTGCAAGCTCAATTATTTTTACACCACTTGATACAATATTGCCCAATTTGCTTAAAATACAAACATCTAGTCAAAGACTTTTTAGCGACACGTTTTATGTGGCAGGTAGGGGAGCAAGCGTACTAAATGCTAGTTTAATTGGATATTTTGTACTTGCGATGCTTCTACTTGCAAATATGAAGCCTGATGGATTCACTGTGGCATGCGTGTTTTTAAGCATGGGCTTTGGCTTTGCAGGTATCTCTCTTTTAAGCTTATTGCCAATAGTATTTGGCACATGGATATTTGCAAAAATAAAATCAAGTAGATTTAAAAATTACTGCAATGAATGTATACTTGCATTTGGATTAAGCCCGGTAATAAATCAGATTGCATTTGGATATACTCCAGCATTTGCAAAGCCGGGTCAGATAATAATGGCACTTGCAGTAGCCATGTTAATAGGTATGAGTGTGCCAGCTATTTCTAAAGAAATAGGCAAAAATCAAGGAAAATATAAGATGCAATATGAGCTTGCTGGTATGGGACTTATAACGCTTATATATTATTCTGGATATAAGAGCGTAGTTATAGATAGATATAACAATAACCCACTTGCTATTATGAACAATATTTCATCATACAACAGTAACTATTGGGCGATATTCATTATATTATTTTTACTTGCTATACTTATTGCTTATCTTATGAATAAGAATTGCTTTAAGGAGTATATTGCACAGATAAAATCAAATGGTGGCGATGATTATATAAGTGAATTCTCTTTTACAAGTATATTGATAAATATATCTACACTGGGATTATTGAGCTTAATATACTTTGCAATAGTAGGAATGAAACTTAATGGAATAGCATTTTGTGCATTATTTACAGTTCTTGCTATGGCTTGCATAAGGCTGAATCCTTTCCATATACCTTTTGCAATTATTGGTGTGTTGATTTCAGCTTACTCATGTTTGCATTATCTTAACGATCCTATTATGATAATTGGTTTTAGCTTTTCCCTTGGTATAAGTGCCGTATATAAAAATACTTCTGCCATATATGTTATAATCGCAGGTATAATATTTAACTATCTTAATATATTTGCCTCAGAGCTTTTTGCAGGATTAAACCTTTATATTGCAGGAACAATGATGGGCATAAGTATTTTTACAGTCGAGCTTCTTCATAAGGCCTTTACCTATAAAGAAGAAAAATTAAACTATTAAAAAATCCTGAGCATTTCGCTCAGGATTTTTTTTAAAGCTCTTCAAGAATAATTTTCTTGTGTTTTCTGCTTTCTTTATAAATTACAAATTTTCTACCTATGCACTGTATTGGTTCGCTATGTACCCTTTCACATAGATCTTCACACGCTTCTCTTGCTTCAATTGGAGCACCTTCCTGAACGGAGCATTTAATAAGCTCCCTTTTTTCAAGAAGATCATAGGCTTCTTTTACAGTTGCCTCAGTTATGCCATTTATTCCTATGAATAGTACAGGCTCCATTGTGTTTGCCATAGCTCTTAAAGCTGATCTTTGTTTGCTAGTCATATATACCTCTATTCTATAAAGTCAAATTCCATATCGCCAAGCTTTATGCTGTCACCATCTTTTGCACCTTGTGCACGTAGTTCATCCATAATTCCAAGATTTTCAAGCATCTTATGGAACCAGTTAATGCTGTCTTGATCAGAAAAGTTTACTGTATCTATAAGTCTATCTATACCGTCTCCACTTACTTCAAATCCATATTCGGTTTTTTCTACGATATATTCTTTTTCTGGAGCAGCCTTGTATACTTCGCTTTCTTGAGGGAAGCTGATTATTGGTGGCAACTCTTTAAGCTTTTCTATTATAAAATCTACTAGTTTATCTAGACCTTTATTTGTGGCTGCGCTTGCTACAAAACAATCAAGGCCATGACTTTTAAATTTCTCAACTATTTGATTTACAAGCTCATCATTAATCAAGTCGCTTTTGTTTAAAACCAGCACCTGTGGTCTATTTTTTAAATCTCCATAAGCCTGCAGTTCCTTGTTAATAGCAAGATAATCCTCATACGGATCTCTACCCTCACTACCACTTATGTCAATAACATTTAGTATTAGTCTAGTACGCTCAATATGGCGTAGAAAATAATGTCCTAGTCCTTTGCCCTCACTAGCGCCTTCTACAAGACCAGGTATATCTGCAAGCACAAAGCTCGTATCATATTTCTGGACTATTCCTAGGTTTGGAGTGAGCGTGGTAAAGTGATAATTGGCAATTTTGGGTTTAGCTCTAGTAAGCGCAGCTAGTATTGTGCTTTTGCCTACATTTGGGAATCCCACTAAGCCTACATCTGCCAATGTTTTGAGCTCCATAATAAACTCAAACATATCATTTTTAATGCCTGGTTTTGCAAAATTTGGAGTCTGCCTTGTTGAGCTTGCAAAGTGAGAATTGCCGAACCCACCTCTTCCACCATGCAAAAGTATCTTTTTCTTGTTTGGTTTGTCCATGTCAGCAACTATTAGTCCTGTATCTTTTTGAAATATAACAGTTCCAACTGGTACTTTTATAAGAAGGCTTTCTCCGTCTTTACCTTTACGAAGGTTGCTTTGTCCGGCCTCTCCATTTTCAGCTACATATTTTGTTTTATATTTAAAGTCTAGCAGAGTGTGCATGTTTGGATCTGCCAATATAATTATATCTCCACCTTTGCCACCATCTCCACCGTCAGGGCCACCATTTTGAATAAATTTCTCCCTATGAAATGATACACATCCATTTCCTCCGTCGCCGGCCCTTAATTTTATTGTAACTCTATCTACAAATAATGCCATTATATCTCCTTCTTGATCTTTTTATAATAATCACATAATTCTTGTAAGTCGCAGTCTTTGCAGAGTGGATTTCTAGCCTTGCATACACGTCTGCCGTGAAATATCAGCCAGTGATGAGCGTCTATCCACTTTTCTTGTGGAATGTTCTTCATAAGCTGCTTTTCTGTTTCCTCAACATTTTTTGCTTTGGCAAGACCAATTCTATTGCTTACTCTGAAAACATGAGTATCTACTGCTATACTTGGCACATGAAATGCATTTGCCATTACTACATTCGCTGTTTTTCTTCCTACTCCTGGCAATTCCTGTAAAGAATCCATATCATCAGGAACCTTGCCATTGTATTTTTCTACAAGTATTTTACTGGCATTTATAATATTTTTAGCCTTTGAGGCAAACCCACAACTACGCACCAAAGCATGTAGATCTTCCTCTGAACATTCTGCCATGGCAAAAGCATCGGGATATCGCCTAAAAACCTCTGGAGTAACCTTGTTCACCTGTACATCAGTACACTGTGCCGATAAAATCGTTGCCACAAGTGTTTCAAAAGGATTATGAAAAATAAGCTCTGGACCAGCGCTTGGATACATCTCTTGTAATTTTTGAATTATTAGATTGTTTTTTTGGGATTTTGATAATTTTGTCATTTATATTAGTTAGATTCTGGTAAGTCAATAAAAGTTTTGAAATAAACTTAATAAAGTATCTTATTATGTTAAATTCATTTTGCCATATATAAATATACATTATTCACTCGTGTTTTTCAACCTGCTTATTTTAATATATATTGTAGTAAAGCAATTAGAAATAGGTGTGCTGGGTAAAGTGAGTAGCTAATCCATTTATTTATTTTGATACCACTATTTGTATTTATTAGTATAAAAGGTAAGGCAAGAATGGCAAGTCCTTGCATACTAAGCCATGGAGATATAATTTGCACAAATCTATTACCATAGTTTATGTTAATACCAAATAGACTCTGCATGGAGAAGCTGCTTATACCCCAGTACATAGTAAAAGTAATAAAGAATGCCAAAACACTAGCTTTGCTTTCTTTTGCAAGATATAATAGCATTACAAACAACACTCCAGATTTACCATAATCTACGTTTATATAAGATGTTAAAGCTAGCACGATAAGTGGAATCAAAAATCTTGTCACATAGTTTTTTGTTTGCATACCAGCTATGCCAAGAAGTGCAAGGGACAGAGTGAATAATATATTAAGATTATTCCAGTAATGTCCTAGCACATAATTATAGATTGGTTGAGAAATAAAAGCCAATGCAAGCACTCTTAATATATATATCCAAATGTTCTTAGTATATGATGCTCCAAGTACTATGCCCCATGCAAATAAAGGGAATGAAATTCTACCTAACACTCTTAATTCGTTGATTTCTGGATATATTGTAGCACCCATATGATCTATAATCATAAAAATCAGAGCAAAGATTTTTATAAATGCACTGTCTGTATTGCAGTTTGTAAATTTCTTTATATCTTGCATAATTACCTCCGTATATATTATACCAAAATAATTTTTGAGTGAAAATATAATAAATATATAGAAATTCTCCGTTTTATATGATAAAATAACAAAGAGCATTAGGAAAGGAAAGAAAATGAATAGGATAGACAATTTATTTGCGAGCATCTCGCTTAAAAATAATCAAGCAGTAGTACTGCATTCTGCTCCTAACATATATTATATGTCAGCTTATACTGGAGAAGGTATTGTAGTGATTGCTCATAACATTAAAGCGATAATTACCGACTTTAGATATACAGAGCAAGCAGAAAAACAGTCTCCAGACTTTGAAATTATCATGGTAGATGCTCAGCATAACCATAATAAGTGCCTTGCAGATTTGCTTTATAAGAATGATATTTCTTCAGTGTATGCAGAGCAGGATTTCATAAGTCATAAAAGTTACGAGATATTGCAGAATGCAATCAAGAATGTTTCGATTCTAGATCTTGGCAACAGCATTCGTCTGCTTCGCTCCATAAAAGATGAAAAAGAGATAAGCTATATCAGGAAAGCCTGTGAGATCACAGGTGAATCATTGCTTGCACTGCTTCCATTTATTAAAGAAGGATGCACTGAAAAAGAGATTACTGCAAGACTTGAGTACATCATGAAGCAAAAGGGTAGCGACGAGCTAGCTTTCAACACTATATGTGCAGCTGGAGCAAACGGATCTTTGCCACATGCTGTGCCTGGTGAATACAAGGTTCAAAAGGGCGATATAATTACTTTTGACTTTGGCGCAAAATACAAAGGTTACTGTGCTGATATGACCAGAAATGTATCGATAGGAACCCCAAGCGACACAATGGCAAAAGTATTTGATACAGTAAAAGAAGCTCAGCAGTTAGGTAAGGACGCCTTAAAGCCAGGAGTAAAGTGTAGCGATATTGATAAAAAAGTTAGAGACTTTATTGCAGACAAGGGTTATGCTGGAAGATTTGGGCATGGACTTGGTCATGCAGTAGGTATAGAGATACACGAAGAACCAAGACTTAGCCCCTCATGCGACGATATTACTAAGGTCAACCATATTTTAACCGTAGAGCCTGGTATATATCTTCCAGGAATAGGTGGAGTAAGAATAGAGGACAGCTGTCTTGTTACAGAAAATGGCAATGAAGCATTGACCACTATTAGCAGAGATTTATTTATCGTATAACTATATTCTATTTGAAATTTGAACGGAGGAACTATTTTGATTACAGCAGGAGATTTTAGAAAAGGCATCACTATTGAATGGGATGGTGGAGTTTGGAACATTGTGGACTTTCAGCATGTAAAGCCTGGCAAAGGCTCTGCTTTTGTTCGTACCAAACTTAAGAACATTATGACCGGTGCAGTTATAGAGCGCACATTTAACCCTACCGATAAAACACCAAGGGCAATAATCGAGACAAAGGAAATGCAGTATTCTTATAAGGACGGCAATCTTTATTATTTCATGGATACCGAAACTTATGAGCAGATACCACTTAATCAGGATCAGGTTGAAGATGCTACACCTTTCATTCGTGAAGGCGACAATGTAACCATGAGATTTTTCAAGGGTAGTCCATTCTCTGTTGAGCCACCAAACTTTGTTGTGCTGGAAGTAACACAGACAGAGCCAGGATTCAAGGGAGATACTGCTAGCAATACATATAAACCTGCTACTGTTGAAACAGGCTTTACACTGCAAGTGCCTCTGTTTATTAACATTGGTGATAAAATTCGTATCGATACTCGCGAGGGTGGAGAATATATGGAAAGAGCATAGGAGGATTAAATGAGCAAATTGTCAGAAAAGTTAGCATACCTAAAGGGCCTTATGGAAGGGATGAACCTAAAGGAAAAAGAGCCTGAGACAAAGATAATTAGTGGAATTCTTGAGGCTATGGAACTTGCAAATGAGAGATTGGATTACCTTGAAGATAAGGCAGACGATATGGATGACTATATCAACGAGATAGATCACGATCTTGGCGATCTAGAAGATTTTGTGGCAGGCGATGACGAAGATGAGTGCTGCTGCCATGATCACGATTTAGATGATTATGATGAAGAAGATGAGGATGTAAGTTATGAGTGCCCTGAGTGTGGCGCAGAAGTAGAACTTGATCCAGACAAACTAATGGCTGAAGACGAACCAAAATGCCCCGAATGTGGCGCATCTATGTTTACAGAAGAATAATTTATTGCGAAGCTACGGCTTCGCTTTTTTTACCATATTTTATAAATTTCAATATTGTTAAAACTTTTTATACTTAGCCAAGTAGAGTGAAAGCAAACGTTACTCCAGTAAAGCAAGTGTTTTATCATATTGAATTTTTTATTTAATAAACTTCTAATATACTAATGATGAATGAATATTATCTTTTTTGCTACATGAATATTGTTTGCAAGTCGTACTATTGAAAATATTCTTGGAAATGTATATAATTGAATGATTAAATGTTGGAGGATTATATGGCGAAAAAAATAATAATCACTAGTGGCAAGGGAGGCGTAGGCAAGACCACCATTTCTGCAATGCTGGCTGTAGAACTTGCACTAATGGGCAAAAAGACACTTGTATTTGATTATGATACTGGACTTAGAAATCAAGATATAATTCTCGGAATGCAGAATGAAGTAGTTTATAATGTTATAGATTTTATTGAAGGTAATGCCAATATAGATCAAATTTTGATACAACATAGAAATTATCCCAATTTATATCTACTATCTACAAGCCAATATGCCAAGCAAAACGATATTGATTCTGATGATCTTAAGAAGGTGCTTGATGCTGTTGATTCAAAATTTGATTTTATTATTATTGATTCGCCTGCAGGTATTGAAAAATATGTTAAAAATGCAATAAAAAAAGTTGATGTTAGAATAGTTATAAGCACCTGCGACGATGTGTGCATTCGCGATGCAGAAAAAGTAATATTTGAAATAAATAAGCGAGAGTTGGGCAGACCATATCTTTTAGTAAATAAGGTGAATCCAAAGCTAGTGCTAAGAGGGAGCTGCTATTCTCCACAAAAGGTTGCAGAAATACTTGATACAGAACTTTTGGGCTATGTGCAGGACGATATTAAAATAAAGGAAGCAATAAATAGCACAGGCCTTCCCGACAGAAGTAGCATATCTTTTATGGCTATAAACAGAATAGCTAGACGTCTGCTTGGCGAAAAAGTTGAAATACCAAAAATAAAAAAGAGATTTTTGTTTTTCTAAAAATGCAGTCAATAAGAAATAGATTAATTCTAAAAGATAATTCTTCAAAATATAGAGCCAGAATAGATATTGTGCTTATACTACTAGTATATGCAATTACTATATTTGGCGTTTTTGCTGTATCAGTTGCTTCCTTTAGCATAAACTCCAATCCTGAAGGAGATATTTTTAACCAAATTGTTGGATCTCACTATGGATTAAGACAAGCAGTATTTATGCTTATTTCGCCTATAGTACTTGGATTTATAGTTGCAATACCCTATGACTATCTGCGAAATAATGTTATGACTATATACTTTTTAAGTATTGGTCTTTTGGTTGTTGCTTTACTTGGTGAGGCTGTTGCAGGTATAAATGCATTTATATCTATTTTCTGGGGACTTACTATTCAGCCTGCAGAATTTGCAAAAATTGCAATTATAGTACTTTTAGCAAGTCAACTTGAAAACTTGAATGATCCATTTAAAACAGTTAAGAGCTCCATTAAGTTCTTAATTACTGTTGGTTCTCCTGCACTTATAACAATTATGCAGGGGGAGATGGGCTCTGCAATTGTTATGGCAGCAATAGTGCTAGTAATGTTATTTGTAGCTGGAATGCCTTGGAAAAGATTTTTGCTGTTGATAGCATTTGCTGGAATGGCAATGGTTGGACTTGTACTGTTCTGGTCTTTGTTTAACCCAGACAGCTATAGACTTCAGAGAATAATCGCACTTGTAAATCCTGATGCTGCAAGCGAAGCAGCAAAATACCAAGTAAATAACTCAATGATTGCCGTAGGAACAGGTGGTTTAAAAGGAATAGGCCCATTTAAAGAAGGATCTATCGCTCAGCTAGACTATGTACCTAAAGACTGGACAGACTTTATATTTTCAACTATTGGTGAAGCGTTTGGCTTTATTGGCTGTGTTGCCGTAATTGCTCTGTATGTATTGATAATATTTAGATTGATGTACCTAGCCAGAACATCGTTGAATAGATTTTCTGAGCTAGTAATTATAGGTATTATGACACTTATACTTGTGCACGTTTTCTTAAACATCGGTATGACTATTGGCCTTGTACCAGTAGTAGGCATACCTTTGCCGTTCTTAAGCTATGGAGGTTCCAATCTGTTTACCAATATGATAGGTATAGGGCTTGTGCTTAATGTTACCAAAAACAGAAAACTTAGCAAAACAAAATATGATAGCAGCTATATAGAAAAACATCTGTAGGTGTATATGGATAGCAATAAAAAGTCCCTTATAAAGGGCGTGAGCATATTAGGCATATATGGTCTTATATGCAAGATAATTGGAGTAGTATTTAGAATACCACTTGCATTAATCATAGGTGATGATGGGTTGGGGGTTTATCAGCTGGTATTCCCGACTTATGCCATGTTGCTCACTATTTCTTCAGCTGGAATACCAGTGGCAATTTCTCATGGAATAAGCTCTGCACTTGCAGTAAATGATAAGCGCACTGCCGAAAAAACTTTTAAGGTTGCGCTTATTTTGCTATCTGCATTAGGAATTATAACTACTATATTTATGGTGCTTAATGCAGAGTTTTTAAGTGAGAGAGTTGGAAATCCAAAAACTAAGATGGGCTTTATCACAATAGCCCCATCACTTTTTATAGTATGTGTTATGTCTGCTTTCAGAGGCTATACTCAGGGTCAAAGAGACATGAAACCTACTGCTATTTCTCAACTTCTTGAGCAGATAGGCAAGGTTGCTTTTGCTTTGCCTCTTGCATATATAGGCATGAAGAGTAGCGTTGTAAATGCTGCTGCAGGAGCATTGCTTGGCACATCTCTAGCTGAATTGCTTGCTTTGGTATACATATTTATTGCATACAGAAAAGATAAACGAAGTGATAATGATATTGTTCAAAATGCGTCATTTCCTGAGCAAAACAATAAAACTATAGCTATAAATCTTATTAAAATGGCTGTACCAATAACTATTGGTGCTTGCGTTGTGCCTTTATCTGGATTTGTAGATTCAGCAATGCTTGTAAATAGAATGCGCGATATAGGTTTTAGCATAGATGATGCTTCAAGATTGTATGGACTTTACTCTGGACTTGTAATTACACTAATAAATGTTCCAACGGCACTAGCAGTAGCAATTTCAATGACGCTTGTTCCTACTATTTCAAGTGCTATGTCGGCTAAAAGGTACGATTCAGTGCAGAGACAGAGCCTTCAAGGACTAAGATATGCCTTTTTGATAGGACTTCCATGTTCATTTGGAATGAGCGTACTTGCAAAGCCAATATTGCACTTCTTTTATTCTTCATTGGGTGTGGAAAGTGTTAATACTGCAAGCTCGTTGCTGCAAGTATCAAGTTTTACTATACTTTTGTTTACAGTCGTTCAGGCTACAAGTGGTATATTGCAGGGGTTAAAGCACGAACGCATACCTATGTATACTCTTGCGCTAGGTGTTCTAATAAAAATAATATTAAATTATTACTTTGTTGGGCAAAAGGATATAAATATCTACGGAGCACCTTATGCTTCGATAGTTTGCTACACTATTAGCATGATTCCAAATATTTATTATGTAAATAAGTATTGCAATATTAAATTTGATTGGATGGCTTGTGTTGTTCGTCCTGGATTGGCTTGTATTGTTATGTGGCTAGTGTTGAAACTTTTATCAGGAATATTACCCTTTGGAAGAATAAGCACAATTATACTTATAGTTATAGGTATGGTGGTATTTATGCTTTTCGCTTATATTTTCAAAGCTATTACAAAAGAAGATTTAAGTATTTTGTTTAGGAGAAGACATGCATAATATATCAGTGATTTATATTCCAGAAAATTTTGGGCATATTAGTTTAAGCAACTATAATAAAATATTAGGCGCAGATGTTGTTGTTCTGAACTCTAACTCAAAGTTTTCTTTGTCTTTTGTAAAGGATAAAAACCCAAATATCTTAACTATAGATGATATAAAAGATATTTTGAAAAAGACAAATATTGAAATAGACGCATCAGCTATTGCGAAATACATCAACAGCCTTGAAAATTCTTGCTATT
Organism: Eubacteriales bacterium; assembly: GCA_034180455.1. Lineage (GTDB taxonomy): Bacteria > Bacillota > Clostridia > Christensenellales > Aristaeellaceae > JAAZPT01. Next base: position 125,359 of record JAXFOG010000032.1, read on the forward strand.
GTACTACTGACCCTATAAAAGATGATATATTAAAATTTCTGAATGTTGATAAGACAAAAAATTCATTTTATGGAATATATAGCCTTAATAACTTGATGGAAATTCTTCAAGTGCCTTGTGGAACGTATTTTGTTTCATTTGACAAAATAAAGAAAGATGAAGTACCTTATAAAACAAGCTTGCTTATATATGGGTGTAATGGTAATGGCAAAGCGCTAAAATCTTATCTACAAAGTCGCTATGGAGAAAATGCTATTATTGATTATGTAGTTTATGATTCTGGTAATATTGAAAAAAACTTTTCGTGCAGTGATGAGCTAGACTCTGTTCAAGCAGTATATATAGAAGGCAAAAACTTTTATCATAGACAAAATTATGATTTTAATGATTTTGTAGACATTATCTCTGTTCTTCGTGGGCCAGAAGGCTGCCCATGGGATAGAGCACAGACTCATAATACTTTGCGAAAATACATGATTGAAGAAGCTTATGAAGCTGTTGGAGCCATTGACGCATGTGACGATTCCAATTTGTGCGAGGAACTTGGAGATGTACTGTTGCAAATTGTTTTGCATGCTAATATTGCAGAACAAAATAAAGAATTTAGGCTAACAGATATAATTGATTCAATATCTAAAAAAATGATACACAGGCATGCTCATGTATTTGGAGATCGTAGTGCTAGCAACCCTGACGAAGTAAAAAAACTTTGGGAAGAAATAAAAGCAGAAGAAAAAGGCAAAACAGGAGAACCGAGCGCTTTTGATAAAATATCAGAAGTTTCTGATTCTTTACCTACACTTATGTTTAGCGACAAAATACAAGCCAAGGCAGCCAAGTTTGGCTTTGATTTTGAAAAAATTGACGATACATTTGATAAAGTAGAAGAGGAACTTGAAGAAGTAAGGCAGGAAGTGCAGAAAAGCCCACAAAATAAGGAAAATATCGAAGATGAAGTTGGCGATTTATTGTTTTCTGTAGTTAATTTAAGTCGATTTGCTGATGTTGATCCAGACATTGCACTTAGAAAAGCTTGTAAAAAATTCAAAAACAGATTTCAAATAATGGAAAATTTAATTAAAAATGATAAAAAAAGCTTAAAAGACTTGACTTTAGAGCAGATTGATGTATACTGGAATAGAAGTAAAAACTATTTTTAAGGTTTTTACGAGCAGAACTTTTTAAGTTTTAATTTAGGAGGATTAGTTTATGAATAAAGCAGAATTGACAGCAGTAATCGCTGAGAAAACTGGCTTTACAAAGAAAGAGTCAGAAGCTGCTCTTAAGGCAGTTGTTGAAGGAATTACAGAAGCTCTTGAGAAGGGTGACAAAGTTCAGATCGTTGGCTTTGGTTCTTTTGAAGTTAGAGAGCGCGTAGCTCATGAGGGTCATAACCCACACAATGGTAAAAAGATCATGATCCCAGCTTCCAAAAAGCCTGCATTCCGTGCCGGCAAAGCATTAAGAGATGCTGTAAATAAGTAAGATTAAATTATGCCGTGCTAAAGCACGGTTTTTTATTTAGGTGAATAATGAGAATAGATAAGTTTTTGAAGGTTTCAAGAATAATAAAAAGAAGAACCGTTGCAAATGAGGCTTGCGATGCAGGAAGAGTTATAGTAAACGGCAGACCCGTTAAAGCTGGTTACGATATAAAAGTAAACGATATAGTTGAAATAAGTTTGGGCAATAGACAAATTAAATTTAAAGTAATTAATGTGCTAGAGAATCCTAAAAAGGACGAAGCATACAGCCTTTATGAGATGATAGAACAATGATTAGCGCTATAATTGTTGCAGCAGGTTCGGGTACCAGAATGGGACTTGGACACAATAAAATATTTATAAAGATTGATAATACTAGCCTTTATATTAAAAGTATATTGGCATTGAAGTCTTGCGATGAAATAATACTTGTAATTCGTGAAGAAGATAAGCCGGAGATACAACAAGAACTTGACTTATACGGACTTAATGATATAAAAATCGTAATAGGTGGAGCAACAAGACAGCAGTCTGTTTTTAATGGAATATCAGCTGCGTCTGGAGATACGGTGCTTATACATGATGCTGCAAGACCATTTGTAAATAAAAAAGACATTCAATCACTAATTCACAACTTGCAAGATTGTGATGCAGCTATACTTGCGTCAAAAGCTGTGGATACTATTAAGATAGTAGATAGTGATTTAAATATTATAGATACTCCAGATAGAGATTCACTCTATCATGCTGAAACACCACAAGCCTTTAAAAGGGATATTATTCTAAATGCTCATCTTTGGGCACAAAAAAATGGTATTTCCGTTACAGATGATGCCTCTCTTATAGAGGCCATGGGCAAAAAAGTAAAAGTTGTAGAAAGTTCTGGTCAAAATAAAAAGATTACAAAGCCGGGGGATATTATAGTGAGTAGCTTTAGAGTGGGTCATGGTTTTGATGTTCATAGACTTGTTCAAGATAGAAAACTTATACTATGTGGTGTGCAAATACCTTTTGAAAAAGGCTTGCTAGGCCATAGTGATGCAGATGTGGCTACTCATGCTCTTATGGATGCCATGCTAGGAGCTGCAGCACTTGGAGATATTGGAAGGCATTTTCCTGACAGCGATCAAAAATATAAAGATGCTAACTCTTTAGATCTTCTAAAGAAGGTTATTGAACTTCTAAGAAAAAATAGTTTTTATTTATATCAGGCTGATATCACAATAATTGCTCAGGCACCAAAGATTTCCCCTTTTGTAGAAAATATGCGAGAAAACATTGCTAAGGCATGTAATATAGATATAAACAATATAAATATAAAGGCCAGCACTACTGAAAAACTTGGATTTTGTGGTAGGGGCGAGGGAATAGCTTGCGAAGCAGTAGCTCTTATAAAATCAACGGAGGCATAATATGAGATTTATTTCTTTTGGATGCAGTGGAGCATATCCAACATTTAAAGGAGCATGCTCATCGTATTTTGTGCAGACAGAAAATTCAAACCTGCTCTTTGATATAGGCACCGGTAGCTTATCAAACATGTTGGGGTTTATTGATCCATGCGATCTTGATGCTATATTTATTAGCCATTGGCACGCTGATCACTGCTCCGATCTTTTTACTCTTTCATATTTCTATCAGTACAACATGGAAAAAGGAAAAAAGATAAAGCTTTACACTCTAGATTGCGAAGAATCTTTGTTCTATAAAGAGGCTTGTAAGCTACCTTTTTTTGAAATTATAAATATTTCAGAAGGGTCAAGCATTGTCATAAAAGATACAACAATTAAAGTGTATAAGGCTGTACATCCTGTAAGAGCCGTTATGTACAAGATAGAAAACAATGGAAAAACCCTGCTATACACTGGCGATACAAACCTTTATGATGGAATAGTTGAAAATGTATCAGGGTCAGATGCGATAATATCTACTGCTTTCTTTTTGCATGAGCAATGGAATCAGAATAAACCACAGTTATCAGCATATCTAGCAGCAAAAATAGCAAAAGATGCTGGCGTAGGCAAGCTTTATATCATACATCTAAATCCAAAAACAAGCAAAAAACTGCTTTTTGACGAAGCGTTTAAGGAATTTAAAAATACAGAGATAATAGAGCAAAATAAACTGTATACATTATGAAAAGATTTGTATTGATACTAACATTTTTATCGGTTGTTGCAGGAATAGTTACAGGAACCCACATATCATCAATAGAGCCTTTGCTCTATTTTCTTGTATTAGCTATTATTTCTTTTATAATTCTGTTTATTATAAAACAAAATAAGGGTATTGCAGCTCTTTGTATTATATTTGCTATTTTTTCAATATACTCATTTTTAGTAAATATAGATCCATGCGTTGAGCAGACAAGACATGATTTTTCAGCAAGAGTGTTTGGCAATGTAAAGGATAATGGCAATAAACTTAGCTTTGTTGCAGATAATATAACTATAGATGGAGTAAAATCTACTGAAAGAGCATATTGTACAGTAAGAAAGAATCAACATGGTTCTAAAAATATCAGCGATGGAGCTCTAATTTCATTTACTGGAAAAAGCTATTATCCCGAAGCGCCAAAGGGAAAATATTCATTTGATTTTAACGCATATTTAAAGAAAAAACATATAAGGCTTGGAATTACTAGTATTAAGGATATTAGAGTGATCAATGAAACAGATTCTATGTATCCTGTCGCAGATATTCCATTTAGAATAAGAGAGCAAATAAGAAATGTGTTTTCAATAAATCTTAGTCAAGAAAATGCTCAGATAGCTACATCATTGTTAGTTTCAAACAATGACAATGCCAACAACGAATATATGACACTATTCTCCAAAATAGGAATAGCACATATATTTTCAGTATCTGGTTTACATGTAAGCATAGTTGCAGGATGTATATTGTATTTTTTAAAGAAATTACATATTAAAAAAATAGTTTCTTCTTTAATTGCCACATTAGCACTTGGATTATATTGCTATATAAGTGGTTTTAGTCCAGCCACGCAGCGAGCATATATTATGTTTATTTATTTAATTATTGCAAACAATATTTTTGCGCGCTATCAGCTTATAAACGGGCTAGCTATAAGTGGAATAATAATACTAGCAATTAACCCACTTATGCTCTATTCTCAGGGCTTTATATTTTCATTCTGTGCTATTTTAGGAATTTGTCTATTTGAAAGCGCATTATCATCTATATTTATCAAAGAACAATACGAATATACTATAAGCATTGTAAATAAAATAAAATACTATTTAATCAAAGGCTTTACACTTAGCCTTTCTGTGCAGTTAGGGATTTTGATTCCAAGCGTATATTTTTATGGACAGATAAATATTTTAAGCTTATTATATAATATAATAATTTTACCAATTATAAGTGCATATCTTATGCCTTTGGCACTTATTTCATTAGTCTTAAGCTTTGTACCAATTATAAGCGACTTATTATTTTATGTGCTAGACTTATCATTAAGTATATTTATGACAGTGCTTAAAGCAACTGCATCCTCAGCGTTTATAAAACTACCGCGATTTAGTATAAATTCAGTTATACTTTTTGTGTCAATAATTTTAATTATTCAAAAAGGATTATTTAGAGTAAATTTACAGAAAAAGCTTGTTGCAATATTCTCTATGCTTGTAATAATGATTACTAGCGCTATTTTATCATACAACAGCAATCCTACTTATGTGCAACTTAGCGTAGGCAGGGCAGATGCTGCAATAGTGCAAAGTGGCAGAAATGCTATATTAGTTGATACAGGTGAGATGGGTACAGAAGTGCTAAATTATATCAAGATCAATGGTGTAAATATAAAAGATGCATATATAAGTCACGCAGACCTTGATCACTATGGAGGACTTAGGCTGTTATTAGACAATGATATAGAGATTGAAAATATTTATATCGCAAATGGCACCCTCGCAAATGAGGAGGCAAAAGGATTAAAATTAGTGCTTTCCGAATACGAAAGAAGAGAAACTAATGTTAGTGAAATAGGATCTGGCTTTAGTAAGGAGTATGATAAGTTTAGCATAAAAGCTGTATTTCCAAAGACCACAAAGGTAATATTAAATAGGCCTACAAATGATAATTCTCTTTCGCTACTGATTAACATATTAGATACAAAATTGCTTACAACGGGTGATCTACCCAAAAGATATGAGAAGTACGCAGCTCAAAAATGTGATATACTAAAGCTAGGGCATCATGCGAGTAACACTTCTACATCAGAAGAATTTTTGCAAAAGTGTAATGCGAGCGTTGCTATAATTTCAGCAAACAATACAGAAGGATTTCCAAGCGAGAAGGTTATAAAAAGATTAAAAAGAGCCAATATTCCATATTTTAATACTGGAGATATGGGGGATATTGTCATTTGCTTTAATGAAGGTGAATACACTATTAAATAATGGATAGAAATGCATTTTTGAGAGAAGTGCTTGGCGAAAAAGTCAAGAACATATATATCATGGAGGGACAGGAAAGTTATCTAAAGCAACTGGCTTTGAATTTTGCTTTGGAAAAACTAATTTCTGAGGATTTTCGAGATCTAAATATTACTTATTTTGAAAATCCAGAAATAAAGGATATGGCAGATGCTGCTCAAACCCTTCCAATTATGAGCGAGTATAGAGCAATAGTGATACGAGGTTGTGGCTTGTTTGATGGCAGTGGTAAGTCAAGCGCAAGCGAAGCAGATAATTTTATATCATTTGCAAATGATATGTCGGGCACTACACTGTTATTTATACTTGTAGATAAGCTTGATAGTCGCAAAAAATGTAGCAAGGCATTTAAAAATAATATAGTTAATTTCAATCCATTTAGTGAAGCAGAGGCTCAAAAATGGATAATCGCAGCTGCTAATAAAGCAGAAAAAAATCTAAGTTATGAAAATGCTCAAAAAATAGTTTTTAAGTGTGGTAATGATGCTGCAACGCTTAAAAACGAACTTGATAAGCTTATTGCTTATAACATGACAAGCAATGAAATCACATCTGAAAGCATAGAAAAAATATGCTCAAGCTCTATAAGTTATTCTGCATTTAATATGACAGATGCTTTGCTTGCTGGCAATATAAAGCAAGCTCTAAGCATATTAAAAAAACTCCTCAAAGATGGAGAAAACGAGTATATGCTTTTTGCAATGCTACTTCGAGAGATGAGAATATCATATTACATAAAAGTATTGTATCACGAAGGTAAAAATACAAGAGATATATCAGAAATTTGTGGAGTAATGGCTTTTGCCGTAGAAAAAAGATTGAAACTTCTGCGCAAATATAGACTTTTTGATATTAAGAAAGCATATAAATACTGTATAGATAGTGAGAATGAAATAAAAGAGGGTAGGATATCACAGATAGGAATAGCTGAAAAGACTCTTGCTACAATATTCTATATTCTTAATAAAAAATAATTTGTAAAAAAATTGTAAATAAAGGCATAAATTTTATAAAATAGCTTGCAAATTTTTATTTAATGTGATATATTATATTTGAAAAAGATAAAAATGTAAGCGAGTATAGTATCACCTATATGGTTATATCTGAAGTATTATACAGCAAGTGCTTACAAAGAAATTTATAATAAAGGAAAGAAGGTGGTTCCAATGTACGAGGGAAATGAAACAGTGCACTGTGATGCAGCCTCGCTTGCAGTGTGTGAATCACCATCTTCAGATGAAGATATTATTGAGCTTCACGATGAAGACGGCAATCCTTTAATCTTCAAGGTTGAGCGTTATTTTAACTATAATACCAATGAGTATGTAGTATTGGCACCTCAAGCCACTGAAACGAAATCAACGGAAGATGCCAGTGAAGATATCTACATTATGAAGGTAGATGTAGAGATGGAAGACGATGAGGAAATGGAAGTCTTTTCCCCAATAGAAGATGATGATCTTTATGAGGCACTTGTGCAAATAGCAACTAAAAAATGGTAATATCATAGAACCAGGACTTATAATCTATGTTTTGAATTAGCACAAGACAATTAAATATAAAAATTAAGGCTGAACTCAATGTTCAGCCTTTAGATTTATAATTACTATTTCTTTTGGATTAAATAACCTAGGAATATGTACGGGGTTTGATAAGCCAGTACTTATTATAAGTTTATCAAATTTGCCATTTACATATTTTGGAAATAAACCCTGGTCGGGAGCAATTATAGGAATACCAAACAGCCTCATTTGACCTCCATGCGCATGCCCCGATAGCACCAAATCAAAATCATACTGCTTTACATAATCAAAATACCAATTAGGCTTGTGACTAAGCAATATATTAAACCTATCTTTATCTATAAGCCCAGAAAGTATAACGTCGTCACCAAGATAGTACCATCCTGCAATATTTAATTCGTCTAATATTTCAGATTCATCTATCAGTGCCTTTGCTGGTGCTATCATAGATTTAAAATCTTCAGAGTTCATACATTCTAGATCATGGTTTCCCAATGAACAGTATACTGGAGCAAGCTTGCATAACTCCTCTATAAAAGGCTTAACTCTATGATTTGATCCACCTGTATATCTTATTACAAAGTCACCAGGCATTAGAATTGCATCTAGTTCTTTTGGCATAAGCCGCAGTATTTTTTTGTATTTTGTATTATGAAAATCAGAAAGCAGAGCCAATTTATAGTCTCTGCTTATTTTATTTGAATTTAATGTGTATTCCGTTAAAATCATTTCTGCTTTAAAGTAATTACAAGATGTCTGCGTGGTTCGTCACCTTCGCTATGAGTGCTTACTTCATTATTCTTTTGAAGGGCACTATGGATTATACGCCTTTCATAAGGGTTCATTGGCTCCAGACTTACACGTCTTCCTGTCTTTACTACTCTGTTTGCCATTCTGTTAGCAAGGCGTACAAGTGATTCTTCGCGCTTTGCTCTGTAATTTTCAGAATCAAGGAGTACTCTTACAAAATTATCGTTACCTTTATTTACAACTAGCTTTGTAATGTGTTGAAGTGCATCGAGTGTATCTCCATGTCTTCCTATAAGTATTCCAAGTTCATCACCGTGCATATCAACAAACAGTGTCTGGTCTTCTTTGAAAGAAGGGGTGATTTCAACATCAACGCCCATGTATTTTGTGAGCTCTGACAAGAAATCTTTAGATCTTTTTTTCAATTCGTCTTCGTCTATGTTTAATTTTACCTCTGCCTCTTTAACTGGCATGGGATCTACTGAAGGAACTGTTTCAGCAGAAACATCAGTGTTCTTCTCTGCTATATCTTCAGTTTTGCATGCACAATTGCATTGTTTTTCTTCGGTTTTAGCAGACTTTTTGTTGTTTTTAGCAAGCTCGTTAGCATCTTTATTTTTTTCTTTTAAATGATTGGCTGTCTTCTTTATGTTTAACGAGTCCAACATATCCATCGCACTCACACTTTCTTTTGCTGTGAGCTTAACTTTTGCAAGCTTGCTACCAAATAATCCAAACAAGCCTTTGCTGCCCTCGTCTAATATTTCAACATCTACATCGCCTATGCTCAAATCCAGTTTTGCCAAACCTTCTGCTATAGCATCTTCGATAGTCTTTGCGCTGGATTCAATAAATTTTCTTTCACTCATTATTTTAATGCTCCTCCGTCAACGCTCTGAACTTCGTTAGAAGTTTTTTTGTCTAGATACTTATTCATAAATATTGTTTCTACTGTAGAGAATACGTTTGCTGCTACCCAGTACAAAGCAAAGCTTGCGTTGTAATTTAAGCATATATATGCAGAAAATATTGGGAAAAACCAAGTCATAAAGCTGGTGTTAGGCGCACCCTCTTGCTGAGGTTGCTGAGGCATAAACTTTGTTGCTACAAATTGTGTAGCTGCAGCAAGTATAGGAAGTATCAATAAGCCATTGTAATTTTTAAACACACTTAGCCTTGAAATAAACAAGTTGATATTTTCCCATCCTGGCAATGTCTGTATATGAGACATATACTGTGCATTATTAGCAAGAGCAGCAGAAATTGTTTCTGTTAGATTTTGCAGATTGTCAAAACTTAAGTTTGGAACTGCAGCCATAAGCGCTTGCTGATCTGCTTGACTTAGGGCGTTGAAAGCGCTTTGCCAGTCATTTAGACCTACTAATTTCAACATACTGATTGTAGGAGCAGTTGGATAAAATGGGCTATCGGGCATCCATAGGTTCTTTATCCATAAAAAGCCTTCGAAGTTTGCTTCTTTACCAATTAAGAATGAATAAACCTGATTGAGAAGTTGAATATTTGCAACTTGTCTCATAGCATTAAACATTATTATAAGTATAGGAAAGCTTAATAACATTGGCAAGCAACCAGAAAGTGGATTTACTCCTTCTTTTCTATAAAGCTCTTGTGTCTTTGCATTTAGCTTATCTTTATCGTTGGCATACTTCTTCTGAAGTGCTTGTACCTTTGGACCTATATCAGCCATCTTACGCATTCCCACTCTGCCTTTTAGGTTCAGAGGGTATAGAAGTAGCCTTATTAGCAAAGTAAATAGAATTATGGAAACTCCATAGCTATGCACAACACTGTTGATGGCATGTATTATATTAGCCAAAAATTCATTCAATTTTTAAGTCCTCCTGATTGTTATCAGACTGTCTTCAGGAACTGGATCGTATCCTGCTTTAAATAGTGGATTGCATCTTAGGATTCTCTTTATGGAAAGCCATGAACCTTTTATGCTACCATATCGCTCTATAGCCGTATATGCATATTCTGAACAAGTAGGTGAAAATCTGCAAGCAGGCCTTAGACCACTTGACAAATGTTTTTTATAAAATTTTATTGATCTTAATAAAAATTTTTTCACCGTTATTTAATAAACAGGTCTTGTTTTGAGAGCAGATATATTATCTGTTGCTGAAGTCTTGAATAGCTTATATTCAATATGGCGGGCCGTGCTATTATCACATAGTTTCCGCCTTTAATATTTCCTATTTGCTCTCTGAAACACTCGCGCAGCCTGCGCTTTATTAAATTGCGAGTAACTGAATTACCGACCTTTTTGCTTACGGAGAATCCTATCTTAATATTGCGGGATTTGGTGTATAAGAGAACCATTTCCCTGCATGCGGTACTGCTACCACGCCTGTAAACATACTGGAAAGTACCTTTTTTCTTAAGCCTATATTGCTTTTGCATATAATTCCCTTAGGCTTATAGTAGAAAAGCCTGCTTAATTATTTTGCATAGGCAAAACCTGCAGGCTATGAGTATACCGAAATTCAAATAATTATAATGTTAATCTCTTGCGACCACGAGCACGTCTGCGTGCCAAAACCCTGCGACCGTTCTTGCTAGACATTCTGGCGCGAAATCCGTGTTCCTTGCTGCGCTGACGTTTTTTAGGCTGGTAAGTACGAAACATATATACAACACTCCAATTCTATTCATTATTATTTATAGTAACTTAAATAAGTCACATTTTGCACAGTAGCTTATTAATTATACAGATAGCGTCTGTAATTGTCAAGAATATAGCACAACTTTTTGACTTTTCAAAAATCTTACATTACACAATCTATAATTTTTATAAAATCTATTTGCAGATTATATTTAGGGCTTCTGCATAATTAAACGCTGTAAAACTTGCAATTTTTGATGGCTCATCATTTTTAAAATTTAAATACAAGCTGTCTACACCTGCGTTTATACCTGCTTGTATATCGCTTGTTTCACTATCGCCTATTACAAGAGCCTTTGATTTATCAATGTTAAATTCGTCTAGTGCCAAATATATCATCTGTGGATGGGGTTTTGAATAACCTATATCCTCGCTTATATATACCTTGTCTGCAAAATCTGCAATAGGATTTTCAAAAAGCCTAGAACGTTGCACTTTAGATATTCCGTTTGTAATGTAAGCTATTTTATGGCTTTGTTTTAGATGTTTTATAAACTCAAGCGCTCCATCTATAAGATATTTTCCCTCGCCAAGAAGTGTTAAAAAATTTTCTCCCATAGCTGTTGCGTCTACATCATTTCTGCCTATCGCTTCTAAAAACTTAGAAAATCTAGCGATTTTTAAATCGCTCTGATTTATTTCGCCTCTTTCTAAAGCCTTCCACATCAAATCGTTTATTTCTGAATATAATTTTATATTCTCTTTATTTGGCTCAATACCATAATTTAAGAAGCAATGTTTTATAGCTTCTTCTTCGCTTTTGTTAAAATCAAGAATAGTACCATCAAGATCTATAAGCAGTAGTTCATATTTTTTCATAAAACCCTCCTAAAATATTATTATACAATAAAAATTATTTTAGAAAAGTAATATGTTTGAGCGAACTTTTATAGTATGCTATAATTAGCGTGTAATTTTATATCAGGAGTGCACTATGTTTTCAAAATTTATGAATCGCTTTTATTATGGCAAAAGTGGTAAAAGCGACTATACAGAAGCTGATTTACCAAAGAATAGGCGCGAATTATTTTCGGTAACATTGCGTACTAGATTTGGCTCTCTAATTGTACTTAATCTTGTATATATGCTATTTTATTTGCCAATGTTATTCGTGATTATAAATGCATTTATGAGCTGGGTTGCTTATATGTATAATTTTGCAAGTGCTGCAAAAGGAATGAGTGATGTTGGACTTGTAACATTGAGTGCAAGACTTAAAGATTATCAGCAAGCGCTCATTATGTCTACACTTATCAAGCTTATCCCTTGCATACTAATTACAGGACCTATAAGCGTTGGAGTGGCCTATGATTTACGTAACTGGGCAAGAGATGAGCATGCTTTCATGTGGAGCGATCTTTGGGATAGCATAAAGGAAAACTGGAAACAAGCCTTAGGAATTTCAGCAATAAACTCAGTAATGCCTTTACTTATATATATTGGCTTTAAGTTCTATGGATCTCTTTCAAAAAATAATGCCATTTTGCTTATTCCACAGGTTATGCTTGTGATGATAGGCGTAATGTGGCTTTTAGCATCAAGCTTTTTCTATTATCTGATTGTTACATATAAACTAAAGTTTTTTGATGTTATAAGGAATGGCGCATTACTTAGTATAGCTAGATTTCCTCAAGGAGTATTGATAAAGCTAATAAATATGGTTCCTATATTTATTTGTCTAGGTATATGTTACTTTGGAAATGTTCAAATAGGAGTATTGATTTTTATTTTATACTATGCTGTCATTGGCCTTTGCCTAGCAAAATTTATAAACGCTAGCTTTGCGAATGCAAGTTTTGAAAGGTTTATAAATCCAATGATAGAAGGTGCACGCACAGATATAGGACTTCGTACCAAAGAGTATAATGATTTGGAGAAAGAGATAGAAAAGTCTGAAGATTCTGAAAACGCTGCATATATTGATATAGATAAAGAAAAGTAATGTATACGGATTTTGCAAGCATATATGATAGACTTATGAGCGATGTAGACTATAAGTCTTGGGCAGAATATTATCTATCACTTATAGAAACAATAAAGCCAGAAGCTAACGATGTAGTAGAATGTGCTTGTGGCACTGGTAATTTGAGTTTGTATTTCGCAAACAAATTCAATCTAATCGCATGTGATATTTCAGAAGATATGCTTAGCCTTGCCTTGCAAAAGGCAGATGATTCGCATAAGGATATATGCTTTATTCAACAGGATATGTGCAAGCTTAGTTTGCCATATAAGCAGGATATTGTGCTTTGCACGTGCGATGGAGTAAATTATCTTTTAAATAAACGACAAGCCAAAAGCTTTTTTATGTCTGCGAATAAAGCTTTAAAAATAGGAGGAGGCCTTATATTTGATGTTTCATCTCAATATAAGCTATACAAGCTCCTTCTAGAGAAGCCTTTAGTAAATTTTGATGAAGAGATAAGCTATATATGGCAAAATTATGTAGAGAGACAAAAGCTATATATGGATCTTAGCTTTTTCGTAAAAGATAACGACGCATATCATAGAATAGATGAACAGCAGACTCAGGTTTGCTTTTCAAAGAATGAATATAAAGAGCTGCTAAAAAGTTGTGGGTTTGGGAAAATAAAAATCTTTGGAGATAGAACTTACTCGCAACCATCAAGCAAGGAACTTAGATGGCATATTTTAGCAACCAAAATAAATGAGGTGTAATATGGAATTTAATATTATAAAGCAAGATAGAATTATTTTTGCAAGCCTTGAAAATGGCGAAGCAAGTATCATATTTGTTGAAGCAACAAATACAGTTACCAAGGCAGCACAGATACACAATACAACGCCAGTATGCACAGCTGCTCTAGGAAGAACTCTTATGGCAACTCTTATGCTTGGAGCAAGAATAAAGGACGAAAACTCATCCGTAACAGTAACTGTAAATGGTGGTGGCCCAATAGGAAAGATAACTTGTGTATCAGATGGAAATACTGTAAAAGGGACTCTAAGTGTACCAAATTTAATACTTCCAGCAAGATCTGATGGGAAGCTTGATGTGGCTGCAGTTGTTGGAAAAAATGGAAACATTACAGTTGTTAAAGACCTAAATATGAAAACTCCATATATTGGTCAAACAGAGATGATAAGTGGGGAAATTGCAGAAGATTTTGCCTATTATTTGGCAAAAAGTGAGCAACAACCATCAATAATATCGCTTGGAGTGCTTACAAGTGGGGATGCAGTCCTATCTGCTGGTGGAACTATGATTATGGCTATGCCTGGATGCAGTGAAAAAACTATAGAAAATCTGGAACTTAGAAGCATGTTGCTATCCGATATAAGCAAGGAACTTTGCTATGAATCTGCAGAGAGCCTTATAAATAAGTGGTTTGAAGGAATGAACCCAGAAATTATTTCCACAAGACCGATTGAGTACAAGTGTAATTGCTCAAGAAGCCGTATGGAAAGTGCACTAATTTCTCTTGGCAAAAAAGAACTTCAAGAAATACTTGATGACGATGAAGAAAGCGTTGAGATGCAGTGCCATTTTTGCCATAAGAAACATATATTTAGCAAAGAAGATATAAAAAATCTACTACAAAAGGCGGTTGAAAAATAATGAATGAGCTTATAGACTTTAATGCTTTACAAAATCAATATATAGAGCAAAACTTAAATTTTGATAGAGCTGATTTTGCTACTGCTGAAGAATATGAAGATGCTATGCTCGAAAGAAGCTATGAACTATCAGAGCAGTTTTTAAATGAGCCATCTGATACCTTAGATGGAAAATCCCCAGTTCAGTTTTTTGAGCAGATGAACGCAAAAGAGTTGATTGACACTCTATATAGCTATTATCTTGAGATGGATGATATGCCAGATGCCATAGTGCAGGTCTTACAGCGTAGACAGGATGCTGCCGAAGGAATGCTAAAACTTCTCAAAGACGATCAGAATGAAGAGTGGTTTAGAATTAGCCTTATAGATCTGCTGCTTCAGCTAGAATATAAGCCAGCACTAAAATACTACTGCGATATCATATTTAGAAGTACAACACATGACGATCTTGCAGATGCTGCTGTAGATGCTCTCAAGCAGCTTGATGGTGCAGAGGTAGAGAGAGAACTTATGAGCCTGTTTGACGAGGCAAGTGATGATGCAAAATATCGCATGCTTGATTTGCTTGCTGTACCAAATTGTGATGATAAAATATTTGAGTATGTTCTTCATAAATTAACTGAAGAAAAGAGTATGAGAGAAATATTCGCATACTATATAGGTAGGATAGATGATAGCAGAGCCTTGCCATTTTTGCATGACATTTCTGAAGAAGAAGACCTCGATTATGTAGATTATATGGAAATACGCAATGCAATCGAAAGATTGGGAGGTAGCTGCATAGAGCGAGATTATAGAAATGACCCACTATACGCTAAAATACATGGCGATATTTAAGGGGTGATAAATTGATTTGCAAAAATTGTGGTGCATATATTAGCGATGATGCAGTAGCCTGCCCCAAATGTAAAGCTATCACAGCTGAAGGTGCCAAGAGGCAACTTGGTCAAAGAGAGGGCAGAGATGATGATTATCAAAAAGTAAATCAACCAACCCAGGAAAGAGTGGAGGCTGGTGTCGCTGATGAAATATCTGGAAATCGTATTGTACAGTTAAAAGAAAATCGTAGAAATATAATTCAAATAGATTATAGCGAGAAAGAGCTTAAAAAGCTTTCTAAAAACTGGATTATACGCATAAGTATCCTCGTAATTGTGCTTGTATTTGCAATAGTAGGTACATATATATTCCTAAAAAAAACAGAGAGTGGTCAGCTTATTCTTGCTCGTCGATTTAAAGCAGACTCGCCTCAGGTGTACTGGATAGTAGGCGAAGAATTTTTAAATAAAGGTGATTTAGTTAATGCTATACGTGCCTTTACTTTAGCCGACGCAAAAGATCCCAACAACTCCGATGGTTTGCTTTCCCTTGCATCAGCTTATGAAGCAAGCAATTTGCAGGATCAAGCAGAGCGAATTTATAGGAGAATAATAACAGATATAAGCCCAAATAGAAGTGAAACATATAGAGCTCTTGTTCGTATGCTTAATTCTCAGGATAGAATTGCAGAGGCTGCTGAAGTCCTTAGACTAGCCTATAACAACACAGGTATTGTAGAGTTTAAGGATCAGCTCAATCAAATATTACCTGAACAGCCAATTGTAGATCTACCTGGTGGTAGATATAATAGTGAAAAATATGTTAATATTTCTTCTCCACAGGGATATGAAATCTATTATACTTTGGATAGCCAAAAAACAGCCCTTCAAGGAGAACTGTATGATGGTAAGCCAATAAAGATACCAGAAGGTACTGTTGTGCTAAAGGCTGTATGCCGTAGTATTGAGCTTGTAAGCGATCCAGTTGAAGTAAAATATATACTTATTTATCCGTCACCATCAGCTCCAAAATCAAATCTTCAACCTGGTACTTATGGCAGGCGAATACCAGTAAGCTTGCGTAATACAGATGAAAAAGAAAAGGATGTAGTTATCCATTATACTATTGATGGATCTATTCCTACGGAAAATAGTCCTATTTATGACGGTACTCCTATTGAAATGCCAAGTGGAAAGGTTACATTACGAGCTGTTTCTGTAAACAATAGAGGCAAAATGAGTAATGCTCAAGAAGTAGGATATAAGTTTGATGCAAAGCCCTATCCAGAAAAAAGATATGGCGAAGAGGATCTCTTTAATGGTTTTGAGATAGGTGTTACGGATATAGATACATTTTTTAATCAGTTTGGTAGGTCCGAAGATGTAAAAAATTCTGAGTATCCACTTGCAAAGCCTTTACCTTCTAAAATATATAATTATCCTTGGGGAACTGTGGAGTTTGTGCTTTTGCGCAATAAATGGATTATTGCTAGCATAGACATGCATAGTAGGCTTACTAATGAGCCTAGAGGAGTGGGCTTTGACAATACTGAGGAAGAGATTTGCAAGGCTTTTCGTGATGCTGGCCAAAAACCCAATCTTGATAATACTAGAGGTCTTTATTATGATCTTCCAAATATAGGAAAGATTGACTTTGATAATGATGGCAAGCGTTATATTTCATATAGTTGCAGCACTACTTCTGGTAACATTTGGACAATAGAATACTATCTAAATAGTTCAGGTAGAGTAAACAGAATAGTACATTATTATAGATAAAAAGTGTGTGGAATTGTCCACACTTTTTTTTTATTTATTTGCTCAACGCCGAGTCTACTACATCACTTATATAATCTTCATCTATGTTAAATGGAATAATATTATCACCAAGCTTAATATGAATAAAAAATTCATAAGGAGCACCATTAGGAATATATTTTGCAGGCAACAAACCGTTTACAGCCATTCCTTCATATGAGTTTATTGTATCAGTTATGCTTTTAAGAACTTGCAAATGAGCTTTTTTAGGCATTGTACCAAGCTTTCTTATTATTGGATTATCTATCTCATTTATTGGTCTTATTAGCCACAATATATCACCAGCTGGCATTATATACTTGAAGTATGGTATGTATTTTTTTATTGAATTGCTATGTGAATGTAGTACTGCGATCTGAGCAGGAGGGAACATTGATGAAAATGAAGCAATTAAGCTATTATCATCAAAGTTTGATATATCTACAGCCTTGCATGTGGGAATGTTAAGCAGTGTTTTATTTATAGCACGCTTATCATTGTATAATGTATATACTCCACTTGCTCCTCCAGACAGTAGAGCCTGGCTAATAGAACCTCTCATTGCAAACATATCAACAGCGTATTTTGCCAATATAGATATGCTAAAAGCACTAAGGGCACTTTCGAGCTTATATCCATCAGTGGAAGAATATGTAACATTTTGCCCTATTATTTCAATATAGGCTTTTTTACTTATTTTCTCATCTGGTTTCATTATGCGCTTGCCATTTGCAAATACCTGTCCAGACATTATAAATGTGCGAGCAGTTGATTCATCAAGAAAATAACCATTTTTTATAAGATGATCGATTAATTTTATTTTAAACAAGTGATTTGTTTATTTCCTCCATAAACCTTGCTAAGTTAAGATTCCACAATTTCCACTCATGCTCTCCTGGCTCAGAAATAAATTTTATTTTGAGATGAGGATTGCTTTCAACAAACTTTGCACTTTGCTCATATAGCAAATCTTCAGTGCCACAACTTACATAGATAGGTATATCTATATTTTTATTTTTAGCTAGTTTAAAAAGATCACTATTATCTGGTACGATCATTTCTTCACCAAAACATGGAACTAGTGCAGAGCGAATATCTTGCTCTTTCATTCTGCCACTAAGCGAAGCTATATCTAATACTCCAGAGAATGCTGCTGCTGCCTTGTATCTTTCTAGATTTGACAAGGCTATTTTTAATGCACCGTATCCTCCCATAGATAGTCCTGCAATATATCGCTTAGATGTATCGGCAGGAAATAGGCTTTCTACATATTTAGGTATTTCATAAGCTATATGATCAAAGTATTTATAGCCATGCTTCATATTACAATAGAATGAGTTGTCTGCACTTGGAAATACTGCAATAAATCTATAATTTTTAAATATTTCCTTTGCGCCTCCGGATATCAACCAGTCATCACAATTTCCAGTTAAGCCATGTAGGCAATATATTATAGGTAGCTTTTCATTCTGCTTCAATTCACTGAACTCAGGCATCAATATATTAAGCTTTTTTCTACTATTTAATACTTCTGATAAAAATTCAATATTTATAACATTCATGATAATCACCCTTTTAATTGTAACATTTTTGATATATAATTACAATAAATATTTCGAAATAATTAAATTATTAAACTAATCTGTAACTAAATTCTTTTATTTATGTAAGATATATAGTAAAATAAACTTGTTGGGAGGTGTGTACCATAAAAGGCTTTGTAAGAATAATATGTTTATTGGCATTAGCACTATGCCTTATTATAAGCATTTCATTTGCAGAGACTGATGTAAGGCCTATCAAGCGTAGAGCTCTAATTATAGCCTGCGATAAATTTATAAATTATCCATCTACTGCTGGTGCATGTAAGAGCAATGCAGAAGAAATATACAAGCTTTTTATGTATGGTGGTCTCAACATAAATACGGTAGTTAAAGAATATGACAACATAGCTTCAGAGAGCGAATTTTCTGAAGCCATATGGGATGCTTTTGGTGATAGCGAAGAAGGGGATATCAACTATTTATATATATCCACTCATGGGATAAAAAATTCAAAGATGTATGATGATTCGGCGATAATATTAAGTGATGGAACAAATGAGGGAGAAATAAGTAGCAAGGCGCTTGCAGGTAGTTTTGATGGTGTACTTGGCACCAATGTAATTATCGTTGATGCTTGCTATTCAGGAGCATTAATAAATCGTGGAGTATCTGGTGGAGGGAAAACAAATTTCTTTGATAGCGATAATTTAAAGGTATTTACTAGTTCGGGTGGAGCAGAGCAAAGCTGGTATTGGACAGAAAATGAGAATAGCAAAGTAAGCTTAGAGGGCTCTGGATTTTTTTCGGCAAGCTTCTGCCAAGCGCTAAGTTATTCAGATTGTTATCCAGCAGATCTAAATAGAGATCAGTCGATTACGCATAATGAACTATACAAGTATCTATATGAACATAATGCCAGCTCTGTTGTATGGGCATATCCATATGAAGACAATACCGTTCTTTTTACTTATGATAAGTGTGGAAAGCAGAGCAGTATCATGAGCAATCTACGATTTAATAATAACTTTATTGATAGTACTAATAATTCAATAGATTTTAGCTTTGAAGTAAATAGC
This sequence comes from Eubacteriales bacterium, assembly GCA_034180455.1. Taxonomy (GTDB): domain Bacteria; phylum Bacillota; class Clostridia; order Christensenellales; family Aristaeellaceae; genus JAAZPT01. Next base: position 145,073 of record JAXFOG010000032.1, read on the forward strand.
CCACTTCAGCCAGTGTATCAAATAGTTTATTTTAAAGATGGTGTTTGGAATTATTCAGGGGCAGAATACTTTTATGATCCATTGTCAGAGGGTGAGAACCTTAAACCAGGTAAATATACACGAAAAATTGCATTAAAGACCAATACTGATTTTAGCACAGGCTATGCACTGGTAAATGTTATGGCAAAGCAGGATAATAAGCTTAGATTTATAGGCTCTGGATTTGTGGCAATATTACAAGATAACGGTCTTGAAAATGTAAATGTTAAAACTGCAAAGATTTTTTCACCTTCAGCAAATCAAGAACTTTTAATATTGGTAAAGCATAATATTCCTTGCTTTATCTCATTAGATGTACTCGACATGAACAATAATCTTGTGTATAATGTAGTTGATTCGGAATTGAGCCGTCCAGAAAATTTAAATCCAAACGGAAGCTCATTTGTATGGAGTGGAATATGTAAGGACGGAAGCAGGGCTCAAGGAGGAGAATACTATATTAAAGCTACATTGTGTTTGCTAGATCAGAGTATAGAGCTTTTCTCAAAAAGCTTTAATATTATAGACAGATAAATAAGGAGATTATTATGACAAAGCTATTTATGGTTATACCTTGCTATAACGAGGAGGAAGTATTACCAGAAACTTCCAAAAGAATGATAGAAAAATACAATAGCCTTATAGAAAAAAAATATATTAGCAAAGAAAGCAAAATCATGCTGGTTGACGATGGCTCTAAGGATAAAACCTGGTCGCTTATTGAGCAACTTGTAAATGATAATGAATATTTTGTAGGGCTTAAGCTGTCTAGGAATAGAGGACATCAAAATGCAGTTCTTGCAGGGCTTATGACTGCCAAAGACGAAGCTGATGTCGTAATATCTATGGATGCCGATCTTCAGGATGATATAAATGCAATTGATAGATTTCTTGAAGAATACGAAAAAGGTTATGATGTAGTATATGGAGTGCGCAGTAGTCGCAAGACTGATACAGTATTCAAGCGTAGCACTGCCCTTGGTTTTTATAAGCTTATGCAAAAAATGGGAGTAGAAGTAATTTATAACCATGCAGATTTTAGACTTATGAGCAAAAGAGTGCTAATGCACCTGGCAGACTATAAAGAGGTAAATCTTTTTTTAAGAGGAATGGTGCCTCTGGTGGGATTTAAGTCTACCACTGTTGAGTATGAGCGTGCTGAACGATTTGCAGGCAAGAGTAAGTATCCACTAAAGAAGATGATTTCTTTTGCTCTTGATGGAATTACATCACTTAGTGTAAAGCCTATAAGAATGATATTCTCCTTAGGACTTATAATATTTATTATAAGTCTTATTATGCTTATATATGCACTCATAAGATATATAATGGGTCTTACAGTTGCTGGATGGACCTCAATATTGGGTTCAATTTGGTTGCTAGGTGGAATACAGCTGCTCGCTATGGGCGTTGTTGGAGAATACATTGGTAAAATTTATAACGAGACCAAGGCTAGACCAAGGTTTATAATAGAAACATATTTAAAAAAGGAAAAACATGAAGATTAAATTACTTGCAATATGCTTGCTCATTTGTATAATTTTTAGCCCTGCTGTCTTTGCTCAGGATGCTGAAACAGAGCTTGAAAATCAGACAGCAATAGAAGTAGATGATGATAAACCTGACAAATATGGCGAAAGCGAAAGGGTAAAGTATGCCAAGGGAAGGTTTAAAAACGAGGGATTTAATATACCTTTAGATGCCCCTACAAGTCTTGATGGATATCAAGCTTTGTATACTGCGAACATGCTTAACAGCGCAACATTGCGTGATCGTACAGACGATAAGGTATACAATAGAGGATTGCAAATTCCAGAGGGTGCTCAGATTACTATATATCATGTAGAACCCAACTGGGTGCTTACGGAGTACAAGGGTGATATTGGCTGGATAAAGCGCATAATGCTTAATGAGGGCACTATACAGACTATCGATCCAAAAAACACTGCACCCTATGGTGTTCAGGATATGAAGTATATTGCTACTATCACAGAGGATACCTATGTGCTTAATAGACCTGATCCTGATGCAACACCATTTAAAATACCTGTTGATGCTGGTGCAAAGATAGCTTTGTTTGGCTTTGAAAATGGCTATGCAAAGGTTAATATTTGGCGCAACTATGGTTATATAGATGCCAAAATATTAAAAGATGTACAGATGATTGCACCATCTGCAGAGCAGCCACTAACTCCAGATATGCCAATGGCAGCATATTGTTCATTTTTTGATCATAGCTTAGGCAAAGAGAGTAACGATTCACGAGTTGTAAATATTGCAGTAAGCTGTAAGTATATGACAATGACACTTCAACCAGGTGAAAGCTTTGACTTTAATGCTCAAGTTGGCCCATATAAGAGAACAAAAGGTTATCAACCTGCCCCTGTGCTTATAAATGGTGGATCGCAGCTAGGGTATGGTGGAGGCACCTGCCAAAGTTCAAGCACATTATATAATGTACTAAAGCAGATGCCTGGTATAACTATACTTTGGCGCAGACCTCATGGCCCTGGCTCTGCAAAATATCTACCTCAGCATATGGATGCTGCTGTTGGAAATCAGTTGCTAAATTTAAAATTTAGGAATGACTATGATTTCCCTGTTAGATTTGAAGCTCAAAGCGTAAAAGGATGCTTATTTATTGCAGCGTATAAGGTTCAGGACGATGTAAAAGCTGAAAAATAAAGGCAATTTTATATTGCCTTTTTTATATAATATGATTTTAATTTATGAAAATTAGGAAAGAAAATCCATGAAGAAAATAATCTCTTTAATTCTTGTATCAATATTGATTATTGCTACATGCTTTGCAGAAAGCGCTGAAGATAAAAAAATAATAGATTTGATGAATAGAAATGAATTTAATAACATCGCTCAGATCTGCTTTTGGGGGAATATAGCTGCTTGTGTTGCAAGCAAAAATGATATAAAGTATCTGTGCATTTTTGAAAAGAAAAACAATGAATGGCGTATCTCAATTGCCAATCCCAAGGTGCTAATACAGGAAGAAGACTATCCATCTTTATATTTAGACAACGATCAAGCACTATTTTGGTCATATAGTAAAATAGCTTTTAACTTTGTTGCCACTAGAAAAGATATCTACACTTCACGATGGATTGTAGATCTATTCGCATATAATGAACTTGCAGATAAAAATGTATTAGAATATTGTTTTATATGGTCTGATGAAGATAATGGGAAAATATTATATACGAAGCAAATCGATGATGAGAATGATAATATTTTAATGACAGAGGAAGAATATGAGATTTTAGTTCCTTGGCTAAGAGAATATATTACTCTAGATAAATTTGATGTTGATAATTATTTGATCACATCATATGACTTTATTGATTTTAATATATGGAATGAGAAGTTTATAAGTAGTGCAGCAAAATATTATCTTCCAGAAAACAAATTGCTATTTGGACAATTCTGCAACGGCAATTTTCATTTTTATATGCAAAAGCCTAATAAAGATAAAGTGTACATTGTGAGCAAGTACATAAAAGACCAGGGAAAATATGAATTTATTGAAAGCACACCTATGCCAGAAAATTCATATTATGGTTCATATAATACAGGCGCTTATGTTTACTATAATCAGCAACATTCCAATTCTGATTCAGAACATGTTTCTTTGATAGATTATTATAGTATCAATGATAGTTATGGAGTAGTTCATTCTGGCAATGGTCAATTAATATTTGGCGAGAATTATGTTTACTCAGAAATAGATAGGCTTTATTGCTTTGGAGATCATCCGTGGAAAGATATTACAACAATTGATTGGAACACAATACCATTGACGGTAGAAGATGCCTCTAGATCTATGAATGCAGATGGACTTGCAGTTGTAAATAACCTACGAGGAGAGGATAGACTAAATTTAAGGACTGAAGCAAACACATTAAGTAAATCCCTTGGCAAATATTATAATGGAACACTTGTTAAAATAAATTATACTAAAAATGATTGGGTAAATGTAAACATTGGCAACCGTACTGGATGGATGATGAAAAAATACTTAATCATAGGAGAGAAAAACAAACCAATAATAAGCAAATTTTCGTTTATGCCATATTTGAATCCAGTTAATGAAATCACCAAATTTTATACTCTACCAAATTCCGATTATGTGTTAAAAAATGATCTTGGGTGCAAGAATATGCTTATAATAGGTATCTGTGGAGATGAATGGTATCATGTGTGGTTGCCTTTTAAGAACGAATATGGATTTATAAAACAGAGCGATTTATGCGAAGGAAATGGTTAAATTTATTAAATATAAAATAACTTATTAAAATAAAAAAGATGGCTTTTTAAGCCATCTTTATTAGTATGTTTATTCTTTCCAAACGAAGTTTTCTTTGCCTGCACCAATCTCGAAGAAATATTTTACAATGCCTAAATCTATCTTTGTGCATACTCCAAATCCAGGAGTTATATGAACTGTGTTGCCATCAAGCATAAATTCAAATTTTTGCTGGTTCATTGCCGTTGGTGCAAGAAGAGCCATCTCTATTCCATCTTTAAACCATTGAGGAGAATCATCAGAGTTAAAGTCGATTTCTGGATTGTTGTTTAGCCAATCAGAATTATACTCGCTAGTTAAAACTACGTCATTATATAATTTTGAATTATGTGGCTTGCCCTCATCTTCACCATAGCCAAGGGCAATTACGCATACTAGCTTTTCATTATCCTTTACTTCAATTGCATCACTTATTTTTTTGTATGTAAGATATACGCAACATGTATTAAGACCTAAGGATTGAGCTTCTAGCATAAGCCTTGCTCCATAGTATCCACATTTTTCATCTAGATCATTTGTCTTTGGACCTATGAGTGCAAAATAATTTTTAACATTTTTGAATTTTCCATAGTGCGCCATAAATCCGTCAAATGCTTTTGGCTCTTCGCACACTATTTGAATATGCATGTTACCTTCTTTGTTGCATTCATCAACTATTTCGTTTAGCTTATTTAGGGCCTCAGGGTCAATTGGTTTGTCAAGATAGGATCTTACAGAATGCCTTTGTCTTATTATATCTTTTGTAATCATAAATACCTCCGAATCAAATTTTTCTATCTACAAAATATATTGCACAAGGTAACACAATTAATACTGCGATCACGCTTAATATTGCACCTCTGCCTACCAACATTGCAAGCTCGCTTATTGCAGATATCCTTGATATTAGTCCAGCTGCTATTCCACAGCAGGCTAGTATTCCTCCACTTGCTATTATGCTTTGTGATATTGAATTCATGGTGGCAATCAGCGCATCGTTTTTATTCATATCTTTTCTATAACTTTCATAATGCTTGCTAAATAATATTGCATAGTCTATAGTAGCACCAAGCTGGAGAGAACTCACAATTATATATCCTAGGAATATCGTTGATGTTCCTTTGAAATATGGTATAGACATGTTTATCCATATTGCACCTTCTATCACCAATATCAGTAGTGCAGGAATACTCAACTTTTTAAATGTTACAGCTATTATTATAAACACAGCAGCTATGCTTAGCAAGTTTACATATATATAATCGCTTTTAACTGTGTTTTTTATATCTATACTTGCATTTACATCGCCAAGAATATAATGCTCATCATAGTACTCGCTCACTTTATTATTTATTTCATCTACAAGAGCAAAGGCTTCAGGCGACTCTCCAGATTGATCAATATACACTATCATTCGCGAATATTCGTTGCCTACAAAATACTTTAAATATTGTTGAGGAAGCAATAAATTGGGTAGATTTGGATTGATATATGCATATAAGGATTCAACGGATTTCACACCTTTTATTGCTCTTAGCTGCTTTGCAAGCTCGGCTTCTTTTGCAGGCTCACCATTACGGAAGAGTATAGCCATGGGTTCGTTTGTTCCAAAGATACTTTCTATCTTTTTGCTATCTTCATATAACTTAGTTCCCTTGCTGGCAGCCATGGCAGATGAACCATATAGAAATTGATTCTTGCTTTGAAATACAAATCCAACTACCATTATTACAAGAAATATAGGAATAATAAAATATTTAGACTTTAGAATTAATTTATTAAAAGATTCTGATTTTACAGTAAATCTTTTATGCATAGTCTTTTCAACCAACTTATGAAAGGTAAGCACCAAAGCAGGCAGAGCAACAAGGCATGAAATAAGACTTATTACTATTCCTTTGGCTAGTACTATTCCAAGATCAAACCCTATGCTATACCTCATAGCAACAAGCGCAAGCATTCCAGACACAGTAGTAAGGCAGCTTGAGAGCAGTGTTGGCAAAGAGAACTTTAGTGCATTTTTCATTGCCAATACATTGTCATGACCCTCGTTTTTTTCATCGTTAAACTTATGTAATAGAAAAATAGAATAATCCATGCTTATTGCAAATTGTAATATAAGCATACACACTAAAGAGTAGAAACTTATACTATCAAACATTATGTTGCTGCCCATATTTATTACTAACGCACAGCCCATAGTAAACAACAAAAGGAATGCTTCCATATAGCTATCAAGCATTAAAATCAATATTATTATAAACAAAGGAACTGCGACATAGGCTATTTTGATTACATCATCAAAAGAACCTTGCCTAGTAAATCCAACACTTACTGCAGAGCCTTTTAAAGCTATTTCAGGAAACTTTTCTCTTATTTCTTTAATTGCATCAGAAGTCTTAAATGAATAGTCATTTTCTGTGAAAGCAATAATAAATCTTGCGTATCCATCTTTTAAAAAGTTGTTTTCTACAGATTCCTTACTAAGAGCACCCATATCCACAAGCATTTGAAAATCATCGGCAAAAGCAACCTTAGCTATACCATCAATCTTGCTTATTTCGTCTCTATAGTGTATAGCTTCTTCATAATCTGAAACTTTTGCCATAGCCTCGGCTGTACCTATATTGCCAAATTCCTTTTCCATAATATCTATGGCGCGAGTTGTATGCGATTCTTTAGGAAGGTATTTGCTTAAATTATAGTTGACGTTTACACTTGGAATGCATAGCCCAAAACCAAATGTTATCAATAAAAACAGTAAAATCACTATCTTTTTATGCTTTATTATAATTTCATTTAACCTATCCATTTACAACTCCAAATATCTTTTGTATTGCTCAAATAATTATAACACATTCTATGCAGATTAGAAGAAAAAAGAATTCAAAATGTCTAATTTTACATTGTTTAATTGACATTTTATTATGATAATGATATATTTATTGTTAAGCAAGGTTAACTGGAGGAAATGTATGGTAATTAGGGAATCGGCAGAAAATTATGTTGAGGCCGTTTTGATTTTAGAAAAGAAAAATGAAAGAGTGCATTCGGTTGATATTGCAAAATATCTTAATGTTTCAAAGCCTAGCGTATCTTATGCTATTCGTAATCTTAGCGAAGCTGGGTATCTGTATATGGATGAAGATAACGAAAAGCAGATAAAACTTACAGATAAAGGCAGGGTTTTGGCTGAACGTATGTATGAAAGGCATTTGTTCTTTTCTCATTGGCTAGAGAGTTTGGGAATAGATGAAAAAACTGCAGCAGAGGAAGCATGTCGTATTGAGCATGTACTTAGCCGTAAAAGTTTTGATGCTATAAGAACGTTTGTTACTCAAAAGAATAAAAAATAATAGCTTATAATATACCTCTTGATATTTAACATCAAGAGGTATATTTTTATAAAATTTTGGTTTTATAGTAAACTTATATCTTCAAACTAAACCGTTAGTTCAATTATATATAAACTAATTGTACCAGCTATACCTTTTTTATTATAATTTTATATGTATAATATATATAAAAGCACATCGGAGGTACATATATGCGTTTGTCTTTGCCAGATAATATAAGCAGATTGCGTAAAGAGCATTGCTTAACACAGGAGCAGCTTGCCGAAGCGTTGGGAGTAACATTTGCATCTGTTTCAAAATGGGAGCGTGGAGTAGCCACTCCTGAATTAAGTCTTATAGCCGAGATGGCCGATATATTTGGCGTATCACTTGACGCATTAGTTGGATTTGAAGTGCGAAATGGTGAAAAATCAGCTCTAGAGAATAGAATAAAACTACTTCAGAAAGAGAAAAAATATGAATCAGCAATTGCAGAAGCCGAGAAAGCGTTGCTACGTTATCAAAACGACTTTCATATTCTATATGTAGCAGCACAAACTTATGAATTTGCAGGACTGGAACATCCAGACAAAAAGAAATACCTTTATAGAGCTATAGAGCTACTAGAAAGAGCTATTGTTCTTCTGTCACAAAATAATGATCCTGAAATAAGTGAAGTATCAATAAAGAAAGAAATCGCCCTTTGCTATATTACACTTGGCAATAACAAGAAAGGGATTGATATTCTAAAAAAATTCAATGTGTGTGGTATATATGATCCACTAATTGCTATAACTTATACTCAAAACAAGGAATTTGATAATAAAGAGGCAGAACCATATATAACAAGTGCTTTTAGAAACATATTGGTAGACGCTATAAGTTCAATGAGTGCATTTGCAAACTATTTTTATAAAAAGGCAGATTATTTATCAAGCAAAGAATCGCTTATATGGCTTATAGATATGCTTCAAAA
>JAXFOG010000022.1:0-15474 GCA_034180455.1 Eubacteriales bacterium
TTGATGTTGGGTTGGGATATCTTAAGCTTGGACAAAGCTCCCCCACTCTAAGTGGTGGTGAGGCTCAAAGAGTAAAGCTAGCGACTGAGTTAAGCAAAAAGCCTACTGGTAAAACCATTTACTTGCTTGATGAGCCTACAACAGGTTTACATTCAGCTGATGTAAAAAGGCTTATAAGTGTATTACAGAATCTTGTAAAAGCAAATAATAGCATGATAGTGATTGAGCACAATCTAGATGTAATTAAATCAGCAGACTACCTAATAGATATGGGACCAGAGGGTGGAGACCTAGGAGGAACAATTGTTGCCACTGGCACGCCTGAAGAGATAGCTAATAATAAATCAAGCTATACGGGACAATATCTAAATAAAATATTGTATGGAGAAAAAAACGATGGATGTTAATTACTTAAAAGAAACTCTTAAAAAGCTACTGTCTATTCATAGTCCCCTAGGTTACTATGAAGAAATCATTCCATTTATGGAACAAGAACTCGAAGAAATCGGTTATGAGAGCAGAAAAATAAACAGAGGTGGCTTGCTGGTAACTTTTGGTGAAGGAAGGCATGTAGCTGTAAGTTGCCATCTTGATGAAATTGGTTTAAGCGTAAGGAAAATCAAAGATGATGGCAGAATGACTCTATGCCCCATAGGTGGCATATATGCAAAAACTCTAAATGAAAGCGAAGGCGAAGTTGTTACCCTTGATGGTAAAAAATATTCTGCCACAGTAAGACACGAATATCCATCTGTACACATATCAGAGCGAGATGAATACAGTGTAGTATTAGATCTATATAAGAATATGGAGCTAATTCTGGATGAGCTTGTATATTGCAAAGAAGATGTAGAAAAGTTAGGAATTAATCCAGGTGATTTTGTACTGCTTGATCCAAGAACAAGATTTCTAGATAATGGCTTCATAAAGAGTCGTTTTATAGACGATAAAGCTGGAGTAGCGTGTGTGCTTACAGCTTTGAAAGAAATAAACGAAAAGAAACTAAAAATAAATAAGAAAATTACAATTCACTTTTCAGTATATGAAGAAAACGGCACAGGTGGAGCTAGTGGGATACCTTATGATATAGAGGAAATGCTGGCTGTGGATATTGGGTGCGTCGCAAAAGATTCAACTGCAGAGGAAACAAAAGTATCTATAATTTCTCAAGATTCACGTAGTCCATACTCTAGAACTATGATACAGAAGCTAAAGAAGCTTGCTGATAAAGATAACATAGACTATACCATCGATGTAAACTATCCTCATTATGGCAGCGATACTTCTCCAGCTATTGCTTCAGGACATGACATACAGTTTGGCCTAATTGGTCCTGGTACATTTGCATCTCATGGCTTTGAACGAACACATATAAAGGCATTAGAAAACACTTATAAACTGCTACTGGCATATTTAACTGAATAAAGAAGCTGTCCTATATAGGACAGCTTCTTTATTTATTTTTTTCTCCAAACAAATCTATTCACTATATTTGTATAGCTTTGAATGATTTTTACTATCTTGTTGCTTACATTTTCTTCAGCATAATCTGGAACTAAGCTTCCAATATCATTATTGGTATTCATATCCACTGCAAGTTCAGTCGCTTGCAATACCTCATTTCCAGTAATCCCTGCGATAATAAAGTTTCCCTTGTCCAAAGCTTCGGGGCGCTCTGTTGAAGTTCTAATACATATTGCAGGAAAAGGTCTACCTATTGACTGGAAGAAGCTACTTTCTTCAGGAAGAGTTCCTGAATCTGATACAACTGCAAAAGCATTCATCTGGAGATTATTATAATCATAAAATCCCATTGGCTTTAGCTGTCTAACACGATTATCAAATTTAAAATTGCGTCTGTCTATATATTTTGCACTTCTCGGATGGCATGAGTAAATGATAGGCATATCATACTTTTGAGCTAAAGAATTTATAGCATTCATCAGTGAGAAAAAATTTTCTTCACTATCAATGTTTTCTTCTCTATGTGCAGATAGTAGAATATATTTTTTAGGTTTAATATTAAGTCTATCTAAAATATCCGATGATAAAATATTATCTAAATTTGCTCTCAATACCTCTGCCATAGGAGAACCACATACATAAGTGCGCTCTTTTGGTCTGCCTTCTGCAATTAGATATCTTCTAGCATGTTCACTATAACAAATATTTACATCTGAGATATGATCTACTATACGTCTGTTGCTTTCTTCAGGAAGACATTCATCAAAGCATCTATTGCCTGCTTCCATGTGAAATATTGGAATATGTAATCTCTTTGCAGATATTGCAGACAGACAAGAATTGGTATCTCCTAATATAAGCAAAGCATCGGGAGATATTTCTGTAAGAATTTTATAGCTTTTTGAAATTATGTTCCCAAGTGTTTCACCTAAGTTATCTCCAACAACACCCAAATAATAATCCGGCTTACGAAGTCCAAGTTCCTTAAAGAACACTTGATTTAGCTCATAGTCATAGTTTTGCCCAGTATGAACAAGTATATGATCAAAATATAAATCTAGTTTTTTTATAACTTCTGATAGTCGTATTATTTCAGGTCTTGTTCCAACTATGGTCATAACCCTAAGTTTCATATTATACCTCTTCAAAATATGTATCAGGCTTATTCTTGTCAAAGCATTCATTCGCCCACATAAATGTTACCATATCGCTTTGTCCTAGATTCTCAATATTATGTGTATATCCAACAGGAATATCAACTACTTCAAGATTTTCTCCAGAAACAAAGTATTCTTTAATTTGATTTTCACCAATTTTTCTAAATCGTATTACACCATTACCACTCACAACCAAGAATTTTTCATTCTTGGTATGATGCCAATGATTTCCCTTTACTACTCCTGGTTTTATTATATTTACACTAAATTGACCATTTTGAGCTGTTCTAATAATTTCTGTAAAGCTACCTCTATTATCAGAATGCATTGTAAGAGGATAAGAAAAATTATCTTCATCCAAGAATGAAAGATATGTAGAATAGAGCTGTTTAATAAGTATATTGCTCATATCAGGAACATTTAAATTGCTTCTCATTGCTTTAAAGCTAGAAATTATATCTACAATTTCACCAAGGTAAGCTTTTGTAGTATTTTTCACATAGCAATAGATGCCATTTTTATTTGCAATTCCAAGTATTGCTTGTATCAATTCCTCAACAAGATCATCAATATAAACAAGATTAAGCTCTGTATCTCTGTTGTTGACTATAATTGGTATATCGCGTGAAATATTGTAGCAGAATGTTGCTATTGCACTATTATAATTTGGTCTTGACCATTTTCCAAATACATTTGGCAAGCGATAAACATAAGCTTTAGCCTTTGTGTGTTTCTCGTAGTCAAAAAGCAATTCTTCCATTTGCTTTTTGCTGTTTCCATATGGATTATCAAGTTCTGCCTGAGTAGAACTAGTTGCTATAATATTTGGATAATTTCCAAACTTATATAGCAAGTCTACAATATGTTTTGTAAAATCGTAATTTCCAATTGTAAATTCACTGTTATCTTTTGGTCTATTTACTCCGGCTAAATGTACTATAACATCACAGTCCTTGCAATATTCGAATAGCTCTTCATCTGTGCTATTTTTATCAAAGCAAAAAAGTTTTAATTCTTTGTCTGAGAGTTTATGAATTCTTTTGCCAGAAACAATGTTATTTAACTCGCTAACAAGATTTTTACCAATAAAACCATTTGAACCGGTGATTAGTATATTCACTATCTATTCTCCCAAGTTCTAAGTTCATCTTGAACAAACTCAAGGCTCAATAAGATTTCTTTTATCTCTTCTTTATTAAGAATTCTAGTGTTCTTACTATTAAATTCCTCAACTGAAGCACGATATGAATCACCATCTATAAAATATTTATCATAGTTAAGGTCTCTATTGTCACAAGGTACTCTGTAAAAATCACCCATATCTATTGCTTTTGCGCTCTCCTCATTGGTAAGAAGGGTTTCATACATTTTTTCACCATGTCTTATGCCTATAATCTTTATCTCATTTTTAGAGTTGAAGATTTCAAGCACCGCAAGAGCTAGGTCTTCTATGGTGCATGCTGGAGATTTTTTTACAAGAATATCGCCAGTATTTGCATTTTCAAATGCGAACAGTACCAAGTCTATTGCTTCATCAATGCTCATAATGAATCTAGTCATAGACTTTTGAGTAACAGTAATGTCTTTGCCTGCCTTGATCTGCTCAATCCATAAAGGTATTACGCTTCCTCTTGAGCACATTACATTACCATAACGAGTACATGATATTTTTGTTTGGCTTTGAGGAACAGTTCTGCTCTTTGCTATAATAACCTTTTCCATCATTGATTTGCTTGTTCCCATTGCATTCACTGGATATGCTGCTTTATCAGTACTTAGGCATACAATGTTTTTAACGCCATATTTTATAGCAGAATTAAGCATGTTTTCTGTACCAAGCACATTGGTTTTTACTGCCTCTATTGGGAAAAATTCGCAAGATGGTACTTGTTTCAAAGCAGCAGCATGAAATATAAAATCTACATCATGCATTGCATTATCAATAGAAACTGCATCCCTTACATCGCCTATAAAAAATTTTAGCTTTTCTACTTCATTTGGATACTGTGCCTGATAAAAGTGACGCATATCGTCTTGTTTTTTTTCATCTCTTGAAAAAATTCTTATTTCTGCAATATCGGTATCAAGAAATTTATTAAGTACAGCATTTCCGAAGGTACCTGTGCCTCCAGTAATCATAAGCACTTTATCAGTGAATATTGACATATTTTCTCCTATCCTATGAATTCTTTTATTGAATCTATAACTAAATTTTGATCTTCTGGATTTAAATATGGATGCATTGGCAAAGACAAGCATGTCTGAACTACTTCATCAGTATTTGGGAAAAATCCTGAGTTACAATTAGAATTTACAACAGCAGTTTGGCTATGCATTCCCCTAGGATAATAAATCATTGTAGGAATTCCTTTGCTATGCAAGTATTCTTTTAGGCCATCTCTTTGTGATCTATCTTTTAATCTAATAGTATATTGAGCCCACGAGCTATAAAATCCATCTGGAATAGTTGGTGTAGCAACAATTGAAGAAAGATGATCTGTATAAATCTTTGCAACATCATTTACAGCTTTAAGCTCATAATCTTTAAATGCCTTGAGCTTTACGCGCAATACTGCTGCCTGTAAACTATCAAGCCTACTATTAATTCCTATGCTTCTATTGTCATATTTATCTTCTTTTGATCTGCCCTGCATTCTTATAGATCGAAGATTATCTGCCCACTCATCATTGTTTGTAAATATTGCTCCACCATCACCATAGCAACCAAGAGGCTTTGCTGGAAAAAAAGATATAGTTCCAATATCTGCAAACGAACAAGCCTTTTTGCCATTTATGCTAGAGCCAAATCCTTGAGCTCCATCTTCAATGATTAAAAGATTATATTTTTTAGCAATAGCTTGTATCTTGGGATAATCTGCGCAAAGTCCAAAAAGATCCACTGTAATAATTGCTTTAGGGTTTAGTTTGCCCTCTTTTTTTGTGTTTATAATAGCAGTTTCAAGTGCTTCAGGGGAAATATTAAATGTATCTTTTTCAATATCAACAAGCACTGGTGTTGCACCACGCAACATTGCGCAGTTTATAGTTGCAAAATATGTAAAATCAGGAGCAAACACTGCATCTCCTGCTCCGATTGAGAAGTTCATAATGCTTAAAACAAGTGCATCAGTTCCATTTGCACAACTTATGCAATGCTTTACACCCACATAATCTGCAAGCTCTTGTTCTAACGCCATTACGTCGCTACCAAGTATAAACTGTCCTTCGTTTAAGCAATTACTGATAGCTTTATCAATATCTGTTTTTAATACTCTATACTGCTCTTTTAAATCTCTAAAATTCATTTAATTTCCTCTAGACCTGTATCGGTTTTTTTATACTTTCTGCCACATTTGCAACATAGGTCTTTCTCTAACTTTTCTCCACATTCACATATCCATGCATAATGTCTAGCAGGAACTCCTATAACTATGGAATAATCCTTTACATCAGACGTAACAACACTTCCAGCGGCAACAAATGCCCATTTCCCAATAGTGTTTCCACATACTATTGTAGCGTTTGCTCCCAATGAGGCTCCCTCTTTTACAGTTGTGCTTATATATTTACCACCCTTAGAATATGGAGCTCTAGGATTAAGGTCATTTGTAAATACAACAGAGGGGCCACAGAAAACTTTATCATGAATATTCACACCTGAGTATACGCTAACATTGTTTTGAATCTTTACATTGTTGCCTATATGTACATTTACACCAATGTATGTATTCTGACCAAGGCTACTATTTGATCCTATTTCAGCACCACTTGATACATGGCTAAAATGCCATATTTTAGTGTTGTCGCCTATTTTCACATTGTCATCTATGACACTGCTCTCATGTACAAAGTAAGCCATTTATTCCCCCAAGGTCTTTAAAATCATGTAGCTTGCAGTAAGTGTTCTGAGCTTTGCAAGTGTGTCTCCCGAAAAATTATTTTCTAGCAATTGCGTGTTATAATTTAAACTTTCAAGACTCTCTATATCATTGTTAAAAGTACTGACAATATAGTTTTTGATAGTATTATTTGTAATATACCAGTAATCCATAGGATTCATGCTATATTTATCTTTCTTTAGTATTTTCAATTTGGCATAGTTATAGACTCTACTAATAAAGCTCCTTTTATTGCCAATTTTGCCTTTAAACATAGTGGTATCGTAAGAATTATACATAAATTCGTTGAATATTTCAACATAGAGTGCTCTACGTTGCTTTATCTCAAATGGCAATCTCATAACATATGTGAAAAAATCTTCATATAAAAATGGAGAAAAATAATCTGAATATTTTGCTGCAGTTAATACAGAATTTTGACATTGCCTAATATCATCCAAGTTGACCATATAACTTTTCTTGGGAAAATCACTATATGGTTCTTCGTACTCCACTTTGAGGATATCTCCAAGTATCTCTCCTCCACCTATGCCCATGTATATAAGTCCAGAGTTTGACGTGTCTACCATTTGCAAGCAATTATACATGCCTGTACTGCCACAATAATACATTTGCCCTTCATTTTGAGAAATAAGTTGATCTCTATCTAGTATAAACTCAGCATTATCTAATGGATAAAATATATTTTTGACTTCATAATCTTTTGCTATTTGCTTTGAAATAATCTCATCCATAGAATTGCTTTGAGCATATGTGTATGTCACGATATTTTTGACGTTATTCTGTATAAGCTGCAAGAATACTGCTCTTGTATCCATTCCACCACTAAGGCTTGCAATATGGTCTCTCTTAAATTTTTCGTTTTTCTTTATAGTAAGTTTAACCCCATCTTGAAATAATTTATATGCTGCGTCTCTTGCTTCATTCATGCTTATTGTAGCTATTGGTTTAGGGTAATCTATTTTATTAACATTAAACACATCATTGATACAGATATATTCAAATGCTCTTAAAAATTTTATTTCTTTAGCATATGTTCTATTATCTGTGAACGAACCCTTAACAAGCATATCTTTTACGCCATCATCATCAATTGATAATTTAATACCTTCAGCTTTTAATTCAGATAAAATATCAAAATATGAGGTAGAACATAAGGTTAAATTATCTGCACTAAAATAATAAATATATTTTTTGCTTAAAAGATCATTATAAATGCTTATGTTTTTACTAGACTTATTGTATTTGATGGCAACAAAACTACCCTTGTATTTATTTATAAACTCATCATATTTTAAATTTAATATGCTATCATAATTAGGTGTCTCACCTAAATAATAGCCTTCTGAAATCACAGTAAAGTTTTCTGTATCATAAATAAAATTATCATCTTCAAAATGAATATATTTTGGATTGTGCTTTAATTCTACATTCCCGTTTTTTATTTTCAAAAACATATATTATCACCTAAAAAAGCACCCTATGGGGTGCTGTTTTATTTATCTTTTTCTTGGATAATTTCTTAGATAGCTCGGTATATTGTTGCCATCCTGTTCTTTTTGTTCCTGCTGATTTTGCATAGGAGGATTGTTGAAGCCTGTATACTGGCCAGAGAATCCAGCCTGTGGAGCTTGCTGCTGTGGCTGCGCATTCATATCTGCACCAGGAAGCTGAGTATATAGACCTGATATCTCATCTATGAAATTATCATCGTCATCAGTTTCTTCTTCCTTATTTTCGGTAAATCTTGGCTTATAAGGAGTATAAGCAGTTCTGCTGCGCTGAGAGCTATATGCGCCATATCTATTACGCTTCTGTTGTTGGAAAGAACCTTTTTCAAATCCAGTAGCAATTACAGTGATATGAACTTCATCGCTAAGGGTCTCATCAAGACCAGCACCAAATATGATGTTTGCCTCTGGATCAACTTCCTGAGTAATAAGCATAGCAGCTTCGTTGATGGCAGACATTGGCATATCCTCGCCACCAGTAATATTGATAAGCACACTCTTTGCGCCTTTGATTTCAGTTTCAAGCAGAGGACTCTTGATAGCTTCCTTGGCAGCCTGCATAATTTTATTTTCTCCAGAGCCAACACCGATACCCATGTGAGCCATTCCACCTGCTTCCATAATTGTACGTACATCAGCGAAGTCTAGGTTGATCAATGCAGGCAAAGCAATAAGATCGCTTATACCCTGGATACCTTGCCTTAGAACATCATCTGCTACACGGAAAGCTTCTGTCATTGTAATGCCTGTTTCGGCTATTTTGAGCAAACTTTCGTTTGGAATAACAACAAGGGTATCTACGCATTGTTTAAGATCAAGTATGCCGGCTTCTGCATTGCGCATACGAACTTTACCCTCAAAATTAAACGGCTTTGTTACAACAGCTACGGTAAGACAATTAAGCTCTTTAGCGATTTCTGCTACAACAGGTGCTGCTCCAGTACCTGTGCCACCGCCCATTCCGGCTGTGATAAATACCATATCAGCACCACGAAGTACCTGAGCGATTTCCTCACGGCTTTCTTCTGCAGCTTGTTTACCGATTTCAGGTTGAGCACCTGAGCCTAACCCCTTTGTTTTCTTTTCACCAATCTGTATGCATGTAGTAGCTTTTGACATAGCAAGAGCTTGACTATCTGTATTAAGAGCAATAAACTCAACGCCTTTCAAACCTGCGTCTATCATTCTATTTACTGCATTATTGCCACCACCGCCACAACCTACAACTTTAATAACGGCGTAGCCACTTCTATTTTCCATTTGATAATCCATTAGGTTCCTCCCTAAATTATATACTGAAAAGTTTCTTAAAGAATCCTATAATACCCTTGTATTCTTCGCCTTCAACCTTTAGTGAAGTCATTATAACATCAAGCAATCCCATTGCGCTGGAGAAATAAGGCTCTGTCATATTGATAGTAACCTTTGCTGGCTCACTTACATTGCGATTTAGTTTGCTAGCAACATAATCTCTTGCATTACGATTTAGAGATATACCTCCACCTGTAAGATAAAGCTTGCTATCAACGCTAAACCTGCACCCACTGGTTTCAATGGCTTCATTAACCCTATTGCAGAGCTCATCTACAACAGGATGGATAATATCGTCTAGTCTAGACTGTTCGTAGCGTAATATCTGTGAACTATCTTGAGAGTTTATCTCGTAAACCTTATTTTCATCACGTATGTCAAACTGATATTGACGCTTTAGATTTTCTATATTATCATCCATCGGCAAAGCCAGTTGTTCTGATAGAGCAGCTTTTATATGTCCACTACCTATTGGAATTGTTTCTTGATAAATAATTGCATCGCCCTCGGCAATAACAAAATCGGTATTAAGATATCCCATATCTATCATACCTGCTACCTTATCTCTTTCAGGTTCTGGAATATATAGTTTTACCTGCCCCATAAGGCTTGAAAAATAGCCTTTTACTCTATAATTTAGAAAACTAAACATCTTCTCAATATATGCTGGGAAGCATTCATCAGCAACAATAAAGCATACCATGGCACTAAGTTCTCTGCCCTTTAAGCCTATTGGCTCAAATGTCTTCTTGCCACCATCTACCATAAACCATGCTGGGCTTCTATGAATTATTATTCCAGAGTTATTTGCATATTGTGTACCATTTTCATCAGAATATTTCTGATCGTAATACTCGTCTGCTAATCTGAAAATTTCTTCTACGTGTTCCTTTGTAACTCTTGGATCTGTACCCTGAATATCTACTTTAACATTAAAAACTCTAACATAAGTAAACTCACCAGGTACACCTACGTAGATATCCGAAGACTTATGTTTGTTGCCTGCCTGTGCCTGAGCTATATCTATACTTTTTTTCACAACTGCTGGTACTTCAGTAGGATTATTCCATTCGCCATTGGAAAATCCTTCGTATTGCACGCTTCCAACGCCCAACACATCACAGTTATTTATACCCATGTCACGAGGAGTGGCAATTAATGTTACAACTTTGCTTGTACCGAAATCCAAGGCAGTAATAGTTGATTTCATTAAAAAGAACACCTCCAAATTTGATTATTAGACGATTATCATCATTTATTTTAACCTTTTTGTAGCAAAAATGCAATAGTATTTAATAAATTGCTTGATTTAATTGGCTATTTTCCCTAAGGATTAGAATTTTGCTGTTGCTGAATTCGTTCATACTCCAGCGGCGACATATCTAACTGATATTTAGGATCATAAAGAACCTTGTTATCTTCATTTGCAAATACTGGTTTTTTAGGCATACTAACATCTATTCTGCCTTCAGTTCTACCTTGTTGCAGTACATATTCTCTCATAGAATTACTTACTGCCAGCTTACTTACTATATCTTCACTATCTCCTAAGTTTATTACAAACCCATCTGATGTGTACAGATACATCTCATTTTCCTTTGATAAGCTTAAAGAAGAAAACTTATCTGATATTTTTAAATCATGCAGTGCATTAAATATCTTAATATACGCATCTTTTTGCCATTGCAGGCGTATTTCAGATTTGTTCTCTCCAATATTTTGTATCATATTACAGTTAGTAACGCGAATAAGATTATCGGAATTTTCAAGATTATCTGTTCTTTCTATTACATTTGCATCTTTATCCAAGAAATAGTAATAACCATTTGACGATACCACAGCAACAGGTATTTTTTCCAATATTTTCATATATATGCCATTTGGATAGACAAAGTTAAATTTTACTAGTTGTAAATCGCCTTTTTTATTTATCTTTTTTTCTAATTCTTTAGTATCTATGGTACTTAAGCTTTGATTCTGCTTTATCCCAGCCAAAGTAAGAATTTCTTTGTTGGTATATTTTGAAATACCATCTATATTGATATACTTTGCAGTAAAAATAACATCGTTAAAAATATAATATCCTGCCAAAGTAAAAATACAAAGTATAAAAAGAGAAATACCAGCCTTCACTTTTCTTTTACGAGGCTTGGCAATTTCATTTTTCTTTTTATATTTCTTTTGATATTCGTTATTTTTTTTTTCCTCTTTATTTTTACCTCTATAATCTATTGTTTGTCTAAATTCTTCTGGAGTAAGAGGGCGATTTTGATTTGCAAAAGCATTATTTTGTTGAAAATGATTTGTAGATCTACGCTTGGAAAAAAATTCATCCGGCGTCAAAAGTCTTGAATTATCTTCAAATTCCCTCTGCGAGTATTCATCTACAAATTCAAAATTATTTTTATTTTTTTTAGGCGTTGCAGTAATATCATCACACAGCAAACTATCATAGTTTTCATCTATACTACTGCTTTCAGGAAATTGACCCCCATATATATCGTAAGGTTTTTTAAGCGCAGATGATGAGTTACTCTGTCTATGTCTATTATACAAACTAGCCATCACCATCCGCCTTTCTATTTTATAAGATTGTTTACAATATTTTTAAAGTCTCTGCCGCGTTCTTCATAGCCTTTATACATATCAAAGCTAGCGCATGCTGGAGATAATAATATATTGTATCCAGGTGCAGAAACGCTAAATGCCTTTTCTACTGCATCTTGCATATTTGATGCTACAATACAATTATTATATCCTAATTTAATAAATGTGTCATCAATTTGTTTGCTTGTTTGCCCTAATAATACTATATTTTTTATATATTTTGATTCAATAATTTCTTCACAGAGTTTTGTAAAGTCTGCTTTTTTATCAAAGCCTCCCATTATAATGGTTGTGGGCTTTTTCATTGAGCTTACTGCTTTAGAAGTACTATCTGGATTTGTGCCTTTGCTGTCATTTATAAACACAATATCATTTATAGTTGCAAAAGTTTCGATCCTATGCTCCACTCCAGAAAAACTATGTAAAGTATGACCAATAACCTGTGGCTTTAGTCCAATAAGGCTTGCTGCCAGCGCCATAGCCATAGCATTTTCTAAATTATGTGGCCCTGGGATTTTAATCTTATTTATATTACAAATATAGTTTTCCATGCCATTTATGCATACATATAATCCATCATCGCGTACATAGGCTCCTTCTTTAAGTTGCTGTTTTCTAGAGAAGAAATAAAGCTTTGAATTAAGGTTAGGAATGTTTTCGCGAGTGATTTTGTCATCATAGTTTAATATTGCAAAATCATTTTTGCCTTGATTTTTGAATATGCTAAACTTGAGTCTTATATACTCCTGCATCGTCTTATGGCGATTTAAATGATCTTCTGTGATATTCAATATAGCTGCAACTTTTGGCTTAAAATTTACAGCACTCTCTAGCTGAAAACTTGAAACCTCGCATACTATATAATCGCTTGGTTTTTCGGTATATACTGCTTCAGAAAAAGGATAACCTATGTTGCCAGCAACGTGAGCAATAAGCCCATGATTTTCCATCATTTTGCCTAGAAGGGTTACGCTTGTTGTTTTACCATTTGTACCAGTGATAGCTAAAATAGGGCACTCATTATATCTATATGCCAATTCCAGCTCGCCTATTACTTCTATTTTATTTTTCTTTGCGAGCATTACAAC
Organism: Eubacteriales bacterium; assembly: GCA_034180455.1. Taxonomy (GTDB): domain Bacteria; phylum Bacillota; class Clostridia; order Christensenellales; family Aristaeellaceae; genus JAAZPT01. Next base: position 13,038 of record JAXFOG010000022.1, read on the forward strand.
ATCGGAATCAATTGGTACTCCAGGACTAATTACAAGTGTATCTATATCCTTCAAATAATTTACTGGATCCACCCCTAAAAGGACCGTTGTATCTTTTAGGTCCAAGCCTTGTAAATTTTGTCTTATTGTATCATTATCCTTGCTATCGCAAAGAATTAGCTTTGCGTTATCACGAAGCAAAAGCTTTGCAGAAGCTATACCACTTCTAGCAAGTCCGAGTATCATTACTTTTTTATCCTTGTACATAAATCCACCTCGTCTAGTATATGGTAGTAGTAATTCCGTATACTGAAAGGACAGCCAACACTGAAAATACAGTTGTAATTATGGTGTACATCATGATTACTTGAGTTTCGCTCATTCCCGACTTTTCAAAGTGATGATGTATAGGAGACATTTTAAAGAGTCTTTTTCCATTTGTTGCTCTGAAATAAATACGTTGAATTATTACAGATAAAGATGAGGCTATCGGTGTAATATATATTAATAGTAGTAGTAACGGTTGTCTAAGAGTCAACGCAATTGCAACTGTTGCCGCTCCTAAATACATTGATCCCGTATCACCCATAAATGTTTTTGCTGGATAATAGTTGAACTTCAAAAATCCCATACATCCCCCAGCAATTGCAAAGGAAAAAATTGCAATATTCTGATATGCCGTAGATGCCCAAGGGCCAATATTAAATGTGTGCATTTGTAAATAAGATAATGCGATAAAGCCCCAGCATAAAAATCCTACAATTGACACTGAAGACAGCAGTCCATCCATACCATCTTGAATATTTGCAGAATTAACAATAAAAATTATAGTTATAATCATTAGTGGAATATAAAATACTCCAAGATCCCAAGCTGAAGTAGTAAATGGTATGTATATAACAGAACCTATGTTTTTATTAAAATAGCAATAGCAAGAGAATGCTACTGCAAATATTGTTTGAAATATAAGCTTTTGTGATGCCTTAAGACCTAAATTACGTTTTTTTACAGCCTTAATAAAGTCATCAATAAATCCTATAAGCATGCAAGCAACACAGAACACTAGTATTACTATCAAGAAGTCATCTTCTGTACTGATTGCGCCTTTATGAAGAATAAGGCTAAAAATAGCAGAGGAATATATAAATAGGAACCCACCCATAATAGGAGTACCATCCTTTTGCTTATGGTCTGGCCCCAATTCATAAGTAGTTTGTCCAATACCTTGTAGTTTTAAAAACTTAATAAGATATTTTCCTGTTGCAAGCACTGATAGCAATGAAAGCACCAGAGCAAAACCCATTCTAATCATTTTTGTCCCCTTGTGAAAGTTCTTTTAAAAGTTCTTTTACAATTATTTTCTCATCGAAAGGATACTTTACTCCCATTCTTTCTTGATATGTTTCATGACCTTTACCAGCGAGGATTATTACATCGCCTTCCTCAGCAATTCTAAGAGCATATTTAATAGCTTCTCGTCTATCTTCAATAACCTTATAATTACTGTTTTGTTTGGAAATTCCAAGAACAATAGAATCTATGATTTGCGTAGGATTTTCATTTCTTGGATTGTCGGAAGTAATAATTGAGATATCTGCAAGTTTGCCAGCTATAGCTCCCATAACAGGTCTTTTAGTGTGATCTCTATCTCCCCCACAGCCAAATACAATGATTACACGCTTTTTAGTAAATTCTCTTACAGTCTTTAATATGTTTTCAAGTGAATCGGGAGAATGTGAGTAGTCTAGTATTACCTTATAGGGAGTACCTGTTTCAAGTAGTTCAATTCTACCAGGAACACTCTCTACATTTTCTAAGCCTTGCTTAATATATTTATAATCAACTCCCATAACCATAGCTGCACAAGATGCACAGAGAGCATTGTAAACATTAAAATTACCAGTCATCTTCATATTGATATCCATATTATCAACATTTCCTAGATGAATATTGAAACTTGCGCCACTTTCTTTCACTTCTATATTTCTAGCATATATATCAGCATTAGCACCTATTCCAAAAAATACATGTGGAATTGTAATGTCTTGTACTATTCTATTGCAAGTATCCTCATCAGCATTAAGAACGGCATTTTTTACTTGTCCTGATGTAAAAAGTCTCTTTTTTGCTTCAAAATATGTATCCATATCTTTAAAATAGTCCAAATGGTCCTGAGAAAGATTGGTGTAACAAGCAACATCAAATTCAATTCCATCAAGCCTATGCATGTCAATAGCATGAGCTGATGCTTCCATTACAACAATCTCTACGTCTTCATTGTGCATTCTTTCCAAAATTGAATAAAGATCTATAGGATCAGGAGTAGTAAGTTTACTATCATATCTCTTGTTACCTATCATACTTCCTGTTGTTCCTATAAGGCCAACCTTGTACCCTGCAGCTTCAAATATAGATTTACACATATAGCTAGTGGTGGTTTTTCCCTTTGTGCCAGTAA
>JAXFOG010000021.1:0-254529 GCA_034180455.1 Eubacteriales bacterium
ATCACATTCAGGATCGGTGAGTGGTATTATCATATCAGCATTGCAATCTTTAGCAAAATGCAGAATAGACTCTACATATTCTGCACTACTAGCTAGTGGTGCTCTATAAACTTTTGCAAACGCTTCAACTCCATATATCCATTCACTTGGATATATATCCGTACCATATACAGTATTTCCATTTTTACTTATGGCTCTTGCTGCTGAAACTGCACTAGCTGAGCCTATGGCCGTAAGCAGTATGTTCATATTTCCTCCATTATGTTTTTTACAAAATCAAAGAATATTGGTGTGCCTCCAGTATGTATAAATAGCACATTTTTGCCACTCATGTTTTTTAATTCCTCTTGCATTGCCCAAAACGCTTTACCTGTATATATCGGATCAAGAGGAACTCCATATTTTTGAAATACTTGCTTGATGGTATGTAGTATATCTTCGTTGTATTCACCATATTGGAGCCTATACTTGTCAACTAGATTGATTGCGCTAATATTTGCTGGCTTACCCATAAAAGCTTCTATATATTTTTGAATGTAGTTTATCCCATCTTTATAGCTTCTAGCTACTGATATCCCAACTATATTATGAGCAAGGTCATTTTCTAGGCTACCACATAGTAGCCCACTGTAAGTCATTCCAGTACCACAAGCAATATAGATGTAATCAAAATGAACACCAAGCTCTTTTTCTTGCTCAATAATTTCTTTATATACATCATAATAGGCAAATACTGGTGTTTTTTCATTACCTTGCCCATACTTATCGCCATAAATGTAGTAGGGTATATATCCATTTTTTTTGCTATTTTCAAGCGTTCTCTCAACAGTTTCAGCAACATTGCTTTTTGAGCAAAAAATTTGCTCTGCTCCAAGTCCTTTTAGCATTATTGAATTGTAAAATTTTGCTTGCTTATCAAGTGATGGGCATATAACGCTATACTTTATATCTTGGCTTTTTGCCATGTTGGCTAGTACCCTACAAAGATTTGAGCTAGGAGGGCCATAGGCTATTAAGTGATTGGCGCCCTTTTTTCTCATATCTTCAAAAAAGCGTAAAGCTATCCTATACTTATTTCCTCCAAAGCAAAACGGAAGCAAGTCATCTCGCTTTATATACACATTATTTTGTTCGTTGTACAACTTATATAGTGGCGTTTTCATTATTTTTTCTCTTTCTTATGCGCTGAATGATAGTCTTTACTGTGTTAAAGCTTTCAAGCTTGAATATAGCAGAATAGGCAAAATATGCTACAATTCCAATAATTATTTGCAAAATAAGCTTTGGAAATATTGGCAACGATATAAACTTACTAAAGTATATCATAACGCCCATAAATAAACTTGCTAGAATGTTTGATAGCATGTCCTTGCATTGATTTTTGATTGGATAAGAGAACAGTTTTCCAGCAGGAAAGGCATTCACAAATGCAGATATTATTGAACTTATTGTGGCACCTGCAACTATCGCAAGCACAGAATCAAAAAATATTACTGATGCTACAAGTATTAAAATACCATAGGTCTTTTTAATTATTTCAAGCTTTAGAAACACATCGCTCCTACCAATAGCATTTATTGCTTGTAAATTCGCAGTATGAATAGGAAAAAGTGCAAAATCAAGACAAGCAAGCTGCAAATAAGGAACACAGGCAAGCCATTTATCAGTAAGCAAAACTCTTACAATAGGCTCTGCAAGCACTGCAAGCCCCATCATCATAGGAAATACCACATAAGTGCTAAGCTGCAGAGATTTTTTCATATAGGCTCTAAATTCATCAGCCTTGCTCTGATACTCTGATAGCAATGGTAAAAGCACACTTTGAATAGTATTGTTTATACTGCTAACGATAAGCTCAGGAAATTGTCTGCCTCTATTATAAAAACCAAGATCGGATTCATTGAACTTTTTGCCTATTATAAGTCCACGAAGATTTTCGTATATTACATCAAAGAGTCCTGAAACAAGAAGCTTCCATCCAAAGCCAAGCAAGGCTCCTAGCCTTTTGAAATCTATTTCAAACTTTGGTAGCCAATCAAGCTTTCGCCATAGAAAAAATACTAGCAAAAATTGCATACTGAGCTGCTGCGCCACAAGGGCCCAATATTTTTGTCCAGCATAGGCCATTGCAATACCAATTATTCCTGATATAAGCGTTGCAAGAAGAGAGCTACGCATCAGCTGAGAGAACTTTCGTTCCCTTGCAACTATGGCATTCTGTACAACAGATAGTGCACCTGGAAACAGCATAAGCGCTAGAACGCGCATTACACTTGTAATATTGGGTTGATTGTAGAATTTTGCAATAGATGGTGCAAATATAAATAGCAAAAGATATAGCACTCCAGATAGCGCAAAGCTAAACCAGAAAGATCCTGAATAGTCTATATCTTGCACATCAGGCTTCTGCACAAGTGCAGTACTAAGTCCTGATTGCATAAGCACTCTTGCAATAGCAATAAATATAGCAAGTAATGTAAGAATACCATAGTCGCTTGGATCTATAAGCCTTGCAAGTATAATATTTACTACAAATGCTATACCCTGATTGCCAAAGCTCTCAGCAGCTTTGTAAAAAAACGAGCCTAAAACGCTCTCTCTTTGGCTGTTTTCAGTCATTGCAATATACCGCCAAGTATTATTTTTGCATAAAGTTTTAGTTTAGCAATAAAGGTTTTTTTGCAAAATTCATTCCATACGCCATCAAGCTTTAAATTTTTAAAACTATACATATACTCCATGGCATAGTTTATGTTTTTTGATTGTTCCATTGAAATAGCATCATCATGCTCATGACCACTAATATATTTTAAATCATTCAAAAAACTATAAATTGAATAAAGTCTTTCAAAACACTTTTGCCTATTTTCATTTTTCCACACATGCATAGCTGACCCATTTACATTTTCTCTATAAACACAAGTGGCTTCGTTCAAAAAATAAGCATATCCAAGAGAAGTAAAAAGGAGCTTGTATCTCATATCTCCATAGGGAAATGGCTTTATAAGCTCATCTTTAAGGCGCATGTAGTCGCTACGCCTAAACATAAAGCTTGCAGTTGGGATAAAGCTTAATTTTATTATGTCTGAAAGAGAATACTCGCCTGAAGGCTTAATAAATTTCTTCTCATTTTCATAATATGGCACAAAGAGCCTATCTGGTCTTTGCCCATTCATATCATGTATCTTAGCATTGCTAAAGCAAAAGCTACAATTTTTATGCTCTCTCATGTACTTTAGCTGCTTTGCAAGCTTATACTCATCTATCCAAAAATCATCACCCTCACACAGAGCAATATATTCTCCCTCTGCGCGTGCAAAGTTAAAGGTTTCGTTTATTGGTATTCCCTTGCTATATTGATTTTCTTTCTGCAACATAGGCTTAACTATGTCTGGAAACTTATCTGCATAGGATTTAATTATGCTTTGACTTCTGTCGGAAGAGGCATCATCATGTACAAGTATCTCAATAGTAAAATCGCCCTTTTGAGCAAGAATGGACTCAAGGGCTTGTGAAATATATTTTTCATGATTGTAGCAAGTGCAACACACACTTATATCAATCATTTGTGCACTCCTTTATGGTGCTTATTACTCTATCTGCATCAAGCATTGAAAGATCTGGATAAAGAGGCAAACAAAGCACTCTGCGTGAGGCGCTCAAAGCGATAGGCGTTTGGGCACTAGTATTTTCATAGCAAGAAAACTCATTACAAATAGGATAAAAATATTTTCTAGCATATATGTCTTTTTCGGCAAGGTGTCGATATACTTTATCTCGCATTGCTTCATCAAAAAACAGCACTGGCATATAGCCATAGTTTGAAACAACATTCGCCTGAGGTATAAAGATCTGCACATTAGTGTTTTCTAGAGCTTGGTAATAATGCTCTGCTAAAGCTCTACGCTTTGCAATAGTATCATGAATTATAGCTAAATTGCAAATGCCCATAGCTGCTTGAAACTCGTTCATCTTGGCGTTACCACCTGGATATAGAACCTCTTCGGCATTTGGTATTCCAAAGTTTTTTTCAAGCAATAGTTTTTCTCTCATGGTGTCATTTTTAAAGCAAATAGCACCACCTTCTATTGTATGAAAAACTTTTGTAGCATGGAAGCTAAACATTGTTGCATCTCCCATGTTGGCAGTATTTACCCCATCTTTGCTCTCGGCAAAGCTATGCGCTCCATCATATAATAGTTTAAGATTATATTTTTGAGCTATCTTTTGAAGAGCATCATTGTTGCAGATATTGCCATATACATGTATAGGCATAATTGCCTCTGTATGCTCTGTAATAAGCGCTTCCACTTTACTTTCATCTAAAGTAAGATCAGAGGGCTTTACATCGCAGAAAACAGGCTTTGCTCCAACCCTTGTAATAGCATGGGTAGTAGATGCAAAGGTATAGGGGCTTGTGATAACTTCACCCTTGATGCCATATACTCTCAGCATTGCCTCCAAAGCCAAATGCCCATTTGTAAAAAGAACTATGTTTTTGCACGACAAGAAATCCTTAAGCTGAGTTTCCAGCTCGTCATGCTTTTCTCCCATGTTGGTAAGCCAATGGTTTGACCATATACTTGCTATCTCGGAGACATAGTCTTCAAAGTTTGGCAATGAAGACCTTGTAACATTTATATTATCCAAGAGCCCTCCATAAGCTAAAAATATCAAAGTAAATTATAGCTTTTCAACAGCCTACTGTCAACATATATCACTGTATATATTGCAAAACTATAACAGATTTGTTAAAATTAAATATTGTGGAGGAATTATGCAGAACAGAAATAGGCGAGGAGATTTTAACTCTCCTAACGAAACTTCAGATAACTCAAGCTACGGAGCTTACTCGGCTCACGAGGCAAAGCGAATAGCTAGGCAAGAAGCTCAAAAGCAGCGCAAAAAAAAGGTCCTTAATGCTGCATATATATTTGTAAGTATAGTATGTTTGGCCATACTTTCTCTTTGCGTTATTTTTCTTTTTCCACAGATTAGTGGCAAGGTATGGCATGGTATGGATAGCTATGCTTTTGTATCTGGAAACATAGTAAAATATGACGAAAGCAAAATAAAAAAAGTACGTCAAATGAATGAATATATGCTTACTGATACTATATTCCCTGGTGTATACATTGATGATATTCACATGGGTGGAAAAACCATAGATGAAGCTAGAGCCATACTGCAGGATGCCAACCGTGGCAAGAAAAAGGAATTCTCGGTAGAGGTAGAGATAGGCGACAAAAGCTGGACAATAGACTCAAATAATGTACCAATAACTCGCAACATAGGGAATGTGCTAGAGCAAGCCTATGCATATGGCAGGCAGTACAGCGCTGCAATCAGTGGCACAAAATATAGCCCTGTTGCAGAGCGTTTCAATCAAGTTATTAAATATAGAACTGAGGGCAAAAGTCTTTATACCGACTGGACCTATGACAAGAATGCTGTAAGATCCTTAGTAAATAGCATTGCAGCCTATATTCAAAGAGATCCCATAGACTCGGATATAGCTGAATTTGATTTTAATACAAGAGAGTTTAAATTCACAGATGATGAACCTGGCTGCTCTATTGATGCAAATAAGTTATATGATACGGTTATAGCAAGCATAGATAAGTGGGAAAAGGGTACCAAGGTTACAACTGATGTACAAATAATTCCTGCAAAAGCAAGAAAGCTTGATATGATAAACAACTTTAAAATGATAGCAGCCTACACTACAAAAACAGCTGGTTCAAGCGACAGAATAAACAATATTAAACTTGCGTGCCAGAGCATAAATGGACTAGTGCTATACCCAGATGAAACTTTCAGCTTCAATGAAACCGTAGGGCAGCGCACCATTGAGGAAGGTTATAAGAGTGCAGGAACAATTGCAAAAGGGCAACTAATACAAGATGTAGGTGGTGGAATTTGCCAAGTAAGCACTACACTATTTAATGCAGCAGTACGTGCAGATTTACAAGTAGTAAAGCGCAACAACCATGCTTGGCCTATAAGCTACATTACAATAGGCGAAGACGCAGCTGTAAACTGGCCCAACCTTGATCTAAAACTAAAAAACAATAAAAAGACGCCAGTATTTATCATAATGTACTATGACAATAAAAAAACTAGCGCTGAAATATATGGTATGAGCCTTGGCGATGGAATAAGCATTGATCTTGATAGCACTATCAAAAAGGAATTAGTACCTCCAAACGATCCTGAATATGTGCTAAATCCAAACCTTTCCGTTGGCGAGCAAAAGCAGGTAGTAAAGCCCAGAATAGGCTATGTTGTAGATACATACAAAATATGGTATGAAAATGGCAACGAACTTCGTAGAGAGAAGCTTCACACCACCACATACAAGGCCTATCAGGAAAAAATAGAGTATAATGATGGTAGCTCATATTAAATATAGAAGGTAGATAGCCTTCTATATTTATTTGCAAACAAGCTCGTCAAGAGCTTTCTTTCTAAATTTATAGTTTATTACTATTACAGCCATTATAAAAATAAAAGCAATAATCAAAGATATTATAGCAGGAAGTTTGTTAACAGCTAGACTATAATATACATCTGTGTCTCCTACGGCTGTTAAAGGTACAGGATCGATAGGCAATCCACTCTTTATAGCCAAATCCTTGATGTTGAGAAGATGTATTATTTTTTTTCCTCTTACCAAATATTCAAAAATCAATCCTCTTTCTTCGCCTGAAGGAATAAAATCAACCGATTCAACAAGTCCATTTGGAAAAGCCACACCATAAGATCCAACTCCCATATTTGTACTTGCTCCACCAACATTTACAAAGCATTTGGAATTGCTCCCAAATATATTAAGCCTTTTTTTAATACTGTCGGAAAGATTTTCGGTGTATATATAAGGATAGCCACTGTTTTTGGCAATGCTATTTAACACTTCTTTTGAATTAGGAAATAATATATTTCCTTCTCCTCTATCAAAATCTCCACCACTGGAAACAGCAAGTATTTCAAAATTTATGGCATTGTTTTCTTTTAAAATCTCAAGTATTTTTAATATATTCAGTTCTTCTCTAGTAGAGCCATACATAGAGGAGCCTATTGAAGGAATTATCTTAATATCTAAATCAAGCTCGTTTGCAGCACATATAGATGCTATGCAAAGTCCAGGAAAAGATCCGCTGAAACCTGCAAATACTTTATCGGCTTTTTCCAGGCCCGCTTCAATATAATACTTAGTAATAAGTGCTGCCCAATCAGGCTGCAGTGCAGTACGTTTGGCTTCAACTATGCCTAAAGAAGTAGTAAGGTTTGTCCATTCCGGTCCTATAAGCCCGGTACTATTTAAGTCTTCTTCTTCAAAAGCTATATTGTTTTCTTTGCAATGGTTCTTAATGATATCAAGACAATTCTGCATACGCATTGCCGCAGCTCTCATTGTATCTGCATAAGGCAATAAATATTTGAAAGAGCTACTAGCGCTAAGATAAAAGCCTAATAATAAATCTAAAGCAATTATTAGAGCAATTAATTTATGAAATCTGCCTAAATCTTTCATATTAAGTTCCTATTAAGAAATCACTATTGAGCAAAGATATACAACTATGCTTAATATCAAAAGTACTGCAATGGTTTTAAATATTCCTTGTTTATACATATCATTCGCAATAAGCCCTGGAATAATATGGCCAATAATTCTAATGTCAAAAGAGAAAGAAAATACAGACATTAAATATTTGTTTATTATCCATGAGATTATTGCTGAAAGAACTATCATAAAATAGAATCGCCTTCTGCCAAAGAAAATAGTGTATTTTTCTATAAGTTTAGCTGTAAGGAATATCAACACAGCTAGAACTAGAGAAAAAGCGATTCTTGCAGGCTGAAATATAAACATTGCAAAATATCCAGCAGTGATTACCCCTCCTGAATAGTATCCGAATGCTTCATAGGTGAGAAAACTGCATATCGTGCTTACAATTATTGCTATATCGTACATTATATTCTCACCTCTTCTCCCATAGATTCGATAAACTCAATCCCTTTACCCTTGATATTACCCACACAGAGCACCTGTTTTGACTGCCTAAGTTCTTGCTCTCTCAGCCAGTTTTTCGGGTTGTCTATTGCAAAAGCATCTACATGAATATGATCTGAAATATAAGTAGCGACAGCCTTTGCAGAATCGCCTATAACACCCACGCATTCAGGCATTTTATCTATAGCTTTAAGAGCATTGATAATCATAGGAAGTCTAAACGCTCTGTCATTTCTGTGATTATAAATCAAAATATATGGTTTATCATTCATTCTGGAGCTTATTATCTGTACAAGACTCTTTGTATCATTTGCCGCAAAAGCATTTATTATTTTGAATTTGCCATATGTAAATATTTTTTTCATTCCAATATCGTTTTTTAATTGAAGATATCCGTCTATTACATATTTTTGAGATAGGTTCATGTCTTTTAATAGAGCAGAAACGATTTTTGCATTTTCTATATCAGCTTTGTCATTTATAAATTCAGGCAGATTCATATCAAAGCCATCACAAATTATGATATTGTGATATTTTTCAAAGTCTTTCTCGTTAGTTATCACTTTACTTTTCTTATAAATAGCCTTAGAGAGCGTTTTTATTGTCTCTTCTTTGCTTATTCCAATTTCATCAATATGATCAACATAGGCGTTAGTAATAAGGGTATAGTCTTGCTTTATCAAAGTATTTGCCATAAGAGATTGGTTTTCAGGTGTTATAGCCATACATTCCACAATTATTGCCTCTGCCTTGTTTGCTAAGGCAAATTTAATAAATTTACGTTGCTCAAGCATAGATGGATTTTTGCCTTTGCGATAATCCACTTCGCTATTGTCTGGCAAAATAAATCTCGCCTGAGAGCCGGTAGTTTTGGCAACGGTTTTTATCCCAGCAGCATTAAAAGACGCGGCAATCCATCTAGTTACACTTGTTTTGCCTCGTGTGCCGTTTACCAATATACGAATTTTAATGCTGTTTAGCATCCTATCATAGTTAATTTTTTCAATGATACCACAGCAAATAATAATAAAAAATGTTAATGCAATATATATCACTTTTTTATTTCAAAGGAGGCTGTAACAATTTGCTACAGCCTCCAAATTAGATTAGTACAAAAGTTATTTGTTAGTATCCTCATCAGGTCTTACAGGGGCATTTTTGAGAATTTCTTTCCACCAATCTGGATAAGGAGCACGCTCCATATTGATTCTTCCGAACATGTACTTTCCGTAAAGTTCATCACCAAGATCTCTCCAGTATTCATGCCATTCAACAGCATTTCCATAAGCATAAGAAGTTAGCAACTCTACAGCTTCATCGTTCTTGCCCTCTTTAATAAGTTCGCTTGCAACTTTCTGCAGCTCATTTACAACTACATACTGCTGAGCAAGTCTTGAGTCTCTTGCTTCATGAATATCTACTACAGCCTTTTCATAGTTGCTTTCTGCAGTTCTTTGTACATAAGCATTGATCCACCATCCAGAATTGCGATCAAATTTGGTGTATCTGGTACCTGTTGAGTAAAGTGCAGGTAATCTTGTCATAGATGCCCAAAGTGGAACTATGTATGATGTATCAGCAGCGCCATATCCGAACCATACCAAGCACTTTGCTTCGTCAGGTAGATCACCCTTTACATTGGCTATTGTCTGATATGTGCAGCGATACAGGTTAATAGGTCTTTCCTTATGGAACTCGTTCAAAACATTGCCATAAGGACCAGCTTCCGGCTGTTTTGAAAGGTCATATTCTGTACCTGCATAGTAGTCGCTGTTCAGAAGCATAACATCATTTACAGATAGCTTTTTCTCAGGAATTACATACAATGGGTATCTTGTAGCTGTAGAATCCAGCTTCAGGCCAGGAGCTACTAGGTCAAATGCACGCCACTCTCTCCTTGAAGAATATGTCTGATCATTTGGTGCAAAGAACTCTGCAGGTTTGAAAGGTTCGCCAGAATTCTCTTTCCAAATCTCGTTGTCTATAGCAAATTGCTTCATATTTGCAGAACACATGTAGTTATCTTTATCTTCAAAATCAAACTCGTCTATTCTAGCGCGGTTTGCTGCAACAAAGAATGCATTTTCAGGAATTCTTACAGCTGCCCACAAATCTCTGCCATAAACTTCAATAATCCATACTTCATTGCCGTCACAGATATTGATTGTTTCGCCCTCTGTATTCCAGCCGTACTTTTCTACCAAGCCACCAATAATCTCAACAGCTTCTTTTGCCGTCTTTGCTCTTTCAAGAGCTATGTGCTGTACCTGGTAGCAGTCCATCAAGCCATCATTATTGTCATAGATAAGAGACTGAATCTTTTTGCCATACTCTGTGGATGAATCAATCCAGAATGTAGATTCGCCCATAGCTAGGCCGTGTTCATTAATTATTGAATAGTTGGAATGCAGATATTGATATGTATCATTTGGCTGATCCATTTCCCCAATTACAGAGCCGCCACCATAGTTTTTAACTTCCGGATACTGGCTCCAATCACCATACTTATTGCCGTTTAGAACAATGTCTCTCTTTACTCCTTCTCCGCCCTTCATACGAGGAATAATCCACATTCTGGAATCATCGCTTGTTGAGTCGCATGTATGAGTAACGATAGTTGATCCGTCGGCCGTAGCTTCTTTGCCTACGCCGAAGATTGTACATGCAGATGCACTGTTAACAATCATAAACGATACTAATACAAGTGCAAAGAAACCAAAAAGTCTACTTTTTTTCATTAGTCTACATCCTCCATCTAAAATTTAAATATTTTGCTTGCGTCTGCTTCCTCAGGATTGTGCAGGTAGTATCCGCAATCATTTTCCATCAAATCATTATAACTTGGCAATTCCAAAAGCACTTCTTTTTCAGGAAAGCTCATGTTCATCCAATTTATAACTTCTGCCGCTCCAGATAGGTGTCTGCCTACGCGAAGTTTCATCGGGCAGCCTACATTTTTATCATATTCTACATATGTAAGGCCATGCTCCATAGCAGTGCCTAGGAACTCATCCGCACCAATTGTCTGCAATTCTTCTGTCATAGGTCCTACTATCCAGTCTGTAAACGGCTGTGGAGTTTCCATAAGAACAGCTAATGTATCACTGAAATCGCCCCATTCTCTGTGTGATAGACCTCTAAGATTCTTTGGAGAAGCTTCACACTTCATATAGAACTGACTTGCAGATAAGTTCATAGCAGCCATCATAGCAATGTCTAATGCCCTCTCATGAGCAACGTACGTTTCAACAACAGGATACATTACGGCTGCTTCATGACTATCAATAGCCATGTCAACCTTTTCGTTCCTGATAATCTGCATAATAGCATAGCAGGCACGCTCAAGAGGAGCGCCATTCTCTCGACCCGGATAGCAGCGATTAATATTTCTTAAATCCTGATATGTGAGTTGCAATCCTGAAGGATAATGCCTGTATGTAAATGGATCAGGCCAAGAATCCAAAGGATTAGCCCATCTGTCACCTATCTTATACTTTGCGCTTCCCCATGAAGTCTTTATACTGTAAAACTGAGGATAAGCGTTACCTAGCATACCAAGGGTAGTAGCGCTACGATTCGCCTGTGGAATAACTATAACTCTGCCCTTTGTTACATGGATATTTTCCATCATAATAAATGCAGAAAGACTTGCTGCAGGCTCATATGGATGTGTTCCACCCAAATAGAGTATAGTTCCACCTGGCACCCCTGAATCAAAGAAGAATACAGGAGTATCCACCATTGTTCCCTTTAGGCTAGGTACATAATCGCTAAGCATTTTTTTATCGGTGTATGAATCGGATACCACAACCGTTTCTTGATAATGCCTATGTTCATAGAAGCGAACACCTGCAGTAACAGCCAACAATAGGGCACAAAGACAAGCAACAATCTTTATAGTAAAATCTTTGCGATTTGTGCTTTCTCTTTCCATTATTTGTCTCTCCCTTCTATTTAATCTGCAGTATCCTTAAAATAAAAGGAATTATACATAATGCATATACAATATCATTTATATAGTCTTTATGCTCTTTTCTTACAAAAAGATGTTTAATTAGAAAATAGGCGCATAAAGCAGTTATTAACATATACAAGTAATAAATTATTTTTTGAGCCACAACCATTTGAATTCTCCTTTCCTAATGAACAAGAAATGCGAATTTGTCGGGCATAACCATCATAATGAATGCTATTGCAGCCAGTATTACACAAGGTACTATTACTGCACTCAGGAACGATCTGTACGTACCTTCATAGCCCACTACCTCGCAACTAAGTCTGCCCGTAATTCTAGATGGGGGCAAACAATCGCCAATAGGAAATATAAGGCTCATTGCCGAAGCAACAATAGTCAGGTTTACTCCCATAGTGTTAAATATAAACATCAGTGGAGCTCCAAATACTACAGCACTGCCATAGTTTAAGGAGCCTTGGAGCAAAGGTGCTACAAATAATATTGATATGTAAATCCATAATATAGGCAATGTAATAAATGTAATACCTATTAGACCTTTTACACCTGTTGCAGACATAGAATTCTGCAACACACCAACACTAAGTACTGTAGCTATAAGTGGGAATATCTGCTCCATTGTCTTGTCCAGAACATTCCAGCACTGTTTAAGCGATGGCTTTTTTGGATCGCATAATATAGCTACTATAGTAGCTATAACGAATGTAAGCGGCAGCCCTATAACAGGAATTTCAAACGGCAAATAATACGATGCAAGGAATACACCTATAAGCACTACCGGAGGTACAACAATTCGCCACCAAGCAATATCTTGTGAAGCGTCTGGTAACTTAGAAAGAATTTCTGTCTTATCCTTAGGCTTGCTTCCCCATCCGAAATAAATAATAGCCAATATGCTTGCTACAATAATTGGAGCGAGCAAAGGCATAGTAAATCCTACATATGGCATATCGGCGCCCGAAGCTATCATCATTGCCCATAGGTTAACAGGAGGTGCGGCTGCACTTAGTATTGCAAAGAAGAATACAAAGGCTGCTGTCTTTTTTTCGGACAGTCCCATAGCTCTTGTAATCATTGCAACCATGCTACCAAGTACGAAAACGGATATGCTACCGGCACCTGTGATTGCGCCAGGAATAAGCATAAATATTGCCATAACTGTTAGCAATAACCATTTATTATTGGAGCGACTTACCAATTTTCTGGTAAGAGTGGTGATTGCTCCGCTTTCCGAATAAAAATTAACAAAAAACGATGCGGTGACAAATAGTAGTGCAATATCAAGATTTACAAAAAGTCCTTCAACAAATACTCTGGAAAAGGAATTTGTCCAGCCATGAGCACACGCAAACAAAATACCCACAGCTGCAGTTATTAGCATAGATATTTCAGCTGATTTAAGAAAAATGCTGCTGATAACAAATGCCGCTACCATTGCCACTAAAATTATAGTAGTAGTTAGATACACATTTTCCTCCTTAAGCTTTATTCAAAAAGCTTAATTCCATATTTTAAGGCTTAACAAAAATATCTTTTGACAGATTCATAAAATCCATAGCGCTGTCTATAAGTACCAATGGAATATTATGTTCTTCTTTGATTTTGTCAAACCTGCCGTCTGCATTGCCGTCCTTAATTACTACCATCATTGATGAGAGAGGACATACTGCGTCTATGCAACGCTCGTTGGCATTTGTAGGTATATCAGATCTTTTATCTTTCTCAAGTAAAACCGCGATTACTGGGATATTATTTTCCTTAGCAGTTTTCATTACCTCGTTTACTCTATCGATTTCTTCATCGATAGTAATGCCTGTTGCTCCAAGTCCCTTATCTGTTGAGCCTATAACGATAACTATAGCCTTATAAGGCAATTCTGTAACATCTTTTGCATATGGAACGTCTACATAGTAGAAGTCTTTGTCCAGCTCGAGTGTATTGGCTTGCTTAATAAGCAAACGACCCATCTTGCCTCCAGGCCCTTGACCCGCATTCGTAATCATAAATGGGGTCTCAAATTTCAGAGGTTCATCACCAGATACCTCAGCCATGACAAATGAAGGTAGCATGCTTACAAGTAAAACAGCTACTATCAATGCTAGAAATTTTTTCATATTCCTTCCTCCTAAAAAATCTCTTGGGGAGCTCCATCCACAAGGAACTATATAATCATATTCATATTCAATTTATTGTTTGTTATACAGCACTTGTGTATATCAAAACTCCACTATATTTGTTTATATACTAGCATAAACATTCTAAATTTGCAAATTATGGCAATATTTATATTGTTTTAGATAAATCTTTAATGTTTTTTGCAACTTTAGAAAGTATATTTCACGTTTTTGATCATGATTTATTCTTATTTCTTAAATACGATATGCTCTGCCAATATAAATATCTAATAAATTAAATTGTTAAAATATTAAAAAAAGAATTATGTTTTTTATACTGCTAAATTAATATTTATTTTCATTTAGAATAAGCTTATTATAACTATTGATAAATTGTTTATTTTTATATCAGAAAAAACATTTTCTTTTTAAATTTTTATTTAAATACATAAAAAGTATCATATTCTTTTATTTTTTTCTAGGAAATAATTTCACTTGACATGGTATATGCTTTGAGCTAAAATGCGAGTATAGACTATGAAAGGGAAAATACCTATTTACAGAGATTGCCGTAAGGTGAAAAGGCAAAAATGGTTTTCCACCCTGGAGTCTGCAGCGATGAGTTGCGTGGCATGTGTCCATAATAGCACAATAATTAAGAGGGAGCTTGACTCCAATATGGGTGGCACCGCGGTAATACCGTCCCAAATTAAAGGGGCTTTTTTTATTGCCCGAGAGGAGAAAATATGTTAGACATAAGAAAGATCAGGGAAAACCCAGATATCCTAAGCGAAGCATTAAAAAATCGTAATATGGATATTGACCTAAAACCACTGCTTGACGCAGATGCAAAAAGGCGAGAGATACTGTCGGAGGTTGAGGACCTTAAAAACACCAGAAACACAGTATCAAAGGAAATAGGCGCAATTAAAAAAAGTGGTGGGGACGCAAGCGCAATTATGGAAGAAATGCGCAGTGTTGGCGAAAAGATTTCTAATCTTGATGCACAGATAGCTGAGCTAGACTCACAGATTGAAGACTTCTTGATGAGAATTCCAAATCTACCAAGCGATACTACTCCAATAGGAAAAGATGAAACAGAGAACATTGAGCAGCGCAGGAATGGTACACCACGAACCTTTGATTTTGAAGCAAAGGCACACTGGGATATAGGCACAGACCTTGGTATCCTAGATTTTGAGAGTGCAGCCAAAATCTCTGGCGCAAGATTTACTGTGTATAAGGGACTTGGCGCAAGGCTTGAAAGATCAATAATAAACTTTTATATGGATGAGCATTCAAAGAATGGATATACTGAAATACTCCCTCCATACATGGTTACACGTGCAACCATGACAGGTACAGGGCAGTTACCAAAATTTGAAGATGATGCATACAAAGTAGATGAAAACACCTTCCTGATTCCAACAGCTGAGGTGCCAGTAACCAACCTATATAGAGGCGATATACTTGATGGCGATAAATTGCCTATTAGAAACGTAGCATATTCTGCTTGTTTTAGAGCAGAAGCTGGTAGCGCAGGTAGAGATACCAGAGGACTAATTAGACAGCATCAGTTTAACAAGGTTGAACTTGTAAAGATCTCAAAGCCAGAAAGTAGCTATGACGAGCTAGAGCATATGACAGCTTCTGCAGAGCATGTTTTGCAGCTGCTAGGACTACCTTATAGAGTAATAGCTCTATGCACAGGTGATATAGGCTTCTCTGCTGCAAAGACCTATGATATAGAGGTTTGGATGCCAAGCTACAACAGATATGTTGAAATCTCAAGCTGCAGCAACTGCGAGGATTTCCAAGCGAGAAGAGCCAATATTAGATTTAAAAGAGATGCAAAGAGCAAACCAGAATTTGTGCATACTCTAAACGGTTCTGGTGTTGCAGTAGGTAGAACAGTGGCAGCAGTGCTTGAAAACTATCAAAATGCAGATGGCAGCGTAACAGTTCCAGAAGTATTAAGACCTTATATGGGTTGCGATAAAATTACAAAATAATTAAATTAAAAAGGCGTCTAGGCGCTTTTTTTTATTCTTCAATATGCCAATCATTATCCATATCTATATTGCTAAGATGCTTATGTATGTTTTTGCTCTTGCTAAATGCACTGTCTATTGAGTCTCCAGCCTGCTGTATACGCTGCCTTGTTTGCTCAAGAATCTTAGAGAAGTTTGCAAAGTCATCTCGAATAAGCACAAGCGACCTTTTTATTTCGTCGCTTCTTTGTTCTATAACTATGCTCTTAAATCCCAGTTGCAAACTATTTAGCATAGCCATCATAGTGCTTGGCCCTGATGGCATAACTCTAAATTTCTGCTGAAGTTCCTCCACTAGAGAAGTGTTTTTTACTACCTCGGCATATAGGCTTTCAAGTGGCAAAAACATTATAGCAAAGTCAGTAGTGTATGGTGGTTTTATATATTTATCGCTTATGCGCTTTGCTTCAGTCTTTATTGCCGTTGCAAAGGCTTTTTGCTCACGAGTCACATCTCCCTGCTCATCATAAGCTGCTAGCAGCCTTTTATAGCTTTCCTGAGGGAACTTGCTATCTATTGGCAAATAAATTTTTTCTGATTTACTTGGTAAGATTACAGCATACTCCACTCTCTCGCTAGAGCCTGGTACAACTTGAACATTGCTTTCGTATTGATTGCCTGTAAGAGCTTGCTCTAGTATAATTCCAAGCTGTATCTCTCCCCATGTGCCACGCGTCTTGACATTGCTAAGTGTCCTACGCAGCTCATCTATTCCACTGCCTAGCGCTTGCATCTCGCCTATTGACTTATATACTCCCTCTAGTCTTTCGCTTATAAGTGCAAAACTCTCGCTGAGTTTTTTGTCTAGGCTTTCGGCAAGGCGACTATCTACGGTATTGCGAATACTGTCTATACTCTGTTTGTTTTCTTGCCTAATACTATCTACAATGCTAAGCATTTGTCTTAGGTTGTCCTCAGTAGTTCTATACTGATTGTTCAATATATCTCTTTGTTCTGCTCTGGTGTTGAAATCTTCTTGCTTTATATTGTCAATTTGATGCAAAAGCAGACTGATATTATTATTTATAACATTAAAAGACGAACTATAAAATTCATAGTCGTCTGTCTGATAAGCTAATATATTTTTAAGGTTCTGAAGGCTTTGTTCTTTCAGTCGTTTTATACTTATAAACTGAATAATTGCAAGTATTAAAAGCAAAACTGATAAGCCTATAAGCACATATAAGAGCGTACTAAATCTCCCTCCTGCCCTCCAGAGCCTTGGAAAGGGTAATCTCATCAGCATACTCTAAGTCGCTACCAATAGGCACGCCTCGTGCTATACGTGTAATGCGAACATTCTTGCCTTCAAGCATTCTAGCAATATAGCTTGCAGTAGCCTCTCCCTCAATATCTGGGTTTGTTGCAAGAATTATCTCTTTTACATTGCCTTTGTTTACTCTATCCAAAAGTCCTTTGATATTTATATCGTCTGGCCCTATGTTGTTCATTGGTGAAAGAGTACCATGTAAAACATGATACACACCCTTATAATCCTGTATGCGCTCAAGCGCTATAACGTCTCTTGGATCTCTCACTACACATATAACGCTATTATCACGCTTTCTATCAGAGCATACTGAACATTGCTCTCCCACAGAATAATTGCCACATATATCGCAATAGCGTATTTCTCGTCTTGCGTTATATATTTCATAGGACATTTGCTTTACTTCGTCTATTGGTAAGCTAATAAGATAATAGGCTAGTCTTTGAGCCGATTTTTTACCTATGCCTGGCAAGCGAGAGAGCTGATTGACCATACGG
The DNA here is from genome assembly GCA_034180455.1 of Eubacteriales bacterium. Lineage (GTDB taxonomy): Bacteria > Bacillota > Clostridia > Christensenellales > Aristaeellaceae > JAAZPT01. The sequence continues at coordinate 17,920 of JAXFOG010000021.1, forward strand.
GCAATTGGCTCTACCTGATAATCCATTACAGAAGACCACCCATACCACCAGAAATTTTATTCATTTTTTCTTCACGTGTTTTTTCAGCAGAAGCAAGTGCCTCGTTTACTGCAGCCATTATAAGATCCTGCAACATATCTATATCGTCTGGATCTACAACTTCTGGCTTTATTTCCAAGCTTTTGATCTGACGCTTGCCACTTACAACTACATTTACCATTCCACCACCACTGCTGGCGCTGAAATCAGAATTATCTATATCATTTTGAGCCTTTAATGCTTCTTCTTGAAGCTTTTGAGCCTGTCTCATAAGGTTCTGCATGTTGCCCATGCCACCACCAAAGCCTCCAAAATTACCTCTTTTTGCCATATTATTTTATATTCCTTCCTATCTTGATTTTGGTATTAACTCCACTTACATTGATTTTTGCGCTACCCTCTTTATTCTGCACATTTTCAAACGTAGCAGAATTGATAACAGATCGGATGTTTACATCAACAGTTTCATATACTTGGTAAATATCAATATCGCTATTGACGGTTACAAAATCCATACTATCAAACTCATTGTTGATATAATAGCTCTGCTCGCCACTAACTGTGTTTGATGAAAGAGTTTTAAAGCTGAAATCTTTAATAAGATATTTACCACTTACATTAGCTAGCTTAACAGAGTCTGAAGAAATATTATCTGCGTTTACATCTCCACTTACTTCCCTAATGCTAAGCTTTTTAGCTTCTATTTCATGAAGTTTTATATCTCCCGATATAAAATCCAGTTTCAAATGCTCTCCATTATAGCCTGTAATCACACAATTTCCTAAAGCAGAGTTTACATTCAAGGGCTTTGCATAGTTTTTTGGCAAAATAAGCATAATCTGCATCCATGAGCCCTGCATTAAGTTTTTGTTTTTGCCCAGATATGGCTGTTCTATATTTAGATTACCTTGATCCTCTTTTACTGTAACAGATGGCACACTTACATCATCGCCCGTGATCATAATCCTAATTGTATCGGCGCTATCAGTTAATATTTCAATCTGAGGCCAAGCAGTCTTTATTAGAATGTTGTTTATATCTTCTAATTTATATTCAAAATTTTTCTCCATTATAGCCTCCTTTAATCTTAAACATATTATACTTATTTTAATGTGATTTATCAACCTACAAAGCTTATGGTAAAAGAAAAAGACCGCGATCGGTCTTTCTTTTTACCTTATCTCAAGGAACACAGGCTTTTCGGACTTTGCAGTAGCAGCCTTAATAATGGTGCGTATGCTTTTTGCTATTCTGCCCTGTCTGCCTATTACCTTGCCCATATCCGATTCTGCTACGGAAAGGGTAATTATTATGGAGTCTTCTCCCTCCAACTCTGTTACAACAACGGCATCCTTATCGTTCACAAGAGATTTGGCAATAAACTCTACCATCTCTTTCATGATTATGCCTCTATTGTGCCACTTTTCTCTAGCAGATGGCGCACTGTTTCTGTCGGTAGAGCGCCATTTTGTAGCCATTTTTTAGCTTTTTCAGCATCAATATTTATTGTTGCTGGTTCTGTCATAGGATCATAGAAACCTATTTCTTCTACAAAGCGACCATCACGAGGACTGTTTATATCTGCAACAACCACACGATAAAATGGTTTTTTCTTCATGCCCATTCTCTTTAAACGAATCTTTAGTGCCATATTTTCCTCCTAAAATAATATATTCTGAAATCCCATAAAGGGCTAATCAGCTAAAACTTAATGTTGGGAAATCTTCCACGTTTCCCCATGCCCTGCATACGTTTCATCATTTTTTGAGCATCCTCAAAGCGACGTATAAGAGCGTTTACATCTTGCACCTGAGTGCCACTGCCAGCAGCTATTCTCTTGCGCCTACTAGCGTTTAAAAGATTTGGATTGCGCCTTTCAGCTATTGTCATACTGCGAATTATAGCTTCCGGCTTCTTCATGCTATCGTCATCTATGTCAACATCTTTAAGCTTGTTGCCAATGCCTGGTATCATGCCCATGATGTCTTTTAGCGAACCCATCTTCTTCATCTGCTGCATTTGCTCTAGGAAATCTTCAAGGTTCATTCCTTTTTTACTGTTGAGCTTTTTTGCAAAATCTTCTGCGTCGCTGCCTTCATAAGCGCTCTCGGCTCTCTCTATAAGAGACATCATATCGCCCATTCCAAGTATTCTGCTTGCCATGCGCTCAGGGTGGAAAGGCTCTATATCACTGAGTTTTTCACCAGTACCACTGAATTTAATAGGCTTTTTTGTAACTGCCTTTACAGATAATGCAGCTCCACCTCTGGTGTCGCCATCTAGCTTGGTAAGTATAACACCACCAATTTCAAGGGTATCGTTAAACTCCTTTGCAACATTTACAGCATCTTGACCCGTCATACTATCTACAACTAGCAGTATCTCCTGAGGATTTACAGCTGCAGAAATGCGTTTGAGCTCTTCCATAAGCTCATGATCAATATGCAATCTACCAGCAGTATCTATAATAAGTACATCTCTATTATAGTGCCTTGCATATTCTATGGCTTCCTGAGCAGTTTTAACAGGATCTTGAGTTCCTTTTTCAAATACAGGTACGGCTACCTTCTCACCCACTACCTTTAGCTGATCAATAGCTGCTGGTCTATATATATCGCAAGCTGCAAGCATTGGTCGTTTGCCATCTTTCATCAGATAGCCAGCCAGCTTGGCTGCCATTGTAGTTTTACCTGCGCCTTGCAATCCACATAGCATATATATTGTAGGACTTTGTGGTGAAAATGTGAGCCTTTGATTTTTCTGGCCCATAAGGGATGTAAGCTCTTCATTTACTATCTTTATAACAAGTTGGCCAGGACTTAGGCTCTCGCTGAGCTTTTCGCCTTCAAGGCGCTCGGTAACATCTTTTATAAAGTCCTTTACTACTTTATAGTTTACATCGGCCTCCAGCATTGCAAGTCTTACCTCTCGCATGCCGTCTTTAATATCGCTCTGTGAAAGCTTACCCTTTGAAGTAAACTTTTTTAAAGCACTTTGTAACTTTTCTGATAAGCTCTCTAAAGCCATATTACGCCTCCTCTATTTGTTGAATAGCCTGTTTTATAATTTGTTCTATCTTTTTGCGCTTATTTTCGTCAATGTTGCTTTCTAGCAATTTAAGCGCTGAATTAAGCTGCTCGTTTACCTGCAGGGTACGCTCTACAAGGTTCAGTTTGCGCTCGTATTCAATAAGTTTATTGCCTGCGCGACCGATTATATCGTGTATGTTTTGACGGCTTACTCCAAAGATCTCAGCAATCTCTGCCAAAGAAAGATCTTCGTTGTAGTAAAGCGAAAGCACCTCGCTCTGCCTATCTGTGAGCAGCGAAGAATAAAAATCTAAAAGCCAGCCCATCTGTATGTTAAGCTCCAAATTATCAAAATGGCTGCTCATATATCCTCCATGTGTAAAGTAGTATTGCTTTACATCAATGTATTATATACCAAATCTTCATACTGTCAAGTAAAATTTTTGCCTAACATTATAAAGCTATGATATAATTTAAATGTTATATAAAATTAGGAGAAAAATTATGCTATCCAAGTATTTTTTAATAGGAGAGATAACAAAGCCACAAGGAGTAAGGGGCGAGCTAAGGATGCGCTCTTACAGCGATGATGCCAAAAACTTGCTGAGCATAAAGAAAATATATACAAAATCTCAAAATGAATACAGCTGTATTCAAGTTGAAAGCATTAAAGCGCATGGTGATTTTTTTATAATAAAACTACAAAATATAAATAGCAGAGATGATGCAGAAAAGTTAAGAGGCACTGAAATATATATAGATAGAGAGAATGCAAGCCCTCTTAAAAATGGTGAGTTTTATATAAGCGATGCAATAGGTGCTGAAGTGCAAAATAGCAAGGGTGAAAAAATAGGCATTCTAAAAGATATACTGACTGAGTATCAAAGATATGTGTATGTACTGGATACTCCAGATGGCGATATAATGTTTCCAGCCATACCTGAGGTTTTTTTGCATGAAAATCTTGAAGATGGCTTGCTTACTTTGGACGAAGAAGTACTATCAAGCATAGGGGTAAAACAGGAATGAGAATAGCCATACTAAGCACTTTCCCAGAGATGTTTGAACCACTAAAGCAGAGCATTATACTGCGCGCTACCGAAAAGGGAATACTAAACTTTGATATAATAAACATAAGGGATTTTTCCAAATCAAAGCATAGCAATACAGACGACTATCCCTATGGTGGAGGCGCAGGCATGCTAATGATGGTGCAGCCAATAGATGATGCATTTTTGCATACTGAGAGCCTTGGCTACACTGGAAAATGTATATATATGAGTCCAAAGGGCAAGACGCTTACTCAGTCTATTGCAGCTGATCTTGCAAAGGAAAAGGATCTGCGCATATTATGTGGGCACTATGAGGGTGTAGACCAACGAGCAATAGATATGCATATAGATATGGAAATATCAATAGGCGACTATGTTATGACTGGTGGGGAGCTTGCTGCTATGGTGCTGGTGGATACAATAAGTAGACTTATACCTGGAGTATTGGGTAGTGAAGAAAGTCCTATTGATGAAAGCTTTAGCAGTGGATTGCTGGAATACCCACAGTACACAAGGCCAGCAGAATACAAGGGATTAAAGGTTCCAGACGTATTGCTTGGAGGGAATCATGCCCTTATAGAACAATGGAGACACAAGGAATCACTTATTAGCACATGGAAACTTCGTCCAGATATGCTAAATAATCTAAGTGCTGAGGATAAGCTAATAATAAAAGCTTTGGAGGAAAAAAATGCATAAGTATAAACTTATAAACTACAAGGATATATTTAAGCTTTTTGCAAAAAGATGGTATTTATTCCTAATAGGACTTGCCCTGCTATTTGCTATATTTTTTGCAACCGAGAGAGGCACTGGTGAAAAATCATACATAGCAAAAGCCTCTATTAGTCTAAATTATTATGAAGATGGGCACTTTGACTATGATCAAAGTCAAAAGCTTACCAGCAACTTCAATAGATTTACAATAGATGAATCGGCACTATCCATTGCCAATGGTAATGCAATAAGTCTAAAGCCTGTGCAGTACAGCAATATACTATATGCGACCTGCATATCAAAGGATTCTCAAACGGCGATAGATATTGCAAATAAGCTTGCAGAGCTTCAATGTGAAACTTATTTAGAATCAAATGTTGATGGAATAAATCAAAAAACCATATTCAAGATAGAGCAAAAAGCCTATGATGCTAGCTTGAACAATAAGAATATCACTTCAAAGCAAAAGGTATCATTTACAATACTTATGCTTGGACTTATTATGGTAGCTTTAGTACTTTGTGAAATATGGCGTACCAATGTATGCACAGCAGAAGAAGCAAGGCTTATTACAAATTGTAACTATGTAGTAGATGTTTTTTCAAAAGGTAGCATAAATCAAGATGCTTTGGATGAACTAAAAAAGGTAATAAATGGCAGAAGTTTTAATATTGTGCCTATTAGCGCAATAAGAAACGCTGAAGCCATTGAGCATGGTCTTGAAAATAATAGTGCCTTTACAAAAGACTTATTAAAAAATCCATCTGTAATAGATGTTTTGCGAGAAAGCGAGCTTGCACTAATCTATATAAAAAAAGGCTCTTGCGATTACAGAGATCTTGAGAGGGCAACTGGTATATTAAAGGCTGCTGAAATAAATCTCTTTGGAGTAATATTGGGATAGTATGGCAAAGAAATTATTGTATGTTTGCAAGTATCCTCTTGCAAGAGAAGTAAGCCTAAAAAATAAATTCAATGGTCAAATAGCCGGCTTTGAAAGCATGGGATTTTCTTGCTATTATTTGGCTTTTGACAACGATAATTACTATTTAATAAATAACAACAAAAAAACAATAATTAAAAAAATTAAAAATGGCGCAAGTTCAAAATACTTGCACTTTAATGCATTTGTAGATCTATATAAATGTGCCATAAAAGCTATAAATGATATAGGTTTTGACTATATGTATGTACGGTCGGACCCTATTGATATAAACGGCATAAGCATGTATAGGCAAGCGAAAAAAAATAATATCAAAATCATTACTGAGATACCCAGTTACCCTATATATAGAGATAATGTAAAAAATCCAATTATGAGAGCAGTGCTTGCATTATCTGACTTTTTACAAGGCAGAGTAAGTCGTTATATTGATCTTTACGCTATAATTGGCAATAAATGCGAAGAATTTCGTTCAAGGCCTGCTATAAATATAGAAAACGGAGTAAGTGTTGAGCTTTTTTCTTTAAAAAAGCCTCTTGCAGATAGCAATATAAATATTATAGGCGTTGCCAGCATGAGCAATTGGCAGGGATATGACAGAGCAATTAAAGGTCTCGCAAAATATGACGGCAATAGAAATGTGCATTTAAGGCTAGTTGGCGATGATGGAGATGGTTCTCTAGCAAAATGGAAAGAGCTAGCAGATGAGTTAGGACTTCAAGACAAAGTAGAATTTATACCAGCACGCTATGGAGAGCAACTTGACAAGCTTATAGATATAAGCGATGTAGGCCTTGCAACTCTCGCTCTTTATAGATCTAAGCTAGAAAAAGCAAGTCCCTTGAAAGTACGCGAATACATGAGTAGGGGTTTGCCAATAGTATATTCATCGGTGGATAGCACTCTTGCATCGGCAGATAATTTTACTATAAAAGTTCCAGAAGACGAGAGTGCTCTTGATATAAGCAAGGTAGTAGAATTTGCAGAAAGAGTAAAAAATAAAGAAGAAATAAGCAAGGCAATGCGCAACTATGCAATAGAACATATGAGTTGGAGCAATGAGTTTAAAAAAATATTTGAGAAATTGGAGAAAAACAATTGAGAGAACTAAAAGCAGTGTTTTCGGATCTTGATGGTACCTTACTAAGAGATGACAAATCTATAAGTGCAAACAGCAAAAAAGCCATATACGCTCTAAAAGATCAGGGTATTCACTTTGTAATAGCTACTGGCAGAGGACCTATGGCAGTTGAAACGGTGATAGAGCAAATAGGGTTCCCAGTAGATATGATATGCTACTCTGGTGAATATATTGAAAGAGATGGCAAAAAGATTTTCAGTAATGGCTTTAGTTTCTCAGAAGGTCTTGAAATTGCTAGGTTTTTGGATGATATAGGTGTAACATATGGGGTTTACTCTGAAGATATGTGGGTATCGCCAAAACGCACAAAAGAGTTAGAACAAGAAGAAGCTCTAGTAAGAGCTAAAGCTACAATAGCTGATATAGATATTTTGGGTGAAGATGCCATAATAAATAAGTTTCTCGCTATAAGTGACCCACAAAGAGTGGACGTAATAATAGATGACATGCGAAAGCGATTCCCAAGCTATGAAATATTAAAAAGTCTTGATTATCTTGTTGAAATAAATAAAGGTGGACATAATAAGGGAACAGCATGCCAGAAGTACTGTGAGTTATCCAATATAGATCCTAGCAATACATTATGCTTTGGCGACTGCTATAACGATCTTGGTATGCTGAGGCTAATGCCCTATGCCTGCATAATGGATAATGCTCCTGATGATATAAAGTCAGAATTTATTGGCGACCCTAATAAGCCAATAATAGAGAGCAACATGCAAGATGGCATGTATTATGAGCTTTTGCGCAGGGGATATATAAATAGCTAATTGTATATATAAAAGTACATGTGTACAATTATTTAAAAATAGTCTACAATAATCATAGATAAATAAATATTAAGGAGCTAATATGTTACTAGAAAAAAATGAGTTCAAATTAGAAAATTTGGCACTCGAGGAGACTCTCTTTCATGTGGCAAATGGCTATTTGGGATTGAGAGCCAATATAGATTTCTGCAAAAAGGACTATTGCAGAGGTTTGTATATCAATGGATTTTATGATATTAGCGATATAAAATATGGCGAAAGTTTTGTAGGCTTTCCTAAAACAAAGCAAGGAATATGCAAGCTTGCCGATGTTCAGAGCATGAATATATTTGTAGATGGCAAGCAGCTTTGCATTGATGAAAAAAATGTAAAATCTTATCTGCATAGATATGATATGCAAAAAGGCTATACTGAACGCCACTTTAAAATTGCCCTTGAAAAAGGTGATATAGAGATAAATACAAGGCGCCTTGCAAGTTTTGCAAACAGGCAAGTATTGATGCTGGAATATGAAATAAAGCCATCATTTGATGTAAAAATAGATATAGAGTCTATACTGGACTGTGATGTGAGCAATTTTTCATCAAGCGATGATCCTAGAGTGGCAAGTCAGGCAGAAAAGCCACTTGAAATATTGTCTATCAGTGCAGATGGCAATGGTATGGAAGCTATTATGCAAGCAAAGCGCAGCAAGCTACAATTTGCTTGTTTTGTAACTCACAGCATAAAGCCAGATCATGTAGAAAAACATGAAAAATACGTTAAGTCTTGTTTTGATTTTGATGTAAAGGCAAATGAGAGCATTACTCTATATAAATTTATTAAACTTAAGGACAGTTTCCATTTTAGCGATGTAGAAATAGATAAGCACTTTGAATGCGCAGAATATTACTATAACGAGCAAAAAAAATATCTTGATAATTTTTGGAGCAATAGCAGAATTACTATAAATGGTGATACACAGCTTCAAAACGCTCTTGATTACAGTGTATATAGCTTGCTCTGTTCAATAGGTTATGATGAAAAATATTCTGTATCGGCAAAGGGACTTAGTGGAGAGGGTTACGAGGGCCATGTGTTCTGGGACAGCGAGGTTTACGTAGCTCCACTATTTATTCTAACGGATCCCGAACTTGCAAAAACTCAGCTCTCTTATAGGCACAATATACTGCCGTTTGCAATAGAACAGGCAAGGTTATTGGGGCATAATGATGGTGCAGTTTATGCATGGCGCAGTATAGAGGGAGCAGAATGCTCTGGATACTTCCCCTCTGGTTCTGCACAGTATCATATAAATAACGATATTGCTTATGCTATTATGCAATACTTTTTTGCAAGCTATGATATGGACTTTTTAGAAAACAAGGCATTTGACATACTTCTGGAATGTTCAAGGTTATGGCTTGATATGGGTCATTACTGTGAAAAAGGATTTTGCATAGATGAAGTGACTGGACCAGACGAATATACCTGCCTAGTAGACAATAACTTCTATACAAATGTAGGCGCTCAACACACAATGCGCTATCTACTATATGCAGCTGATTTGCTTAAGCAATCTGGAAGAACCAAAAAGCTTGAGAAAATAAGAGATGGAGAACTTGAGCAAATAAAAAAGGCTGCAGATCTTATGTACATACCTCAGAATAAAATACTGAATATCAATCCTCAAGACGATACTTTCCTTTTCAAGAAAAAGCTTGATCTATCAAAAATACCAGATGACAAGTTCCCCTTGTTACTGCATTATCATCCACTATTTTTATACAGGCATCAAGTGTGCAAGCAGGCAGATGTAGTGTTGGCTCATGCTCTATATAGAGATTGCGCAAATCAAGATACGAAGCGAAATAGCTTTAAATATTATGAAAAAATTTGTACCCATGACTCATCACTTTCTTTATGTGCATACGCAATAATGGCTGCTCAACTTGGAATGAGCGCACTTGCAGAAAAGTATTTTAAAGCCACTGTGGATCTTGATATAAACAACACTCACAAGAACACAATGGATGGAATACATACTGCAAACATGGGTGGCAGCTTCCTTGTAATGAGCAAGGGATTTGCTGGCATATATTTGGATGAAAATGGGCTTAGCATTTCTCCTAACATGACAAAAGATATAGATGGTTATAGCTTCAAGATGCAGTACAGAGGTAGAGTTTTAAAGCTTGAAGCAAACAAAACACATTTTTGCATACAGCTGATTTCTGGAGAAAGCGTAAAAATTTATGTGTATGACAAAGAAATTGAGCTTAAAGATAAATATGAATTTGAGATAAAATAATATTTATTTATTATTGTATAGTTAAAAAATGCCTGTTAGGCCTAAATGTCGTTAATATAAAATTTTTAAGTTTTTTGTGAATTTGTGTTGACAATAAATAGAATATATAGTATTATATTGCTTGTCGCAACGAGATTACTCGTTCACGGGGTGTAGCGCAGCCTGGTAGCGCACGTGCTTTGGGAGCATGGGGCCGGAGGTTCGAATCCTCTCACCCCGACCATCTTTGACTCCTTGGTCAAGCGGTTAAGACATCGCCCTTTCACGGCGGTAACACGGGTTCAAGTCCCGTAGGAGTCACCATTTTTTCCTTGCAAGTAGCCTTGCATAGGGGCCTTTAGCTCAGTTGGTTAGAGCAACCGGCTCATAACCGGTTTGTCCGGGGTTCGAGTCCCTGAAGGCCCACCATTTGGCCAGATAGTTCAGTTGGTTAGAATGCCAGCCTGTCACGCTGGAGGTCGAGGGTTCGAGCCCCTTTCTGGTCGCCAAGCCGCCGGCATAGCTCAGTTGGTAGAGCAGCTGATTTGTAATCAGCAGGTCGTAAGTTCGAGTCTTATTGCCGGCTCCACGTGGGTAAGTTCCCGAGTGGCCAAAGGGAGCAGACTGTAAATCTGCCGTCGTCGACTTCGGTGGTTCGAATCCACCCTTGCCCACCAGATAATGACCGATATTATCGGTCATTTTTTATGCATAAATTCCATTTGTACTTTGAAAAATGTTTAAAAAAGTCGCTTGACGGAAAATATGCATTCGCGGTAGAAATATCCACATATTCGTGATATAATGAATTCCAAATGATGCGATTAGTAACAGTAATCAGATATGGCTGTTAGCTACAAGAAGTTATTTCATATTTTGATTATCAGAAATATTTCTCTTGCACAGTTTCAGAAAGAAGCTGGCTACAGTGCAAATATCTTCACATGCTTCAGAAAAGATATGTATGTTTCACTTGCATCTGTGGAGGAAATTTGCAATTTTCTGAATTGCTAGGTGGATGAAATCGTGGAGTTTGTTCCGCAAGAAAACGAATAACTCTGCATATTAATTATGGGCCAACGATCCATCGTCTGATGGTGCTAACAAAAGAGCGTATGCTCAAGGCCAAAATTACAAGTGTGGTGGCATTTGAATGCCAAGGAGGACTTATGGAAAAAACAATATGTGAATTATTTGCGGGTGTCGGAGGATTCAGACTTGGATTTGACCGACTTGATTCTGGTTGGAAAACCACGTGGTTCTCACAGTGGGAACCTGGAGCCAGAACACAATGGGCGCATGATTGTTATGTTGCTCATTTCGGCGATTCGTTAGATTTGAATGGAGAATCCCATACAGGCGAAGATATAGGCACTGTAGATAAGAATACTATTCCTAATCATACACTGCTTGTCGGAGGATTCCCCTGTCAGGATTATAGCGTTGCGCATTCCCTTGCATCTGCAAAGGGCATAGAGGGTAAAAAAGGTGTTCTGTGGTGGCAAATTAGAGATACTCTGATTGCAAAGAAAGCTCCGTTTTGCATTTTTGAAAATGTTGATAGATTGCTTAAATCTCCTGCAAGCCAGCGCGGTCGTGACTTTGGTGTAATATTAGCCTGCTTAAACGAATTAGGATATGCAGTGGAATGGAGAGTAATAAATGCAGCAACATATGGTGCTGCGCAGAGAAGGCGAAGAACTTTCATCTTTGCATATAAGCCTAGTACTGCTTATGCTGAAAGAATGTCTTCTATTCCAGCAATAGATATTGTTAGCTCGAAGGGATTATTCGCTATAGGATTCCCAATTGAGCCTGTAAAGAATCTATCTAAAACATTTCTTCCGAGTGATATCATTGAGGTATCAGATACCTTTAAGTTTGGCTTTGAAAATGCAGGATTTATGAAAGATGGGAATATTTATACTACAGCAGTCAAAGAGCTTGAAGAAAAGCCTACCTTTTTGGGGTCTATACTTGAATCTAATGTGGATGAAAAATACTACATAACAACAGAAAAAATGCCTAAGTGGATATACATGAAGGGAGCCAAAAAAATCCCTCGTAAGTCTGCCAACGGACATGACTATGTTTTTTCGGAGGGTCCAATAGCCTTTCCAGATCCATGGGACAGACCAAGCAGAACGATGTTGACAAGTGAAAGTACTATGAATAGGAGTACACATATTGTATCTGATCCAGGAACTGGAAAACTGAGATTGCTTACACCATTAGAGGCGGAAAGATTACAGGGCTTTGATGATAATTGGACCGATACGGGAATGCCTCCTAGAATGAGATATTTTTGTATGGGCAATGCATTAGTTGTTCCTATGATAACGAGAATGGGAAAAGTTCTGGATGATATTATAATCGCAGAGCCTTAATATTTTATATATTCTTTGTATCAATCTTCATGATTAGGAGACAGTAAATGCGAGGTACTGAATATAAAACTAAAGAAGCTATCTTGCAACGTGCGCAAGAAGCTATAGGAATCCCACTTAAAAAAATAGACACCACTGGTAGGCTTTTGACTGGAAAAGGAGCTATTGGTACAGTAATTGAGGAAAGTTGGTTCGGATATCATCCTAATAGTGAATCTTCCCCTGATTTTCCCGAGGCAGGTGTCGAGCTAAAAGTCACTCCTTATTTAAGAAAGCGAAGCGGTATTACTGCAAAGGAAAGACTTGTCTGCAATATCATTAATTATATGGATGAATATAGAAAAACTTTTGAGGATAGTTCATTTTGGCATAAATGTGAAACAATGCTTCTTATGTCATATGAACACCAGCATGATGTTCCTAAATATGATTATAAAATTGATAAGGCAATTCTATTTAGCTTTCCCACAGAGGATTTAATAATAATCAAACAAGATTGGGAGAAAATAATTAGAAAAATCCGTTCCGGTGAAGCACACCTTATCACGGAAGGTGATACACTTTATCTAGCCGCTTGTACAAAAGGTACAACAGCAGCCACATCAATGAGAAAGCAGCCGTTCTCACATATACTGGCAAAGCAACGCGCCTACTCTCTAAAATCATCATATATGACTCATATTCTCCGAGCGTATGTGTTCGGAGATGCAATAGACGAGCATATTATTAAGGATTGGCATGAATTGATTAGTACTGATTTTGAGTCATATGTTATTGCTAAGGTATCACCGTATATCGGGAAAACGCAGGTTCAGCTAAAAAGTCTCTTCAATATTGAATCAACTGCAAAAAATTTAAATGAAATCCTTCTGGCTAAAATGCTTGGTGTAACTGGAAAAATCGCATATACAGATGAATTTCAAAGTGCAAATATTATTCCCAAAACTATCAGGGTCCAGCGTAATGGCCATATTAAGGAAAGTATGTCATTTCCCACATTTAAATTCACAGAAATTATTAATGAGACATGGGAGGAAAGTAAATTACGAGAATACCTTGAACCTGCTAAATTTCTATTTGTAATATTTCATGAAAACAGGAACGGAGAGTATGTTTTTGAAAGGCTGAAGTTTTGGAATATCCCAATGCAAGACTTGGAGGAAGTCCACAACGTGTGGTCCAGAACTGTTCAGATAATAAAAGACGGTGTGGTTCTAACTTTTGATGGAAGAGTTACGCATAACAATTTCCCAAAATCAACCGAAAGTAGTGTATCGCATATCCGCCCTCACGCGAAAAATTTAAATGATACATATCCCCTACCAGACGGTCGTGAGATGCCAAAACAGTGTTTCTGGTTTAATAGAGAATATGTTGAGAGTATTATCTTTGATCAAAAAGATACAACTTCTAAATATTCGCCTTGAAGGTGGCTGAATCGGCAAACGAATAAAAAAAGTACGGAATAGTCTAATTAGACTGTAAAAGTATAATTTCCATAGTTTTATATAAAATCAATAACCAGAAAGGATGTAGATGTAATGTCAGATTTCAGAAAGCAAATACAGGAGGACTTCGTAGATTACAGAGAACATTATCCAAATGTCGAAAATATCAACAAGGATGAATGGTCTTTTAACTTTTGGGTTTTAGATAAATTGTTTTCTATTGATGAGGATGTAATTGAAGAAAACATTATAGATTACGATGATAAAGGAATAGATTGTTTTGTATGGCATGAAGATTTGCACGATTTATATTTGATACAAAATAAATACTACTCTGATTCTACAACGTTATCAAATTCTTATATACAGAATGATTTTCTTACACGTGCAATAGGTGCTCTTGAAAAAGGAACATATACACGAAGCAAAACCCTTCAAGACATATATAATAAATTTCACCTAGAAGATGATTTTAGTATTCATTTTTATTTATACGTAACCAATAACATCTCAAAATCTAAAGTAGTAACAGATGGCATTGCTTCATTTAATGAAAAATATGCATCAAAGCACTTTGATGCGAAGATTTTCTCCCTTGATGAAATTGAAGAACTCTACTATAATGAACCACTAAAAGATAAGAAGTCGTTCAAATATACGATTAAAACCATAAATAAAGGAACTATTTTAAATGTGGATAATTCTGCTTATAAAATGACTTTGGCTTTGGATGCAAAGTATGTTCTTGCGCCTGTCACGGTTATTCATGAAATGTATAAACAAGCCGAAAAGCAAAAATATCCTCTTTTTGATGAAAACATACGTGAGTATTTAGGCTCAACTGGTGCAGTAAACAAAAAAATAGTTGCTACACTAAAAGATCGTGACGATAGAAAGAATTTCTTCTTTTACAATAATGGTATAACAATGATTGTCAGTGATATGTCATCTGATAAAATGGCTGGAACCATGCGCGAATTTGAGGTTTCAAATCCACAAATTGTAAATGGATGTCAAACCGTTAGTACTATACATGAAACTCTTTCGAGTTTGCCAGAAGCTACTCTCGAAAAGGAGTTTGAAAATACGTATGTTATGGTAAAAATATTAAAGATTCCATCAAATGATGATAGCTTAAAAGAATTGTATCGGAACATCGTTACATACAACAATTCTCAGAACTCTATAAATGAGAAAACTTTCACAGCTGTACAAGACGTATTTAGACACATACAAGCGGAATTTGAATGGCGTGGATTCTTGGTTTGTATTAAACAAAGCGATAAGAACACATTTAGTACAAAGTATAAAACTGCAACATCTCTCTTGAATAATAACAGTAAAGCTTTACAAAAATTTGGTCTAACAAGCCACACAAAGACGAAAGACTTTATGATTGATTTGGAAAAGCTTTTGCAGGTATTCTTAGCCTTTGTCAGTACTCCGCAAGATGCGATTCAAAACAAATCAAAGCTTTTAAAAGATCAAAGTATTCAAAATCAAAAGGTTGTAGATTTTATTAAGAACACTGATTCAACATCTAATGATTTGTTCAATATATTTATGTTATACACGCGAGCCGAACAAGAAAAGAAGAATAATCCAGATGGTAAAATTCCTAACCCATTCTACTTGGTATACTGCTTTGCTAATTATGAATGTAACAATGACGCATCACAGATATCAAAATTATTAAATTCCCCTGAAGCTATAAACGGAATAATAAAAAAGTATACACTAGTAATTAAGCTTTACCATAAAAAGTGGGTTGAAAAGAATCCTGGTCATGAGTATAACGACATGATTAAGGCTGCGGTAGATTTACCTTTACTTAAACAATGCAAGTCGGATGCAGAAGATATGCTATCATTATTTTCAAATTAATAATGCAAGGCTACATAAAAACACTTCATTGATTTTACATTCTTTCGATTATCTTAACCTACAGTTTATGAAGCACCGAAAACTTAACCTGTGGTTTATAAAGCAGAGTCAATAGAAAGCAAAATGCACCCTATATAATATCAGCGTGTGCATTGTCTCAATCATGGTGTGATACTATAGACAATGACCGATATTATCGGTCATTTTTTATGCATAAATTCCATTTGTACTTTGAAAAACACTTATAAAAAAGGGAGCCGTAAATTACGGCTCCTTTTCTATAAGGCTTATAAGGTCGCTGAGATTAATATTCAATGCTTCAGCTATGCTCCAAATCGTGTCTGTACGTGGGATTTTTTTGCCCAGCTCTATCATAGCAAGATGGCTTCGCGCAATTCCAGATAATGCAGACAAGGTTTCTTGTGATAATCCACGATCTATGCGCAGTCTGCTTATCACAATTCCTAATTTTTTTCTGTTATAAGGCATTATTTTCCTCCTTTTTGCCTCTATAACAGGGCTTGCTACTGTTACAAAGGCGAACTTCATAACAGTGCTTGTTTATTTCGTTTTGGAAAGTTTTAATCCTTATAATATAGATTGTTTATTTTGTTGATGTTGTATTTTTTCTCATAATATGAGTTGTTTATTTTGTTGATATTATTGTCTTTTCCTAATATGAGTTGTTTATTTCGTTTTATAACAATAAAAAAATGCTCATAGCAACCTAGTAGGTCGATTGAGCATAGCATAGAAAATTGACTTTATTGTCTTCTTTAGATTACAACTTAATAGAATATAATTTTGAGTTTTTCATGATTGTGTCAGATGGTTCAAATCCTTGAAAATAAGCATTTTAAGTGCTATAATCACAACAATAAATTGTATATGGGGGAAGTATGTTTCAGTTTAAAAACAATCTACAACTGGGTGTAGCAACTGCCTCTGCTCAAATAGAGGGTGGAGAAGTTGGCTCTAATTGGAACAGCTATTCAGATGCAGGCAAGATAAGCGATGGTAGTAACATAAAACGAGCAAATGATCACTGGAATAGATATAAAGAAGATGCTGAGCTTTTAAGTAGTCTTGGTATACGCAATTACAGAATGAGCGTAGAATGGGCGCGAATAGAGCCTAAGCAGGGCGAATTTGATTATGGTGCAATTCAGCATTATAGGAAAGAAATCGAGCTTTTACATAGCTTAGGAATTTCTGTACTAGTAACGCTTTATCACTTTAGCCACCCACAGTGGTTTGAAGATATGGGAGCCTTTGCTAATCCTAAGAACATAGATGTATTTTTGCGTTTTGTTCACTTCACAGTTGAACAGCTAGGCGACCTAGTAAGTGAATGGTGCACTCTTAATGAGCCTAATGTGTACGCTGTAAACTCATTCCTATTTGGAGAGTGGCTTAACGAAGAGAAAAATTTAAGAAAAACTCTTAAGGTAATGAATGTTTTCATTGCCTGCCACTTAGAAAGCTATAGGCTAGTACATGATATTGCACATGAAAAAGGCTTTGCCGAGCCAGCTGTAAGTTTGGCAATGCATTATAGACATTTTGATCCTCTAAATAATTCACTTATTGATAAAATTGGCGCAAATAAATTAAACTTTTTATTTCAAGAGGGAATGTTTAGAGCTTGCGCAACTGGCAAGTTTACTTTCCCATTTAAAAATATACGCCACTTTGAAAAAGGACAATATATTGATTTTATTGCATTGAACTACTACACAAGAGGGCTTGTGGACAAATTTAGCGATACTGTAAAAAAAGATGCATATAAAAATGATCTAGGTTGGGAAATTTATCCAGAGGGCATAGTAAAATCAATGCAAAATATGTATGGCATAATAAAGCTTCCTATACGTATTACAGAAAATGGCACATGCGATAATAATGATAGTTTCAGGCCTTTATACATATATGAGCATCTGAAAGCTATTACGGAGAGCGAACTTCCCGTAACGCACTATTATCACTGGTGCTTTGTAGATAACTTTGAATGGAAAGAGGGCGAGTTACCTCGATTTGGCCTTGTGCATTGCAACTATGATACCCAAGAGCGAACACTAAAACGTAGCGCATACATGTATAAAGAAATGATTGCCGAAAATGGCGTGAGTGATGAAATATATAAAAATTATATAGAAGGTTGCAAGTACCACAAGGGTGAAAATAATATACTACGTGGCATACTTAGTGATGAAGAACTAATAAATAAGAGGTAAGAATGAACAACAGACAAGAAAAGCTGAATTATTTATTTGGCGTAGGTACGATAGGCCGAGACATGGTTTTTGCTTTGCAAGGCATGTACCTAATGTACTATCTAACGGATGTTCTTAATAAGAGCAAATTTGTAATTGCTATATGCACGATAATCATACTCGTACTTAGAATATTTGATGCAGCAAATGATCCATTTATGGGAATGTTAATTGACAACACGAGAACAAAGTATGGAAAATTTAAACCATGGATATTTTTTGGAAGCATTGCTTCAGCAATAGCAACCATATTGCTGTTTATGAACTATGATGTTAGTGATGGTTGGTTTGTAGTAATATTTGCGCTTTTGTATCTGCTGTGGGGACTAGCATTTACTGCACACGATATAAGCTACTGGTCAATGTTACCAGCACTTAGTCAAGACCAAAGAAAACGTGAAAAAATAGGTTCGATTGCAAAAATTTGCGCCGATATTGGTCTCTTTACAGTAGTGCTTGGAATAGTGCCTGTTTCAAAAGCTTTAAGCGAAACCTACGGAAGTATGCAAAAAGCCTATTCCATTATTGCTATATGCGTTTCAGTATTGATGCTAATATTTTTATTCATAATGCTATCCCTTGTGCGTGAGGACAGAACTCAGCTAAAGCATGAGCATACAGATATTAAAGAAATATTGCACGTAATAGTGAAAAATGACCAACTAATGTGGATAATACTTTCAATGGCATTATTTACAATATCCTATACTACTACAACAAGTTTCGGAATATATTATTTCAAATATGTATATGGTAATGAGGATTTTTATAGTGTATTTGCTGGAATACTTGGAATATCTCAAATATCAGCATTAATCATATTTCCATTGCTTGCAAAACCACTTGGAAGAAAAAAATTATACACAATAGGAACAATTCTTGTTGTAATAGGATATGCAATGTTTTTCTTTGCAAACAAGGCGCTCACGATTTCGGCAGCCGGCATTCTTATTTTCGTTGGAGAGGGCTTCATACAGATACTGATGTTAATGTTTATAAGCGACTGCGTAGAGTATGGTCAATGGAAGCTTGGTCGCAGAAACGACTCTATTACGCTTTCGATTCAACCCTTTATTGCAAAGCTTGGTAGTGCTATCTCTGCAGGGATAGTTGGTGCAACAGTAATTCTTGCTGGAATAAAGGATGCAACTGGGCCACAAGATCTAAGCACAGCAAATATAGTTTTTATAAAAACTGCCATGCTAATATTACCCCTCATAGGAATTGTTGTGGGATATTTTGTTTATAGAAACAAGTTTATTATAGATGAGCAAAAATACTCTGAAATACTAAACGATTTAAAGACAAGAGAAAGCTAGGCCGAATAATTTAAAGCCACCAGTTATACTGGTGGATTTGTATTTTAAGACTATACAATATCAAAATAGTTTATGCTTTTCTGACCGTAAAATGCTCTCATAAGTCTAATATGCTCAATTAGTCAATTCATTTGCCAAGAGATATAATGTTTTTTAAACATATTTTGCTATTATATGCTTATAATCAAAGCTATTTGATACTATAATTAAACTGATCTTCAGTTTTTCCCAATATAGATTCATTGTTTTATAAAACAAACTTTTTTGCATAAATATAAAGTTTGTATCAATCCCATGTTAGCCTTTTTAGTCCAATAAAGTTTTATTTATTTTTACATACACTTTCACTTTGCTGAACCGTGCGAGTATCGCGTGGTTTTCTGTATAAAAAAAGCTTTCACAAGATTTCTCGTGAAAGCTTTAAATTATTGAATATTAGTTGGTACCCATACTCATTGTCTCAGGAAGTGTGCTACCACCATCGATTACAAACTGAGCACCTGTGATGTAGCTTGACTCATCGCTACCAAGGAATGCGAATAGCTCGCCAACCTCTGTAGGCTTTGCCAAACGTTTCATAGGAACGCCAACTGCTATATCGTTGATTGCAGACTCTGGATCTTCAGGATTGGATTCAACAGCCATCTTTTCAACCATAGGAGTACGAGCGTAACCAAGTTGTGAGCAGTTAACACGGATCTTGCGATTTGCATATTCAACTGCTAGGCACTTTGTAAGACCTACAAGAGCAGCCTTTGACATTGCGTAACCAGCTTCACCAGCATCTGCAACTATATCACCAGTTACAGAAGAAGCGATTACGATAGCGCCACCGTTCTCATTCTTGAGAAGATATGGAACAGATACTTGGCAGATATTCCATGCACCCTTGATGTTTACATTGATGTGGAAATCTCTGATTTCGTCAGACATCTCTTCAAATGGAGCGAGTCTGCATACGCCAGCGTTTGCACATACTACATCAATGCGGCCGAATTTATCAGCGCACTTTTTAGCAGCTTCTTTCATCTGCTCTTTGTTAGAAACATCGCCTACATAGGTGATGATCTCTGCGCCATACTCTTTGCGAAGCTTTTCAGCTGTCTCTTCTACTTCTTTAGAAAGGTCGATAAGGCATAGCTTTGCGCCATACTTTGAATAAACCTCTGCGATACCAGCGCCAAGACCTACTGCTGCGCCAGTAACAATAGCAACTTTGTTTGTTAACTTAGCCATAATATATTTATCTCCTTTTCATTAAATTCATTAGAATTCTTTTTCACCATCAGGTGTTTCGATTATAACCTTGCTGGTTCTCCAACGTACCAAGCACATCCAAGCCCAGATAACAATACCAACGCCCATATATACACCAAATGAGATCCATGAGCCTTTGCCCTGACCTAATGTGCAGAAGTAAGCAATAGCAACCATGATTACCATTGCGAGTATACGCATTGCATTGCCACCTTTAACAAGGTTCTTGTTGCCCTCATACCAATCTTTATGTTTGCTTCTAATTCTGATTGCAGAAATCATTGTGATTGCATAAGCGCAAGCGCAACCGAAGGACATAAGGTTGAAGAAGTCGTTCATAAATGTTGTAGCATTCTGAATAAGCACGAATGTAAGTGTTACACAGAGCAAGAAGATATTAGGAACGATAGGCTGTTGATGCTTGTTTACCTTGGTAAATACCTGAGGTAAGAAGTTCTTTTTACCCATAGAATAGAGCATACGAACTATTGACATCCAGAAGCCAAGGATTGAAGCTGTCATACCAAGTAGTATGGATACAAGTCCATATACTAGAGGCCAGAAACTCCACCCTAGAAGTTCCTTCATAGCTGTGATGGTCATAAATCCATCTTTACCACCTGCAAGCAGTACATCAAAAGAATCAAGTCCTGCTACGCAGAAGAAGAAGAATGTGTATATTGCACCGCAAGTAAGAACGGAACCACAAATAGCTTTCTTGGTATTTGATGTTGGGAAATCACCCTCCTCAACCATCTGAGGAACTGTCTCAAATCCAAAGAAAGGTGTAATAAGTAAAGCCATACCTATTAACCACCCAGGTATTCCGTTTATAGGCTCTAGATTTGTTTGGAAAATATTTCCAAGGTTTGCTATATTCCAGTGTCCTGAGCAAAGTAGTAGTATACCAGTAATAATAGTTGTTGTGATATTTGCAAACAAGCAGAAAGCCTGTGCTTTAACTAGGAATTGAATATCCTGCATGCTCATTGCAAAAACTGCCAACAATATTACTATTGCTATCATCATTATGTTGTTAAAGCTCAAAGCCAAGCCGAATGTACGGCTAATGAATGTAGCGATAGCCATAACTACTGCTGGTGGAACTGATATCCAAGCAGCCATAATAAGCCATGAAGCAAAGAAGCCAACGTGCTTATTAAGACCAACAGTGTTGTAAATAAGCTCTCCACCAGCTGTATGGAACATAGGTGAAAGCTCGCTGTATACTAGAGCTACTGGCAGAATTGCCAAAGACATCAAAGCAAATGCTAAGAATGTACCAGCTCCACAGTATGTAAAGAATACTGAATCCCAATAGCTTACGTATGTAAATATTGAACCTGTTGCAACTGTATATACAAATATCAGTGCAAGACTCTTTTGTAAGCCGTCTTTTTTGTTTGTATCTTGCATTTAATGCGCCTCCCTTTCGGGCACATTATACAGCCTTGTAGCTTAATTGTAAAGGACATTCTGATATAATTTTATCAGATATTTATTTTTTCTAAAATGCACATTGTTAAACCACATTCAATCTTTTCAAGTTTGTATAATTTAGTATACATTATCAGTTATATTAGTTTAACATATATCTTTATTGAAATTTTTATTTTTTAATAATTTTTTTATTCCAGATATAAGATTTACGTCTTCTGATTCGTATCTTTTGTGCGATTTTTTGCCTCGTATTCTTTCTCCCTTGCGCCGTGCAGTTTTGAATATATGCCTTGTGGCAAGTAGTCCATCTATATTTTCGTCATTGTAGTTTTTACCAGAAAGGTTTATAGCTCTTGCATTTTTAGCAAGCACCATCGCTGCTAAAGCGTAGTCTTGTGTAACTACTATGTCATCTTCTTCCAGTATAGAAAGTATTTTAAAGTCAGTGGCGTTTTCTCCTGCAGGCACAGCTATATGCTCTACATCTTTATAGTCAAATTCATGATGATAATCGCTTACAATAATAAGCTTTATATTTTCATGTTTTGCCAGTTCATATATCATATCAATTGCAGGGCAGGCGTCTGCGTCCAAAATTATCTTCATATTTTACCTTTTTAATTTATTCTGTTATAATATAGTACATTGTAATTTAAGGAGGGAGCATGAAGTCATCTACAAAGCGAATTTTAAGCATTTTGTTTATAATAACAATATTCGCGTTGGTGCTGTATATTGGCTTCAGGGGAAACGATCCCAAACAAATCTATACTGAATTAAAAAGCATACCTTTATCTTGGTTGCTAATATTATGCACTCCATGGTTGCTCTATATGATCACCGAGACTGTTTGCGTACATATTTTCTTTAAAATGCAAGGATTTAAGGTATCTGCTCTTAACCTCTTTAAAGTAGTAATAATGGGCAATTACTATTCTAGTATAACTCCAGCATCCACTGGTGGCCAACCTATGCAGGTTTACTATCTAAAAAAATGTGGGATTCCAGTTGGAATAAGTACATCAGTCTTAACAGTACGCTTTTTTATATATCAGCTGTCGTTACTTGCACTTGGAGTTGTGTTCTGGATTTTAAACGCTGAGTTTGTAAGCAATCAGCTTGGTTCCGCTATATGGATCGTTTATACGGGGTTCTTCTTTAACTCGCTTACAGTTGTAGGTGTGGCTTTGATAGCTATAAATGGTAAGGTAACACGATTTCTAACATTTGGTACAATAAAACTACTGCATAAGATAAGGCTTATTCGTAACCTCAATAAAAATCTTACAAGAGCTCAGCTTGCAATAGAAAACTTTGAGGATAGTGTGCGCATATTCCGTAAGGATCCTATTCATCTTATTATACAGTTTATTCTTACATGTGTGCAATTTATATTTTTGTTCTTATGCACTTACTTGATATATATATGTTTTAATTTGTCTGGCACAAGCATTATGGAGATGCTTACCATAGCCACTTTGCTATTTATATCGGCTAGTTACACTCCCCTACCTGGAGCTTCTGGTGCACAAGAGGGTGGTTTTGTAGTGTTTTATAATGGGATATTCCCAAGTGGCACTATATTTTCTGCGCTGCTATTATGGAGATTTTTTACATATTACACCATGTTGTTAATAGGATTCATATTATCTTTAATTGGCTTTAAGTCAAAGGAGCCTGAGGCAAAAATAAAGAACTCTAGTGATGTTGATAATGTTTAGTTTGTACTTATAATTTTCAATTTTAATATAATACATTTTTTTGAATTTATGGTATAATAAGCATATAATTTAAACGAGCATAAAAGCATAGCAGGTATTGCAATATTGGCAAAAATAGGCTATTATATAAACACCGCCTATGATGACGGCTAAGCCCTGTGCGATATTGACGTATGAACCCTGTCAGGTCCGGAAGGAAGCAGCAGTAAGTATAGATGTATGTGCTGCGGGATCAGCTTAGCTCGAGTAGCGGTATTTTTATTAAAAATAATATTATTTATTATATAGGAGGTTTACATGAATTTTGATATAATTCGCAAGGAGGATCCTGCTCTAGCAGACGCAATGGATCTCGAACTTAAAAGGCAAAGAGAGCATATCGAGCTTATTGCTTCAGAAAACTTCGTTAGTCCAGCAGTTATGGCTGCTATGGGCTCAATACTTACAAATAAGTATGCCGAAGGGTATCCAGGAAAGCGCTATTATGGTGGATGTCAGTATGTAGATATTGTAGAAGATCTAGCTCGTGACAGAGCAAAGCAACTTTTTGGTGCAGATCATGCAAATGTACAGCCTCATAGTGGTGCTCAAGCCAACACTGCTGTATATTTTGCTATGCTTAACCCAGGTGATACAGTGCTTGGTATGGATTTAAGCCATGGTGGCCATCTAACTCATGGAAGTAAGGTAAACATCAGTGGAAAGTATTTCAATTTTATACCCTATGGTGTGGATGAAAATACTGGCAGAATAAATATGGACAAGGTGCGTGAGTTGGCACTCCAGCACAAGCCAAAGATGATAGTATGTGGTGCTTCAGCATATGCAAGGGCAATACCTTTTGATGAATTTGCTAAAATAGCAAAAGAAGTTGGAGCATACTTAATGGTAGATATGGCTCATATTGCAGGTCTAGTAGCTGCAGGCGAGCATATGAATCCAGTTCCCTATGCCGACTTTGTAACAACCACTACACACAAAACGCTGCGTGGACCAAGAGGTGGTATGATACTTTGCAAGGAGCAATATGCAAAGCAGATTGACAAGGCTATTTTCCCTGGTACACAGGGTGGACCACTAATGCATGTTATAGCTGGAAAAGCTGTATGTTTTGAAGAAGCTTTGCATGATGACTTTAAGCACTATCAGCATCAGGTAAAGTTGAATGCAGCTGCTCTGGCAGACGAATTTAATAAACTTGGTGTTAAGTTGGTTAGTGGTGGCACAGATAATCACCTTATTCTGGTAGATTTGACTGGACTTGAAAAAACAGGTAAAGACATGGAAGAGTTGCTAGGTAAAGCAAATATAACAGTAAACAAGAATACTGTTCCTGGAGAGCAAAGAAGCCCATTTGTTACAAGTGGTATTAGACTTGGAACACCTGCAGTAACTACAAGAGGGTTTAAGGAAGATGAAATGAGACAGATAGCACGTTGGTTCAAGCGCATACTTGACGAAGGCGAAGCTGCTGTTCCTCATGTAAAGGAAGAAGTGCTTGAACTAGTGAAACACTTCCCCCTAT
The DNA here is from genome assembly GCA_034180455.1 of Eubacteriales bacterium. Classification (GTDB taxonomy): domain Bacteria; phylum Bacillota; class Clostridia; order Christensenellales; family Aristaeellaceae; genus JAAZPT01. Next base: position 43,134 of record JAXFOG010000021.1, read on the forward strand.
ATGAATAATAACTCATACAATAAAGGGCTAGCAGGAGAAATGCTAGCCCTTAAATATTTGCAGAATAAAGGTTTTAAGCATATTGCAAGCAGATTTAAGACCAGATATGGAGAGATAGATCTTATTATGCAAGACGGAGATACTCTGGTGTTTGTGGAAGTAAAATATCGCAGTGGCTCTCATGCAGGCGATGGCCTTATGGCAATAGATATGCATAAACAAGAGCGAATACTGCTTGCAGCTGAACAATATCTTTATGAAAATGATATTGATTCCCCTATACGAATAGATGCTTTGGAAATTACATCTGATGGGTATTACTATATCCCAAATGCCATAAACAGATAAAGAAAGAATAATAATATGGATAATAGAAAATATTGCGAAGTATGCATGAAACTTGTGGATACAGAAAAATGCGAAGATTGTGGTATTAAGCATCTGCGTCAAGTTGAGGCACATGATTTTGTACTGCTAACAGAGCTTGACTCATTATTTGCAGGTGTGCTTGAAGACGTTTTAAAACAGCACAGTATAAAATATATAACTAAATCTAAAATGGGTGCAGGTCTAACTGCACTTGTAGGCAACGCTCTTGACGAGATAAGTTTTTATGTTCCTATGGAATTGTTTGATGAAGCAAGTAACATCGTTGATGAACTTTTTGGTGGCTCCTCAGATGAAGAATTATCTAACAAACAGGAATAGTTAGTATTTATGATAAAAGACAAGTATGAACTTGTCTTTTTTATGTTTAGTCAAAATTGTCTAAAGCATTATATTGTTTCAGTAATAAAAAAGAAGCCAGAGCTTCTTTAATGTAAATCTATTCTTGCTTATCCTTTTGCATAAAAACATTTTCTCTGCTATAAAAGCCAAATTTCTCATAGAACTTATGCTTGTCTTTTGTAAGCAAAAGACCCTTTATCTTGCATATCTCTTCATCTGATGTTATGGCATCAACAAGCTGCTTGCCATAGCCACTTTCTCTATATTCTTCGCTAACAACAACATCACAGAGATAGTAGTTGGTTGCATAGTCTGTAATGGCTCTACAAAAGCCTATAAGCTTATCGTCTGCATACATGAAGTAGCACAACGAATGCTCAATGCTTTTCTTTATCATTTCATCAGGCCAATTTTTTGCCCAATATGTCTGATGAAGTAGAGCCTTTACATCGTTGAGATTATAGTTTTTATCGTTTTTTACTAACTTTATTTCCATATTTTTCCTTAAATAACTACATTGTGATAAGCTATATGTTGCCTTGTACGCATTATATCACAAAATAATAATTATATAAAGCTAAATTAAACTGGAGTGTAAAACAATTTTTGCTGTTTTAGACTTAATATACCTTTAGCAACGAAATACGACTATAATATAAAATCTCGCAAATGAATTATGCGAGATTTTGTATTGTTAAATTTTTAGAAGCACCTTTCCTTGCGTTCTTTTTTACATATTTCAAGTTTACCACAGTGGTAGCATAGCTCATTATCGCATATTCCATCGTTATTAAAATAAGAAAGTATGTTGTTTACCGTTGTTTCAGCTATATTGTTTAAAGCTTCATCCGTAAGGAAGGCCTGATGGGATGTAACTATTACATTTGGCATTGATATAAGCCTTAATAGCAGGTCATCATTCATTATATGACCTGAGCGATCCTCAAAGAATACATCTGCTTCTTCTTCATATACATCTAGACACGCAGCTCCGATTATTCTGTTCTTTATACCTTCTAGTAGGGCTTCGGCATCAACTAGCGCACCTCTTGAAGTGTTTACTAATACTACACCTTTTTTCATTTTGCTAATTGAATCAGCATTTATTATATGATGTGTTTCATCATTAAGTGGGCAATGCAAAGAGATTATGTCGCTGCGATTAAAAAGCTCATCTAAGGTTACGTATTCTATATCACTATCTTTTAGTGGGAATTTATCATAGGCGATTACATTCATTCCAAATCCACGACAAATACCAATAAAAATCTGCCCAATCTTTCCTGTACCTATAACGCCTACTGTTTTACCATGGAAGTCAAATCCCTTAAATCCATTTAAAGAAAAGTTAAAGTCACGAGTACGTATATAAGCCTTATGTATACGTCTTACTGATGTAAGAAGCAGTGCCATAGTATGTTCTGCAACAGCATAAGGAGAATATGCTGGAACATGCACTATATGGATCTTGCCAAATGCAGCACCCAAATCCACATTATTGAAGCCTGCACAACGCAATGCAATAAGTTTAACTCCATATTCATATAGTTTATTTATTACTTCAACATTTACTGTGTCGTTTACAAAAACACACACCACATCAGCATCCCTGGCAAGTTCAACTGTATATTCATTTAGTTTGGTTTCAAGAAAAACAAACTCAATATTACTTAGGCTACCATAATGCTCAAAAGAAGCCTTATCATAGTCTTTTGTATCATAAAATACAACTTTTATCATGTTTTCAACTCCTTTTCTTAAGATTTTAAATTGTTTCCCACAAATATTTTATACAACATTCATGGAATATATACATTTTATGTAAATAATTGCTTTTTGTGAAGATGTATTTTGTAAAAATATATTTTTGAAGTTAATTTTAAAAATAGCCGATCCCTATATAATAAGAATCGGCAATGAATAAATTACTTTAGTTCTTTTGCAACGGCCTCTCTAAGCTCAAGCAACTTTGAAGCTTCTTTTGGATAGCAGTCAAAGCGCAATTCTCCCATGATATTATGCAACAATTTATATGCATAATCAGCGCCCTTTAATTCTTTTAGCGTTTCTAATGCACGCAGATCTACTAAAGCATCATACTGCACCTCGGCCCTTATAGAAGATAGCGCCTGACCCTCTTTACCTGGATACACAAGGTATCCATCTCCAGATGGGAAGGCATAATTTGCATGAGTCGTAATGTAGGGATTGATGCGTGTTAATGAATATTGTCCGTAGTAGAAATTATACCCCCAATGCAAGAATCCTTTTATATTGTTTGCAAATAGTAGGGCTCCCATAATTCTATTTCTTGCAGATGGCATTGAAAAGAATCTATTAGGAACTTTTTCACTTTGCGCACAGCAATAGTAAGTCCATAGATTTGGAACTTTTGCATCAATAAAAGGCCGAATGTGATTATTTGCAGGTATTGGTTCTTTAACTACACCTTGCTTGTAGAATTCAAAATCTGATAGAGCGTCTATTATGTTGCAACCTGCTAGCAAATCCTCTACTTGCTTCTTTGCTACAAGGTAATCATTAAGGTTGTGCGAATCTGGCTCATCAGAAATATGGAAATACACATGAGAATTGTCATATCCAAAGTTAGCAAGCTCTTTTATTAATTCAGGAATGACGCTCTGCATAAAGTTTTTATATTTAGGGCTTGTAGCAGGAGTATGCCACCCAAATAGCATAATCTCTTCGCCATTTTCTTTGCGAGCCATAACCTTTGGACAGCATTTTGCTCCCCACTGTGTGAAGAGATGAGAAATTTCAATATATTCTATACCACATTTTTTGCATAATTTGAGCCATCTATGAAGTTTTTCAAAGTTAAATTCATAACTATCGCCTCTAATAAGTACATCAACAAGTTGCACTGTTGGGCGTTCTGTACCAATAGCAGTATCAAGTGGTGGCGTAAATACTGGAGTAAGTATCATGTTTATTCCATGTTCTTTTACTGCAACACTCATAAAGTTCTCAATGATTTGCCAATGCTCTTCGCTAAAAACTTCTACCCCATAATAATCTGCCAAACAGTCACAGTGGAACCATTCAGTATGTATCAGCTTTTGTGGCAAAAGCTTGGTGCTACAAACATTTATTTTTATTTGAAGCTTATGCTCGATGCCATCCATAGCTTCTGCTGATACTATATTTCCATTAGGCAATATCTCATCTTTAAGAGGCTTAATAATAAGCTCGATATCATATACGCCAGAGGCACAGCTTTCAGGTATATCAAATGTGATGAACACTGACCTATACTGTCTAAAAAGCGGCCTTATAACTGGCTTTTCTAGTGGCATAAGTAAATCAGGAAAAAGACCTGGTTCTTTGGTTAAATAGTTATCGTCAGAAATTTCATAGCAAGGAAAGTCTGACGGAATAAGTTCAACAGTTCTAAGTCTTGGCTCTACTGGAGCATTTTTAAAGCTTATTTCAAACTTTAGTGGAGGCACTCCTCTATCATTTTCTGCATAGGCTATATAAACTAGCTGAACAGATGCTCTTGTGCCACAGAAGGTAGACAAGGTGCCAGAAAAGCTTTCTGGTCTTTTATTTGGGAACACCTTCTCTAGTGCTGAAGCTATAAAAAATTCGTATTTTCTCATATAATTAACCCTTTATTCCTGACAAGGCTATGCCTTGCACAAATTCTTTTTGAAGTGCTACCATCATAAGTACAAAGTGTGTATTAAGCTATCCAATTGACCGATAGTATAGATGAAGCGTTAAGTATTAAGTTTAGCACTCCTCAACACAACATTATAAACTATAAAGTACCAACAAGATCAACTAATGTAATATCTATATAAAAATCATAACTTTTATTACTATAAAACTATTCTTAAAACATTTGTTTTTTAAATCTTGTGGAGTATTGATATTACAAAAATTTTATTGGCTACTTTTGTATTCAACTTTTTGATATAAAAAACAGATATAATCACCAAGTAAATTAACCCAGGTGAAGATATCTGCTATAACTTCAATTTATTGCTAGATGTTCATATCTCTCTGCAAATATAGTTGCCAAGACAAAGAGAGCACTATATAAGCAGAAATTGCTATAATTGATATTGCAAATAGATCCTTTTCCATAAAGAAACTAGTATGAGCAAGTACTTTAATAAGTAAATGAGCAATAATATATGAAAATGGTGCAAAGAATAATTGACGGGCAAAACTGGCATATTTTTTCTTTCTAAATACTATCCAAGCAACGCCAAATAATGTACCTAGTGCTATTGCGCACTTAAAATAATAAGATAGTGCTAGACGAGGCAAGATTTCTACTCCACCATTAAGCTGATTGCCCCACAGAAGCTTTTGATCACCATTATAGCCATATATAAGGCTTTCTGGTACAGGATAAAGGTACATCTCATTGTAATCTTTAGAAAGATCTTGTGTATTAGCTCCGTTGCTCCAGCATTGAATAATATTTATACCATCATCTGAGCTATAAATGGTATCAATTCCATTTGTTATTGAATTAATGTCTAATGCAAGAGCCTCAACTTCATCCAAGCTATCAATTTTTTCTAATTCATCATTAATACCATCATTCACCTTTTCATAAGGAACTTTTTCTATTCCCTTTACATTTACAAGTCCCTCTTTCCATGTGATGAGTTTTGCACTGTTTTCATGATAAAAATATGTAAATACAACAATAGTAGCGCAAAGTGTAGCAATTATTGCAGTAAATATTCGGCGTTTGCGAATCTGCTTTTTTAAATTGATAAGTGGTTTTGTAGTTTCAATTTGACTTGTAGGTGCGCTTTTTATTTCAGAAAGCTTAATGCTACATTCATGACATTCAGAAAGATGTTCGTCTACCAGAGATTTCGTTTCTGGCTCGACCATATTTTCTGCATACAAGGGTAGAATATCTCGAATAAGTGAGCATGGTATTTTCATTGTGATTCCTCCATTTTTTCCTTTATCTTGGCACGAGCTCTATGATATACAACACAAGCCCAATTTGCAGATTTGCCAAAGATATCTCCAATATCGCCAAATGAGAGTTGGCCCAAAGTCCGTAGAGTAAATACTTCTCTATAAGGTTCATCAATCTCATGAAGCAGCCTATGAATATGCACGCTTTGATCTTTAAGCATAATTGATTCTTCTGGATCAATTGAGGTGTCTGCAATAGTATCAACTTCTTCAATCGGCTCTGCTTTTTTCTTTCTTTGTCCAGAGATCCAAATATTTTTTGCTATTGCGCAAAGCCAGCTTTTTAAGCTGCTTTCTCCACGAAACTTGTCTAGGGAGCGCAGAGCCTTATAAAAGGTTTCTTGAGTTATTTCTTCAGCCAAGTTTTGATTTTGAGAAATAGAGAGTATATATCTATACACTTGCTCAAAGTATTCTTCATAAACTTGGTCAAAAGATTCTACATTCATAAAGCTCTATAACTCCTTTCAATATATTAGACGCATAAGATGAAAGAATCTTACAAAGTTTTTATAAATTTATTACTCCCAATCCTTGCAAACATCTATCCAAGCTTTAGAATTAGAATATTTTTCTAACTCGGGTAGTGTAATTTCAATAGCGCTGTTGCTGCTGCCACAAGCTGGGAAAACGGTTTTAAAGCGCTTTAGTGATTCGTCAAGATAAACAGTTACGCCCTGCTTTACAGCGAAAGGACATACTCCTCCAATAGAGTGACCAACAAGCTCAATGTTCTCTTGTGGAGAGAGCATTTTGGCTTTAGCCTTGAAATATGCCTTATATTTAGAATTATCTATTCGTGCATCTCCTGCAGCTACTATAAGAATTACTTTATCATTAAGCAAAAACGATAGAGTTTTGGCTATGCGACTATGCTCACAATTTAAAGCCTTGGCAGCCATCTCTACTGTTGCGCTGGAAACATTAAATTCCATAACTCTATCTTCCATTCCATATTCTTTAAAAAACTCTTTTACTTTTTCAATAGCCATATTATTTTTCCTTTATATTTATCAGATATTTTTACTTGCCGGATTGCTATTCATATTGAGCAAGCAAAGTATTAGCGTTCCAGCTATAAGGAATATAGCAAATGCGCCATAGATTGGCATGGCTTGAATAATGCCAAGTTGCAATAAAGCAAAAAAGCAATAAACATATATAGATGTCCAAAAAATCAATAATGTCCAGTCCTTTTGCCCTTTGAATGAAAGCTTTTCTTTGTGTTTAATGATATACTGCAAGATCTGCCAAAATATTGCACACCAAACAATTATAAATCCAATGCAGCTAAACCACTCATCTGTTAATTTATCTAGCTCTAAAGAGATCCAGCTTGCTATACCTACAATTATAACGCCTGCAAAGCCTATTAGTATTGCTGTTATAAAGTTTCGCAATGTAGGTTTTTCGGATTTTTTCTGAAATCTCAATGTTAAATAAACTATTGAGGGCGTTTCAAATAAATAACCCAAGAAGTTTACCCAAATAACGCTCATAAACATGTGATGATTTATTTCTAAAGTTATTGGGCGTCCTTCCCATACCCAAAATCCACCATCCAGTCTTATAGCTGCTACGTCAAGCAAAATGTCAAAGGAAACTACAAGCCACCCTGTGATTAGCGCTTTCATAAGCTTGCTTACTTCAAATTTTTCGGCAATTCTTAAGCCACAAACTGCAATTCCTCCCCACATTAGACCTCCAAAGAACGGAAATTGAAAAGGCTCCATGCCGACACTTATAAAATAAGCTTTGCTGTAATGATAAATGCCCGTTATGCGTACAGCCAAAAGCTCAAGAGCAAATCCAGCAATCGCTCCTGAAATAAAAAGATATAGTTCCTGCAATTTTTTCTTTCTAAAAATATCAATTAGCAAAAGCAAAGTAATAAGATAGCAGATAATTTCAAAAGTGTTTATCCAGTTCATTTTTATATCTCCTAGTATTTTATTTTTTATTCAATATAAGTAATTAATTATATAACTAAATATGTCTCTTATAATAAATAATATTTTTTTGATAAATAAAAAGCAATTAAATATTGTGCTTAATCCTATTATTGAAATATTGTTTTGAATTTAGTGTGAGAAAAATCTTAAGATAATTTATTTTGATAGTAGCTTTGCTATAACATTAAATATTTGACTAGTAAGCCGGCTTAAATCATTACAAGCTATAAGATTTGGATAAATCTGCTTTAACTGATCGTAGCATTCATACGAGCCATATTCATCAAGAGATATAGCCACAATATCAGTTCCACGTCTTGTGATCTTACGAACAGCATTAGCTGTGTCTATTACGGAAACTGGTGGAAAATATTCATCATAGTCATGCAAAGGAACACCATCGCTTATTACAATAATCACCCTATGATCAACATCTGCTTTCTTCAAAATATATCGTTCAGCCCAATATAATGCTAGTCCATCGCGACTATTTCCATCTGCATCTATCTTCATTAAATTGTATTTTTCTTCTTCCCTAGCATTAAAGTCCAGAAGAATATTAGCATCAATCTCTGGCCCAGATTGAGCCCGATGCTCTACAATAGCGTGCATAATATCTTGCTTTTTTAAGACCTCATGTAGAATTATTGACGATTTTATTGCGCTGTTTCTTCGCAATCCATACATAGAGCCAGAGCCATCTATAAGAAGCATAATAGCTATTTTTGGCACATCGATACCCGTCATATTTCTATACCAATATCGCTTTTGTGGATCACCCAATCTTGTAGAAACAATGCCAGCGCCAAACTTAAAGCGGTCCTCTCTATGTGATACCTGATCTTTAAAAATCTGTGATATTCTACCATTATAGGAATTAATATTAAGCTTATATTTCTTATAAAAATTCTGGTATGCTTTTCGCATATTCAGATTTACTTTTGGATGTATCTCATTTATGCTAATGCCCTTATGTAAATTTGAGCAATCATAGTCTTCGCCAGAAGTAATTACAGTAAATCCATCTATAAGCTGAATACTAAGAGCTATTTCCTTATCTTTCGCAAACTCTGATATGGCAGCCATAATTTGATCAAGAGAATTATTATCATCCCTCTTATTTCCTTGTGCATCTGTAAAAAGGCGTATAGTTACTTTTTGGACTCTGCCTTTATGAGGCTCATTATCAATTGAGCTTGAAAATACGTCGTGTGTTTTATATCCACTAATACGCTTTTTTAGTTTTTTATCGTCAAGTTCTATTTCTATATCTGGAATTAGGGGCAATATGATCTCATAAATCTGCTTTGAAAAATCATAGCGTTCATCAGGTGAAGATGCCATGCTAGCTTGTGTATATAAGGGTTTAGATTGCTCGATATATGGTTTCAATTCCTCTTGTGGTTCACCAAGCTCAGACATTGGATAAAGAAGATCTGTGCAAATAAAGTTTAGAAAATCCATAACAAGCTCCAGATTGCGCTTGATTTCTGGATCTTCATCAGATTTTTCATTTTCTTCTTTTATTGTTTTATTAACAGTGCCTTCGGAAGGCTGCGACGCAAAAGCAAGCACTGCCCTAGCAAAGCGCAGATAGAACTCCATGTTATCATATACGCTGCATCCCACTGCTTCAATGTAAGCATCTTCTATTATATTGCAAATAAGCGCAAGTATTTTCTTTTTGAGCTTTGTGTTACAGATGGGTTCTGATGCTGCCTTAGCTGGAAAATCTGTATAAAGCAAATGAAGACACTCATGAATTGTTTGTGCCCTAGTAAAGATTCGTAATACATTCCACATATCATCAAGCACATCTTGAGGCCAGTCAAGAAATTCTCTTGTTCTTTCAAGTGCAACTTTATCACATAAAATTTCATTTAATGCAGGATCTACTACTATATTTCTGCCATCGGTAAAGGCTTGATTCTCATTGATAAAGAACAACCTAACTTGCTCATTTTCTGCAAGGGTCTGTGCAAAAACTTCCTCTGATCTACGAATATGATCACATTGAAATTGTTTCAGCACTTTTTTGGCTTCCTTATTCATGACATCACCATTCTATACTTTATTGTAGTTCATGTGAACTTCAATCCACTCATCTATTGCCCGTTTAAGAATATTATCAGTAAACAGATCGCCTTCATCAATGCGTTTTTGGAACATTCTCTTGGCCTCGGCGAGAAACTGCTCTGCCTTTTTTAGATCTTTTTCAGTGCCAATGCCCTTATGGTAGCAGGTACCAAGCCGTCTGCAAACATCTGGATAGCAGTCAATAGGCTGATAAAACTCTACCATATTGTAGCAATCCATATATAGTTTAAATGCAGTGAAGGGATCTTTTGTAACATATTTTCCACTATAAAACATGTCTCCACACTTGTAATAGGCATTTGGAACGCCCAGAAGTGCAGCCTTAGAAAAGTATTGATATGCTTTTTCCATATCAACTTCAAGATCTCCTCTACCATAATAATACATGTAGCCCATGTTATTTACTGCCAAACTATCGCCACGATCGGCAGCTTCTTTATACCAGTGTACTGCCTGTTTGAAATTCTGCTCCACACCACGTCCATTATAAAATACTGCACCATAGGAAGTCATTGCTGCAGTGTTACTGGCTTCAATGGCTTTTTTTAGATATGATATTGTTCGATCAAACAAATCTTTCTCAATAGGATCTGTCATATCATCCCACAAAACATAATTGGCGACCTCCACCATGGCATCAATATCGCCAGAATCTGCTTTTTTGATTAGTTTTTTTAAGTTTTTCATTAAATCACCTTATAAATGCTCAATTTTCTATTTTGCTCTTGATAAAATCCTTCTAAATTAGAGCTTTAATACCATTTGTATAACATAAGTATTCCACGAATAGTATCCTCCAATGTTCTATCACACTTGGCAATTGGAATTATTGTATTTTCTGCAGCTGTGATATACCCATCATATTTTGCAAGTTTTGCCCAATTTTCTAAGTTACGTGGAGAAATAACAATATCTAGTTCTTCTGATTCTATCTTCTTTTTAATTTTGCGATACACACCCAAAATTTTTTCAACCATAGGCTCGCACTCTGGAACACGAGCAATAAGCATTCGTTTGATAGCATCATCCGACAAAGACGCTATCTCTACAATGCCATTAAAACGGTTATATAGTGCCTGATTGAGTTCTTTTGTACCAAAGTAACCCATATTCATTGTGGCAAAGAATCGAAAGTTTGGGTGTCTTTTTACCACAGTACCATTGTCCAATCTAACAAATCCGTTATCGTCTAGCAGAGAATTCAGGAATGCCAAATACTGTGGTTTTGCAAAGTTGATTTCTTCAAATACAACTGCCCCACCATCCCTTATGGCTCGAGTAACAAAGCTTTCTTGAAATATGATCTTATCATCTTGTGGAATATATTTACCTAGCACAAATTCATCTAAGTTTTCTGTACAGTTAATGGTTTCCATGATTGGTAAACCAATGTTTTGACATATCAGCTTGCAAGATATTGTTTTTCCAGTGCCGGATGGACCATGGAATAAAACTGCAAGCATATCGGCTGCAGCAACAGCATTGCAAATGCTGTATAGATTTTTTGGTAGCACAAATTCTTCTGACAAATGTGGAATATAGGCTTTTTGTTCATCGGTAAACTCATCTTGTGGAAATCTTATGAGCATATTTACTTCCTTCTTAACATGCTTTTTGTTTTCAATAATTGTCTTATAGTTTGATAAATATGACGTTAATCCAATTTTATCAAATGGCAAAACATCTTCGTATTGTATTGTATAATTTTCTGTTTTATGAGCCTGATAGAAATCCTCATGCAGATTTACAAATACATCTGCAACAGGTTTTTCTACAAAGTTTTCCATCATATTGCGAAATTCAGATATCGTTACAATTTCATTCACAAGCAATACCATAAAAAATGGTAAAAGCTTGTATAATGGATGCAGATGCTCCATATTTCCTTCTATCCAATTATCGTTCTGATCGTATGCAGATATTATTACTTTTCTTTTGCTAAACAAAGCACAATACTTATAAACTCTTGGCTCTACTACACCGTTGATCCTATACTCTTCAGGAATATTAATTTCAAGATAGGTTTTATCTTGGCTCACAAAGCAATCACCTATGGGTTTATCATTAATATAATCTCGCAGCATGGTAGCAAACAGTATTATTGCCTCTCCAATAGCTTGACACAAAGTAGTGGTGCCAGCAAATGACTGATTGTCAGGGTGCACATAATACTGAGTAGCATCCGATAAATGCTTAAACCCAAATCCCTTATAGATTTCATTTGAATTTTCACGCGAAAACTTATACGCCTCTTTAAATGCGTTTATTTTAATAGTTTTTTCTGTAAGTGCCATATATCTAACCACTTTCTTTTTTGCCAACTATATTAAAGTATATAATCATTCTTTTTTGCAAAGCAATATTACATAGCTTGCTCTTTAATTGGCAATTTATATAAATGTAATAGTTGTGGATGCCTATAGTCATTGGAATCCACTAATCATTTAGTAAATTATAACATACAACAATAAGTTGCACAAAAATTTAAGTGTATTTTTATGAGCGCTGTTTAAATAAAGCTTAAGGCATTACATAAAATAAATAAAAAAATCTCCCTTTATTGAGAGATCTTGTTTGTGGTGGTCGCAATAGGACTCGAACCTATGACCTCATCGATGTGAACGATATGCTCTACCAACTGAGCCATGCGACCAAGTAAAATTCATTTTACTACTCTTTAAGCTTTTGTCAAGAATCCCCTTATGCCAAAATTTTGCATAAGGGGAATAAATATTGATTTATGCTAGTGGCGATTGGGACAATGCGTCCTCATCGGCTATAAGAATAAAGTTCTTATGCATCTGCAGTATGCTTGCTGGCACCTGAGGCTTTATTTCGCCGAAGAAAGCTTCTTTTACAATGGGAGCCTTGCTTTTGCCAGAAGCAAGTAGCAAAACGGTATTTGCCTGCATAATAGCACCTATTCCCACTGTGTAAGCTTCTTTTGGCACATCCTCTTCTTTTTCAAAGAAACGCTTGTTGGCATCAATAGTGCTTTGGGTAAGTTTGACGCAGTTGGTATTAAGGGGGAAGCTGTCTGCAGGTTCATTGAATCCTATATGACCATTTACTCCAAGACCTAGGAGCTGAAGATCTATGCCACCTACTCCTGCAATTAAAGCATCATACTCCATACATGCTTTCTCTGCATTTGCCTCTAGTCCATTTGGAACATAGGTATTGGATTTATCTATATTGATGTGATCAAAAAGATTTTTATTCATAAAATAACGATAGCTCTGATCGTTATCAGGAGCAAGTCCTCTATATTCATCAAGATTTACAGTAATTATTTCGCTGAAATCAATTAAACCCTTTTCGTACTTTTTGATAAGCTCTTTATATGTGCCAATCGGAGTAGAGCCTGTTGCAAGGCCTAATACGGAATTATTTTTCAGCATAACCTGTCCCGATATTATTTCAGCAGCTTTCAAGCTTAAATCATTATAGTCTTTTGTCTTAATTATTCTCATTTGACTTCTCCTTATCTAAAAAATATTTTACTGCGCCAAGTATTCCAGCATCATTGCTAAAGTGAGCAATTTTGAAATCTACATTTTCATAAAAGTGAGGAAGTGTATGTTTTTTTGTTTCGCATTTTATGCGCTCTACGAACCAATCACCTTGTGCACTTATTCCACCACCTATTACAATAGCTTCTGGATTAAATATATGTATAAGGCTAGCTAATGCGATTCCATGATAATGGAAGAACTCATCAACTAAAGCCTTTAACACTTCATCATTCTTTGCGCGCTCAAATAGCTCCTTGCCATCAACATCGTAGCCAGCATTTTTTGCTTTTTTTAGCAGCGCCCTTGTGCTTGCCACAAATTCAAAGCATCCATTATTTCCACAATGGCAGTTTTGCTCTGTGCTACATATGGCCATATGCCCTATATTGCCAGCAAAGCCTCTTGCTCCGTTTAGTATATGGCCATCTACAATTATTCCACCACCTATACCCGTTCCTATGGTATAGACTATGGCATTCTTATATCCTTTTGCGCTACCAAGCCAGCTTTCTGCAAGTGCAGCTGCGTTGGCATCATTTATTGTGCTTATCGGGAAAAATCTTTGTATAGCATCTATTATTTCTTCATCAAGATGTATATTTTCCCAGTCAGGTATGCTACCACAACCACCCACAAGTAAATTTTTATCACAGTCTATGTCTCCTGTAACAGACATAGCTATTCCATCTACTGATATATCTTTTGTATTGATAAAATTATAAAAATCTCTCACAGAGCTTTTAAGCGTAGACAAAAGCGAAGTCGCATAGTTATCAAAGTAAGCGGAATAGGATTTTTTGAATGAAATTTCTCCACTCTCGTTTACCAAGCCATACTTTATCGCAGTGCCACCAACATCTATTCCAATAAAATTTCTCATAAAATTTCTCTCAACTTTTTCGCAAGTAGTTCTGCGAATTTAATATGCTCGTCTTCATCAAAATGTAAACCGTCTACTGTTCCACCATTTACGTATTCTGCTGCATCAAGATATATACAATCAAGACTATCGGCTAATATTTTGATATATTTTGCCATCTCTTTACTAATTGCAATAGCATTTTCTCCACCAAACATATCTCCAAATTGATTTTTAAATATGTTTTTATTTAGAGGTGTTGGTGCTACCAGCATAACTTTTGGAACAGGAAAATTATTGGCATTTGCACAGAGCCTTACTTGCTCCACACACTTTTCTAAGCCATCAATAGCATCCTTCATTGTAATACGCATGTTCTTCTTTAGATCGTTTGTGCCTAGAAAAATAATTACCATATCCAACGGCAAATGCTTTCTTATATTGCAAAATATTGTTTCGCAACCACAGAACAAGGAGTCCTGTGCGCTTGAGCAAGCAGCAGTTCTACCACAAAGGCCATCTTCAATTACATAGTAATCGCTTCCAAGTTGATTTTGCAGCTCCCTTGTCCATCTTCTATCAAAGCGTTTTGGGTTTGCAGCAATATTAAGGCCATAAGTGTTGCTATCTCCAAAGCATAGAATATTTTTTACAGCCATTTTTTCTCAGCTTCTTCTATCATGTTTTTAGCAATTTTAACTTTTGGCATATCTTCAGCTTCAAGATTCGGCAGTGGGGCTCTTACTCCACCACAATCTATTCCGCTCTTTTCTCTAAGTATTTCTTTGATTACGGCATACATTGAGCCTTTACATGCGCAAAGTGCAAATATAATATTAAGGCAGTCACTCTGAATAGCTCTTGCGCGGGCAATATTTCCATTGTAGAAAGAGTCAAATATCTGCAAATATAGCTCTGGCATAACTCCATAAGTTCCGCCTATTCCCCCATCTGCACCAATTGCAAGGCCTGCAAGCAGCTGCTCATCGGGGCCATTAAATACTACACTGTCTTCACCAAGTATATCTTTAAACTTCATAATGTCCATTGTAGGCATGGAAGAATTCTTTACGCCTATAACTCTAGGATTTTTCTTCATTTCATTAAGCAGATTGCTGCTAAGCTCAACGCCTGCAAGACCAGGAATATTGTAAATTACAAAATCCGTATTTGGCGCAAAGCTACTAATATCATTCCAGTACTTTGCCATAGCGTGATCTGGCAATTTGAAGTAAATTGGAGGAATAGCAGCGATAGCATCTACTCCAAGGCTCTCTGCGTGTCGAGCCAATTCCTGAGAATCTCTTGTATTGTTGCAGGCAACATGCGCAATAATTGTTATTCTGCCCTTTGCCACTGACATAACAGCTTCAAGCATTACCTTGCGCTCGTCTTTGCCAAGATATATACACTCGCCTGAAGATCCACCAACATATAGACCTTTTACACCTTTATTTATGTAATATTCTGCAAGTGCCTGTGTGCGCTCTACGCTTATCTCGCCATTATCGTCATAGCATGCATAGAACGCAGGTATAATTCCATGATATTTTTCTGTATTTCTGTTCATAATATACTCCTCTAAATAATAATTAAAATAAGGAGAGCCTTACTCTCCTTATATATTAGCCTTTTACTGCTCCAAGTGCAATACCTTGTGTAAATGTATTCTGGAACAGTATAAATATTAAAACAATCGGAACGCTACCTAATGCGGCTCCTGCCATAATCAGTCCAAAATCGGTACTAAGCTCCGACTGCAGTGTGGCAATACCAAGTGATATGGAAAAGTTGACTCTCTTAACAAGCATTACCAATTGTAGGAAGTAGTCATTCCATACATTAATAAAAGTAAATATTGCAAGTGCGCCAAATGCTGGCTTAAGCATTGGCATTACAATATTTACAAACGTGCGTACCTCGTTTGCTCCATCAATTCTGGCAGCTTCCATCATTTCTCCAGGTATTCCCTCTGCAAATTGCTTCATAAGGAATATTCCAAAAGGCCATCCCACAGTAGGCAGTATTACAGCCCATAAGGTATCATGAAAACCCATAGCACTTATAAGCTTCACCAAAGGCACAAGCACCACTTGCTTTGGAAGAGCCATTGCAGCGATAAACATTGTGAAAAGCGCTGTTCTGCCAAAAAACCTCTTCTTTGCGAGAACATAACCAGCCATAGATGAGGTTATGCACACAAGCACCATAGCAATAAGACTCATAAGCACAGAATTTATAAACCACTGAAGTGCAGGATTTAAAAACAGCTTTTGATAGTTTTCCAGAGTGAGCTCTGTCGGAAAAAATATAGGCTTAGTGCTTAGTATTTCAGCTTGAGTCTTAAATGAACCAGTAATTATCCAATAGAAAGGAAATATGAAAGTAAGTGCTATTATGAATAGGAGTATATGGGATATTATTCTATAAACACTTGAACCGTTTGAATTATCCATACTGACCTCCTAATAATCAATTTTGTTTCCCATGGTCTTAAACTGCACTGCGGAGAACACGCCAATAAGCAATGCAAGTATAACTCCCATAGAGTTGGCATAACCATAGTCATATATTCTGAATGCTGTATCATACAGATAGTACATTACAGTAGAAGTTGAATAGTTCGGACCGCCACTTGTAAGTAGCTGTATCAGCGCAAAACACTGGAATGAGTTAATTGTAGTAATTACCACTATATATAGAGTAGTGGGCATAAGATTCGGCCACTTTATCCTCCAGAATACCTGCATTGGAGTTGCGCCGTCAACCTCGGCAGCTTCAATAAGCGATTTATCTATATTGCCTAAAGATGCAATATACAACACTATAGGTTGACCTATGCTTGTGGTAAAAAGTATTACAAGTATGCACCACAAAGCAGTATCGCTGCTACCAAGCCAAGCCACATCTTTTGAAATTATGCCAAGGCCCTTCATCAAATAGTTCAGTATTCCATAATAACGGTTGAATATCCATTTCCATACTACAACTACCGCAACTGAACCTGTAACTACTGGCAGATAGAATACTCCCCTGTAAAAGGATCTGCCTATGCTTGACATCTTATATATAATAGTAGATACCCATAATGAGAATGCCGTAACTATCGGAACTGAGCCAACCACGATTATGAGCGTATTTACAACAGACTTTAGAAAAATTTCATCTTTAAAAAGATTTTTATAGTTTTCAAGGCCTATGAATGTAAATTCCTTCATAGTATATTTATAAAAGCTTGTAACCATGCCTAGCGCCATAGGTATTACTACAAACAAGGTGAAAAAGCATAGAGCCGGCATAAGAAAAGCATACGAAACAAGAGTCTGCCTACGCTGAATCTTATGATGATAGACATTATTTTCCGCCTGCATAAAAGCCTCCTTTTAAAAATAGCCTCTCTCCGCTTGAAGAGAGGCTATGAATAAAATGCCGTTATTATTTAGCGTTTGAGATCTCGCTGTATGTAGCAAGAGCGCTATCTACGTCCTTTTCTCCTGTCAATACTGCCTGAAGCATTGTCCACCATTCCTTGCGCATCTTTGCGAAGTTATCCATGGTGTTGTAATAAGGAGCATAGTAATTTGTAAACTTTGCAAGAAGCTCATACTCTTCATCGCCCTCATAGAGGTTGCCATAGCTTGTTCTTACAGGGAAAGCGCCTGTTTGAAGAACGTTCTTTGGACCCCATTCAGCGTCATCGCATACCCACTGCACGAATTTCTTGGCAGCTTCTGCACGAGCCTCATCATTATTGTTCACAATACCAAAACCGTTTACCAGATACTCAAGCTTTGGTGTACCGTCCTGACTTGGGAATGGAACTGCAATAGCGTTAAAGCCTGCAGCCTTGTGCTGCTTGGAAATAGTTGTGCCATAGCAGAAGCTCATGCTTAGTATTCCCTGCTGGAAGAGCTGTAGCTCATCGCCAGCAACGATATCTACGCCTGCTTCAAGCTTGCCTTCGTCTACCAACTGTTTCAAGAGCTCAAGAGCCTTTTTGCCCTCTTCGCTGTTCATTGTATACTCTGTTCTCTCAGGGTTTGCAATTGTTGCACCAAATAGGTTGCTTACCAATGCACGTGTGCCCTGGTCGCCACCCTGTCCACCACAGTATATGCTTCCACCCTTGTATCCAGCTTCATGCAGCTTATCTAGAGCCTTTAGGAAGTTTTCTACTGTCCATGTTCTGTCGCCTTCAAGATTTACGAACTCAATAGCTCCACTCTTCTCGAACTGCTCTCTGTTAAGACCCATATAGAAAGGAGATGTTGAGATAGGATACATCCAATAATTTGTTCCATCTCCACAAGCTTCTATAAGAGCGTCATTATTAACATCTGCCTTGAACTCATCTGTAAAGAGATCATTTAGTTGAACCATTTTACCGTTTTTGCCATACTCTACAAGTCTGCCTGGAGCGTCAAAAATTACATCAGGGCCAGTGCCTGCTTCCATAGCGGATACAAGCTTCTCAGGGCCATTCTGGAAGTCTATTGTCTCAACTTCTACTTTAATTCCTGGGTTTGCAGCCTCAAAAGCTTCTACAATGCTGGCCTCGTATGTGCCTGCTGCAGCGCCTTCTGGCTGAGCAAATGTGGGGAATGCCCACCACTTAATTGTGGTAACAGCTTCTGCAGATGCTACGCTTATAGCAGAAACGAGCATGAGCAGCGCCAATGCGAATGAAAGCACTTTTTTCATAAACATTTCCTCCTGAATATTGTTCATTTTTTTAACAAATAAAATATTTGTTACTAAAATGAGTATATCATGGAAAAAATTTTTAGTCAATAATAAATGTATGAAAATTTAAACTATTTTACTTTATATTACAATTGCTTTTTATTTGATGCATTATTTTTTGACTTGAGTTTTGTATCAATACATGCTATTTTATATGTATAATTGGAGGAAATATGTACGAAGACGTAATTGGAGAAATAAAATTTGCATATAACACCTTCACCAATGTGGAAAAAAAGGTAGCAGACTATGTGCTTGCAAATCCTCAGAAGGTAATATATATGAGCATAAGCGAGCTGGCAAACGAATGCGAAGTAGGCGATACCAGCGTATTCAGGTTCTGCAGACATATAAATAAAAAGGGCTACATGGATTTCAAAATGGCTCTGGCTCAAGTATTAAGCACTAAAGAAAATCCCGAGCTGGAAGGAGAGCGCGGCACTCTATACAACTTGGCTCAAATGTCAATAAATCATGTAACAGACTCTCTAAAGGAAACGCTTAACATGACAGGTCCCAAAGTAATTGAAGACGTAGCGCTTGCTATGCACAAGGCGCAAAGAGTGTTTTTCTTTGGCGCAGGCTCGTCAATGGCTAGCGCATACGAAGGTTACAGCAGATTTATGCGTGTAAGCCCTAAGATGAGTTTTGATTTTGACAGTCACATGCAGTGCATGCATGCAAGCCTTTTGCATAAGAATGATGTAGTAATAGCCTTCTCTTATCTGGGTGCAACAAAGGACACAATAAGCTGTGCTAAAATTGCAAAAAAAGCGGGAGCAACAGTTGTGGCGATAACTCATTTTTCAAGCTCTGAGCTTACAAATCTATGCGACTATGTGCTACTCTGCGGGGCAAATGAAAATCCCTCCAGAGGCGGAAGTTTTAGTGCTAAAATAACTCAACTCTTTTTACTGGATCTGCTATACAATGAATATGTACGAGTATCCTCTCCCGAAAGCGAAGTCAACAGAAAAAAGAGCATGAGTGCCATAAGCGATAAGTTGTTGTGATTTATGCAATTTATTATAAAAAAGGCCTAAGGTCTTTTTTATATTGGAGAAGCGCAAATTTATAATTTAATAATATTTTTATTGTATTTTCATAGTAGGCTAATATGAATAAAAGACGGAAAACTTCCCGTCTTTTATGTTTTGATTTGTATATTTTAATATTATTTATTTTTCTAATGTGCATTTGCCACTTTTTATATCTATTGAATAGATATTATTAGTTTTGGCGTCTTTTATTTTTATGGCTTGCATATCTCCATTACTATATGCATGGAATAAATAGTTTGGAACACCGCTATCAGGATAATCGATTACCATTTCATCGTCTGCAAAGCTAAAAGGAATTGGTAAGCTTTTAGAGCCTGTATAGTATACAAATGCACTGGTAACCTTCTCGCTTTGAGAAACGTACAAACGCTTGATATATGAAAGCTCTTCAGCAAGACCATCTAAAGGCACTTCATATTTTTCAGCTTTATTCTGTACAGTAGCTATAAGATGAAATACAGACATTTCTTCTTCGGTAAGCTTTCCTGGTTTTTCCATGATACCATAGTAGATGTTGCACACTACTTCTTCATATGACTTATCAGGCTCAAAGTTCACTACAAAGGTACGCACATATGCATTGCCATTATACTCTCCGCCGCCATTTATAAGACTTCCTATCTCGTTTCCGTCTAGGTCGGTCACAGAAATATCGCAATATACACCCAATAGATTTTCTGCTGATTCTTTTCCATCGTATGTAAAGCTATCATGGTCACCGAGAGTATCCTCTACCACGGTAAATTTTTCATCATTAGGGCGCATAGTAACGCTCAGCATAAGGTAAGAACCATCAAAATAAAGATCGTGGGCAATAAAGCTTATTCCTTTTGTTTCAACACCATCTTTGCTCATTTCTGATGCTATATGTTGTGGTTCCACATATTTATTGCTTTCAGCATTTACAGGATTTAAAGTAGCTATAAGCAATAAAGACAAAATCATAATAGATATAATAAATTTACTTTTTTTCATATAATTTGCTCCTTAATTAAATATTTTTTGTTTAATTATAGCTGCTAAATATGCAATAAATCATTTGCATCCACTACTACTATTTATTAAACAATAGAAACATATATTAAATTATATTTCTTAATTATATTAATATCATACATTTTTTAAAATGTCAATAGCATTTGTATTATATGCTTATATAGCATATTACAGCGATATTTAATATATTATGTTCTTCTATTATGCTTATGTAAGTTTTACCAAGCATGAAAATACATGAAAAATATTCTTAGGTAATTTAACAAATTCATAATAATTGTTTAATTATAATTTAGGCTTTTTGGGTTGTATATGGATATTTATTGATATATAATAAATGTAACAAATTAAGGAGTAGCCTATGATAGAATTTGATGGGGTATCTAAGATCTATGGCAACGGGGTCGTAGGTCTAAATAATGTTAACCTGCAGATACAGCAGGGAGAGTTTGTTGCAATAATAGGGCTTTCGGGTGCTGGCAAAAGCACGCTTATTAGAACGATAAATCGTATGATAGATCATACTGATGGTACTCTTACAGTAGATGGCATTGATGTCGCTACTTTAAAAGGTGCATCACTTCGTAAGTTTAGGCGAAAGATAGGTATGATATTCCAGAGCTTTAATCTTGTTATGCGCTCTAGCGTAATAAAAAACGTTCTTGCATCACAAGTGCCAGACATGAACCCACTGCTAAGCTTTTTTGGTATATTCAGCAAGCAGCAAAAGATTCAGGCGCTTTGTGCTTTAGACAGCGTAGGTATATTGGACAAGGCATACACTCGTTGCGATGAGCTTTCTGGTGGTCAGCAGCAGAGAGTTGCTCTTGCGCGTACACTAAATCAAAATCCTAATATCATACTTGCCGATGAGCCAGTAGCAGCGCTTGACCCTGTAACAGCGCATCAGGTTATGGACGACTTTAAGCGTATAAATCAAGAAAGAAACATCTCTATATTGCTTAATATCCACCATGTAGATCTTGCGCTTGAATATGCCGACAGAGTAATAGGAATAAAGAAGGGTGAAATAGTGTATGACGGCCCTGCAAGTGAAGTAAATCAAGCAGTGCTGGATAGCATATATCTAGGCAGCGAAGTTCCTACTGCAAGCAATGTCAAGGAGAACGACAATGCAAAATAATTCTTCTGTGGTTCAGGAAAAACTCGGCTTATATGATCGCATATTCAAGCCCAAGCTGATCACCTTGCCAAACGGTCACAGCGTTGTGAAGCGCGCAAGTCGCACGCCGTTTTATACAGTTATTATAATATTGCTAATATATTTTTCTGCCAAAGCTACTGGTTTCAATTTTTCAAAGATAGCAAGCAGAATTGATCAATTTACTAAGATACTAAGTCAAATATTTCATCCTGACTTTTCATATTTTGAAAATGTAAAAAAGCCACTTATAGATACTATACAGATGTCTGTACTAGGCTCACTTTTTGGCTCGCTCATATCTTTGCCTTATGCTATATTTGCAAGCACAAATATAAATCGCAATAAAGTTATAGTTGGTATATTAAGATTTGTTCTTAATATAGTAAGAACTCTACCAACTCTTATTATAGCAAGCATGTGTGCGCTTGTTTATGGGCTTGGCACTTTTGCAGGAACTGTTGCTATAAGCATATTTACGTTCGGAGTTGTGTGCCGTATGCTATATGAAAGTATAGAAACAATAGACATGGGTGCTTTTGAAGCTATGATAAGCATGGGTTCAACAAGGCTACAAGCATTTTGGTCGGCATGTATGCCACAGATATTGCCTACATACATATCACACTGCATATATAGTTTTGAAATAAACATAAGAGCAGCCTCCATATTGGGTTATGTAGGCGCAGGTGGACTTGGAATAATTATTTCTGAGCGCATAGGCTGGAGAGATTATAACGGTCTTGGAATGGTGCTACTGGCTCTGTTTGTAGTAGTATTCATTATAGAGAACCTTGGTCAGTACCTGCGTAGGAAGCTAAGTTAGGAGGGCATATGCAAAAATTAGAAGATAGAACTCTTGCTATTCAGGAGACTTATAATGCGCGTCCTCGCAACTGGTGGATATATACACTCACTTTGATGATCGTAGCAATAATAGTAGGCTGGTCTGCAAACGGAATAGACTTCAATGGAGTAAGTGAAAAAGGAAGTCAGGTAGCAAAAGGTATATTCATAGGTCTTGTAACTCCTGATACCAGCATACTGTTTTCTTTAGACAATACTGCTGTGCCATTTCTTATACTAGAAACAATGGCTATTGGCTTTTTGGGCACAATAATAGGCGCTATACTAGCCATACCTTTTAGTTTTCTTGCAAGTGAAAACGTAGTGCCAAAGCCGGTTGCTTTTGTTGTAAGAGGCATAGTGCTTTTGATACGTACAGTACCATCATTGGTATGGGCATTGGTGTGGATAAGAGTTACCGGGCCTGGAGCAATGTGTGGCGTGCTTACTCAGGGTATATGCTCTATTGGAATGATGTGCAAGATGTTTGTAAATGCAATTGAAGACATAGACACAAGAATACTTGAAAGTCTTGATGCTGCAGGTTGCACAACGTTCCAGAAGATTCGCCATGGCATACTTCCACAGCTTACTGCCAACTTCATTTCTACAATAATATACAGATTTGACCTTAATATTAAAGATGCAACTACACTTGGTATAGTAGGTGCTGGTGGTATAGGTGCTCCATTGCTTCAGTGCATAAAGACAAGTCGTTGGAGTATGGTAGGCTCCTACATGATAGGCCTTATCATCATGATGCTGATAATAGAATATTTCTCAACAAAGATAAGAAGCAAGCTCACCGGAGGGCAGAAATAATGCGTATATGCTATACTTGCGATACTCATGGATATATTTTCCCAACTAATTTTTATAAAAAAAGCTCCAATATTGATATGGGGCTTTTAAAATTGGCAAGAAAATTTAATAAGGACAAAGATACACTTGTGATTGATGGTGGCGATACTCTGCAAGGCTCACCACTCACTCACTATATGAGCAAAAGTAGTGCTAAGCCTATTGCAGAGTTTATGAACTTATGTGGCTATGATTATGTTGCAGCTGGGAATCACGACTTCAATTATGGCATTGATTATTTGTCAGAATATATAAATAATCTTAAAGCAACCTGCCTATGTGCAAACATAAAAGACCATGATAATAATCTATCGTTTAAGCCATACGTGATACACACTATGCCTAATGGACTCAAAATAGGTATACTTGGGCTCTGTACTCATCATGTGAAATTCTGGGAAAAGCCAGATACCGTTAAAAAGCTTAGTATTTCTAATCCTATTGAGTCAATAGATAAATATCTGCCTATTTTAAAAAGAGAAAGCGACATCACAATATGCCTTTATCATGGTGGTATAGAGATTGATACCACAACCATGAAGCCCCTTGATAATGGAAGTGATGAAAATCAAGGCTATCTAATAGCAACAAAATACGACTTTGATTTGGTGCTAAGTGCTCATCAGCATATAGATTTTGAAGGAAGGCTTGGCAATAGCTATGTTGTGCAAAATAGAGAGAATGCTCAAAGCTTTGTGGAAATAAATATAAATATTGATGGAAGTAAAAAAGTTATAAGCTCAGAACGTAAGTATCCTGATATGCCTTTTATAAAAGATTTGGCAGAGCCACTAAATAAAATATATAACGATGTTGAAAACTGGCTTGATAGCCCTCTTGGAGAGCTAAGCACAGAGCTTAAAGCAGGCGATCCTTTGCAAAATGCTATAAACGGCAGCCTTATTGCCAACTTTATAAATCAGATACAACTCGAATTTAGTAAAGCAGACATAAGCGCTTGCTCGCTTGCCAACGAAGTAATGGGGTTCAATAAGGTAGTAAGCGTAAGAGATGTGCTAAATACCTATAAGTTTAGCAACACGCTGTGTGTATTAAGTATAAGTGGTAAAATACTAAAAGAGTATATGGAACAGACAGCCAGCTATTTTTGCCTTAAAAACGGAGAAATAAGTGTAAGTGAAGGCTTTGTGAAGCCGAAGCTTGCACACTACAATTATGATTACTTCTACAATATGGACTATGGGTTTGATATTACAAAGCCAGTTGGCGAAAGAGTTGTAAAGCTACAATATCAAAATAAGGACATACTCCCTGATGATACTCTAAGCATAGTTGTAAATAGTTATAGAGCAAGTGGAACTGGTGGGTATGATATGCTGAAAAATCTTCCTCACATAAAAGAGATACAAGAAGAAGTTTCTGGCTTGATAATACAAGCTCTGGAAGAGAGCAAATATTTTGAAGTGGATACACATATCCCTTTTAAAGTAAAAAGCAGATAAAAACTTTACAATTTTTTAAAGGATTTACTATATTCAAACATTAAAAAGTGCTATTCTACTTAATAAAAATTTTATAAAAGCTTTACGTAAGTTTATTTTTTATAATGGATTTAATATGATATAATATAGTTAAAATAAAACTAGGAGGAAAGCTATGAAAAAATTACTTTCACTTGCATTGGTTCTTGCACTTATCCTTACAGTAGCTGGTGCTTTAGCTGAAGGAAAAGAGCTCAAGAAAATTGATAGGACATTGGAATTCCAGTTTGTTCCTAGCAAAGACGCAGACGTAATTATCCAAGGCACAAAGAACCTACCAGAGCTTATTACAAATGCTCTTAAGGAAGAGGGTTATGATGTACCAAACATCAACATTACTGTTGGTGTAGACTATTCCGCAGTAGGCGAGGCAATGGCTGCAGGCACAGTTGATGTTGGCTGGCTACCTGGTGGCACGTATGCTATTTATTCCGAATCTGGCGATGTAGATGTACTTCTTACAGCTACAAGAAACGGTCTAAGCAACGATAGTGAAGATCCAAAAGATTGGAACGGCGAAGCAAACAAGACATTGAAGAATGGACCACAGGTTACATTCTATCGCAGCTTGATCTACGCTACACCAAGTGCATACGGCAAAGAGCTGGCTGCAAAGGTAAATGCTGGCGAAAAGCTTACATGGGAAGATCTTAACAAAGCAAGCTGGGCTATAATGAATAACTCTTCATCCGCTGGTTACATTTACCCAACACTTTGGCTGTACACCAACTATGGCAAAAAGCTTACCGACCTTGACAAGGCTGTAACAATGGGTGGAGGCTATGGCGAAGCATTTGCACAGGCTGCTGCAGAGAGCATCGATGTAATCGTTTGCTATGCAGATGGTAGAAATGACTATGAAAAAGCATGGAACATTCCTACTGGTCAAAAAGACGAAACCGGCAAAGGTGGCATGGGTCGCGAAGCTAGTATCTGGGACGAAATGAACGTTATAGGCGTTACCCCTGGAATTTACAACGATACAGTTGCTATTACAAAGGCAAACGCAGATGTTTACAATCCTGAATTCTGCGCAGCTCTACAGAACGCTCTTATAAAGATCATCAACACAAAAGAGGGCCAGGAAATATTCAGCGTATACAGCCATACTGGTTATGCAAAGGCTGTAGACAGCGATTATGATGGCGCAAGAAAAGCTCTTGATGCTGCAAAACAGTGATTTTATTACTCCACAGGTTTAAACCCTGTGGGGTTTATTTTTTTACCAATTTTTGAGTTTTGCTTTTTCAAAAAGATTCTATAATTTAATCCTATCTCAAATGTATATTTTTGTATGCTAAAGAATACGCCTATCAACAAAAAAAGGAATATTATAAAAGAAAAAAGGAGAAATCTGTATATGAAAAAACTAATTGCAATGCTACTAATATTTGCATTGTCTTTAATTGCCACTGTGCAAGCAGAACCCAATATTTCTTTTAAAAATCCTGCTTATACATTAAATATAGGTGCCAAGCTAAAGCTCGATATAAATATTGATGGGATAAATAAAAAAGATCTAAATATAGAATACTCTTCATCAGATGAAAATATTGTTGCCATAAATAAGGGTCAAGCAGTTGGTGTAGCTGAAGGTAAGGCGAATATAGTTTGCTCTGCAACGGATAAGGAAAACAATACCTATACAGCTAAATGCACTATAAGCGTAATTGTTCCAATAAAAAAGATAAGTACTGAAGAAAGTAGCATTACTCTTGCAGCAGAACCTTTTGGCACCGAAAGTGAAAAAGAGCAATTTAAGCCATACTTTGAATACGCACCAAAAATAAAAATTGAGCCTGAGGATGCCTCTATAAAGAATCTACAATGGGAAAGCCAGGATCCTCTTGTAGCCCATGTATCTGACGATGGAACTATCAGAGGTTCAGGCTTCGGGAAAACAGTTGTTACCGGTACAGCAAAAGATGGCAGCAAAAAAGCAGTAAAGATAAATGTAAACGTGCCTATAGTTTACACTAGCGGAGATGAGATTGTTGTTGATACTCCTAATGGAAAACAGCTTACATATTCCTTTACATCTGTTAATGGATTTAATATGTATTCAGTAGGCACAAAGGGAGATTGCTTTGACTACAATGTTTTGTCAGACTCTGATGGTTTTTCTGATGATTTTAGTGTAGTAAATATAGTGCCTAAGAAAGTTGGCAATGGTTCTATGATATTTGTTCGCAATGGCAGAGTGGCAAAAAAAGTAAATATTAAAGTACTTGCCTCTGCTATTGAGGAGGAGCAAGAAGCTGGAATTCGCAAAGAATTCAAGAAGTCTATGGATGACTATAAAGCTTTTATGGATAAATATGTTGAATTTATGAACAAGTATAGCGAAAGTGATTCCACTATATCAATGCTAAGTGATTATGCCTCCATTATGCAAGATTATGAAAAAATGCAGAAAGGCTTTGACAGTTGGGACGAATCCGAATTAAGTAAAGAGGAATTGGAATACTACCTAGACACTCAAAATTATGTGAGCAAGAAACTTCTGGAAGCGACAAAATAAATTAAAAATAGCCCCTAAGTGGGCTATTTTTTTACGAAAAATTTATAATAAAATGCTACAATAAATCTACACTAGTAAACAAAATATCTACATAATTTCTCCACAATTATTTGGTAGAATATAGACGATTAGGAGGGGCTATGAACATTCTAATACTTGAAGATCAAAAGACTATGCGTGAGATACTAGCAGAGTATATAAAAACAGCTGGTTATACTGTATATGAGGCAGAAGACGGGCAGCAAGCAATAGACATACTAGACAAAGAAGATATATCGCTTGCAGTACTGGATATAATGGTGCCAAAAATAAATGGTATAGATGTGCTAAAGCACATACATGCTACAAGGCCCATACCTACAATTATGCTTACTGCACTTGAAGACGAGCAAATGCAGATCACTGCTTTTAATGCGATGGCAGATGACTATGTGATAAAGCCAGCCTCTCCAATAATTCTTATAAAGCGCATAGAGGCAATACTGCGCCGTAGCAAGCAGCAAAGTTCTGAACACAAGGGACTATATCTTGATAAAAAGGCTTATATGGCAAGTTATAACAGCCAGGATTTACATCTTACAGTATCAGAGTTTTTGCTGCTAAACGCGCTATACGAGGCAAGTGGAAAAGTATTAAATCGAGAGCAACTAATATATGCAATATATGAAAATGATTATTTTGGTAGCGATAGAGTAATAGACAGCCATGTAAAAAACATTAGAAAGAAACTGCCGGAAGATTTAATAATCACTGTTTCAGGAGTTGGCTATAAGTTCAAGGAGGAAAATAATGAAGCTTAATAAAAAGCTTTTCGTATATATGTCTGCAATAGGCTTGGTTATGCTTGTTTTTATAAGCGCATACCTTATAGGCCTTACTCCGGGTCTATACCTAGCTTATCAAAAGTCCAAAAGCATTGATCTTGCTGTAAATATGCACAAGCAGTTTTTGATAGATAGATCTTATAAAAATCTAAATCCAGAGAATCAGTTTGCAACTGTGAGTTTTGTTCTTCCTAAAAAAGGATACGATATATCTATTACATCAAAGCTTATAAGTTTAGATACGACGCTCACTTCTTCAGAATACCAGAAAAAGCTAGATGAAGTACGAGAAATAATTGAGAAAGTAAAAAAGGGTGATTTTAGTTCGAGTTCAAACTTTGAGATGGATTTGGATATTGGTCAAATAGATGGTATTAAGATAAATAAGCTTGAAGAATTTGGATTACCTTCAAGTATTAGAGAACGAGACTGGAATATGAAGACCTTTGGCTCAACAAAGCTTATGTATGGTTCAATAAGCGACAGAGGGATGGAATATGTAAGTATGTGGGCTTTTGATGAAAATTCCAATGAATACATAATAACACTAGTGCCCCTTATATATTCATCAATAAACGATATAATGCCTGTACTTTTGAATATGCTCCCTACAATACTTATAGGACTGCTACTTATACTAATTTTAGCAAGCAAGATGGTATCAAAGAGCGTCATAGATCCTATAATTATGCTACAAAGACATAGTGCAAGGCTAAGTTCACAATCTCCCAGCACATGGACCAGTTTAAACATGAAAGGAAAAGATGAAATTGCAGAGCTTTCGCAAAGGCTAGACGAGCTTCATGCTGAGGTAAGGCGTAGCTATGAGAACATTCAAAGTGAAAAAGCAAGGCAAGAACTTTTTATAAGAGCAAGCTCGCACGAGCTTAAAACGCCACTTGCATCTGCGATTATGCTATGCGATAGCATGATATCAAAGATTGGCAAATACGCTGATCATGATAAATATTTGCCTGAACTTAAAAATATACTGCTTGCTATGAGCAAGATGCTTGAGGAACTTTTGCCACTTAGAAAAAGCAGTATGAATATGCAAGATATTGATATGAGATCGCTTTTTGAAAATATAATTGGTGGCGAAAAGTATCTTTTAGAACAGCGAAACATGAAATATACAATCACTGGAGAGCTTTCTATAAAAACTTGGCAAGACATAGCTGAACGCATAGTAAAAGCTGGAATAGGTAATGCTATATCTCATGGTAAAGATGGCGACAATATAAAAATAGTCCTTTCAGAAGATGGGTTCAGCATAGAAAATAGTGGGCATATAGATGATGAATTACTTGCACACGCATTTGAGCCTTTTGTAAGCTCTGACGTTTCAAAAGGGCATGGATTGGGACTATATATAGCCAGAAGCTACTCAAAGATACTTGGTTGGGAAATAGATATAAAAAACACAAAAGAAGGAGTTATGTTTATATGCAAAATGAGGAAATAATTCGCATAAATAACCTAAGCGTAAACTATGGAAGCTTTAGGGCACTAAACATTACAGAGCCTATAATTGTAAATCGTGGTGATAAGCTAGGAATAATAGGCAGCAATGGTGCTGGCAAAACAACCCTTGTAAAAGCCTTGCTGAAAGTAATACGCAGTGATGGCGATTTTCACATCAATGTGCCAGAAAACAGAATTGCCGTGCATCTACAACAAAATGGATATAGTGGCCTACTAAATGTTGAAGAAATTATGGAGACTATACTTGGTTGCAAGGTAGAAAAGCACAAAAAAGCTATGGAGCTTGTAGAATTCTTCAACTTCAAGGGGAGCCTAAAAAAGAAGTTTCAATACCTTAGTGGAGGTCAGCAGCAAAGGCTTACGCTTATACTGGTATTGAGTCAAGAAAGCGACTTAGTATTTTTTGACGAGGTGACTACTGGTCTTGATTTTGTAACAAGACAGGAGCTTCTAGGCTTACTAAAGAGATGGTACGATGGTTCGGATACTACGCTTTGCTACATTACTCACTACTATGAAGAGCTTGAAGGGCTATCAAACAAATTACTACTTTTGGATAAAGGCAAAGTTATAGACTTTGGATACCAAAACGAGCTATTCAAAAAATTATGTGGAAATGGAATAATACTGCTAGAAAATAATGAAAAGAACATGTCGCTTACAAAAGAATTCAAGCATATATGCGCACCAAATAATGAAATTGCGCTAAGTTTTGATAATTCGGATGAAGAACTAGCAATAGTAGGGCGACTGGCTAATGCAAATGTGGATTACAAGAGAAGTAGCGAAGATATAGAGATAATCTACACCAACGCTATTAAAGCATGGGAGGATAGAAATAAATGAAACTTTTTAATGCAAAGCTACTAAAATATGAGTTAAAATCTCAGATTAAAAACTGGTATGTGCCATTTTTTGGACTTATATTCCCTACTCTTCTGAGCCAACTAATAGTAAGAAATGCACTTGGTGATGTACCGGCGCAAATCCTGCCATTAGTACATATACAGATATATTTTACAATGATTATGTATATTCCACTATGCTGTGTATTTTTGTCTCATAGCTACGCCTATGGCTATGATGTAGAGAAAGAAATCCCGCTAAGAATGAAGCTATTTGGTATATCAAAGGTAACACAGATATCGTGCAGACTTCAATCTATACTTATAATAAGCACATTGGCTCTTATAATCTTTTCAACAACATTTTTTGCAAGCTTCTCTGTGCCAAAGACAAGTGCAAAAGCTATGATAGTTTCTCTATTGTTCTTTTATGCGCTTTGCATATCTCTTTTCTTGCTAGCTCATAGTCTAGCTCTTATTATAAGGCGAAGTGAAGAAACTGGTGGCCTATCTATGGGCATATATTTCTTCTTCCTATTTATAAGTGGAGGTCTTGGAATGGATAAGGATATGATGCCAAAGGCCTTACAAACTATCGCAAGCATTTTTCCCTTTTATCATATAAGCGAAAGCTTGGGAGATTACTTCTACAAGAGTACAAATCTTGCCCCACTTATACAATCAATGGTATTTTTCTTGCTGCTATGTATAGGCATACTATATATTGGACTACATCAGGAAGAAACTAGAAGATAAAATTAAAAAAGCTTCCCTCTCTGCTATTTGATAGAGAGGGATTTTTGAATTCATAGATATTTATACTCAAAAAACACAATCTTTTATAAAGAATATGATTCATATATATTTTATAATATGCTAAATAATACTTATATAAAAATAATTATTTATTGGCCTTTTTTATAAAATAAAATTTGATATATAAATACATTCTTAATATTATACATATAAATTTTTATTTTTATGTTGACAATGTGATTTTAATAACCTATAATTTGGTTATAAATGGGAAAATAATTTCCAAATAAAAAAGGTGGTAGTATTTATGAAAAAATTACTTGCATTTTCAATTGCGATATTGATGCTTTTTAGCGTTGGAAGTTTTGCTTTTGCAGAAGATAATACGCTAGTAATCTACAGTGCTCGTAACGAGCGCCTAAACAATATTGTAATACCTGATTTTGAAGCAAAAACAGGTATTAAAGTAGAGATGATTACCGGATCTTCTGGAGAAGTACTACAAAGAGTAAAGAGCGAAGTTGAGACAGGCAATGTTACAGTTGATATTCACTGGGCAGCCGACGAAACAATGCTTTCTGCAAATCGTAATCTGTTTGTTCCTTATGTTTCTACAGAGAACGATGCTATGATGCCTATGTTTAAGAATGACGGAGAGAACTGCTTTAACGCTGCATATGCAGAGC
Organism: Eubacteriales bacterium; assembly: GCA_034180455.1. GTDB lineage: Bacteria > Bacillota > Clostridia > Christensenellales > Aristaeellaceae > JAAZPT01. The sequence goes on from JAXFOG010000021.1 coordinate 75,548, forward strand.
CTAACGTTATGATAGTAAACACAAAGATGCTTGAAGAAATGGGAATTGAAGTAAAGGGTTATGCCGACCTACTTCAGCCCGAGCTTAAGGGCAAAATCATTTCTGCAGACCCAGCCAACTCTTCATCAGCATTCCAGTGCCTAATTGGTATGCTATATGGAATGGGCAACGGAGACCCAATGAGTAAGGAAGCTTGGGACTTTATTGATAAGTTCCTAGTAAATTTGGATGGCAAGATCGCTTCTTCTTCATCTCAGGTATACAATGGCGTTGCCAACGGCGAATATGCAGTAGGACTAAGCTATGAGGATCCATGCATTGAGTTGCAGGCTAAGGGTGAGCAGCCTGTAAAGGTTGTTTATGCTGTTGAAGGCACTATATTCCCAGGACAGTCAGTACAAATCATAAAGGGTACTCCTCATCTTGAGAATGCCAAAAAGTTTGTAGACTTTGTATTAAGTGAAGATAGCCAGAAAAAAGTTGCTGCTGAGTTAAATCTTCGTCCTCTTCGCGCTGGTATCCCTACTAACGAAAAAATGATACCTAATGAAGAAATAAAACTATTTGATACTTATTCTGCAAAATATATAGCAGATCACAAGGCAGAAATAGTAAAAACCTATCTGGAGCATGTTGAAATGGCTATGGAATAGTCCATTAAAATAAACTGATTGCGTTCTATATTATAGAACAATGATCATGGCGCTAAGTGCGCTTTGTAAAAAGTTATTTAAGGAAGCTCCATCCTTGGAGCTTCCTAATTTTTAAAGTGAGGTAAATATTATGGGCGTAGCCATTCAAATTGACAATGTTACCAAAGCCTATGGAAAAAACATAGTTATTCAAGGGCTTTCTGCAAATATAAATCCGGGCGAATTTTTTACGCTTCTGGGACCATCTGGATGTGGCAAAACCACATTACTGCGAATGATTATTGGATTTAACAGTATAGAAGGTGGAGAAATTCGCGTTGATGGCAAAGTAGTGAACAATATACCAACAAACAAGCGTAATATGGGCATGGTGTTCCAAAATTATGCAGTCTTTCCTCACATGAGCGTTCGTGATAATGTGGCATATGGTCTTAAGAATCGTCATATTCCAAAGGATGAAAGATATCGCAAGGCTGATGAGATGTTAAAGCTTGTAAAGATAGACAGCTATGCTGATCGCATGCCTGTACAGCTTTCAGGTGGCCAGCAGCAGCGTGTTGCTCTAGCCAGAGCTATTGTTATTGAGCCGGAAGTGCTGCTTATGGATGAGCCTCTTTCCAATCTTGATGCAAAGCTACGTGTAGAAATGCGCAATGTTATAAAGCATATTCAAAAGCAGATAGGCATAACTACTGTATATGTAACCCACGATCAAGAAGAAGCCCTAGCCATCTCTGACCGTATTGCAGTTATGCATGATGGAGTAATTCAGCAGATCGGCACTCCAAAGTATATTTATCAACGCCCTGCAAATGAGTTTGTATCAAACTTCATAGGCCTTAGTAATTTCCTTTCAGCAGAAGTAAGCAATGGAGTAGCTGACTTTGGCTGTGGTTATAGAGTACCTATTGATACACTTAAAGATGGCGTATCAGGCGCTGTGGACATTGCAGTTCGTCCTGAGGAATTTACTATTTGCTCGGCTGATAAGCCTGGAATTCCTGCTGTAATAGAGAGCAGTGTGTTCTTAGGCATGACCCAGCACTATTTTGTAAGGCTTAATGACGGCAAGGAAATAGAGGCTGTGGTACCCAGCGATCTAAACGAAATTATTCCTGATGGAACAAAGATTTCTCTAAATATTGTCAAAGAAAAAGTAAATGTATTTGATAAGACAAGTCACAACACGCTGATCCGAGAGGGAGTGTAATATAATGAAACGAAAGTATTCTCCAGTTTGGACGTTTTTGGCTTTTTTGATACTTGCAATCTTTCTTATATTTGTTGTATATCCTTTGGTACTGATAATGTATAAGAGTATTGTAAATCCCACGGATAATAGCTTTACTCTGGAAAACTTTACCCGATTTTTTACACGCAAGTATTATACCAATACTCTCATTAATTCATTTAAGGTCACAATCGTTGCCACGTTTATAAGCGCAGTATTAGGTTTGCTAATTGCATATATTACAAGGCAATATCGTATTGCTGGAAGCAAAGCCTTAAATATCTGCATAGTTGTAAGCTATCTTTCACCACCTTTTATAGGTGCTTATGCATGGATACAGCTTCTTGGTCGTAATGGAATAATAACAAAATGGATGAACTCTGCGTTTGGAATAAGCTTTGGTGGTATATATGGCTTTGCAGGCATAGTTCTGGTATTCTCTCTGCAATCTTTTCCTCTAGTATACATGTATGTTTGTGGAGCACTGCAGAATCTAGATAATTCTTTAAACGAGGCTGCAGAAAGCCTAGGAGCAAATAACTTTCAAAGAGTAACTGGCATAATTCTGCCATTAGTTCTGCCAACAGTTCTTGCTTCATCACTACTGGTATTTATGAGAGTTTTCTCCGACTTTGGTACCCCAATGCTTATTGGTGAGGGTTATAGAACATTTCCAGTAGTGCTATACAATCAATTCATGGGTGAAGTAACAAACGATAACTATTTTGCTGCTGCATTATGTGTAATTATAATGGCTATAACTCTAGTATTTTTCTTCCTGCAGCGCAGAATTTCAAGGAAACATTCTTATTCTATGACAGCTCTAAAGCCTATGGTCCCACGTGAGCAACGTAGAATTCCAAAAATTTTATGCCATATTTTTGTATATCTAGTTGTTTTCATCGCAATGCTTCCTCAGCTAACAGTTATTATTACTTCATTTCTAAAGGAATCAACACCTGGAATATTTACAAATGAGTTCTCGCTAATAAACTATCAAACGATATTTTCAAAGAATAAGGCTGTAATTCCAAACACATATTTATATGGTCTATGCTCAATAATATTGATAATTATACTAGGTGTGCTAATATCGTATTTGGCAGTTCGTCGCAGATCTTTCGTAACAAGCACTGTTGATACCCTCACAATGCTACCATATATTATTCCTGGTTCTGTACTTGGTATTTGTTTCTTATATGCATTCGCAGTACCTCCTCTGGCGCTTACTGGTACTGCACTAATAATTATAATTGCATTGACAGTACGAAGGATGCCATATACGATTCGTTCCAGCACTGCAATAATAAGTCAAATAAGCCCCTCTCTTGAAGAAGCAGCTGTATCTCTAGGCGCATCAGAATTTCGTTCTTTTGGTGAAGTAACCCTACCTATGATGCTACCTGGAGTTGTCGCAGGCGCAATAATGAGCTGGGTAACAGTTATAAGCGAGCTTTCCTCCTCAATTATGCTATATAGAGGTGCTACACAGACTTTAACTGTATCTGTATATACAGAAGTTATAAGAGACTGCTTTGGCAATGCTGCAGCCTACTCCACAGTATTGACTGTAACAAGCGTACTTTCACTATTGCTGTTCTTCAAGCTGACAGGTAGGCGCGATATAAGCGTGTGATACGAGTTTAATTTTAAATAAAAACCCTTTTTCAGAAAATCTGCGAAAGGGTTTTTTGGTTTATGAAATAAAAAAAGCTAATGCATAAAGCATTAGCATAAAAAGCATAGGGCTAAAGAGCTTAATATGAGAATAAATTTGGAGAGAAAGAGATTACCCTATGCATAAGTGATACGCAAAGTTATAGTTTGATCTTTTTTATCTGTGTATATAGTAGGGATCCAAGTACTATTGCAAATAATCCCTGAATTGTATTTCCTAGTATTGCAGTTGCTGCAGTTGCTGGAGAATACAGTATGCTCTCGTATATAAAGTAACCTAGAACCATAACAGCCTCAGCAATTACAGAACGAATTATAAGTTCTTTTACTGGTAGATCCTTTTTGTGAGGTAGGCAGATTATAAGGGCAACCAGACCCTTAATAATAGCAGTTGCGGGAATGTATATTGGATAACCAGCTATAAGATCAGCCAGTCCACTGCCAAGAGCTGCTGCAATTCCTATCATTGCTCCAAAGTGATTTGCAAGCGCTATAATAACTCCATCGCCAAAATTTACATAACCAGTAAGTGGCATTGGTATTCTTATTACCAAAGTGGCAAGGCAAATAAGTGCTGAAGAAATAGCAATATATACAATATTTTTGATATTTTTGTCCATGACGGCCTCCAAAATTAACATTCGGTATATTATATCATAGGACTTATTGTATGTAAAGATTTAGTAAAGAAATATGGCTTTGAATAAAAAATTGCAATGAAGTATAATTAAAGGGAAATATATTTTAGGAGAAAGCCATGAAAGACAAAAAAATGTCTGTCGCCATGGTATTTATATTGCTTTTTGGCATAATAAGCCTATTTTCTGATATGACTCACGAAGCAGCCTCCAGCATAAGAGGCGTATATTATGGTCTATTGGGCGCTTCTGCCGGCACTATAGGCTTTGTGTCGGGCCTTGGCGAAATGATAGGCTATTCAATGAGATATGTATTTGGCAGGCTTACAGATAAAACTCATAAGTACTGGGGCATGACAATATTTGGATATGTCTTGGATATTATTGCTGTACCTGCGCTTGCACTAGTGGGCGAGAACGGATGGATAGCAGCCTGCGTATTGCTTGTGGTGCAAAGAATGGGCAAGGCAATTAAAAAGCCTGCAAAGGATACTATAATGTCTTTTGCTGCATCTCAAGAGGGTGTTGGAAAGAGCTTTGGTATACAAGAGTTGCTTGATCAGATAGGCGCATTTTTGGGCCCTGTGCTACTATATATAGTAATGCTAATGAAAACAGAGGGTACAACATTTGAAATATACAAAACATGCTTTGCTGTGCTTGCGATACCAGGTGCCATCACGCTTATACTACTATTTTTTACAAAGAAAAAATTTCCTAATCCAGAGCATTTTGAGCCAGAACCAAAGGAATATACTTCCTTTAAAATGCAAAAGTCTTTTGTTTTGTATATAGCTGGAATAAGTCTTTTTGCTTTTGGCTTTATAGACTATTCAATAGTGATAATGCATATTTCAAGAAGCTTTACCAATATAGCTGGAGGCTTGGCTGAAACTTCATCTATAATAAACTCTGGCACTATTCCTTTGCTTTATGCAGGAGCAATGCTGGTGGATGCAGTAGCAGCTCTACTATTCGGCCTTATGTATGACAAAAAGGGACTTTTGGCGCTGATAATATCAACGATTATATCGGCACCGTTTGCGATATTTATATTTGCTTTCAATTCAGTACCAATGGTGTTGTTTGGTATAGCGCTTTGGGGAATAGGTATGGGCGCTCAAGAGAGCATACTGAAAGCCGTTGTAACTACAATGGTGCCAAAGAGCAGTAGGGCTACTGGGTATGGAATATTTGAATGTTCATTTGGTATATTCTGGTTTTTGGGTAGCTGGCTACTAGGCGTTCTGTATGATACAAATTTAACCATTATGATAATAGTGTCTGTAATAGCACAACTTATGGCAATACCACTATATATTTATGCCTCAAAGGGCTCAAAGGAGATAAAATAATGAAGATAGCAGTTTACTGTGCCTCAAGCATGGGCAAAGATCCTATTTTTGCAAACGAGGCTAGAAAGCTAGGTAAATGGCTTGCAGAAAACCATCATACAATGGTGTATGGAGCTGCTAGCGTGGGAATAATGAGCGTTGTCGCAAATGCTGCACTAGCTGATGGTGGCAAGGTAATAGGTGTTATACCAAAGTTCCTAGACAAAATAGAAATAACCCACAAAGGCCTTAGCGAGCTTATTAAAGTAAGCACAATGGCAGAGCGCAAAACTCGTATGATGGAGCTGGCAGATTTCTTTGTTGCTCTACCTGGAGGTCCTGGCACTCTGGAAGAAATTAGCGAGATAATCTCACTGGTACGAGTTGATGAACTAAAAAAACCATACTTTTTATGTAATATCGCTGGGTTTTATAATAATTTGCGCCAATTTTTTATAGATATGCTAAATCAAGGATTTATAACCGAGGCAGAATATAATCAAATAAAATTTGTATCCAATATTGACGAACTAACAAATGAAATAAATAAGTATAATAACATATAAAAATATTTATATTAAAAAGCATATACTAGTATATGCTTTTTAATACTTCAAAATATTATTTTATAGCTATTCTATATCTTCAAGTATATCTTCTATATCATCAATTTCACAAAATGATGGATCCATGTGAGTTAAAAAATGCCAATCTTTAGTATTTTTTAATCTATATAGTATAGCTTCGCCATCTTCGGAACCAAAATATGATCTAGTTACTTCATAGTTATCTTTTTCTAGTCTTTCTTTGACTTCGTTATATTTTTTTTCACGATTTTCAATATAATTTTTTAGATCTTCATTTTCAATAGAGTATGCGTCTACCCTTGTAGCACCTGGTATCATACCATTACCCTTAATACTTAAATCGTTTATCTCTTTCCAATAAATATCTGCCCTACCGATACCTACAAACATAAACTTTGTAAATGGTACAATGTTATTATTGAAAGTTAGCTCTAAATAATCTGGCATATTGTCCAGTACAACATACTCATATAGGAATCCATCTTCCATTTCAGAATTATAGCCAGGCAATTGGGAAACAAATTGTCTGCCCTCTTCAATGGTACTAAACAATCCTACTTCTATAGCAGATCCTTCTTGATTTAACTCTAGTATATACATATTTTCTCCTTCTACTCGATATTTGCTAGTTCTATCTTAAATACAAATATCCCTTCGTTTTGTAATGCTTTATACCTTATATTATAATTCTTTAGCAGGTTGTTTACAATATATAATCCCAATCCATTGCTATTTGCTTTATTAAAATCAAATTCTATTTCAGAAAGATTCACTTCATCTTGAGATTTATTTTCTCCATAGGAATTTTTAATATAAAACCAGCCGTCTTCTGAACCAATATTGATGTTGCCACAGACTTCAGAATACTTAACTGCGTTGCTTATTAGATTGGACAATATAATATTAAGAGCCGTTTTGCCTATATATATTTTTTCATCTTTAATGGAATTATTTATTATAAGCTTCTTCTGATTTGCTAGGACTTCGTATTTTTTTAGTACATTATCCAATGTATCTGCTATATTCAAAACTTCTTCATCATCTTTTAAGTTTTCTATGGAATATACTGACAATATTTGGGAAATATTCCTTGTTAAGCTATCTACTATATCGATACATTCGCCTATATATTGATCTCTATTTTTATACTTCCCTATATTGTATTTCATATTTTCTAGAATGATTTTCAAGCTTGCAAGAGGTGTTTTAAGCTCATGAGATGCTCCCCTAAAAAATTCGTATTTTAATTTTTCTAGTTTAATTATCTCTTTATTTTTATGCTCAAGATCATCTATTGATTTTAATAATGTAAAATACAAATTGTTTATTTGCTCTTTTAGCTGTGCTACTTCGTCATTACAATCATATTCCAAGCGAGCATTTTTATCCAAAAGCATCATATTGTCGGTAACTTTTTTTATTTCTTGTATATTGTTTTTTATATGTTTAGCATATATCAATGATGCAAGCATAGAAAATACTAGCGATATCAACAATGAATATGGCAAAAACTTAAAGCTAATTTCTTTGGCATCTTTTTTCATATCGGCAGTGGATACAAATTTTATATAAGCTTTTTCTCCATTATCAAGGGTTACATCTCTTTCCTCAATTATTAGAGAGTTATTGCTGCTTTCTAAGTCTATATCTTTAATATTTTTTATCTGTATTTCGTTATTCTGACCATTGCTACTTACAAATGCATTTATATCGCTGCTCTTGGAATAGAAATCTAACGACTGCTCTACATAGTCTAGGCTCTTTCCGTTCATATTGTCGGCTATTTCGTTTGCCTTTATATTGATTTTATCTTTTCTAACATCCAGATATGTTCTTGGAAAAATATAATATACAAGCAAATGTATCGAGATAACTATTACCCCGATTACAGAAAATATTTGCATGAACATTTTAGGAAATATTTTTAAATTTTTCATTTTCTTTCAAACTTATAACCAACATTCCTTATGGTAACTATACAGTCTAGCTTTAATTTTTTTCTTAGCTCCTTAATATAGACGTCTATTACCCTATCATAAGGAATTTCTTCTGATTCCTTCCATACATTGTCTAATATCTGCATTCTGGTAAGCGCTTGCCCTTCATTATCAAGCAAGTATTTTAGTATTTCCAACTCTTTGGCATTTATATCTATTTCCTTACCATCTACTTTTGCAGTATAGCTAGTAAAATTAACATCAATATTTTTATATTCAAATTTTTCAGTTTTGCCAAAATTCTTTTTTATTAAGGAATCTATTCTTGCTTTTAGCACTGGCAAAGAAAAAGGTTTTTCCATATAGCCATCAGCCAAATTTGTGAATGCGTCTATTTTGTATTCTTCATCACTAAAGGCCGTTAACATTAATATTGGCAAATCGCTTGTTTTTCTTATTTCCTTTAATACGTCTAAGCCATTTATAAAAGGTATTTGAACATCTAAGATAACCAAATTGATATCGCTATTAAACTGGCTTAGAGCTTGTCTACCGTCTTTAGCTTCTATAGTAGTATACCCAGACTCAGACAGGTATTCGCTTATGCCTTCTCTGATCATTTGGTCGTCTTCCACAATCAAAATTTTCATAAATACCTCCTTTTCACGTATGTATTATACCATTTGTAAGAAGTATAAATTATAAATTATTATCAAGCAAGAGCTCTTTGGGATTTTTCTTTATAATGTTTGCAGATGATATTGCAAGCGATAATACTAGCACAAGCCCCATAAATAAAACTACATATAGCATAGATTCTGGCAGAATATTTATATCCAGACTTGTGAGTGTTTTATTAAAGCCATCTACCTCTGCGCCACCTCCAAGCTGGCCTGATGCAGACTGTCTTGCTATCTGTTTGGCAATATCTCCAGTAACCTTATTAAGTATATCATTACCAAGCTTTTTGCCTACGCGATCTGCCACAAAATAAGAGCCAATAAACGCAGGAATAGATATAAAGATTAGCTCGGCTAAAAACTGCATTAAAACATTTGCTTTTGAAATTCCTAGTGAAAGCAGAACTGCAATCTCCTTTTTTCTAGCATTCATCCACAAAAATAGCAAAAGTGATACTACTGCGCCAGCAAATATCAAAGAGCCTATAAACAGCTTGTCGGCAATAGAATATATGCCAGATATTGACTGCTGAAGCGCTGGATAGTTTGAGGTGCTCTTGATTAAATTGTATTCTCTCCAATTTACATCTAGCTTTCCAAGATCTTTAATAACACTATCCAGATTTTTATCACCTTTTACAAAAAATGTGGCATCTTGATATACTGCAGTGTCCTCAGTATTGCCATACACCTTTGCAGCAGTTTCAATATCAGTAATAATAGTGTTTTCATAAAGCTCTTGTGCTACGCTTACTCCACCTTTATTATGTCCGTCGAACAGTCCTTTTATCGTTACTTCTACTGTTTCATCTGTGCCTTTTTCATTATCAGCATCAAATAAATTAGATTTAACTTTTATAGTATCTCCCAATTTTAAATTGTTTTTTTCTGCCAGATCCTTATGTAGTAGTACTTTGTTTTTGTCACCAGTTGCTAAATGCTCACCCTCTACAAGCTGGAATGCTCCTGATACAAATTTTGTTTCCTTTTCTGAATCATTTACACCAGTAATCATTACGGTTCTTTTAAAGTTTCTTGCTCTCTCGGGAGATTCATTTGCTAGAGTTTGTTCAGTTTGAACAATATCGTTGTCAACAAGATCGGCTACGCTGTTTATTCGCTTTACATAATAATCTATGTTTTCAGACTCTGATATTTTTTTTATATCTTGACCCTTTATATTGCCTGCGCCTCTTGGAGTTCCAGGGTTTGTGCGCCTATTTATTTCCATAGAAAAGCTATTTGTAATGTTTTTAAATGTTTCTCTTGATGCCTTGTTTGTAGCGTCCTTAATAGATAGGCTTATAAGACAAAGTGCAGACATAGATAATATAACGAGCAGCAATATGATTGATTTAAGTTTTTTTCTTGTTACATAGGCAAAAGCATTTTTAATCATTTTGTAAATCCCCTACTACCTTGTTTGAAACTTTAAGCTTTCTGCCTGATAGCTCCAATATTACATCTGCTGCATTTGCAACTTCCTTGCTATGCGTTACAACAATAACACATTTGTTTCTTTCCTTTGCCATTTGCTTTAAAACTTTTATTATTTCGCCAGCTGTTTCGCTATCTAGATTGCCTGTGGGTTCATCTGCAAGGATAACAGGCGCTTCTGATACTAGAGCCCTTGCTATTGCTACTCTTTGTTGCTGACCACCAGAGAGTCTCATTACGTTTCTTTTTATTTGGTCTTTATTAAGGCCAAGCTCCATCAAAATAGATTCTGGAGCTTTTTTGTTTACCAGCCTTACATTTTCTATTGGTGATAAATAATCTATCAAGTTATAATTTTGAAATACCAGTGATATATTATTTTTTCTGTGGTTGCTATAACCCTTTTTCTCTATATTTTCGCCTCTGCACAGAATTTCTCCACTTTGAGGCTTATCAAGCCCTGCAAGCAACGACAGCAGAGTAGATTTTCCTGCACCTGATTTGCCAATTATTGCATAAAATTGTCCCTGTTCAAATTTTTGATTTACGGATGACAATATTTTTTCTTTAGTTTGAGGGTAGGTATATGTCACATTTTTGATTTCTAAAATGTCCATTATTATCTCCTAACTGATTTTTGATAGTATTTTTTTTGGTTTCATTATCAATATCATAGAGCAGGCAATTACAACTGATAATATAATAATTCCGAGCAATATTGCATAGCTTTGTAAAAATATTGGTATGTTATGACTGCCTATTGCATTGTGAATAAGTGCATCATCTGCATTCATAAAGTTTGGCACAATTTGCCCCATTATAATGCTTCCAAGCAATAGAGATGCTGGAATAGAGGGAATAGATATAAATACTAGTTCCAAAATAAATTGTCCAATTATCTTTGCCTTGTTTATGCCTATTGATAGCAAAATTCCTATTTCATAAATTCTTTCTCTAAGCCATAATATAAGTATAAGAGAAAGTACGATTACCCCACCCAGCATTATAGAATATGTCATAATATTTATAATATCATTTATTCCATTTACGCTTTCCATATATTCTTCGTAAGCTCGGGTGTCTTTTTCAATAATATATTCAGAAAGATCTATTTTAGTATCATTTATCTTTTCCAAAGCAGATCCTATATCGTCAGCGTTTTGTGAGAAAAGCAAGAGTTTGTTTGCTTGTTTTTCGCCTTTATTTAGTGATTTTTGACCTGATTCATAATCTATAAATACTGTGTTCTCAGTAAAATCGGATGATAAACCAGTGTATTTTTCTTGTTTTTTGCCTGAAAAAATTCCAATTATTTCATACTCCATATCTTTGCTTGGAGTATCTCCGTTAATCTCAATCAATTTTAATTTGATTTTATCGTGCAGTTTTAAATTATTTTTTTGAGCAAGCTCCTTATGTATAAGTATTTTTGCCCTATCATCTTCTTGTATATGTCTTCCCTCTTCAAGTGTAAAAACTCCACTATTGAAGTATACATTCTTTTTTGAATCGCTTATAGCTATAAGAGATAGAAGATTTTTAAATTCATCGGGTAGAAAGTCCCTTTCAATCTGCTGCATACCATCAACTGCTTTGATGTTTTCAGATTTTGCAAGTCCATAATATATAGGCACTATCTGTTTCACTTCTTTTATTTGCTCTATTTGTTTAAATTTATTTATTAAAAATTGTCCGTTATCTTTTTTACTTATAGACAAAGAAGAATTGGAAAAATCGTAAATAGATCTTTCCAATTCCTTGCTTGTTTTTCTTATGCTTAAACATGAATATAAGCAAGAAAAAACTATTGTTAAAATTATAAATACTATTAGAGTTCTAGTTCTTTTTCTTGAAATATATGCTATTGCATTACTGATCATTTTTTAGCTGACTCCTTGATACTCCTTCAAAGAATACTTTATTTGTTTCTTTAAATCCAAAGCTTATTGCATCTACTGGGCAGACATTTTTACATCTGCCACATCTTATACACTCTAAATCGTTGCAATTTTTTATTGGATCAACATTCATCTGGCAGACCTTTGCACATCTTCCACATTTAATGCACTTATCTTTATCCAGCCTATATCTGAACACTGATATAGGATTAAATACTGAATACATAGCACCTAAAGGACAAATGTATTTGCAAAATGGTCTATACACTATTATGGAAAGGAATATAGTGATAGCCAGTATAGCAGCCTTCCAACGATACAAAAATCCTATAGCGCCCCGCATGCTTTTATTGAGAAGTACTAATGGTATTCCACCCTCAAGCATTCCCACAGGGCAAATCAGCTTGCAAAAATATGGAGAGCCCTGTCCTAAAAAGTCTACCAAAAATAAGGGTAGCAGTATTACAAACACAATTAAGATAATATATTTAAGCTTTCTTAAATACTTATCGTATTTAAAAGTTTTAATCTTTTTGAAGAAAGGTATCTTGTAGAGTAGGTCTTGCACTAAGCCAAAGGGGCATAGCCAACCACAAACGAACCTTCCTATCAAGGCACCTATTAAGAATATAAATCCTACTATATAGTAGCTGAACTTATATTTTGAGTTGCCAAGTACTGCCTGCAAGGAGCCTATAGGGCAAGAGCCTTTTGCTCCGGGACATGAATAACAATTCATGCCCGGAACACAAAGTTTTTTTAAGTCGCCACCATAAATTTTACCAGTTTTAAAGCCTTCAAAATATGAGTTGGTGATCAAGAACCATAATGACTGAAAGCCATGTCTGGAACGGTCTTTTGCTTTATATTTATCTTTTTTTGAGCTACCGTTAAAAAATTTTTTTATTTTATCCAATTCCAATACACTCCATACATATTCTTATTGCTTTAGCCAATACGACCTTTACTTCGCCATTGTTGTAACCTATGTATATCATTGCTATACTGCCCAACACTACGAGCATGGATAGCCAGCGACTTTTTAAAAACTTTTTAAACATATTTTCACCAGTTTATTTATTTTTTAAATTTGCCAATTCTTTTTCTATTGTTTCTTTCCAACCGTTAATATCTTTTGCTCCAGAATAGGTGTCTCCTACAACATTGCCATTTTTATCTACAAAGAATGTCTCTGGTAGAGCTTGTATACCGTTTAGTCTGCCCTTAAAGTTGCTTTCATCTGGCATCAAGAAAGGATATTCTGCGCCGGTCTTCTCTTGTATAATCTTTGATTTTTCAATAGCCTCAGCGTTCTCGCCCATATCGTCTACTGTATCTGTAACTATACCTACGATATTTACATTTTTGCCCTCAAGTTCCTTGTGAAGCTTGGCAAGATCTGGAATCTCCTGAATGCATGCTGTGCACCATGTAGCAAATACGTTTACCATTGTAAGATCATATTTTTCAAAATCCTTGCCTGTAAACTCTTTACCATTGATATCCTTTGTTGCAATATCCTTTAAGTTAATGCTTGCGTCTTTATCATAAGTTATAGTGTTCTCTAAATCAGATTTTTCTGATAGTACAAAACCATTCTCTGGACGCTCTTTTTTCTCTATTATTTCAATTTCGGTCTTGTTGAACTCATCTACTAGGCTACTATCTGCCTTGCTATTTGTGCTAACATAGCACTCATAATTTCCATCTGTGGAATCGCCTAGTTTCTTGTGAGTATCGCACTTTGTAAGCTTAGATATCTCTTCTTCTGATGTACCTTTTTTGAATATACCTATTGTTGCAATTCTTTCAAGCTCATCCTGCCATTTTTGATAGCCATCGCCCATTTTGTCTATTTCTGTGTTTTTTTGTTCTTCAGTCATTGTGCTGAATGTTAACATAGCATAGGTCAAGTCTTCATATATTGGGCTTTGATCATCTAGCATAGCAACCTTTTTGTCTGTCATTGCTTTTCTAAAGTCTTCGGTAAGTTTAAACTTTAGGCCCATAAATTCATATACATATTCATCTTTTGCATCTAAAGTATAATCTGATGGCTTAAAGGTGTTGTTTTCTTCTCCACCCATTCCCATACCATCTGCAGGAGCCATCATTCCAGCATCTTCGGATTTTACAACTTCGCCAGCGTTTGCTGGAACTGTCATTCCGGCTTGTTCAGCGCTTACAGCTTCGCCTTCATTTTCTGCAAGTCCTACAGCACTTACGCTTAATAATATTGCAAGCATTAAACTTGCGCCTTTTACTAAAATATTTTTCATGTTTTTCCTCCAGAAATAATTTTCAGTATACTGTCAGTTCATATTGAACTGTTAAAATTATAATAATACACTTTTATGAAACATTTATGAAATAAAAAAAGTTTTTTATATTTTTTATTGAAAACAAAAAACATATCTGATTAGATATGTTTTTATTTAATGAAATAACCTATATTTCTATTTCTATACCTACGGGGCAATGATCGCTACCCATTACTTCATTAAGTATGAATGCACTTTTTACCTTGGGCATTAGTCTCTCACTTACAATAAAGTAGTCTATGCGCCAGCCCGCATTCCTTGTTCTTGCAGCAGTACGATAGCTCCACCAAGTATATACATCTTCAAGATCTGGATAAAAATATCTAAATGTATCAACAAATCCAGAATCAAGCAAGCTTTGAAACTTAGTGCGCTCTTGAATTGAGTATCCAGCCTCTCCCTCGTTTTGCTCAGGATTTTTAAGGTCTATTGGATTGTGAGCAACATTAAGATCGCCACAATATATTACAGGCTTAATCTTATCAAGTCCCATCAAATAATTTCTCATGTGGTCTTCAAATTCTTCTCTATAATCTATGCGCTTTAGCTTGCTTTGAGAGTTTGGAACATAGCAATTTACAAGGAAGAATTTATCATATTCCAAGGTGATAACTCTACCCTCTTTGGTGTTGACCTCGCCCATCTCATAAGCAACGCTTATAGGCTTATGCTTTGTATATATAATAGTGCCACTATAGCCTTTTCTTTCTGCAGAATTTATATACATTTCGTAGCCTTCGGGTGAAAAATCAGCCTGACCCTCCTGCATTTTGCTTTCCTGCAAGCACACCATATCTGCATCAAAAGAATTAAAGCTTTCTTCAAAGCCTTTTTTCAAAACTGCTCTAAATCCGTTTACGTTCCATGATATCAGTTTCATATATTCTGTCCTTTCGCGTAATATATATAATATATAATAAATACTTCAACTTTTCAAACATTAGCTAAAATTGACATTCGTATTACTATGTAATAAAATATACAGTATTGTACATAAAGGAGCGAGAGAGTTTTGAACAAGGAGATTACTAGTAGCGAATTAAGGCAAAAGTACCTTGATTTCTTTAAAGAAAGAGGCCATGCTGTAATACCCAGCGCCTCAATAATACCAAACAATGATCCAACAGTACTGTTTACAACAGCAGGCATGCACCCTTTGGTACCCTATCTTATGGGGCAAAAGCATCCTGAGGGCACAAGGCTTACAGATGTGCAAAAATGTATAAGAACAGGCGATATTGATGAAGTTGGCGATGCAAGCCACCTTACATTTTTTGAGATGCTTGGCAACTGGTCTTTGGGTGATTATTTCAAAAAAGAGGCCATAGCATGGAGCTATGAGTTCCTTACAAGTCCAAAATATTTAGGTCTTGATCCAGATAATCTTGCTTTCACAGTTTTTGAAGGCGACAGCGATGCGCCTCGTGATGAGGAGAGTGCAGAGCTATGGAAGGCTCAGGGCGTTAAAGAAGACCATATATTCTATCTGCCCAAAAAGCATAACTGGTGGGGCCCAGCAGGGCAAACTGGTCCTTGTGGTCCTGATACAGAGATGTTTATTATCACTGATAAAGAGCCTTGTTGCAAAGATTGCAACCCAGCTTGCAGTTGTGGCAGATACCTTGAAATATGGAATGACGTATTCATGCAGTATCACAAGAATGCCGATGGAACATTTGAGCCACTTAAGCAAAAGAATGTTGATACTGGTATGGGTCTTGAGCGTACACTTTGCGTTCTTACTGGAAAAGATAACGTATATGAAACAGAGATATTCTCAGAGCAGCTTGCAAAGATAAGCGAGCTATGTGGAAAGAAGTATGGCGAGAGCGAGCAAGTAACACGTGCATTCCGTATAATTGCTGATCACATTAGAACAGCAACATTCATACTAGGCGATGACTTAGGCGTAAGCCCAAGCAATGTGGATCAGGGTTACGTATTACGTCGTCTAATAAGACGCGCCGTTCGTTTTGGCAGAAAGCTTGATATGCCTGAAAACTTTACCCCAGCTATTGCTCAAGTAGTTATAGACAAATACAAGAGCGTATATCCTGAGCTTGAAAGAAACAAGGATTTCGTGCTAGAGCAGCTGAGGCTTGAAGAAGAGCGCTTTGCAAAGACTCTAGAGCAGGGCACAAAGGAATTTGAAAAGCTAGTAGACAAGCTAAAGATTAGTGGCACACTTAGTGGTAGACTTGCTTTTAGACTGTATGACACATTTGGATTCCCAATAGAGATGACTCAAGAACTTGCTAGAGAAAACGATCTTACAGTAGACATAGATGGATTTAATGCTGCATTTAAAAAGCATCAGGAGCTGAGTAAGGCTGGCAGCGAGCAAAAGTTTAAGGGTGGACTTGCAGACCATAGCGAAGAGACCACAAAGCTGCACACAGCAACTCATTTGCTACATGCAGCGCTGCGCAAGGTATTGGGTGATGAAGTAGCTCAAAAGGGCAGCAACATCACAGCAGAGAGACTTAGATTTGACTTTAGTTTCCATAGAAAGATGGAGCCTGAAGAGATTGCAGAAGTACAGCGTCTTGTAAACGAAGCAATAGAAAGAAAAATGCCCATCACAATGGAAGAGATGAGCGTTAAAGATGCCAGAAATTCAGGCGCAATAGGCCTATTTGGCGATAAATATGGCGAGCGTGTAAAAGTATATACCATGGGCGACTTTAGCAAAGAAATTTGTGGTGGCCCTCACGCAAGCAACACAGGCGACCTTGTAGCTTTCAAAATACAAAAAGAGCAGAGCAGCTCTGCAGGCGTAAGAAGAATTAAAGCAATAATAGGCGAAAAAGCAAAATAAAATATACATCTAAAAACTGACCCCTAACCCTTGACTAAACCCAAGAATAAGAGGTCAGATTTTTTATATATAACTAATTATATTATAGACCAAAAGCTTAATCGTTATTTCTATAATATTAATATAATAAACGTAACAGGAATATAACTCAATATATGTTATATATCTTTATAGAGTAATCTACAAAATATTTTGTTTATCTAATTTTATATGTCTCGATAGCATTTTTACTTCGTTTAATTTTAAATCACCAAGTTTCAAATTTTTTAATTCATATTTTTCAACCTTTTACACTACCAGATGTAAGCCCCTTAATAAAAAACCTCTGACAAGTGATAAACACTATAACTACAGGAATTAATGTAAGAACTGACATTGCAAAAACATATCCCCACTGTGTAAATTGATGCTGTCCAAAAAATCCTGCTATTGCAATTGGCAAAGTGCGTAACTCAGTATTGTTTATAACGGTATTTGCCCACGGGTATTCCTCCCAGCAAGTCAAAAAATTAAATATGCTTACTGAGGCTATTGCTGGCAGAGCCATTGGAACTGCTATTTTATGAAATACTGTAAAAATATCAGCTCCATCTATATATGTAGCCTCCAGCATTTCCTTAGGAATTCTTTCCATAAAACCTTTTATCATAAATGTTGAAAAAGGAATAACCCATGCTACATAAAAAGGGATAAGTCCTTCTAATTTGTTTACAAGCTTAAGCTGTGTTGCCAGTTCAAATTGTGGAACAATCATAGTTGTCCCAGGAATTATCATAGTTATAACTATAAATATAAAAAGAGGCTTTTTACCCTTGAACTCAAACTGTGCTAACACAAACCCTAATGCAGACGCTATAATTGCCGATAGCAAAACGGATGAAATAGATACAATAACGGAGTTTATAAAATTAATATAAAACTTGCTTTGATTTATTATATATTCATAATTCTCAAGCGTAATTGAAGATAACTTTGGAAAAAATCTTGGAGGGAACTCATACAATGCACCATTTGGTCTAAGCGACACCGATATCATATATATCATCGGCAATGTACAAATAACTGTACCTACAAGCAAAAGAAGGTAGCGTAAAAGGTTATTTTTTATGTTTTTACTATTTTTTCTTTCCATAGCTAACCCTCTTCTTTCATTTTCATCATCTTAAACTGAATTATTGCCAATATTCCAAGAGCAAATGCCATAATAAAACTTAGTGCTGCAGCATATCCAAACTTACCGTTACTAAAGGCTTTGTAATACATCCATGTAAGCAATGAATCAGTTTCATGGGCAGGTTTTCCTCCTGTAATCATTTTTATGGATGTAAAAACATTAAATCCACCTATTGTAAGCATTATAAGTGCAAACAATATAGTACTTCGTATAGATGGCAATGTGATTTTGAAGAATTTTTTAAAAGCACCAGCTCCATCTACATCTGCAGCCTCGTACAAATCCTCAGGTATTTGTTGCAGAGCTGCAAGAAAAACAACCATATTCCAGCCAACGCCTTTCCATATTCCCAATATCATTGCCACAGTCATGCCACCCCATCGGAAATCTAGCCATCGAATATTGTTTTCTGTAATATGTAATACATCTGAAAGTAGATAATTCAGCAAACCTTCAGTATTAAAAATATATCTAAATACTAAAGATGCAATAACCCATGAAGTTATAACTGGCAGATAATTTATCACTCTAAATGTAACACTGAATTTTTTTATTCCATTTATAAGAACTGCTGTAAAAAGTCCTAAAATCATCTGTCCCGGTACGGTTATCAATGTATAAACAATACTATTTGTAAATACTATCCAAAAAGTATCATCACCAATAACATTTTTATAATTTTCTAATCCTATAAATGGTTGTTTTAGCATTGAAGCAAAATTCCAGTCGCAAAAGCTCATCCAAAATAATCGTAATATTGGATAAACTGTAAACAAAGTAAATATCACAATTCCAGGAATTAAAAGACAAATTAACTGTATCCGATTTTTTCTTGATTTTAAAATCAAATCGATCCCTCCAAATCTGCAAATGGCCCTTCTTGTTTTTTCAAGAAGAGCCATTGCTCATTTACATACCATTGGCTTTAGTGTGATAAGCAGTCGCTTCATCTTAAAAAATCAGATCCTTATTCCATCAGAAGTTTATCAAACTTAACAGCCAATTCATCAAGTGCTTCTTTTACATCTTTTCCATTATTGATTATAGAATTCATTGTATTTATAAGTTCGTTATCCATTTCACTCCATGCGGCAACTGTAGGACGAGCCTTTGCAGTTTTTATGGCATCAATAAATGGAGCATAGGGAGCGTTTAATACAGTTTCACTTTGCAAAGCCTGCTTGTTTACAGGAATTTGACCACATTTTGCCATAGCTTCCTGAGCATATTCACTTGTCATAAATTTGATAAACTTCCAAGCTGCTTCTTTGTGGGCACTTTTAAACATTGCAATATCTTCTCCACCTAAAACAGATATGCTTCCACCTTCTCCTTCTGGGATTGGAGCAACACCATACTCCATTTCAGGATAGGAACCAGCTAGTTCTGCTATCTTCCATGGCCCCTCAAGAAGCATAGCATAACGTGATGTTCCAAAGCCGTCTGTCATAGGAATATCACCGCTATTAAATCCAGTAATTGCGCCTTCTTTTACTAGTGTTGTAAATGTTTCAATTGCTTTTACAGTCTTTTCGGAATTAATGTATCCACTTGCCTTTGTGCATTTTTCATCGGTAAGACTTCCACCAAAGCTCCATATGAATGGGCATATATTCCAACCACTCAACCCTGGTTCATTCCAGCCCCATACCTGTTGACCATTGTCATTGTTTCCCGAAAGATCACGAACTGCATTAACCCATTCATCCATATTCTTAGGAACATTTATTCCAGCTTTTTCAAGTAAAGCCTTGTTATAGAACATTATCTTGCTGTTTGTATTCAAAGGCATAGCATAATATGCATCAGCTATTTTGGCTGTAGACATGGCACTATCTAGAAGCTCAATGCTTGCTGCATCAAAACCTTGTATCTCTTGACTTAATGGAACTAATATTCCCATTTTTTGAAACTCAGGTATCCATGCAATATCGCATCTTGCAACATCTGGCAAGCTGTCAGAGCCTGAACTTACTAATATTTTGTCGTGTAATTCTGCCCATTCATGAGATACAGCATTTACCTTGATTTCTGGATTCTCGCTCTCAAATTTTGGTATCAGATCGTTCATAAGGGTTTCGTTTTCCTTCGATTGTGCGCTGTAATGATGCCAAAAATTCAGCGTAACAGTTTCTGCAAAGGCTTCAATTCCTGTGCAACATAGTACAAGGCTTAGTATTATAGCCCAAAGTTTTTTTGATTTAGACATAATTAATCCTCCTGTCTATTCTATAATGATCTTTACAGCATGAGCAGGTACCTTTATATTACCTGACAAAGCTGGGAAGTCCGTTTCAAATTCGCTACTATTAAATACAGCTATAATTTTTTCTTTTGAATCTCTTCTTTCAAATGCAAATATCTTATTTTTAGTATCGTACTTCAATGTGTGGTATTCTCCTGTACAAATAGCCTCGTGTTGCTTTCTAAATGATATAAGCTTTTTTGTCCAATTAAACACCTCCATGTTTGGGTTCTTCCACTCCATTCCACCTCTACAGCCTGGATCGTTTTCGCCCATCATTCCTATTTCTTCTCCATAGTAAATAGCGGGGCATCCTACAAAAAGTATTGTGAATGCAATAGCAAGTTTCAGTCTCCAAAGTTCTCCGCCAGATTCAGTTAAAAACCTTGCAGTATCATGACTAGAAAAGCAATTATACATACCTAAACAATACTCTTGAGGATACTTCATCAAAATATGCTGCAACCTGCTATCAAGTTGTTCTTCATTAATTGTGCTATGTGCAAAATACTCCACCATCACATCTCTAAAAAGATAGTTCATAACGCTATCCATTTCATTATTTTGACAGAGCATTTGACTTGCGTCTCCCCATGTTTCTCCCAATAAAATTATATTAGGATATTCTAATTTTAAATTGGTTCTTAAAAAACTTATACAATTTTTATCAAGTTCATCTGCAACATCAAGTCTCCATCCGTCTATATTACAAGTCTTTATCCAATATTGCATAACTGATAATATATATTTCTGTACTTCGACATTACTTGTATTTAATCGAGGCATATATTGGTAATCACCAACACACTCATAGTGTTTATTGTCTATGCGTATAGGGAATTTTTTACAATAAAACCATGAAGCATATTTGGATTTTTCGCCTTTTACTATTAGATCTTCAAAATACGGGAAATGCACTCCTACATGATTAAAAACGCCATCAAGAATTATTCGTATTCCAAGTTCGTGTGCTTTGTTTACAAGATTCTTAAGAACTTCCAAATCTCCAAAATCTGGATCAACTAAATAATAATTAATAGTAGCGTATTTATGGTTAAAGTCCGCCTTGAATATAGGGGTAAGATAGATACAGTTTATTCCTAAATCGTATAAATAAGGCAGTTTATTGGTAATCCCCTCCAGATCTCCACCCAAAAAATTATCTCTAGTTGGAGTCTCATTCCAATCGTTTAGTGTATGCGATTTCTCTCTACTTAAAGTTCTTTCAAAACGCTCTACAAAAATCTGATAATATATGTTGGATGAAATTTTTTCGGGAAGTTTTATAACGTCGCCAGGATTTACCTGTACCAGTTCAAAAAAATTTGATTTGGGCTCGTTAATGGAAAACCCAGCTTCGGAATAATAGGCTGTATTACCTTTATTATCTATAAGATAAAAATAATATTTAATATAGCGTAATTCTTCTTTATCACTTATTGATACTACCCATTCGCAATTTTGGGCATCCTCAGTTCTTTTAAGCATTGGAGCTAATTTACGATTTTCTGGAACACTACGCTTAAAAAATATTAAATTACATTCTTTAATATCGTCTCTGGCACTTAGGAGTCTAAATCGGACGCTATTTCGAGCAATCGGTTGCCTAAATATCAATGTTTGATTATGTTGTATAGCTGAATAATTCATATGTTATTGTCTCTTACTTGATTCTCTTTCTATTAATGTGGATTCTAAAATTATATGTTGATTGGGATTTTGATATTCTATATGTTTAAATAATAGCTCAGCAGCCTGCTGGCCTAATATAGAAGTATCTATGTCTATAGAAGTAAGCTGTGGCTCAGTGAACTCGGAAAGTGGATAATTATCAAAAGCAACTATTCCAACATCATTAGGACAGTTTAAGCCAGCTTCTTTGAGTGCTTTTAGTACTCCAAAAGCTGTAATATTATCATTGCAAATAAATGCATCTGGATGTTCTTTAGACAAAATCACTGACTCTGCTTGCTGTTTTGCATGAATAAGAGTTCCGTCAGTAGTATATACAAGTGGCTGGAGATTTTCCAACGCCTGCTTATAGCCTTTCACTCTATGCTTACTAAAACTCGTATATTTTTTACTGCACATATATGCAATACGAGAATAACCTTGCTTATACAAGTGTTTTACTGCCATCTTGGATCCCTGAACATTATCAATATCTACCCAGTTCAATGAATTGTAGTTCTTTTTCGGTTGTCCTAAAACCACACAAGGAAACTCATCAATTATGTTTATTAATGAAGGATCGATAACAGATGGTGGAATTATAAGGCCGTCGACCTTTTGCTCAAGTATAAGTTTTTCTATACTATTACCTGTTTGCATGGCTACATTTGTAAGAATTAAATTATATCCTTTTTCCTGTGCTATTCGTTCTATAGCAAATAAACTATTATTAAAGAATATATTTGAAAATGCATCCTCATTGCTTACATCAACTGCAATGCCTATTGCATTACTTCTGCCATTTGCAAGGTTACGCGCAGCACTGTTTGGATGATAATCAAGCTGCTTCATAGCTGCATAAATCTTTTCACGCGTCTCCTCCAGCACCTTTATCTTGCCGTTTATCACTCTTGATACTGTAGAAGAATTTACCCCTGCAATCTTTGCTACATCATGAATTGTTGCCACTTTGTATAGCTCCATTATTCTTTATTTATGCAATCGGTTGTCTAATGATTAAACAATATCATATATGTTTTATAATGTCAATATATTTTTAAAAAATTTTTTATACTTTATATTCAATATTTTAGATTGTTTTTATATTATTTTGCAAAACAACTTATCTAATTAAGTATTATTATAATAAAAAACCTTGGTATATAATGCGGTTTAGAAAAAATAACAAATTGGTTCATAATAGTAAGAGAATATGTAATGAAAATGCAAATCACATTATAAATATTAAAAATAAGTCACAGCTAAGCTGTGGCTTATTTTTAATATTGGTTAGTCAATTATCTAAGAGAGCCATTTCAATATTATTATTGCCTTTGTAGCTTATTAAACATACCACATTTTTATTTATGATTTACAATTGTTTAATGTATTGATTAGAAATGTTTAGCGATTACTTATTGGCTTTATTTCTTTTATAAACGATTGCAAATAATGCAATTCCAGAAACAATCATCATCAAAGTGTACCATAGCAGACGGTCAGCTTCTCCTATTTGAGTCACATTATATTTAATTCATAAATTTGGCACACTCATAAGAGTATGCCGTTTTTTATACTAGTTTGATTTTTACAACAGCTTTTTTTATAAAGCTTCGCTTATCATTAAAATTATAGCTTGGGGCATGAGCTTCGCCTGGAAAATATACAGTAAAGTCGCCTGGCTTTAGTAATATTTCTTCTGAATATGGCTGAGATAATGGCTTTAGAAAAGCGATATCCTTATCTTCAGAATATTCTTCTACTATTTTCAGCATTTCCTCGCCGGCGTAGAAATGGCGCTCCTCACCATTTAATATCAACTGAATATCTGCATAATGTTTATGGGTTTCATATAGTAAATCGTTATTATCACGTGTCTCATACTCCATTACATTGATAAATACATCATTACTTATATTATGTATCCCAATTTCGAGTTCGGATGTTTTTAAATAATTTATAACTTTATTCATGTCAGGATGAATATATGAATAACGCTCTATATTTTTAATATTATCTCTTATCATTTTGCCTCCTAAAACAGGCTTTTTATCTCATTCGCAGCCCTTGCCAGAGCTGAATAATACTTTGGAATGAGATTATCGTCAAATTCCGGAACTGACATTGATACGCTTAAAGCAGCTACTACTTTACCACGACTGATTACTGGCACTCCAAGGCATTTTATACCTATCTCATGCTCGGAATCATCAACAGCGTACCCTATACTACGTATTTTTTCTAGCTCCTCCAAAAGTTTATCTTCTTCCACTATGGTGTTTCTAGTAAATTTAACTCTTGGTAAATCAAGCACCACTCGTTGCTCATCAGGTGGAAGGAATGCAAGCATAGCCTTTCCTAGAGATGTGCAATACATTGGCGCTGTCTCGCCTATAATAATTCTATATGGAGTCACATTGAATTTAGTAGGATAGTGTGCATTGTTAAGATAAAACACTTTGTTATCAAGTGGTACAGCGAAGTAGACTCTACATGAGAGCTCAGCTGCGATTTCGCTAATTACATCATATACAAAATTTTGATATCTTAAATTTGAATTTATTGTATAGGTAAAATTCAGTAGCTTCATACCAAGCCTATACTTCTTGTTCTGTGGATTTTGCTCAAGATATCCCATCTGCTCAAATGTTGAAACTATATTATGCACATTCCCCTTATACAGCCTAAGGGTTTCAGCTATCTGCGCTATTCCAAGCTCAGGCTGATTAGGGCTAAAGCATTCCAGAACTTTAAGAGCTTTTTCTAGAGACTTTACCTTTACTTTCTTTTCTTCCAAAGCATTCGCTCCATTATTTAATTAGGCTGGGCAAATATGTACTGAAGATCGGGAAATATGTAACCAAAATCAGCACAATGAACATTGCAATAAGGGGATACCAATTCTCTTGAATAATATCCTTTAATTCTGTTCCACTTATGTTTGAAGTTATGAACAGTAGCATTCCAAACGGAGGAGTAGACAATCCTATCATCATGTTAAGTGTTGTCAATACACCAAAGTGCAAAAGGTTTACGCCAAGACTTGAAGCAAGTGGCAGCAGCATAGGTATGAATACAAATTGAATAACGCTTGTATCAACAAACATTCCTAGTATTATAATTATTAAGCTTGAAACAGTAAGAAATACAAACTGACTATTTGTAATGCCTAGAACGAAATTCGCAAGGCCAACTGCAATCTGCTCTCTAGCAACTATATACGATATTACCGAGGCAGCGGCAACCATTATGCTTATTCCTCCAACATCAAGTACCGACTGCTTTATTACCTTTATAAATTCAACAATTCCCATGCTTCTATAGAATAAAATGGATATAATAAGTGCATATAATCCTGCAACTGCTCCTGCTTCAGTGGGAGTCATTACACCTGTATATATACCTATGAGTAATATTACTGGAGTAAGCAATGCAGGTATAGCTTTAAATGCAAAAACTAAAAAATCACGCATTGGTAATTTTTCGCCACGAGGATAATTCCTTTTCTTTGCCACGATAGAAACATATATAGCAAGCGAAAGAGCTAGCATTATTCCTGGAATTGTACCACCTAAAAATAGCTCACCTACTGAGGTATTGGAATACATGGCGTATATTACCATAGGTATTGAAGGAGGAAATATAGGGCCGATAGTTGCTGAAGCTGATGTAATGGCACAGCTAAATGCATCATCATATCCAGCTTCTCTCATAGCTGCTATCTCCATCTTGCCCAATCCCGATGCATCTGCAATAGCAGATCCAGTCATACCTGAAAATATTAACGAAGCAAGAACATTTACATGGCCGAGGCCTCCATGCCTTCTGCCTACAAGAGCATTGGCAAATTTAAATATCATGTTTGTTATCTTTCCACTATTCATAATGTTTGCAGAAAGTATAAACAGAGGAACGGCAATGAGCACATAACTAGAAAATATCATATTGCCCATGGAACTGGCTATCTGCTGAAGTCCAAGTCTAATATCACTAAGCATAAAATAGAATGCACCAGATGCTATCATTCCAAGTGCTATTGGCATTTTGAGTATAAATGCAAGTATAAAAATCACAATTGCAATAATCAATGGAGTACTCATTTATCGGTTCCTCCTTTCATCTTTTTTTCAATGTATTCTTCAATTAGAGTATTGTGAGTCCTGTCAATAATTTCAACATCATGTCCTTTTTTGATTGAAATTATAGATTCTACTAGTTCAACTCCCTGATAAAAAATTACAGATAGTATAAAATATAAGAATGGAGCATAAACTAATGAAAAACTAAGTTTTAATACATACGTACTTTGAAAACTCATAAATTTTATATAATCATAAGATGGCTTAATCAATATTGCAAATGCAAATATAATTATAATATTGCCAGCTATGCTCAAAATATGTTTTTTTGTATTGGAAAGTTTATCATATATCAATTTAAAAGTAACATGGGTTTTTTTGCGTGCGCAAAAGCTCGCTCCAAACAGAACTAGCCATACAAAGCATACCAAAGATGCCTCCATTGTCCATGTCTGTGGATTATTAAGTATATACCTATAAAACACCTGAATCACAAACACTGCAAACAAAGTAATAAGAGCAAGCATTGGAATATATACTTCAATAACATCTCTAATAAACTTTATTATATTTTTTAGGGTCTTCATTATCTCACCTCAGAAACAAATTGAGGGTCTTATGGCCCTCAATTTGACTTAAACTTCTTATCTGCCTGAAATCTTATGGAATAAATCCATATCCCAATCCTTTGTAAATTCTTTATCTGCTAGATAAGCTTCACTTACTGCCTTTTGGAAAGCATCAACATCGGCCTCGTATACACTTAGACCTTTTGACTTTAGAAATTCAACAGCCTCAGCCTCTGTTTTAAGGTTCTGATCGCTACAAACCTTTCTTCCAGCTTCTATAGCTTCCCTTACCCATCCCTTTTGCTCATCAGTAAAACTATTCCATACATTTGTATTTATAGTTGGCCATACTTGGTCTACTAGATGGTTTGTAAGAGTTATTGACTTTGTTACTTCATAGAACTTTGCCTTTATTACTGTAGGCAGAGGATTTTCTTGACCATCAACTGTTTTTGTCTGAAGAGCAAGATAAAGCTCTGAAAAAGCTACTGGGGTTGGATTTGCGCCCATTGCCTGACCTAACTTTATCCAAGACTCACTTGTAGGCATTCTAAGGTTTACGCCCTTTAAGTCTTCTGGGGTCTTTACTTGCTTATCTTCAATAAGGTTAAGCTGCCTTGTACCAAGATAGTATGCAGATAGTGGTAAAACACCTTGCTCTGCGCTTATTCTTTCAAAAACAGATTTTCCGATTTCACCGTTCATTATTTCGTCCATTTGCTCGTAGCTTTTGAAAATATATCCGGCACCGAACATTGATACCCAAGGTGAATTTTGAGCAAGCCATGGAGCGCTAAGATATACCATATCAACAGCACCACTCTTTACAGCTGCAAGCTCTGCATCCTGTTTGTAAAGAACGCCCTGGTTATGATATTCAACTGTCATCTTGCCACCGGAAAGCTCTTCAAGTACTTTTTTGAATTCCAAAGCTGCATTATCATGAGCATCTCCTGGAGTGCAGTTGGTGCTGAAAATAAGCTTTACAGTATCCTCTGCAAATGCAATTGAGGACAGCATTGTCAGCATCATCACTAAAGATAAAACTATAGCAGTAAACTTTTTCATAAAATTTCCTCCTTATATTTATAAAGCATATTGCTTTAAAGTCATCTTTGAATAGGAAGTCCTAATTCCTGTCTTATTTCATTTTCTTCATACACAAGCATTGCTGCAGCTTTTTTATGCTCAGCCGTCAAATCATCAGCGTTTTTGCTACGTGTATAAGTACTAAATGGATATCCCTTAAGCTGCAAATAATACTTGCATACTGTTGGGTAAATAAGCTTTTCTATCTCGCATACTTTAGATAGCCACTCCTGCACATACTGTGCACGACTATCATGTATGTTATTGAAGAGCCACTTATATATGTCTATATGGAAATTGCCCATTACTCCATTATATCCATAATAACCCTCACGCAAAGAATGTAGTAGGCTCTGAGTATTAGCATTAAAGAGTTTAAGCTCTGTTCCCTCTACTATTTTTACTCTACGGCTCTCTATCTCAGTGCTACAGCTTACATCTTTCAAAAATTTTATTCTGCCAGTGCTTGCACACCATTTTAGCTCTTCATCACTAAGCAATCTGAGCTTTGGATAAGGACATTCATAAAATCCAAAATTAGCATCCGGAATAGCAGAAAGTATTCTGTCGGTATTCTTTATAAAGTTATCGTCACCATCAAGCGTAAGACGATTTGTAACCATAACTAAAGCGTCTGCGCCAACTTCCTGCATTGTCTTAAGCTCATATATCTGATCTTCTGGGCTATCTGACGTATGTCCAGAAACAACCATTGAAGCTCTCCCATTAAGAGCACTCTTAACTGCTGCAGCAAGTTTCTTTTTTTCATCAAGAGACAGAAAGAACATTTCTGAAGACTGGCATATAGCAAACACACCGTCGCTACCCATGTCCACAAGTCTTTCTACAAATTCCTTATTCGCAGAATAGTCTACGCTTCCATCGCTATTAAAAAGCGTGATCTCCGTAGGCCAAACTCCTGAATTGATATGAAAACCCATTTTTGCCCTCCATACCATATATATTATAAAATCGTTCTCTAATAAAGAACTTTGTTTTACTACGTTAAATATATACTATAATAATGTATTTGTCAACAAATAAATATCAAGTTTTTTACATCAATTATTTATAGTAAAAAATATATCTATTATATTATTTTGTATACTATAAAAGCCTGCGCTTGCAGGCTTTTTGAAATTTTATGGAAGGTAGGAATCCTTATAGCTGTCTCCACCAACGCCAGTATTGTTTGACTTAAAGTCTTCTTTATCTACTTCGTTTGGATTTTGCACAGGGTCTCCAAATATTAGAGTGCGCATAAATCTTTCGTCTATTTTGCCATTCACCTTCAAGCCATTTTCTTTTTGGAAAAGTTCTATTGCGTGAATGCAGCCTTCACCAAATATTCCGTCTATGTCACCAGCATAATAGCCAAGTTCTGTGAGCATGCGCTGCAAAGCCTTTACATCGGCACTTTCTGTGCCAATTCTTACTCTCATGCGAGGTAGCTTGTTGCTTATCTCAAGTTCATCAACATTAAGCTCTGGATTATATGTTTTTACTGCTACTCTCTCGCCATCGGATGTAGTTACATAAACTTCTACCTGATATCCATTTTTTAGTTGTCTTGGTTTTACATAGTTACAAGGCTTTTGCTTAATAGCCACATCATAGCTATATGGATTTACACCAAGTGAGCCATGAATAGGTTCTCCCTTTTTATTGCATGGAACTATCTCTGTCTGCCCTTTTCTATAGCTTACAGCGACAAATGTGTTCATTTTGCCAAAAAAGTCCTCAAACTGGAGATAGTTGTTGTTGTCATAAAAATAGGTCCAGTCTTCAGGAATAGGGAATGTGCCACGCCTTCCTGGATTAGGAATAGCAGCGCTATCTCGCTTGTCTGTACGTGGTTTTTCGCCAATAATGTTTAGCTTAAGCTCATCACCATCTTTGGTAAGCTCAGCTTCATAAAAACCTTTTTTGCGATTTAGCGAACCATAAACTCTAAAAGCAGTTTCCCCACTCTCATGTTCGTAGGCATATATTGGATAATCATAATTGTCTAGCATTATAGCTGTGTACATTTGGCTGCGTTGTAGTTTCTCGCTTGGCTCAAATTCGGTTACATCCTCTGCTAGCGCAAAAGTTGTAAATAAAAGAATAACTGCAAGAATAAAGCTGAGCTTTTTCATAGTCGTCCCCCTCATTTATATATAAAATGATTATATCACATATTTATAAAGATTAAAATAAATCAATATTTTTATACAAAAAAATTCCGAACGTAATCGCTCGGAATTTATAAATTTTACTTGATTATTTTTCTTCTTCTACTTTATCTATATGTTCAGGAAGAATGAGATTTAACACTATACCAAGTATTGCTGCAAGTGCAACGCCAGAGAAAGATACTGTGTCGGTAATTCTTAGTGTTGCGCCACCAAGACCAATTACTAGCATTACTGCTGCAATATATAGGTTGCGTGAGCGTCTGAAGTTTACCTGATGCTCAACTAAGTTTCTCAAGCCTACGGAAGCTATCATACCATATAACACGATACTTACGCCACCTGTAACTGCGCTTGGCAAGGTCTGTATTACTGCTGCAAATTTGCTTAGGAATGCAAGCAATATAGCATATACAGCTGCAATTCTAAGTGTAGCAGGATTGTAGTTATGAGTTGTGGCTAAAACGCTTGTGTTTTCACTGTATGTTGTGTTAGCAGGGCCACCTAGCATACCAGCAACTACTGTAGCTAGACCGTCACCAAGTAGTGTTCTATGTAGTCCTGGATCTTTCATAAAGTTTTTGCCAACTACTGCTGAGCTTGCTGTTACATCGCCAACATGTTCTACAAATGTAACTATAGAGATAGGAGCTATCAAGAGTATTGAGCCTATATCAAACTTAGGGAACATAAGCTTTGGAACGCTGAAGAATGGCTTTGAATTTATTATTGAAAAATCTACAAGTCCAAATGCTACTGATACAAGATATCCAGCAAGTATTCCAAATAGAATTGGAACTAGTTTGAAGAATCCCTTTGTAAATAGCGATACACACACTATTGTAGCTATTGCTACTATGGCAACTATCCAGTTTTTAAGCAGATCCATACCTACCAAGGTACCATTTGCAGTGATGTTCTGAATGGCTACTGGAGCAAGCATAAGACCGATGATTATTATCATAGTGCCAGTTACAACTGGTGGGAAAAGCTTGAGGAACTTTTCTGCGCCTATCTTGTAAACTATGAATGCCATAACTATATATACTAGACCTGCAACAATGATACCACCTGTTGCATAGGGCAGAGCTGCCTGATATGCTGCTGTTCCTACGCCATTTGGCTCGCCTGGATTGTTCATGCTAGCCATTCTCATAGCAACAGCCTGAACTGCTGCAATAAATGCAAAGCTGGAGCCTAGGAATGTAGGAACCTTTCCCTTGGTGCATAGATGATAAATAAATGTACCAATACCTGCGCATAATAGAGTAACGCTTACATCAAGGCCAGTAAGAAGAGGCACAAGAACTGTCGCTCCGAACATTGCCATGGTATGCTGCAAACCTATTACAAGGTTTTGCCAGGTCAAACTTGAAGTCTTTTGAACGTTTTGAGACATATCAATTCTCCTTTAAAATTATTTAGAAAAATCAACACGTCTGTAAAAAAAATCGCCTCAACAATATCCTTAATATTGCAGAAGCACACTAAACCATTTGCATAACTTCCCGACCTCACAGGATCGAATTAAAGACGTGCATTGTTTTTCGTATGCAATACTAACAGAAAGCCCATTCCATGTCAAGTGTTTTTTAAAAAATAATTTGCAGTATGTTTAAAGCTTGATATATAAAAATGCAACACTAAAATTTGTGCTGCATTTGTGTTGAATTTTTGTGAGATAAAAAGCAATAGTTTAAAATGCAATTTTTATTTATATGCTTTTATAAAGACGAAGCCACTGCTCTACTGCCTCGGGATTGCCACATACTACGCTTTGCCTTTCAAAAAGGTCCAAAGGCTCATTATCCCATGTGCGAAGTATTATCCCCTGCTCCTCAGCAATAAGGCTTCCAGCAGCAAAATCCCATGGGCAAAGTGAGCCTTCAAAGAATAAAACTGCTCTGCCACTTGCCACATAGCAAAAATCAAGTGTCGCTGCTCCAAAGCGTCTTAAATCAAGAGTATTGTCATAGCATAGCTTTGCAAGCTTGAAAGTGCTTTCGGTTTTTTTGCTATCATAAGGACTTGTGCCAAATATAGTTATGCCCTTATCCATTGCACCTTGCAAGGCGTGCAAGGGATCTCCGTTGCAATAGCTACCCTTGCCCCTTTCTGCATAAAATAATTCATCAAGATAGGGGTCATAGACAAGGCCTATTTGTACTTTAGCATTTTCGGCATAGGCTATGGAGCAAGCGCTCTTTTTTATTCCACTACGGAAATTCATAGTGCCATCTATCGGATCTACTATGAAGCATTTTTCTTTGTTTATGTTCTCTCTTTCGCCCTCTTCACCAAGGAAACTAGCATCGGGAGCAAGCTTTGCAAGCTCTGTCTTTACATAGTCTTGCACCTTATAATCCCACTCAGTAACTATATCTCTAGCTCCACTCTTGGTATGGCTATGGATCTCTTTTGCCTTAAGTATCATAGTACCAGCATTTTTTATAATTTTCTTTAAGCTATCAAGCATGTGTTCCTCCAAAATATTCTTTATGATATTAGCAATTTTCTAATGCAAATTTTCTTATATCATCTATTGCCATAGCTTTTATTATAGGCTTACCTATATCTTCAAGCATTACCAGGTCTATGTTTTCGCTTTCACGCTTTTTGTCATTATATAGCCTGTTTAATACATTCTCGTTTATTTTCACACTATCTATTAGGCTGAAATCAAGGCTTTGCATAATTTCTCTTACTTTAGTAGTAAGATTATTTGATATTCCTATGTGGTCGCTTAATTTACATATAAAATCTATGCCCATAGCAACAGCCTCGCCATGTGTTGTTCCATATTCTAACTCCACTGCGTGGCCCATTGTATGCCCAAAATTAAGTAGGTGTCTTTGTCCCTTATCAAGTAAATCGCGCTCTACAAGCTTCATCTTATATTTTGCTGCATGCTCTATTACGCAATCAATATCTCCATGCAGAAGATCAGTATGCCCACTAAGCAAGCAAACTTTTAATATTTCTCCCATGCCACTCTTTTTTTCTTTGTCTGGAAGTGTATTAAGAAAGTTTGTATCGGCAATAACTATACTCGGCTCATAAAATGTACCAAAAACATTTTTGATTCCATTATAGTTTATAGCAGTCTTTCCACCAATTGAGCTATCTGCCATAGCAATTATGCTGGTAGCAATAATAACATGCTCCATTCCTCGCATATATAGAGAAGATGCTAGGCCTCCAAGGTCTCCTATAACCCCTCCGCCAAAAGAGACTATACAATCGCTACGCGTATAGCTTTTTTCCATAAGTAGCTCAAGTATAGCAAAAAGGCTATCTTTGCTTTTGGCTTTTTCCCCTGGCTCCAGTACAAGAATATCGCTTGCAATTGAGTCTATCTTTTGTGAATAAAGCGAATATAAATTTCTATCGCAGAGCAAAAGCCTTTTTACTCCGGAATAGCTTTTATATATTTGACCTTCTATATCTATATTTTTACCAAATATATATTCCATATTAAGCTGTCTCCGTAGTGAGATTTTTGATCCACTTGCCTGATTTGTAGCGCAGTATTCCAAAAACAAACTTACATAGCTCATCAATAAGAGTAATAGAATAGAGTATATGTATTGGCCAATCAGTATATAGAGTTGCAAGTGCAAGCAAAGGTATAGCCAATCCCCAAAGGAATGCTACATCAAGCACAAGACACATTATTGTATCTCCACCACAACGGAGTATCGCAACTATCAATATTGAGTTGTAGCTCCTTATCCAAGTAACAGCAATGCTTATAATAATTATTGTTT
Organism: Eubacteriales bacterium; assembly: GCA_034180455.1. Classification (GTDB taxonomy): domain Bacteria; phylum Bacillota; class Clostridia; order Christensenellales; family Aristaeellaceae; genus JAAZPT01. The sequence continues at coordinate 109,527 of JAXFOG010000021.1, forward strand.
TAGCAGCGCTTAGGGTTTCTTCAGAAAGGTTGCCAAATATCATAAGTATAGGGTCAATAAATATTAGCATAATTATTCCTATAACTATTGACAAAGCCATAGTACCAACGCTAAGACGATTTGCATATAATACAGCGTTCTCTTTATCATTTGCCCCAAGGGCCTTGCCAACAAGTATAGATGTTGCAGAAGTGATAGAGTATATGCTTATAAACAATAATCCATCTATGGTGTTATATACGCCTAGGGCTGCCGCTGCGCTATCGCCTCTCATGCCAAAGAACATACTACACACTGCAACGCCTACGCTCCAAAACGTTTCGTTGATTATTACAGGTAAGCTGGTCTTGTTGAACATACGTATGAAAGGAAGATGCAGATCAAACATTTCCTTAAAGGTAGCCTTGCCAGCTACGCTCTTTGTATAGGCAAAATAGTACATTATAAGTGCCTGTGCTGTCATGGAAATAAGTGTGGCAAGAGCTGCGCCCTCCACTTCCATTCTTGGAAAACCAAAGTGCCCCTCAATAAGTAGATAGTTTAGTATAGTGTTCATAACAAGCGAAATACTGCTGGCTATCATTGGATACTTGGTCTTTTCCTCACTGCGCAATATAGTGCTGTATGAGTTTGCTACTGTGAATACTGGGAACATTGGCGCAATAGTGCGCAAATACTGCTTTGCATAATCAGCGCTTGGACCCGGTCTTAAGAAAAGTCCCACAACAAAATCTGTGGCAAATATTGCCACAAGCATAAGGGGAACAGATATGCACAAACCCCATATAATGCTTAGCCCATTGCTGCGCTTCATATTGTCTATCTGGCCTGCGCCCCAAAACTGCGACATATATATGCTAGTGCCACTAGCTACTCCAAAGAGCATTACATACGCCACCATTGAAAATCTATTTATCTGAGATATGCCCGCATAGGCAGCGTCCCCTAGTCTTGAAACCATAAGATTGTCTACAAGATTTAGAGTTTGGCCAAGAATGCTCTGCAAAAACATAGGAAAGGCAATAGAAATAACCATGGATCTAAATGCCTTATCCCATTTTAAATTATCTATTAAAGAGTGTATTCTCTTTTTCATAGTTTCCTCTGAATTATTTTACGTGTTTTGCGTTTTTCTGTGCGAAGTGGCGAGTTGGGTCTATCTGCCAGCCTTAGTACCCTATCAGCATTGCGTTTTTTAAGCTCACGATCATATATATACAGCTTGTATCCAGTTGGATTTTCTGCAAAATGTCTATATGGACTATCAGGTTCATAGAGCTTATGTATATTATTTACAAAAGTAAATATCAGCTTTAATAGCTCAGTTAGCTTGTATTCCTGACAAGCATCGGCTATATTTTTCTGAATTTTTAAAGAAGCCTCCATATCAAATGTCATGCCAGTCATGCCTTCAAAATATTTTGGTATCAATGATACATAATTTTTTAGCAGTCTTTTAGGCAAATAATACTTTATCATTCTAGGATCGTTAGGTGCCACATCATCAAGCTCTATAAGATGATTGAATAGTGCGTGCATAATTATTGACCAGTCATATTCTGAATGCATAGTCCTTATTATATTTAGAAAAAACTTATGGACACTTAGCTCAAAGCCATAGTACCTATCAGGCAATCTGAATTCCATACAAACACCTAGTTGAGCTATTGATCCAGACTTGGTCACTGGGTCATCTGCATTCTGTATATTAAGTATGGGATATTTAAATGGTGTCTGTAAATATTTACCACTTACAACTGACGGAGATGCAAAAAGTACTGAAAGTATATTTTCTCTAGAAATATAAAGATTATCTATAAGTATATGATTAAGCAGCTGCGCAATACCAGCGCCCTTGCTATGGCCAGTAATAAAAAATTTGAACCTTGATCTTGGCATAGCGCACTCATCAAGTATATCGCTAATCCCAAAGCTTTTTACTCCAAACTCTTTTGCAAGGCTATCAAATTTAATATTGCGAATGATCTCAAGCAGCTCACTTGCATTTTTATAAAAGCCTTCGTGCATTCCATCTTCTTGCTCAAAGCGAAAATTATCTTTCCAATCGTTTATATCGGCTCCAGAGCCTGCTATGCTTATGCACACCACATACTTACTTTGCTTTTTTATACACACCAGCATATTTAAAGAAGAGCCGTCTTTTGCATAGCGTATCAACTGAGAAACATAAGAATTTTTATCTCGCGAAGGCTTTTCTTCGCCATTTACAAAGTAATGTATCTCTTCGTAGCCTAAGTTTTCTAGAATATCTAGGTTGTAGCCATATCCCATATATGCTAGCTCAAATCCAGCCCTTATAATATTAGGACTTACTACTATTTTACCAGAATTATTTTTTGCCCATACGACTGGTTCTAAATCTTTTAAATATCCTTGCATAAACACTCCCCTAGGTTATTATATCACATAAAATTTATATCCATAAGTCAGTATCTGCGCAAGGAAATACAGAAATAAATTCTTATGTAATTACAGAATAAAAGTTTGTAATAAAAAATATCAAACTTTAACAGTTGTTTTTTAAGCCTAATGAATCAATATAAAACTTTTGCATAATCATAGGTAAATTGCTATTCAAAAGCGAAAATCATTAAAATATAGTCTTAGCATATACTGAAAGATTAAAATAATTATTAAACAGTGCCATAGATGACACTGTTATTGTTATAAATAAACAAGAAACTATAATTATATTCTTAATATTTCTTCCCTCTATTTCTATCGTCTGGGTGAGGCTCTTCACCAACACACCATCCCTGCAAACGATTTATAACACGCTCTGGAGCATCTTTTGAATTACCCCATGGAAGATCTCTATTTCTATAATCATACTTTTTACAGAAGTTATCTATCTCTTCTTTTTGTCTTGTAAGGCTCTTTTCCAAGGTGCTTTCAATGGCAGATATAAATTCCTCAGCTTGTGCAGAGTTTAGCCTTTTTGGCACAATGCTAAGCAGTAAGGCTATATGCTCTACGCATACACCCTTTGACTCTCTAAATGCTTCCCTAAATTTTTCATCGTTTTTCCAAAGGGTGATAAAGTTATCAGCATAGCGATGCATGTGCTCATTCACCCTATCGCAAAGTATGCAAGACTCTGATATATCTCTTAATTTTTTGGCAGCTTCGTCAGCAGATTCTTTGGCTTCTGCGCTTTTTTTAAATAGAAAAGACCTTTTTTGGTTCTTCTTGCTGTTGGCAATGTTTTTCATAATCTCGGGCTTAATATGCTCAAGATGGCTCTGCATCATAAGTGCAAGGCCTAGCCTGTTGTTGCCTGCTATAAGTAGCCTTTGATGTTCCTTACAAAATCCTTTGCCATTTACTTTAATTCTAGTATCTGGGTCCATTACAGCAGCGCCAAGCAATTTTTCTGCTTCCGATAGCTCATTATGGCGCTGGAGTATGCACAAAGGACATTCACTATCCTGCTTCACTGCGTCCCATAGGGGTATTGTATCTATATGATATTTCATTATTTTGTCCAGCTAAAGTGCTCTTCGTTTCTGTTTAGTGTAAAGCATATTTCGTCATTTTCGCAAGCTCTACCGAATACATCTTTAGCATTATCCACATATCGTCTTATCTTGATAGTGTTTTCGTCTATGGCTTTTGCGTCCATAAAGCCCACCTGCAACAAGCGATTTTCTAAGCGATGATTGAGTATAGCGCTTATCTCACGTATAAGGCTCCTATCCTCATATCCCCATGGATAAACACGTCTGTTCCAAGGGTCAGCAGTTCCTTGCACGCCTGCCTCATCTCCATAATAAATGCATGGAGATCCTGGCAATGCTGATATAAGTGCTACTGCTTGAATATAGCGCCTATATGCCAATGTATATTGCTCAACGCTAATCTTCACGCGCTTGTTCATCTCTCTGCTTGCCCCACTATGATCTTCTCCACAAAGCACATTTAGTGGTCTTGCCTTATCATGACTACCAAGAATATTCATGGTTGCATAATGGAAGGGATAGGGGTAAACCTCTTTTTGATGATTTACAAATCTTTCAAGGTCATAGGCGTTTATCTTTTGAGTTAGGAACTGAATTATTGCATGCCTTAAAGGATAGTTCATAACGCTATCTAGCGTATCGCCAAGACAATAGCAACGTGTTTCGCCATAGGACGCCTTTGCAGAAGCATCTTCCCACACTTCGCCAACAATTGCGCAGTCTGCCTTTGTCTGTTTGGCAGTTTTCCTTAATTCCTGAAGAAAATCAACTGGCAACTCGTCTGCTACATCAAGTCTCCAAGCGTTTGCGCCCATTTTAAGCCATTTTGCAACAATACCAGTTTCAGCATTGAGCATGTAGTTTCTTAGGCTAGGTTCATTCTTGTTCAGTACTGGCAAGGTATATATTCCCCACCAAGATTGATAGTTGTCTGGATATTGGTTAAATGTATACCATTTATAATATGGGGATTCCTTGCTTTGATAGGCTCCAAGTTCTTTATATGTACCCTTTTGATTAAAATACTTGCTATCATTGCCAGAATGACTGAATACGCCATCTAGCATTATATGCATGCCACGTTTTTTAGCTTCATCACAGAGCAAAACAAACTCATCATTATTGCCAAGATAGCTATCTATCTGCTCATAATCTCCTGTATCGTACCTGTGATTAGTGCCAGCCTTAAATATTGGGTTTAGATATATAGTCCTTATGCCTAAATCATATAGATAGTCTAGTTTCTCTACAATGCCACGCAGATTGCCCATGAAAAAATCGTGAGCATAGTTGTCGCCATTTGCTTTGTCTTTCACAAGCATGGGTTCATTATGCCATTCTCTTTCTATTCTGTCTGGAACTGTGCTATCCGGCTCATAATTCCCACGTCTAAATCTATCGGGGAATATCTGATACACGTTACCGGTATGCAGATATTCTGGAGTGCTAAAGTTTTGGTCATACACAACTATAAGATAGCTATGAAAGTAGCTTTCGTAAAGTCTGCCCTCTCCTCCAAGCATATCGGGATTATTGCCATATATGTGCCTTGTGAAGTCTTCATCAATATAGAAGCAGTACCACAGCTGGCTTGGTGTATCTGGCGCTTGTATCTCACATTCATAAGTGTTATCGCCTATGTTTTTCATGGGATAGATGCTCTCGCTACCACTCCAAGTACGCAAATTGACCCTACCTGCGCCATCATAACTTAGCCTTAGTCTAACTTTTTCGCCACAGCATACAGGTGTTAGTGGATATCTATAAAATTCATCGTGAGAATTATGTACTATCATAGTAGGCTCCTTATAGTTCTTCTCTTTCAAAAGGCATGCTCATGCATCTTGGGCCTCCACGCCCTCTGGAGATCTCGGAGCTATGAATCTTGATAATTTCTATTCCACTATCCAAAAGCAGCTGATTGGTAACGGTGTTTCTATCGTACACAACCACCTTGCCTGGAGCTATACACAGAGTGTTGCTTCCGTCATTCCACTGCTCTCTTTGAGCTGCTATGCTATCGTTGCCTCCACAGTATATTATCTGTACCTTGTCTATTTCAAGGTATTTAGCAAGCAAGTCCTCAAGCTTAAGGTGTAGCTCGTTTACAAGTATTTCGCTATTTTTGCTAGTTATTTCAAAGCAGCGCAAGGTGCTAATTATACCAGGATGCACTGTAAATTTATCATAATCTATCTGTGTAAATACAGTATCCAGATGCATAAAGGCTCTGGATCTAGGTATCTCTATGGCAATAACATTCTTAAATGTACTATTTTCATCGCTAAAAAGATTCCTAGCAAACTCCTCTATCGCTTCGGGAGCAGTTCTTTGAGATATACCTACTAGTATTGTAGACTTGTTAAGCACAAGTATATCTCCTCCCTCTATTGGATAAGGGCTGTCTATATTGAAATATCTATGCACAGACTTGTATTGTGGATGATAGCTAAATATATATCTGCCATATATGCTCTCTCTACGTCTTGTGGCAGAATACATCTTGTTCAAGCTAACTCCAGTGCCTATTGAGCTAAATGTATCTCTAGTAAAATACAGATTTGGTATTGGATCAAGAACAAAGCTACCATCTGTTTGAAGCAAGGACGCTAGCTTGCTCTTTGGCTTTTTGCTAAGCTCCTTTATTGTAACGCCAGTCATGGTAGCAAGCACGAGTTCTTTGGCATCGTTTATAGATCCCAAAAACTCCTTGAGTTCATCCCTATATACTCCAGCAACAGCACCTGATTCATCTATAAATTCAGCAATAAATCTATCTTTTATATTGCTATCCATATTAAGCACTTCTGCAACCAAATCCTCAAGATACAGTACCTCAGCTCCATTCTCTCTAAGCTTTTCGGCAAAGAAATCATGTTCCTCCTGAGCAATATCTAAAAAAGGTATGTCGTCAAAAAGTAGCCTACTTAAAGACTCTGGCACAAGATGCAAAAGTTCTTTACCAGGCTTGTGCAACAACACTCTCTTTAAAGCGCCTACTTCGCTGTTTACTTTGATTGGCATAATATACTCCTAATTATTTAATAATATGAGTATAACATCTTTTTAACTTTGGCTCAATACAAAGTATATGTACAAAAGCTATCGTTAATATGTTATAATAAGTACATAATAATATTTTAAGAGGTGTACTATGCCAAAGAATTTAAGTGGAAGGAGCTTTCTAAAGCTTCTAGATTTTACAAGTGAAGATATACGTTACCTATTAGACCTATCCAAAAACTTCAAAAATATGAAGCGTGCAGGCGTTGAGCATAAGTATTTAAAGGGCAAAAACATGGTGCTCTTGTTTGAAAAGACTTCTACAAGAACTCGCTGCTCATTTGAAGTGGCAGGCTATGATCTTGGAATGGGAGTTACATATCTTGATCCTGGCAGCAGCCAAATGGGCAAAAAAGAAAGTATTCCTGACACTGCAAGAGTGCTTGGCAGAATGTATGATGCAATAGAATACAGAGGCTTTAGTCAAAAGCTTGTTGAAGAGCTTGCAAAATATTCTGGAGTACCAGTATACAATGGTCTTACAGACGATTTTCACCCAACACAGATGCTGGCAGACATGCTTACAGTTGAAGAAAACTTTGGCTATCTAAAGGGCCTTAATTTCACATTTATGGGCGATGCTAGAAACAACGTAGCAAACTCACTTATGGTAGTATGCGCAAAGATGGGCGTAAACTTTACTGCATGTGGTCCAAAGCAGTTGTTCCCCAAAGAAGATTTGGTAGCACAATGCAGAGAAATAGCTAAAGAAAACGGCTGCACAATTACGCTTACTGATTCTGTGGAAGAAGGCGCAAGAAATGCAAATGTAATATACACAGATATATGGGTATCCATGGGCGAGCCAGACTCTGTATGGGAAGAAAGAATCGCTTTGCTTAAAAAGTATCAGGTAAATGCTGAACTCATGGCAAAGACAGCCGAAAATTCTATATTCCTCCATTGTCTACCAAGCTTCCATGATACTCGCACCACAATAGGCGCAGAGATCGCAGAAAAATTTGGCATTAAAGAGATGGAAGTAAGCGACGAAGTATTTGAGAGTGCTAAATCAAAGGTATTTGATGAGGCTGAAAACAGAATGCACACAATAAAGGCAGTAATATATGCAACACTCAAATAAAAAAATAGTAGTGGCTCTAGGTGGCAACGCTCTTGGCAGCACACCTTATGAGCAGCTTGAGCTTATAAAAAACACTGCAGAGGCGCTTGCAGATCTAGTACAAGATGGATATTCGCTTACAATCACTCATGGAAATGGCCCACAGGTTGGTATGATAAATCTCGCTTTTGATTATAGTGCTGTAAATGGCAAGATAAAGAGCGACATGCCCTTTGCTGAGTGTGGTGCTATGAGTCAAGGCTATATAGGCTATCATTTGCAGAACGCTCTATACAATGTTTTTAAAAAGCGCGGTATAGATAAAGATGTAGTGAGCCTTGTAACTCAGGTTGAAGTGGCTGAAAATGACGAAGCATTTCATAAGCCGACAAAACCAGTTGGAATGTTCTACACAAAGGAGCAAGCCGATACCCTTGCAAAAGAAAAGGGTTATATCATGGTAGAAGACTCTGGTAGAGGGTACAGAAGAGTAGTAGCTAGTCCAAAACCACTTAGAATAGTTGAAATAAGCAGCATAAAGGCGCTTGTAAACTGTGGAACTGTATGCATTTGCAGTGGTGGTGGTGGAATCCCTGTTGTAGATAAAGATGGTTTGAAAGGCGTAGCTGCAGTTATAGATAAAGACTTTGCAGCAGCCAAGCTTGCAGAAGAACTTGAGGCTGATATGCTTGTAATACTTACTAGCGTAGATAGTGTTGCAATAAACTTTGGCAAAGAAAACCAGCAAAATATAAGTCATATGAGTATTGACCAGGCCCAAAAATACATGGAAGATGGTCAATTTGCTGCAGGCTCTATGCTACCAAAGGTAAAGGCAGCTATGCAGTTTGCCCAGAGTGGTGGCAAGGCTGTAATAGCCTCATTGGCAAGTGCAAGAGAGGCGCTTTGTGGAAACAGTGGCACAATTATAGAGAGGTGAGATAATATGTTTACTTTACCTAAGTACAATCCCCCAGATTTCAGTAAGGAAAATTTTAGGAACGCACCCGACTGCAAGATGGAAATATGTAAAAAAGATGGCGTTGCTCCAGACAACTACCATAGTACTTCAATGTTCCCCGAATATTTCAAAATAAACGGTGAATGGAAGTTGGCTGAAGAAAGTCGCATGGATTCTAGCGTTGTATATGACAAAAATGACGTGCTCCAGGTGGTGGAAAACAGAAACCTAAAAGCTGGCGACAGAGTAGTGCTTGGCAGAACAGAGGATTGCGAAGATGGTATATTTGTTCATTCCAAAGCTTTTATTAGCGAGGAAGAGAGCAAGGCTGATGCTTTCGCTTTTAGACAGGGCAGAAGCAGAGAGACATCCTACGCCAAAGACTATGACGATTTGGTAAAGCTGCTAGAATACGAGAAAGAACATGGACACGTGCTTTGGGTAATGGGCCCAGCGTTCGCCTTTGACTTTGGCGCAAGACGTGCCATGCAAAAGCTGGTATATGGTGGTTATGTGCATGGGCTTATGGCAGGTAACGCTCTAGCTACACACGATCTTGAGGGTGCGCTAATAGGTACTGCTCTTGGTCAAGATATATATACTCAAAAATCTCAACCAAATGGGCATTACAATCATCTTGATGTAATCAACAAGGTAAGGCGCTCTGGCTCCATTCCTCAGTTTATTGAGGACTACAACATAGACAATGGCATCATTTATTCATGCGTAAAGAACAATGTGCCAATAGTTTTGGCTGGCTCTATACGTGATGATGGTCCTCTGCCTGAAGTGCATGGAAATGTGTACGAAGCTGCAAGTGCTATGCGTGAAGAGATAAAAAAGGCAACCACAATAATATGCCTTGCTACAATGCTGCACACTATTGCAACAGGCAACATGACTCCATGCTTTAGAAAGCTTGATGATGGCACAATAAGACCACTGTATCTATATACCGTAGATGCAGATGAATTCGTTGTAAACAAGCTACTTGACAGAGGAAGTCTATCAGCAAAAACAATAGTTACAAATGTGCAAGACTTTATTACAAAGCTTGAATATGCACTAATTAAATAGTTCAGGAGTAAAAATGGATATAAATCAAAAATCAATAAATAATATAAGAATACTTTCTGCAGAAATAATTCAAAAGGCAAACAGTGGGCATCCAGGCGCAGCAATGGGTATGGCTCCACTAGTATATAGTCTTTATGCAGATGCTATGAGCTACAATAGCAAAAATAGTCATTGGGATAACAGAGATAGATTCGTGCTATCAAGTGGACATGCAAGTGCTTTGCTCTATACTTGCTTGCACCTTTTTGGCTACAAGGTACGCAAAGAAGACCTATTGCAGTTTAGACAATGGGGCAGCATCACTGCAGGACATCCAGAATACAAGCTATGCGACGGTGTAGAAACTACAACTGGTCCGTTGGGACAGGGTGTAGCAAATGCAGTAGGCTTTGCTATTGCTGAAACTATGCTGGCTGCAAAGTTCAATAGAGATGGATATAATGTAGTAGACCACTATACCTATGCAGTATGTGGTGATGGCTGCATGATGGAAGGAATATCTGGAGAGGCAAGCTCTCTTGCTGGTACTCTAAAGCTTGGTAAATTGATACTGCTTTATGATGACAATGAAATTTCCATAGAAGGAAATACTGATATTGCCATGAAAGAAGACGTAGGCAAGAGATACGAAGCCTATGGCTGGCAAGTAATAAGAGTAAAAGATGGCAACGATTACAAGCAAGTTGAGGCTGCTATTGCTGAGGCTAAAAATGACGATCGTCCATCGCTTATAATATGCCCCACAATAATTGGCTTTGGTTGCCCAAGCAAGCAAGGTACAGCTGGTGTGCATGGATCGCCACTCGGTGAAGCTGGAGTAGCTGAAGCAAGGAAAGAATTAAATGTAGACACAGAGCCTTATGGTATTTATTCTGATGTTGCAGAGCATCTAACCAAAATAGCTGCTGAAAAGGCAAAAGCAGAACAGGCTTGGAATGCTATGATGGAAGACTACAAGGCCCATTATCCAGAGCTTTATGCAGAGTACATAAGCTGGCATGGTGAGCTTGACGATAGCATATTTGAAGACAAGAGTCTGTATGAATTTAGTGGCGCCGAAGCTACTCGTAGCACCTCTGGCAAGATGATAAATAGGCTTGCAAAGCTTATTCCAAACTTGGTAGGTGGCTCTGCTGACCTTGCGCCAAGCAACAAGACTGATATTACTGGTGGTGGCAGCTACAGCGCAGAAAATCGCTCTGGCAGAATAATGCACTTTGGTATAAGAGAGCATGCTATGGCAGCTATATGCAATGGTATAGCTTTGCATGGTGGTCTAAGGGTATATTGTGGAACATTCTTTATATTCAGCGACTACTGCAAAAATGCAATAAGGCTATCGGCTTTAATGCACTTGCCAGTAATATACGTGCTTACACACGACTCAATAGGTGTTGGAGAAGACGGTGCAACACACGAGCCCATAGAGCAGCTTGCTGGGCTTAGGTCTATGCCAAACATCAATGTTTATAGGCCTTGCGATGGGCATGAAACAGCATACGCCTGGATAAACGCTCTAAAGAGCGACTGCCCATCGGCGCTGGTGCTTTCAAGGCAGAACCTACCCCTATATGAGCAGACAGGCAAGGGCACACTAAACGGTGCTTATATAGTAAGCGATAGCAAAAAGGAAAAACCAGACTGCATACTGATGTCAAGTGGCAGCGAGCTACAATATGCATTAGAGGCACAAAAGACACTGCTTGCAGACGGAATAGACTGCAGAGTAATATCAATGCCCTGCATGGAGTTGTTTGACAAAATGCCTTGTGAATACAAGAAATCCTTGCTTCCATGCGATGTAAGGAAGAGAGTTGCCATAGAGGCTGGCGCATCAATGCCATGGTACAAGTATGTTGGTCTTGACGGCAAGATAGTAGGTATAGACAAATTCGGAGCCTCTGCCCCCGGCGAAGTGCTTTATGAAAAATACGGCATGACTACAGATAATGTTGTAAAAGCCGTAAAGAGTTTGTTTTAAGAATAAGTAAAACTTTTAAATACCACAACAATATATTGTTGTGGTATTTTCTAATATAACAATTATTTAACAATATCTTTATTTTTATATTTTTGTCTTGTATATAATTCCTTCTGCATATATAATGTATTATATATGTGTTTTAAGGAGCAGATTGTATATGCATAATAATATTCCAAATAAAAATGATTTAGAAAAAGATCTTACATCTAACCTAAATAATGCCTTGGAGGATGAGCAAGAAAAGATAAATTTTTTTTATGATTGGCTAAAAGAACAAAGAGACTCTGTTGTTTTTCCATATCCTGGTGTTAACCAATATGATGTTGGTATAGATTATGTAGATATTAGTTCCCTACAATTCAAAAAAAATGCTAATCATGATGCTCAAAAAGAATATGATAAATTTGATGCATATTATAGCCGTAATAATCTTTTTGTTGGGCATTGCATATATGGTGGACAACACAGTTATTTTATGGAAAATCCCAATCTTAAATCATTCACTTACGAAAAATCCATAGACGCACAATGGGTCAATGTCGATGATATGCGTTATGATGCCATTATTCAAAGTTGGAAATTTCCTGATAGGTATTCAGATGTTACACTAGCTCGCAATATAACCATGAAAAACAAACAGGTTATTTCTGTGGAAGTAAAATTAGATGTAAACGACGCCTTATATTCAAATATTACTGATTCATACCTAAAAAAAGCTTTATTAAGGAATAAGGATAAAGAAGGTATTGAAAGCATTATACAAACCATTCAAGAAAAGCAAGACGATATTAGACTAATTAACCCTTCAGAATCTTTTATTGTTCAAGGATGTGCCGGATCTGGAAAAACAATGGTATTGCTCCATAGATTAAGGTATTTATTATATAATAGAATGATTGAGTATAGCAATTACAGATTGTTGATACCTTCAAATGATTTTGGATTTTTTATAAATGATATATGTAATCAATTCAAAATCCATAAAGAGAATATTATTACTGTACAATCTTATTACAAAGATCTTTTAAATCTAAAAATCGACAAAAATTATGAAAAAAGTGAGCTAATTTATTCAAATCAATTTTTAAAAAGAATATATTCAAAAGAATTTATGCATCATGCATATTCTCTGTTTATCAAAGAAATAGAGAGTCAAATGTATTATGTTATTGATCTCTGTAATAAGTCTCTTGATGAATTGATTAATAAATTAACATCAGATATAGAAAAACAAATTATTGAAGATCAGAAAACTGCCGTTTCAATGGTAAAGGACAGAGTCAAAAAAATTCGCAGATACTTAAATATAAAGCCTTCAAATTATTCTGATATAAATGGCATAATAGAAGAAATACAAGCTGCTTGTAATAATGCTGAATTAAAATTAGAAAGTATCAATTCAATAAAGAAATCTGATTTAAACGAAGTATATGAAAAAGTTATGCAAGATTCAGAAATTATTATGTTAGAGCAAGAAATTAAAGACTTAAGTTCTCAATCATCTAAATCTGCAAGATCTAAAACACAAAATGAATTAAAACAAACTTCTGATAAAAAAATTATTATAAAAATAAAAGACTATATTAATAAAAACAAGGATAAATATAGTAACTTAATTTCAAAATATACATTAGTATATGGAAAAGTAAATTTAGATGAGACAAAACAGATCATAGCTGATTTGCAATTAATATATAATGAATCTCAAAGTAATATAGAAGCCCGTAAAAATAAAATAAAAGAAATAAAAAAAGATGTTCATTCTAAATATAGCAAACAAATCGAGCTTTTGAATAAAACTATTAAGATGGCACCAAACTTAGTTAGAGATTGTTCAGTAAATATTGCTAATCTAGAGACTTCCAACTCCAAAATACTAGAATACGTTAAGTATGGCATAGATTTAATCGCAAGCTTTAACACAATAAACTCTATAAAAATAAAAACCAATGACAAATCCACTTTCTTTAAGGAACGCAACGATAATGCAAATATACACTATTATTACCAAAAACTGTGTGGTACTTGCAGAAGCATAATAAAGTCTGAGTTTGATATTAATTTGGACAGTAAATATAAACACACCTCGTATGTTTTATTGTATTGTAGATATCTTACAATAGGTATAGATAAAGCAATTGTTCCTAATATATTCATAGATGAGGCCCAGGATCTAAGTCCAATGGAAATAGAACTTATTAAGAAAATCAATACAAAAAAAGAAATTTCAAATGGACAAATTCAAGTTGTGCCACCTACAATGAATTTGTTTGGTGATGTAAGGCAGACAATATCAGATCATGGTATATCTTCATGGGAATCTATTGATTTTATAAAAGATATTTATTTGCTTGATGAAAACTTTAGAAATACAAATCAGATTATTGACTATTGCAATAATATGTTTTCATTCAAGATGAAACCGGTTGGTGTTAGTATAGAAGAAGTTATGACGTTCGAGTATTTAGAAAACAGCATAAATCGTATAACTAAATTATGGCCTGATATAGTATATATTGTAAAAAACGAATATTATTTGAAAGATTTAAGCGAATTTTTTTCTAGCAAAAACATTTCTAAATTTACTGCATTTACTGTTGTTCAGGCAAAGGGCTTAGAGTTTAAAAGAGTCTGTGTTTGTGATATGGATATGACTGAATCAGAAAAATACATTGCATATACTAGAGCTCTTGTTGGTTTAGCAGTAGTGCACAACATGCCCTACAATAAACAAAACCATGTTTCATCGCTTGGTACCAAAAATAAATCCGAAAAAATGGTTGATATTAAATAACTGCATATATTTCTCTGATATCAACAATAAAAAAAGACTGCACAAGCAGTCTTTTTTTATTCCACCCCATAATCCATAAGGTGCAGAGAATTAAGGGATTCATCGGATATTAGGCTCTGCATGTATATTGCCATGTCGCCTAGGCTGTCGGATTTTATTGGAAGATTGGCAATGTTTTTTATGTGCTTTGCTATAAGAGCGATAGTATGTAGATTGTTTTCAAGCTGTGAATAGCTTTTTTGAGAGAGTAGCAACATATTTAGCTTGGAGCAAAGCTCTTCATCAAACTCACTTAGTGAGCGCAGCTGCCACTTATAGAAGGGTGTAAAGCGCTGATATATTGCATGTGCTGCATATATGATATGCTTTACAAATTCTGCTATAGCAAGCGTTGCTGATCCTATATCGCCTCTTTCCATAAGACGACTGAAGTTATACTCTCCAGCTTGAGATGCAAGTGAAAGGTGTGCGCTTGCTCGCTTTATAAAGACGTCTTTTGGGCAATTTTTTATCGTATTGCGAATATTGCTTATTTCACCAGCGCCATCATAAAAAATTTCTCCATTTGTTGCGCTTAAAAGCGCATGCTCTGGTATGTTAAGCCAGTCTATTGGGCTTTGTGGAACAGCGCTTACGGTGCTTTTTATAAATTCGCCTACGCTATATATACCATATATGCTATCTTCTTTATGAGAAGCAAAAAGGCGCTGATATTCTTTTTTTATAAAATATCCAAACTTCTCAAAGTCATCATCACTGAGCCAAATTATAAACCCATTTTCAAAATCGTGATCACGCGATATCTCGTCATCATAGCCAAGGCATTGTGAACCTCTGCCACACAACCCACAAGCAGCGCGCTGCTTTAGCTTGGGATAGGCTTCAAAAAGCTTATCAAAGCTTGCTTCAAAGCTTTTTCTGCTCTCCTGCAATCCTTTCATTATGAGTCCTTTCGCTATAAAAAGCTTGCTATTTGTTTGCAAGCTTTTTATTTATTTCATCTATTCTATCTTGCAGAGTTTTCACAACTCTGAAGTATCCAGCTCTTTTAAAAGCTGGCAAGCATTTTTCTGCCACAAAGGCATAGTATCCATCTTGCTTGGCACTTTCAAAACAGGCTGCTGCCTTTTTATATAGGGCATCTTCATCACTATTATCCTTGACTTCTGCAAGGCTTATAAGGCTCATTGCAAGTTCAAGAGGATATGTATGCAGATTTTCTAATATCTCTATTGACTTTTGAAAGCTTGCGCATGCAGAAACAGTGTCGCCCATAGCCATAAGGCAAAGACCTTTGTTGTTTAGCAATGTAGCAAGAGATATATTTGGCTTCTTGTAGAAGTATTCATAGCACTCCTCGGCCTTATTGAATAATGGCAAGGCTTTCTCGTGCTCTGCAAAGTGCATGTATGCTGTTGCAAGGCTTGTATATACATCACCAAGCAGCGAATAAGAAAATCCATGCGTATGTATAAGCTCTATGCACTTATCTACTGCCCAAAATGTCTTTTCGCGAAGATTTTGCTTTCTATATATGCCTCCAAGCTCGTTGTAGCATATAAGCTCCATATCATGCTCATGATTTTGAGCATATTCCTGAGATTTTTTTATTAGAAATTCTTCTGCACCAGCAAAGTCTTTACTGTAGAATAGCCTATCAAGCTCTTCGTATAATTTCACTAAAACACCAATACCTTTATCATAAATAAATAGGCAGCAACAAAAAGCACGCTATCCATTCTGTCCATCATTCCCCCATGCCCTGGAAAAAGATTTCCAAAGTCTTTTATACCACAATGGCGCTTGAGTAAGGAGGCGTAGAGATCTCCAATCTGAGATACAATAGCACCTACAAGACCTATCACAAACATCTCCCATGATGGAAATACCAGCACACCAAATGATATATATATTAAATAGCCTGTAAGCATAAACCCACCTATGCCACCTATTATGCCACCCACAGCTCCTTCAACCGTCTTATGAGGGCTTATTGTAGTATAGAATGGAGTTTTGCCAAATCGAGAGCCAAACTCATAGGCAAAGATATCGCATATCATGCTTATTGTAAACGTGCCTACAATAAGCAATACCTGAGTTGGAACATCCTCTATGGTAAGGAAGGAAATAAGGCACATACCCGGCAATGCCACAGTAATTAGTGGCAATATAGACATTGCAATATCAAGAAAGCTCGGCTTGGGCCTTGAAATCACTATAATCACTTGTAATATAATAACAAGCACAAATACTGGTGTAATATAATTTTTTTCTGGATATAGAAGAGTTAAAGGCAAGTATACAACGCTACCTATCCAAGTAGCAATGCTAGCAGGGTCATAACCTGCTGTTTTAAGCGCCTTATATTCTTCATAAATGCAGATAAGCACGGCTGCAACAAGCACAGTACCCAAATACCAACCACGATAATATAGCAGCAATATAAGCAGAGGCCCTAATGTTAGGCCTGTTATAACTCGCTTTTTGGCATTGTTTTTTTTATCAGCCATCTACTCTGCCTCCAAATCTTCTATCTCTCTGCATATATTCATATAGCGATTTATAGTATTCTTCTACGGTATAATCGGGCCATAGTGTAGTAGGAAAAACAAATTCAGCATAAGCATTCTGATATAGAAGAAAATTACTGAGTCTCATCTCTCCACTAGTGCGTATCATGAGATCTATATCGTCTTTCATATATAGTCTATCGGCAAAAGCCTGCTCATCTATATCGTCAATGCTCATATTGCCATCAAGCACATCTTTTGCAATAAGCTTGCATGCTCGCACAAGCTCTGCACGACCACCATAGTTTATAGCTATGTTAAGTAGCATGCCAGTATTTTTGCTAGTCAACTCCATACCAGCCTTTAGCACATCTCTCTGTGCATCAGGCATAGCGTCTACATCGCCTATAATAACAACCTTTACATTTTTTTCGTGTAATCTCTTTATGTCATTATCAAAAAAATCAAGTATAAGCTGCATAAGCGCTGCTACCTCGCTCTTGCTACGCTTCCAATTTTCTGTGGAAAAAGCATATAGAGTAAGCGAGGCTATACCAAGCCTATTTGTTTCCTCTATGATGTTATGCAGGCTTTCTACTCCACTCCTATGGCCAAGAGCAACCTTTAGCTTATTCTTTTTTGCCCAGCGACCATTACCGTCCATGATTATAGCTATATGTTGTGGTAAAAGCTCTTTGTTTTGATAAATTATATCTTTCAGCAACGACTAGAACTCCTTAAACATATCGTACAGAATAGTAATAGTATTGCCGTCAACATCTGCTCTAACTACTCTTGCCATGCTGTACTGCGATTTATCTAGCTTTTTGCTTAGGGCAAAATTGGCGTCCGTCTGCACAAGCCGTATATCTGTAAATTCATTTAACTTTTTCATAGCCTCGTCAAGTGGCAAGGCTATGATATCTTCAGGATTAAACATTAAACTGTCATTATTTCGTTGACCTTTTCGTCCACAACTGTTTCTATCTTTTTGATGTAGTCGTCAACAACTTTCTGATATTCGTCATTTGCAGTATGCATATCGTCTTCGCTAATAACCTTGTCCTTTTCTAGCTTTTTGATAGCATCAAGTCCATCTTTTCTAATTGAGCGAATAGCAATCTTGGATTCCTCGCCCTCTTTTTTTGCCTGTTTGGCTAGTTCCTTACGTCTTTCTTCATTAAGCTCAGGGAATACAAGCCTAATAGACTTACCGTCATTATTGGGGTTCAAGCCTATATCGCTCATGTGTATTGCTCTTTCAATAGCGCCAAGAGCCTTTACATCCCAAGGTGTGATCTGCAATACTCTAGCCTCTGGACTGCTTATGGCTGCCATTTGGTTTAGTGGGGTCTCTACTCCATAATAGTCTGCCTTAATGCTATCCAAAAGCATAGGGTTTGCTCTGCCTGTTCTAATATTGTTCAAAGCATAATGCAAGGATTTGATAGTCTTATCCATTCTCTCTTTATTTTCGTCAATAATATCTTTATACATAATCTGCCTCCTAAGATTTATATTTATAATTTGTATTATATTTTACCATACTTTCAATATAATTTAAACATTTATAAAGGATATACAAAATTTAATACTTTCATACAAATGCATTTGCTGGTATGGCATATAATCTTGTATGCGACTGTTAAATATGCTAAAATACAGTCTATGAAGGGAGGAGTTTTATGCGATTTGTAAAAATGCATGGGCTCGGAAATGATTATATATACGTCAACGCAATTGAAGAAAAGCTTGAAAATCCGTCGGAAGTCAGCAAAAAAATAAGCGATAGACACTTTGGTGTTGGTAGCGACGGTCTTATAATTATAGATAAGAGCGATGTCGCCGACTTTAAGATGAGCATGTGGAACAGCGACGGTAGCGAAGGCTTTATGTGTGGAAACGGCATAAGGTGCGTTGCAAAATATGTGTATGAAAAAGGCCTTACAGACAAGACTTTTATTACAATAGAAACAGGTTCTGGCATCAAAAAGCTTTGGCTTACTGCAGCAAATGGCAGGGTGAGCTCTGTGCAGGTAGATATGGGCGAGCCAGATTTTAAGCCAGAGAATATTCCTACCACTTTGAATAAAAGGCAGCTAAAACATAGAAGAATTAGAACAAGCCATGGCATATTCTATCTTACTGTGTTAAGCATGGGTAACCCTCATGCAGTAACCTTCGTAAAAGATGTGGAAGCCATTGATATAGATTCCGTTGGCGAAGAATTAAGCAATCACGAGATATTCCCCGACAGATGCAATATAGAATTCGTAGAGATACTAAGCGATAAAACCATTAAGATGCGCGTGTTTGAAAGAGGCGCAAGGGAGACACTTGCATGTGGTACAGGAGCCTGTGCTTCGGTAGTTGCAAGTGTGCTTAATGAGCACACAAAGTGCGAGGTAGATGTATTGCTTAGAGGAGGCACGCTACATGTTGAATGGTGCCAGGCAGATAAGCATGTCTACATGACTGGCCCTGCAGAATTTGTATGCGAAGGAATATGGCCATTCCCAGAGCAGACTCTTATTCCTAAGACAGATGATATTTGCCCAGTTGGCGCAGATATGGGACTGAGCAGTGAGGAAAAACAATGCTAAAAGTAAACAGCAATATTTCAAAAATGCCTAGTAGCTATCTTTTTTCTGAGATAGCTAGCAGAGTCGCAAAATATACTGAAAATCACCCTAATGCAGAGATAATAAGGCTTGGTATAGGCGATGTTACTCGTCCAATTGGAAAATCGGTCGTGAATGCATTGCAAAAAGCAAGCGAAGAGATGGGTAATGCAAACACATTTCGTGGTTACCCTCCAGAGCGAGGCTATGATTTTTTGATAAATACCATAATCAAGAATGACTATGAAAAATATGGTGTAAAGCTTTCTCCGGAAGAAGTATTTATAAGCGACGGAGCAAAAAGCGACTGCGCGAATATTCAAGAGCTATTTTCCCCTACGGAAAAGGTGGCAGTATGCGACCCAGTATACCCCGTATATGTAGACAGTAATGCTATGTGTGGGCGCGCTGGCAGATTTGCCAATGGTATTTGGGATAAGCTATTATACATGCCTTGCACAATAGAAAATGACTTTGTGCCAGATGTCCCTGATATACATGTTGATGTAATATATCTATGCTCCCCAAACAACCCTACCGGCAAGGCGCTTAGCAAGCAAGAGCTAAAGAATTTTGTAGACTATGCTATAAAGCATGGGTCAGTTATAATATATGATGCAGCATATAAAGACTACATACAAGAAAATGATGTACCGCACTCCATATACGAGATAGAGGGTGCAAAGACCTGTGCCATAGAGTGCTGCTCATACAGCAAAGGCGCGGGATTTACTGGCGTAAGATGCTCTTATACCATAGTGCCAAAAGATCTGCATGCAATGGACGACAAGACTAATTTGGTAAGCCTAAGAGATATGTGGGCAAGGCGACAGGCCAGCAAGTTTAACGGTGTATCGTATATAATTCAGAAAGCTGCAGAGGCCACATATAGCTCAGAGGGCAGACAGGAATGCCTTGAGAATGTGCGCTACTATCTGCACAATGGTGAGATAATGCTAAGCGAGCTTAAAAAGCTTGGATATGATGCATTCGGAGGGAAGAACTCTCCATATATATGGCTTAAAACTCCTGATAACATGAGTGGCTGGGACTTTTTTGATATGCTACTTAAAAAGGCAAACATAGTTGGCACGCCAGGAGAGGGCTTTGGCCCAAGTGGTGCTGGGTACTTTAGGCTTACAGCCTTCAACACAGTTGAAAATACCCAAAAAGCCATGGAGCGCATAGCTAAATTATAATTTGTATATAATAGTGTATTAAGTATATATTTTTGCTAAATTTTGCATTATATTATATAATAATGTAGGAGGATAGTATTGAAAGCGTTAAAGTTCTTTTTTATGATTGTGGGCATTTTAGCCTGTGCATACGGTCTTATGAGACTGGTTATGGAGTTGCTTGTAAAGTTAAATAACCTATGAAAAAAGCTTGGAAATTTATAAAAAAAATAGTTTTGCTTGCATTTTTAGGAGCGATATTGTATATAGCCATACGCTATTATCCTATTGTAAGCAAGCTATTCGCAGGCGAAAAGTTGAATTTTAGAGATATACGCAGCAGCGTGGAGCTTAGAGATATTGGCAGATTAAATTCTCTGCAATTAACTCAAAGTGGCACATTTGAAAATGACACAAAGGCTCTTTTCAACATTACTGCAAATAGTATATGGGTAGACTACGAATTTAGAGGCCTTTATGGAATAGATCTTACAGAGGCCTACGTAAGAACAGATGGCAAAGACATAAATGTCTACCTACCCAAAGCCGAGCTTACTGATCATAGTATAAAGATATTAAAGGTGTCTAGAAAAGACTTTCTTAAGCCAGTTACTCCAGAGGATCTTGTAAGAATAGTAGATGAATTTAAAAAGCAGCTCTATGAACAATATAGGACTGATGAAGCAAATCTTCAAAAAGCACGTGAAAACGCATTTGATATAGCACAAAATATTATCAAAGGCTATCTTGGTAACAGCGATGGATATACATTCCATCTATGCGATATAGGAGGATAAGCTATGAAGAATATTATTACAATATCACGCCAGTATGGTAGTGGAGGAAGATATATTGGCGAAAATCTTGCAAAGGCTATAGGCGCCGATTTCTATGATAAAGAGATACTAAATATAGCAGCAGAAGAAAGTGGCATTGCTAAGGAGCTATTTGAGCAGCACGACGAAAAGCCAAATACCAGCTTGCTATTTTCTATGGTGAGTGGTGTGCGCAGTGGCGACATTAGCGCAATGCAGATAGATCTTCCTCTAAATCACAAGATATTTTTGGCTCAGTTTGAGGCAATAAAGACAATTGCTCAAAAGGACGGAAAGCATGTATTCGTAGGTCGCTGTGCCGACTATGTGCTACGAAACAATCCAAATACACTTAGAGTGTTTATATATGCCGATCTTGATACAAAGGTAGAGCGCATAGTAGAGCATTTTGATATGGATGAAAAGCAGGCCAGAAATGCACTTGTTAAAAAAGACAGAGAGCGCAATAGCTACTACAACTACTTTACTGGTATGGAGTGGGGCGACAAAGCAAACTACGATCTGTGCATAAATACCTCAAAAATATCTTATGATAAAGCTGTTGAGCTTATAAAGCTTGCTCTTGAGGATTAGCCTTTATTTACAATCGTGTAACATTTTATTCACAACTTGTTCAATTCTATATAGTATAATCTAACTGTAGAGATATATACAGAGGGGGTTATATGTTATGAAGATTAAACTTAATGGCAATACTGCTATTGTTGGTGATAAAAAAATAGAACTTACAAATCAGGAGAGTGCTCTGCTAAAGTCGTTGCTGGATAATCAAGGCAAGACTGTATCCCGTCAAGAGCTTTTGCAAGATGCTTGGGGTTACAAGAGTGCAGGCATTACTCGTACAGTAGATGTGCATGTTCAACGCCTTAGAAAGAAGATTGGTACAAATTTTATAGACACCGTATATAAGGGTGGCTACAAGCTGAATTTGTTCTAATAGTTAATGCGTCTCCCATGTTATTACATGGGAGTTTTTTTGAATTTTGTTTATATATTCGTCTAGTTTGTTGCCAATTATTTAATTCGTACAGGAGTGAAATGCTCATTGGTATAGTTTGCTTACAGTGCAATTCTTGCAGGCAGACAAAATATTATAAATAAACATTTGAATACACAGGAAATAAGCCAACTAAGATGCCAGAAAATCTGGTGCTGGGTGATATGAGTCTGTGTAGGGTACATAAAGCATGAATTAGAGTCTCTAAATTTTTTCAGTCACTTTCTTTATTAAATTCTGTAATGCTTAAATCGTCCTTGTTTTATTTCTAATTTAGTGCAAAATAAAATACTCTCTTTCCCAGTTGTTTTGGAAAAAAGAGTATAAATTGTTAAAAATTCAAAGCTTAATTATGACTTTCTTTTTTCTTTTTTACAAAATATAGCATTGTTACTATGCTGATAGCCAGCAAGCATACGTATAGCTTGATATCCGCATTATCGCCTGTCAATGGATACTGAGTTGGAACAAATTTATTTTCAAGTCTAATAGCTGAAGTAAACTCATTTGGGAAAGGATTACCACCTAAATAATATTTATCATCATCGCTAAGGCTGAAATCATAGCGCTTTTTATTTGCAGTTTCCCTATCTTTATACATATATACTGTGCAGGTGTAATGGTTTACTACTACGTCTACTATTATTTCTTGGTTTGAGATTTTAAGTGGTATACCAGTAGCAGGCTTTTCCTTTAATATATATCTATATACTTTTATATCCCCATTATCGTTTGATTCACTATCTAGTATCTTATCGGTAAATTTATGCTGTTCCAATGATGGAAAAAGTGGCTTCTCTATGGAGGTAATATTGCCGTTGCTGTCATAGGTCTTGCTTATAGCTATAGGACGAGTAATATTTGTAAGTGCGTATGTTACAGCAGGATTTGCATGCAAAGTAAAGACCTTACTGTATCTAAATGTGCCATCCAAAAATTTTGGATATTCTGCCAGTATTTGGCAACCTTCTTCATAGGAGCCAAAACCTTTTGTAGGGTCTTTATCTCCGTCGCTTTCCTGTGAGCATTTCCAGCCCGTAACTCTAGTTTCAGGATCATTTTTCCAATGAACCCATGAATCATACTCATCCATTTGCTTTATGAATTCCTCGTATGTAGTAGAAGGACACATTCCGTTCTCACATTCAAATTGGGAGGGCAAGACCTTGCGAACTCTGGCTGTCTGTACATGATCGCTACTCTGTATAGTGCCCCATTCATGCAAGAAAGCATAGTCAAAAAATTGATCTATCTCTTCTGCTCTTTTAACATCATCCTGTTGCATAACAAGGCTTGCCTTGCGAGCCAAACGATTGAACTCAGGATCAACAAAATCCTCTGAGCTAAATGGTACATTATATCTATAATCTCCTAATCCCTTCTTCACTATTACATTTCGAGTCATTCCAAAGCTGTCCGTCACCATATATTTCTGGCTTGCTGTTCTGTCTGGAATCAGCTCAAAATGTAATGTGCCTTTTACCGTCTTACCTTGATAGCCTGATAGATCTATCAGCTTGGTATACCACACCGATGCAGGAATGCTACCTAAGATATTAATATTTTCACTAGATAACGCTGCATAAGACACTGTTTGGCTTGATACCAATGCCATCGCCAATACCAGTACGATAAAAATTCTACAGATTTTCATGATAATTCTCCTTTGATTAAAGCGCTCAAAATCTATTACATCTATTTATTAAATATATAACATAATTGTAAATAATTCAATAGTAAATATTAAAATTTTTACTAATTTTAATAAAAAAAATTAAATATTTTATAAATATTGTTTTTTATTTGTAAAATAGCCATAATTTCTGTACAAATTATTCATGCAAAAGCATTGGAATCCTAATAAATGAAAATATATAAATTCAGATCAGCTTAAATTTATGATTACAAATTGTAAAAAGTGTTTATAATATATATTGGATGCAAATCATCTAATAAACATACAAGGAGATTTATAATGAACGAAAAAGTAGCAAAAATGATCAATGATCAGATAAATTTTGAATTATTTTCAGCATATCTATATATGGATTTTGCTAATTATTATGCAGTAAAGGGCCTAGATGGTTTTGAAAACTGGTATATGATTCAGGCTAAGGAAGAAAGAGACCACGCAATGCTCTTATATCAGTATCTGCACAACAACGAAATGCCTGTAACATTTGAAGCAATAGATAAGCCAGAATGGACAAAGGGCGATGACCTAACTCCACTTAAGGAAGCTTTGAAGCACGAGAAGCTCGTTACAGAAAGAATACACGATATATATGTTGCAGCTTGCGAGGCAAAGGATTTCCGTACAATGCAGGTGCTTGACTGGTTTGTAAAGGAGCAAGGCGAGGAAGAAAAGAATGCTTCTGACCTTATAAACAAGATGCAGCTGTTTGGCAACGAGGGCAAAGGCCTATACATGCTCAATAGCGAGCTTAAAGCTAGAGTATACACTGCTCCATCACTAGTACTGTAATAATACTATGAACAGTGTAACATCTCATCTAATATTAGGGTTGCTTTTGCCTTTTATAGGCACAACCCTAGGTTGCACAGTAATATTCTTTGTAAAGGATGAAATCAACCCACGTTTGCAAAAGGCTCTTCTAGGCTTTGCTGCTGGAGTAATGATAGCTGCTTCTGTATGGTCGTTGCTTATTCCAGCAATAGATATGGCAGCTGAGGCTGGGCAAACGGAATGGATAGTGGCAGCGGTTGGCTTTCTAGTTGGCGTAGGATTCTTGCTTGTACTGGATATGGCAATCCCCCACCTTCATCTTAATGAAGATAAGCCCGAGGGGCCTCCATCTAGCCTAAGTAAGTCTTTTATGCTGATACTTGCAGTTACGTTGCATAATATTCCTGAGGGAATGGCTGTGGGCGTGGTACTGGCAGCTATGCTAAATGGCAGCGATCTTGTAACCCCTGCTGCAGCATTGACACTAGCTGCAGGCATAGCAATACAAAACTTTCCAGAAGGTGCAATAGTGTCTGCTCCTCTTGCATCAGGAGGAATGAAAAAGGGCAAAGCCTTTATGTATGGGGTTGGTTCTGGAATTGTGGAGCCAATTGGTGCAGTGCTGACTATATTACTTACTTCATTTATCACTCCTGCTCTCCCATATTTTCTAGCATTTGCTGCTGGAGCAATGATATATGTAGTAGTGGAAGAGTTGATACCAGAATCTCAAGCCGGTGAGCATAGTAACATAGGCACTATTGGCGTAGCACTTGGTTTTGCGCTTATGATGGTGCTGGATGTAGCGCTTGGATAAAATAATAAATATTGCGCATAGATTACTATGCGCTTTTTTAAAGGCTTCACAGTACATTGTGAAGCCTTGTTTTTATTTGCAAAAACGTGCTATTGCCTTGCCTGCAAATTCAGCAGCTCCTTCGCCCGCGAACTCGTCTATATTTTTGCTAAATTCGCTATTGCTTTCATATAGCTTGCCTAGGCCAGCAAGTATCTCGTTTGTGCAAGCATAGTAGTTTGTAGTTATAAAGTCTTGTAGCTTTTTTACTAAAGTTTGCGCTTCTTTGGACTCAGGTCCCCTTTGCTTTATATCAGCAAATTCTCTAAACAGCATCATAAGTTGCTGATTTACAAGCTTAAAATCATCTTGGCTACGGCCCTTTTGCTTACTTTCAAATTCCTTATAGGCCTCTGTTTTCCCCCAGAGTTCCTTGGCGCGCTTTGAATAATCCTCTATTTTTTCATCATTAAAAGCATTAAAATCCATATAATCTCCTCTCGACACTTTAATTTTCTTTGCCAAACTTATCAGATTTTCCAATCTAGCTTTTTTTAGCTCTAGAATTTCTATCTGCTCATCTATTGAAATATAGCCGTCTCTCATTATCTCAATTATAGATTTGAGTGGAAAATCCAACTCTCGTAAAAGCAGTATTCTCTGCAAACGTCTCATATCATCATCACTGTATAGTCTATACCCAGCTTCAGATCTAGTGGCTGGGCTAAGCAATCCGATATGATCATAGTATTGCAGTGTTCTTACGCTTATTCCTGCTATCTTGCTTACTGCCTTAACGGTTTTCATAATGCACCTCCCTTTAAGACTAATGTAAACTATTACGCAAAGTAAGTGTCAAGAGTTTTTTATCTATATTCTCTCCACTTTGTGTCGCCTATGAATATAGCTAGCACAGAGCATACAATTATCGGTGCAAACATGGGATCTTTTAATATTTCTATAATAGAATCTATCATAATTTATAGCCTCCTATTTATTCCATGCTTGTATGATAATATAAATAGAGTCCAATAAAACTCTCTTATAGTTTTTATAATTATACTCCATATATTGCAATATATCCAAGCTTTTTTGTGTATATTTCATAGAAAAAAATGGGTTTTAGATCTTATAAAAATGCTTTTAAAAAAATTTTAGATGTAAAATAAAATTTATAATTGCCAAGATAACTTTTGAACTAAAAATCATATAAAATTTTTATCTATTTACAAATGGCTAAAAAAATATTCAAAAATATTGGCTTTTTATTTTTCATGTAATTAAATTGACTTTATTACATTAATTGATATAATTTAAATTGATTGTATTTAAATTACAACTAATTTTGAGGTGCATCGTGAGAAAAAATTTTTGTATATCTATTGCACTGTTGCTCGCAATAGTAATAAACATGTTTATTCCTTTTGCCGGCTCAGTTAATGCAGTAGCTGATGAAATCGACAAGTCAAAATTCGGAGAATATGATCCCAATATTTTAACAGCTTCTCGTCTTTCATTAGGGTTTGATGGTTCAGGTGGTGGCATTGTAGACCAGTATTGGTATACAAAGCTAATAAAATTGGATGGATATAATCAAAAAGATGTAAGTGGCACCTTGCATTATGAGATAGTGCCTGATTACAGAATTGATAATAAAAAGCCAATAGAATATCAAGTTACTGGAACATATCCAAGTAGCAAAGTAAATGTTACTATCCGTAGAGGTCGCATACGCAAGTATACCTATGATGTACCTTTCAGCTCTAGCGACTTTGTAGACTCAAAATTTAATGAACTATGTGCTAATGCCAGCTCCGACTTTGGGCAGAATCATAAACGTAGCTGGAGCAACCCACCTATAGATTTTGGTCAAGCCCACGCTAAAAATTATGTTGATTTGTTTAATCATGCCTTTCTGCATGAATGGGGAACTATTATTGCAGAAGACAATCCAGATAATTATGATGATATGGATCTAAAGATTTACAGAGTAGGTAAGGTTTCTCAAACGCATTTTAGCACAATACAAAATTATCTTAAATATGTTAAGCAAATGCGCGATAATAATTTATGGATAAATTGGAAAAATGACCCCGAAGCCTATGTTGCTGGATATAGATCGGATTGGAAGAGGTCTAATTCTCTCGATGGGGAAGAAAACATTTATAGACGCCTAAGATCTACCGGAGCTAATGAAGAGCTTTTGGTAGATGCATCAAAAAACGAGGAGCATCTATCTGCCTACCCATCTTTTAAAAATGGCACTATGGAATTTACGAAATTTCATACTATACCAGAATATTTTAAAAATGGGCCTTATACTGATAAGCGTATTGATAAATTGTATGCAATCACCCGTCCTATTGCTATCAACAAAAAATACGATAGCAATGGAAATATAACTTTATTAGAAAAGCCTTTATTTCCATCTGCATCAATGCCTAAATTTATTGCTGAGAACACATATTATTACAATCAGGATTATAAAGACGATCATAGCTATCGCCTTGATATATATCGCTACATACTTAGAGAGAAGCAACCCACAGGAATTCCTCTAAAGTGTGGTTATGAGCCTTATGTACTTGATGTAGTATATTCCAATGAGTATTTGGGAAAAGGGAAAATATATATTTATAAATTTGGAGAAGAATCTGACTATAAAAAATACTTTAGAACTTCGCCAGATATTAGATCAACTGTAGAGTACGGTCCATTTTGCAACGAGGTAAGCGAGAGAATACAAGTTGTAAACACCTATGGCGAGCCTAATCCCGAGCCTGATCCTACTCCAACTCCAGTTCCCACTGAAAGTACAGAGCCTGGTAATGGAGCAAAAGATCTATTGTCTTGGAAAATTGACTTTGGCCCTGGTGGAGGCGGTTTGGGAATTATATATCAAGTATGGTACACCAAGTTTATAGATATGCGAGGATATAAGGGCAGGAAGATATCGGGTACTTTACATTTTGAGCTTGTACCAGATACTACTGCTAATGAAGAGTATACTGTAAAAAGTTCAAATTATAACGAAAATTTCCCCGATGATCCTTCCAACTACACCAAAGTGAAAGTAGTACCTGGAATAATGTCGTTTAAATATGATACGCCATTTAGCTCGGACGACTTTGTGGATGAAGAGTTTAATAGACTAGTTACCGAGGCACGTTCAGATTTTACTTACTCATGGCAAAATGGTCAAAAGAAAACTGCCGACGATGTTCGTGCTGAGCATATGATAAGACTATTTGATCACGCATTTTTGCATGAATGGGGCACAGTACTGTCTTCTCAAAATGAGGTTTACAGAGTAGGGAAAGTATTGCCATCTCACTTTTATAATCAAAATGAATACAAAGAATATTGTAATAATATGGAGAATAGCCATCAATGGGTAAATTGGAAATATGATCCTGAAAAACATGTAACTGGCTATAAAGTATATCCGAGTGGCGCTGTTGACCTAGAACTTGAAGCAAAAGCAGATAGACCATTGATAAGGGATGATGAAACGATGACAATGCATCTTGCAACAATTTCGTCATTTATAAATGGTGATATGAGCTTTACATCTCAATTTATAAATCGATATGATAATCTTAATTATAGGCTTCATGTGCTGACGCGTCCGATAGCTATAAGCAAAACATACGATGCAGCAGGAAATATTACATCAATAGAAAAGCCGCTGTTCCCATCTGTGCCATTATTGGATTTTTATGCAAAGCACAATGCAAAACTGTTCCCAGAAGATTTTTATGAAAATGGTGGCTATATTAAAGATATTGATGATTGTGACTATATATTTAGATACAAATTGATAGAAAGAGATGCAACAGGTGTTGATGTAACCCCAACAGATGAAGAAGTTATTGTAGAAGTTGCATATCAGCGTGGTTACTGGTATCATGAGCCAGCAATTAGAATGTATCAGAATGAAAAGAAAGCCAAGGAAAATCGTTATACATATAGGGTTAAGCCTGGTGATATTAAACCAATGGCAAATGAAACAACTGAAAGAGTTCGCCTTGCAAACCGTGTTAATTTAAAAGATTATCCACAGACTGGCGACAATAACCACGTATGGTTGTATCTTGCCTTAATAGGTGTAGCGCTTACCACTACACTACTTATAATTAGAAAGAGAAAGACAAATTAAAAAACTAGAGCGACAATGTATTGTCGCTCTTTTTTATGCGCTTGCTTGTACATTAGCAGTGTAGTTCTACAGACAAACAATAAATTTCTAAAGTCTAACATTAAAGCATTATTGATTTTTTTGGTTAAATTGACTTTTGGATCATTTACGATGTATAATTAATTTAAATGGATATTTTTATACCAGTCAACTATAAAACTAAATTTGTGTGTCGGAGTAAATCATGAAAAAATTTTTAAGTATATCTATTGTACTGTTACTCGCAATAGTGATAAATTTGTTTATTCCTTTTGCAGGAGTAGCTAATTCAGTAGCTTCTGCAAATGCTGTAAATGAGTATAATATTTTAGATTATGTATATGCAACTTTACACGGAATTGATGGTTCTGGCGGAGGTATTGTAGACCAGTATTGGTATACAAAGCTGATAAAACTTGATGGATATAACAAAAAAGACATTAAAGGAACTTTGCATTATGAGATAGTGCCAGATGAATCTATAACAGAGCCGTATTCATATAAGGTTCATGGGCCACAATATAATGATTATCCAGATTATGACTCTAGCACAGTAGTAGTAACTATTCGCAAAGGTATTGCTAGTTATTTCTCATATGATGTACCTTTTAGCTCCGATGATTTTGTTGACGAAAAATTCAATCAACTGTGTAACGATGCAAGCACAGATTTTGGTTTAATTTGGGATCAAGATTATAATAACCATGAAGAATTTAACCTAGATAAGGCACAAAGCTATATTGATTTGATGGACCATGCCTTCTTACATGAGTGGGGCAGTCTTATCGTGAATGATTCTCCAGGGCTATACAGAGTTGGTAAGGTATTGCAGTCACACTTTGAAACACTGCAAGATTATATTGACTACCTTAAAGCCAATAGAAATAACTGGATAAAATGGGAAAACGATCCCGAAACTTATGTTACTGGTTATGGCTCGGAATGGAAAGGTTGGTATAAATTTAGGGACGAGGAAAATTATGGTAGACCGCTAATATCCGTACCAAATAATGTAATACATTTAGGAAAGTTGCCGGAGTTTAGAAATGGTACTTTCAAATTTTCCCAATATTACACCAAAAATATTTTAGAATATAATAGAAACAATCACGTAAAGAAACAAAGTGGAGTAGCTGTTATAACGCGTCCTATTGCAATCAGTAAAACATACGATAGCAATGGCAATATTAGCTCAATAGAAAAACCCTTGCTACCAAGTGTATCTTTGCTTAAATTCCATAACTTGCACTCAGATGCATCTGATAATTATTATTACAATTATAACGATGAATATAGTCATGATGAAGTATATCGCTATATTATTAGAGAGAAACCCTCTTCCGATGTTCCTTTGTGGCATGAGCAGGAATCTTATGTGCTTGATGTTGTACATAGTAGTAGCTACGGTGGAATTAGAGTATACATTTATAAAAATAAAAAAGAGGCGGAAGCACATAAATATACATATAAAGATATAAGCCATAAATCTTACATTGAGTATGGGCCGTTTCCTAATGAGATAACCAAGAGGGTACAAGTTATAAGCCACTATGGTGTAGCTACACCTACTCCATCGCCTACTCCCGACGCTACAAGGACTAATGAACCTGGTAATGGAGGAAAAGATTTTTTGTCTTGGAACATTAATTTTGGTCCAGCTGGATGTGGTTTAGGGTTTGCAGATCAGACATGGTATACCAAGCTAATAGATTTGCGAGGATACCAGGGCAAAGATATAGAGGGCACATTGCATTTTGAACTTGTGCCTGATACCAGTGCTCATGACGAATATACTGTAAAAAACAAATATTATGATGAAAAAAATCCTGATGATCCTAACAACTACAGCAAGGTAAAAGTAGTGCCAGGGATTAAGACATTCAAATATGACACACCATTTAGCTCTGATGACTTTGTAGATGAAGAATTCAATAGGCTTACTAGAAATGCAAAAACCGACTTTACTTATGCATGGTCTGGGGACAAAGCAACCAATGGCGAAAAAGTTCGTGCTGAACATATTCGTAAGCTATTTAACCATGCCTTTATGCATGAATGGGGTACTGTTTTAACTTCAGATTACTCTTCTGTCTATAGAGTTGGAAAAGTTGAGCCATCAGACTTTCAATCAAAAGAAGACTTTGATATATATGATGAAAAAATGAAGAATAATAATCAATGGGTAAATTGGAAAAACGACCCAGAAAAACAAGTAACTGGTTACAAGACCAGACCCGATGATTTTGATTTTGATTTGAAAAAGGAAGCCCAATACAATAGATCTCCTATTAAACTGAATGAATATGTATTTAAGCATCTTGCTGAAATTCCAGAATTTGTAGACGGTACAATGGATTTTGGGGCCGAGTTTATACCTCCATATGACCAGCGTTCATACAATCTTTATGCTATTACTCGTAATATTGCTATAAGCAAGACCTACGATGCAGCAGGAAATATTACCTCCATAGAAAAGCCTTTATTCCCATCTGTACCACTATTGGATTTCTATGCACAGCACAATGAAAAAGTTTTCCCAGACAATTATTGGGAAAATGGTCCATTTAAAGATATTGATGACTGTGACTATGTATTCAGGTATATTTTGAAAGAAAAAGATGCAACAGGAATTGACATAACCCCTATGGACGAAAAAATAGTTGTGGAAGTTGCATATCAGCGTGGTTATAATTATCACGAACCAAGCATTAGAATGTTCCGTGATGAAACTAAAGCCAAGGAAAATCGTTATACATATAGAACAAACAAAGATTATCTAATGAATCCATTAGCCAACGAAACAACTGATAGGCTTCAGGTTGCAAACCATCTTAAAAGGCCAGGATATCCACAAACAGGCGACAATAACCATGTATGGTTGTATCTTGCCTTAATAGGTGTAGCGCTTACCACTACACTACTTATAATTAGAAAGAGAAAGACAAATTAAAAAACTAGAGCGACAATATATGGTCGCTCTTTTTGTGCAAGTTTAAACTCCTTAATATTTTAATAAATCTTTGAAATATCTGTCAAAAGTTCCTTCATGCGTTCTACTGCAAAGCTTGGACCTATCAGCTTTACGCCACTTCCAAGCCCTATTAGCCAGCCTAGAAATTGTGAACTAAGATACACATCCACATGAGCCTTAAAATGCTCGGGATCAATCTCGTATGTTGCTATATCTTTTCCAAATCTATCTATAATTACTCCTGCCATAGATTTATCGCAGAGTAGCTCTATACGAGTTTTTTCTCCTCCAAACATAGAGAAATGACCTGTCTTATATTCATTTATATCTATCTTTTCATATTGGCTTATGCCTATGCACTCATCTTGAAGTATTTCTATGTTCTTCATCTTATCCACACGATAGTGTTTCATTTTGTCGCTTTGGGCATCATAGGCAAGCAGGTAATAATTTTCATTATCCCAAATAAGGCTATATGGGCTTAGCTGATACCTTTTGTTGTCATGGCGAGCGAGCTTTTCTTTTTTATCTTTTACCACTGCCCATTGCCAATAGCTGAATGCTATCTGCCTATTCTGGATTATAGCTTCTTGTATTCTATCTATGCAGATAAATACATTCTCGCTCATGGTCTTGGTCTTGTTACTTAGCACACTACGCTTACGTATGTTTTTTGCCTCATATATAGATACAAGGCTACTAAGCTTTTTTATAAGCTCGCGGCTCTTTTTTTCGCTAATAAACCTTGCTGACAGTACAGAGTCTACAAGTAGCTTTATCTCGGCAAATTCAAAATCGCGATTTAGCAAGCAGTAGTAATAGTTTCTGCCCTCTCTACCCTTGCCGATATCCATTCCATCGCTTATTAGGGTTTCTATATCGTCATACAGCGTCTTGCGCTCGGCTTTTATTCCATTTTGGCTGAGCATATTAGATATATCTTCCAGAGTTATCTTATGCTCTGTATCGGTTCTTTCAAGGAACATTTTCCTTATTAGCAGCAATTTGCCCTTTTGATTCATGCTTTTTGGCATCGTTTACTCCTTAGCCATACAAAGCTCTGACCTTTAAGCATAATTCCGTCTTCCATATTCATTGATTTGCCAGTGATAAGATCGGTGAACTTGCCTTCAAGGTTTGGAAGAAAAGCGCCCCTTGGTTCCACACAGAAGTTAAACAGTGCAACAAAGTATTCTCCGTCAAGCTCATGCACTATGGCAAGCACATTATCGCATCTGGTATCGTAGGTATATACTCTAGCTTTATTGCTAAATAGTGGCTCATTGGAGCGTATATCATACAGTTTCTTTATACCACTGTTCACCTCATATACAGGGCCTTTTTTAGCCTTTATATCTTCAAGTGCGTTCCAGTTAAATTTTGACCTATGTAGGTACCTACTATCATGCTTTTTATCTTCATCAAGCGTGTAATCCCAGTTATTTAGCTGAGCTATTTCATCACCACTATTAAGCATAGGTAAGCCCCTTATGCTCATCATAAGTGCATGCATAAACAGTATTCTACCTATCGCCTTATCCTTATCTTTTTTCCAATGAGCAGATTCAAGGCCACAAAGGCTTGCAGTTGTGCCACAAGTGCGAGCATCCTTTGTTATGTTGTCGTAGTTATAGAGTTCCCCTCTTGCATAGCTACCCTCAAAGTCACCCTTGAAGAAATTATATAAAAATATCTTATGCAGCAAAGGATCTATACCAAATTCTCTCTCTGCATTTTCATCAAGGCCCCAGCCTATATCATCATGACAACGCAAATAATTCAAGAAATAACAATGCTCGCCAAAGTTGAATAATATGTCTAGTTCTCGCCTTAGCAGCCTTGCATCTTGGCTTGCCAGCGCCGACCAAAAATTCACCATTGAGCTTACGCTATATAGCATGTGGCACTCTGGCTTCTCCTCTGTGCCAAAATAAGCCTTTAACTCCTTAGGCGCCATAACAACTTCACCTTTTAAAAGGCATCCCGGAGCAACACATTCAATAGCTATGCGCATAAGTCGTAGTATGGTGTGCACCTTTGGTAGATTGCGAGATGTGGTATATAGCTCTTTCCAAATATATGGAACAGCGTCAAGGCGCAATACGTCAACCCCCATATTGCTGAGTCTAAGCATAGCTATAAGCATCTCGCCAAACACTGCTGGATTTGCATAATTCAAGTCCCATTGATATGGGTAAAACGTGGTCATTACAAAGGCATTCAAATCATTATCAAATGTAAAATTGCCAGGCGCTGTACTTGGGAAAACCTGTGGCAAGGTCTTTTCAAATTCACGTGGAATATCGTAGTTTGGGTAGATATGATAATAATCTCTATACTTTTGCTCGCCCTCTTTGGCACGCATGGCCCAAGTATGAGTAGATGCAGTATGGTTCATTACAAAGTCTAGACAAAGGCTAATTCCCTCATGGCGCAAGCTATCGCAGAGATCTATAAGCTCCTTGTTTGTACCAAATTTTTCATCAACGGTGTTAAAGTCTTCCACAGCATATCCACCGTCATTTTGCCCTTTTGGCATCTTAAGCAATGGCATAAGGTGCAAATACTTTATACCAAGCTCCTTTAGATAGGGTATGCGCTTTTTAAGTCCCACTATATCACCAGCAAAAAGCTCGGTATACATGGTAATACCAAACATATCGCTGCTTTTATACCAGTCGGGATCTGCCTTACGCTTTTTGTCAAGCTCCTTAAGCTCTGGCTTTCGGTTATTATAAATATCCTCCAGCGACACAATAAGCTTATCAAGGCTCTCTCTATCGTTATATAGTTCCATATAGAGCCAGCAGAATTCATCTTTGTGCTTTTTAAATTCATCAATAAACATACTATCACCCAGTACTATTTTATCAAATAATTAGCCACTTTGCTATATCAAACGTACAATAAAAGGGCAGATGTTTCTGCCCAAACAAATTATTAATATATTTCTAAGACTTGCTTGTATGAGCAGTTAAATATCCTCATCACCAGTAAGTGGATCATGATGACCTGCAGAAATATTTTCTGTATTGTTTGCATCATCGCGATCTTCGTTTGATCTTATAATATATTCTATGGTATCGTGCAATTCTTGCTCGTCACGATCTATTTTATCTTTTTTCTTTTTGTCTTTATCTTTTTTATTCTCTTTTTTCTGCAGATATTCTTTTTCTTTTTCACTAGCAACATCAGGCACCCAGGTCTGCTCGTCAACTGGTGGTCTTATATAAGAATCGTCTTTCTGAAGTTCTCCAAGTTCAAATTTAGGTAGCTCTATTCTTTCATAAGGGATAACGCTAAGAATATGACTTATGCAATTTATGCGACTGCGACGCTTGTCATCGCTGTCTACTATGTACCAAGGGCTAAGTTTTGTATCGGTATAACGTAGCATGGTATCCTTTGCCCTGCTATAATCTACCCAATGCTGCCTGCTCTCCATATCCATAGGACTTATCTTCCAACGCTTTGTAGGATCGTTTATCCTATCTTCAAAGCGACGCTTTTGCTCCTTTTGACTTACAGAGAACCAGTATTTTATAAGTATGATACCTGAACGTATGAGCATAGCTTCAAAATCAGGGCAAGCACGCATAAAATCTTGATACTGTTCTTCCGTACAAAAGCCCATTACCTTTTCTACGCCGGCTCTATTGTACCAGCTTCTATCAAACAGCACTATCTCGCCAGCTGCAGGTAGATGCTCAACATAACGCTGAAAATACCACTGTGTTTTTTCTTTTTCAGTAGGCACTGGCAAAGCAACAACTCTACATACGCGAGGGTTGAGCTTTTCGGTGATGCGCTTTATGGTGCCACCTTTGCCTGCTGCATCTCTGCCTTCAAAAATTATTGCAACTCTTGCGCCAGTTTCTTTTACCCATCGCTGCACATATACTAGCTCTAGTTGTAGTCTTTCTAGTTCTTTATAATAAAATTTTTTATCTAATTTTTTTGGCATTACAGTCCCCTCGATTCAATTTTTGTATATTTATATATATATTATAATATTTTTCACAAAAATACAATGCAGTTTTCAAAAAAAATGGAAATAATGGTTAATTTTTGTTGACAAACGGTGAAAAAAATTTATAATTAAACTTAAATATAGTTTTAAGAAAAGGAGAGCCCTTATGAATATAAATAATGTGCCTTTTTTGCCCCTTGACAGCAGTAATAATTCAAATGTAATTATTGAGGGCGAACAATTACCTGATTTCTTGGTAGAAAAAAGTGGAGTATGGATCCATTCTGCAGGCAGCGCAATGCTAAGTCCAGGAACATATCAGGTTATACCTGCAGATCATTGGCTGTGGATAGCAACCGAAAATGGTCAGGCCGACTTTATATGGAACAAGACTGAGTTTACCATAATGGAAAGCGAGTGTCTCATCTTGCCTCCACATGTAGAGGGTGCAGTTTTGAACAACAAAAAAGATATAAAATTACTGTGGTTCTCCTTAAGTGGCCCTCTTGCCAACGACTTTTTACAGAGCATGAATGCATTCTCAAATATGCCAGTTAAGCAAGGAATGTTGCCAGCTCAGGTAACTATACTTCAGCAGATAGTGCAGGTATTGGTGCGCCATAGTGGAACTTCAAATGCCAGCTTCCAATTGCAGCAGATGTTATGGTCTATGATAGCTGTATATGCAGGCCAGCCTGTATCAATGAGTGCTATACTAAGCCACGAGATAAGTCGTGTAGTAGATGCTATGCGTTCTAATGATTACAGACAGAACTTTAGCTTGGCAGAAATGGCAGAGATAAGCCGCGTGCCTGTGGAAACTTTCCGTAAGCGCTTTGTGTCTGAGGTTGGTATCCCCCCACTAAGCTATCTACAATTTTGCAAGATGGAGCGCGCTAAAAAGCTACTAAGGCAAGGCATAAGTGTTAGAGAAGCAGGCGTTCAGATAGGCATGAGCGACCCATATCACTTTAGCAAGCAATTTAAGAAAGTTGTAGGCATGAGTCCAACAGCATACCTAAAGCATGTTGATGGTGCCAACAGAAAACGTGCAAGGCGCAACAGAGTAAGCAAAATAAAAAATCTATAATAAAAGTCCCTTTCTAGGGACTTTTTTGATGGAAATGTAAAAGCAAGGCATTAGATAATAAATAAAGTTGCATGATATTTAAATGTTTTCGTTATTGATTGGATATTAATTATCTAAAAATTTTATTTTTTATATTTAATTTGTAAAAATAAAAAAGCCTTTCATGGCTTTGAATTTACTATTTTAATGGAGGCGCCACCCAGATTTGAACTGGGGAATAAAGATTTTGCAGACCTTCGCCTTACCACTTGGCTATGGCGCCACCTGGAGCGGTAGACGAGACTCGAACTCGCGACATCCACCTTGGCAAGGTGGCACTCTACCAGCTGAGCTACTACCGCAAATGGTGCCTTGGGGCGGAATCGAACCACCGACACGAAGATTTTCAGTCTTCTGCTCTACCGACTGAGCTACCAAGGCATACTGGCGACTCGGAAGGGAATCGAACCCTCGACCTCCAGCGTGACAGGCTGGCATTCTAACCAGCTGAACTACCGAGCCGTATTAAAAATGGTGGGAGCAATAGGGCTCGAACCTATGACCCTCTGCTTGTAAGGCAGATGCTCTCCCAGCTGAGCTATGCTCCCACACTGATGTCGCTCTGCTTGCGACAAAATAAATGTTATCATAGAAAGAATTTGGTGTCAAGTATTTTTTTATAATAAAATATATTTTTTTTGAAATTTGTATTTCTAATTATCTATTTTTATATAAGTGCGTTATAAAAAGCCCTAGTAAAGCCTAGTTTTCTGTTTAATAAAAATTATTTTTTGAAAGAAAAAATAAAATTTTAAATACTTGACATAAAAAGGGTGCTATGATATACTAATAAAGCTTAATTGACGACGCGGGGTAGAGCAGTTTGGTAGCTCGTCGGGCTCATAACCCGGAGGTCGGAGGTTCAAGTCCTCCCCCCGCAACCAATTATTTTTTTATGGCGGCATAGCTCAGTTGGCTAGAGCATTCGGTTCATACCCGGAGTGTCATAGGTTCGAGTCCTATTGCCGCTACCAACTATTGTTTCTTTAAAAACCCTTGTAGCTAAATGTTACAAGGGTTTTTAGTTTGTTGAAGTATTGTGGTGGAGAGTTTTGACTGTGAATTTTATCAAGTTATAAATAACTGCAAATTTTTATTCACGAAACAGCCACTATTGTCTAGATTTGCAATATATTATATAAAATTCGAGAAAATTGTTCTTTAATCCTACCTATGCATCAATATAAATTATGTTTTAGTTGCCTTTATTATATAATTATTATTTCTTTTTAATAGTTATAGTGATCCCTGAGATCACTATATTTAACAGCAAGCAAAAAGCAGAGATAATAATAAACCAAGGCCAAAAGGCGTCGCCAAATATTAGGAATAGTATTATGACTATCGCAGTAATTATTATGGTTGCCCAAAGCTCAAAGTTATTGTCTTTCATGTTTTCCTCTATAAAGGTATGCTTTAAATATATTATACATTATATGTGATAGTTTGCAATAAAACTCGAATTTTTGATGTATGATTTTGCAAGAAATTATGCTAAAATATAAATCATTAAGCATAGAGGTAAAATATGGAATTTAGCAAGGAAGTAACATCTATATTCAAAAGCGTAATGAATGTGCAGGGCAAGACTGCCATTAAAATTAGCTTTGAAGACGTAGATGGTGGCAAAAAGCTCTGCTACGATGTATGTGATATTGAACCAAATGATAGGCACATAGTTGTGGATGGTATAGATGTAATAATCAACGAAGAAAGCGAAAATATGCTTAAAAATGTTCGTTTTATAATATTAGATGGGGGCATAGGTCTGGAGTGCATAGTAGACTGTGATGGTTGCTCTCATAAATGCGAGGTAAGAAAAAATGTATAAAAAAATATCGCCTGAGGAGGCTTATGAACTTTTTAAAGATGGCGAATGGACGCCACTGGATGTGAGAAGTGAGGAGGAATACAATTCTAGCCATATAGATGGTGCAGTGAATGTTCCACTTCCCAAGCTTATGACAATATATGATATTTATCCTGACATGAATGAAAATTTAATAGTATATTGCCATTCTGGAGCAAGGTCTGCTAGAGCAGCAGCGTTTTTAGATGAAATAGGATACACAAACATACTTGATCTTGGTGGAATAATAGCATATCAAAAATACTTACATTCGAGGGAAAAATGAAATCCATAAAGCGATACAAAGAGCCTATATTATTTCTAATAATATTCAACATACCACTTTATTATTTAGCAAGCCAAATGGGCATTTCAAATATGTTCAACACTATGATGAACACTGCTTACCATCTGCTTATGGAAACAGCTTTTTTTCTGCTTGCAATATGCGTTGTAATGAGTGCTTTTTCATATATGCTAAATGAATTTGGTGTGGTTGCTCTGCTTAATAGACTGCTTTCATCGCTTATGAAGCCTTTATATGGTTTACCTGGAGCAGCATCTCTTGGCATAGTGCTTACCTATCTTACAGATAATCCTGCTATACTTTCAGTTGCAGACAACGAAAGCTACAAGGCTTATTTTGAAGAATATCAGTTGCCAGCACTCACCAATCTTGGCACTAGCTTTGGAATGGGTCTTATAGTTACCACATTTGTTATAGGTATAAAGCCACTGGCTAATGATTCAATGATTTCAGCTGCATTGATAGGCAATCTAGGAGCAGTGATCGGCTCTATAATATCCACAAGGCTTATGTTACACTTTTGCAAAAAGCACTTTGGTGTGCAAAAAGGCAGCATAAACACAAAAGCCTATACAGAGAACGAAACAAAAAGCAGCAGCAAGCTTGGTGATAGAATACTAAAATGCATTATAGATGGTGGCACAAAGGGTGTGGAGCTAGGAATGAGCATAGTGCCAGGAGTGCTAGTGGTATGCACATTCGTGTTCATGCTTACAAATGGTCCTAGCGCAAGTGGCGCATATACTGGGGCTGCCTATGAGGGCGTGGCACTTCTTCCCAAAATTGCAGACGCATTAAACTTTATATTGCAACCAATGTTTGGATTTAAGTCTAGCGAATGTATAAGCGTGCCTATAACTGCTCTTGGCGCAGCAGGTGCTGCAACTGGTATTATTCCAAAGCTTTACTATGCTGGTGCAGCAAGTCCACATGACATAGCAGTATTTGTATCTATGTGTATGTGCTGGAGTGGATATCTTAGCACACATCTAAGCATGATGGGAAAGTTGGGTTATACAGAGTTAACTGGCAAAGCAATACTGAGTCACACAATCGCTGGCCTTTGCGCTGGAGTTGTTACAAATTGGATATATGTATTAATAATGTAAAAGGCTTTTAGCCTTTTTTATTTATTTAAGAGATATATTTAAAGTATTATAGGAGAAATAAGATTCAAAGCCTTTGACATAAACAAATAAATTATTGTTTATAAAAAATCAAAAACTATCTATTTTGACTGTATTTTTCAATAATTCTATCATATTTATAATAACAGTGTATTAATAAAGCTTGTTTTATTCCATAATTGACAATACGTCTTTACATTATTTCCAATTAAATTTATAATTATTATATATCATACAAGAGAATCAAGGAGGCAACATGCAAAAGTATAAAATGCAGCTTACAGACGAGCAGCAGGCAATACTGGATGGCAGGGATGGTGAAGTAAAGGCAAAAGTTATGGAAACCATAGTAAGATATGGTGATCTATTTAACGCAGATAAATTGTTGCCTATTACAAGCGAATACAACCACCTTGTAACATCCTTTGGCCTAAAGGCTTTAGGGCCAGTATATAAGCTTTTGGATAAACTTATAGATAGCAATGCTATATCTGCTCAAAAGTTCACTGCTGATCCAAGGCCACTTAGCAGCGATGTACCAAGTAGCTTTTTGCAGAATTTAGTTTTCAAGCATTTTATGTATTCAAAGCAAGATGACTACGAGGAGCAATTAAAAAAGCTTGGTCTTAAATCTGATGACGCTTTTACCTGTGCATGCTATCTAGAACAAGTAGGCAACAGGCCTAAAAAAGGCGATATACTAAGCTGGTCGGAGTCTTCGGCAGTGGTGTTTGCAAATTCTGTACTAGGCGCAAGATGCAATAGAAACTCTGGAATAATTGATATAATGGGTTCAATAGTTGGCTATGTTCCAAATTTTGGTCTTTTGACTGACGAGGGAAGAAAAGCCAGCTGGATAATAGATATAAAGACTACAAAGAAGCCTGAAGCACAGCTTTTGGGTTCTGCCGTAGGCATGAAGGTTATGGAAGATGTGCCATATATAAAGGGCCTTGACAAGTGGCTCGGCAACGAGCTTAATGATGAGGCTTGCGCATATCTAAAGGATTTTGGCGCAGCTACGGCATCAAATGGTGCAGTAGGTCTTTATCATATTGAAGGGCTTACGCCTGAAGCTGTTGAAAAAGGTGAAGATCTGATAATTGACGGTGCAAAGACCTATGTGATAGATGATGCTGAATTAGAGCGAGTATATAGTGAATATCCAATAATTTGGAAAGATAAAGATGCAAAGCCAAAATTATGCTTTATGGGTTGCCCACACATGAGCATGCAACAACTTTGCGACTGGGCAGAAAAGCTTACAAATGGACTTGCTGCAAAAGGAATGGAAAAAGTGGCAATACCAACTG
Source organism: Eubacteriales bacterium (assembly GCA_034180455.1). Classification (GTDB taxonomy): domain Bacteria; phylum Bacillota; class Clostridia; order Christensenellales; family Aristaeellaceae; genus JAAZPT01. The sequence goes on from JAXFOG010000021.1 coordinate 152,196, forward strand.
TTTTCACCACTGCTCCAGCAGTGCTTAAGGAATTCAACAAGACAGCTTTTGCCGAAAAGCTTAATAAGGCTGGAGTAGTAGTGTCATATATCTGTCCTTTGATGTATATGAACAATCCACTAAGCGAAAAGATACCAGTTATCACATCTAGTAACAAGCTACGCACATACACATCTGCTAGATACTATACCGATGACGAGATACTGGACCAGCTTTTAGGAGGTAAATGATATGAGAACTTTTAAAGGGCGTGTGGTTGTACCAGGGAATGTTTCAGCAGAAGCTCTTGTATCTAGGCAAGGGCTCAATACCCTAGCCTCATTCCAAAAAGCACTGATGTTTGGCGATAAAAATGCGACCTGTGGCGATCAAAATAACGCTGACCTATATAAAAAGCCTATGGCTGGCAAGGCGCTATGTTTACCTCAGACCATTGGTTCCACAACTGGTGGATTAGTGCTATATTGTGCTTGCTCTATGGGAAGACAGCCGGCAGCAATGCTATTTTCCCTACCTATAGATTCACTAGCTGGCGCTGGAGCAATACTTCAGGATATATGGCTTGATGACTCGCACATGGCAGTTGTAGATATGCTAGGCGACGAATTTCTTGAATATGTAAAAGATGGCATGAAGATAACCGTACACGAAGACGGCTCTGTTGATGTAGAATAAAATAAATTTTTGATTTTAATAAAAAGGAGAATATATGGATACTAAATATCAGTCTCTGCTCACACCTTGGAAAATAGGAAATGTAGCGATCAAGAACAGAATAGTGCTTACCTCCATGGGTGGCACAAACCTGCTTGGTTGGATGGAAAAAAACCACTTTGATGAATTTGGTGCAAGGTTCATTATGGAAGTGGCAAAAAACAATGTTGGACTTGTAATGCCAGGCTGTCAACCAGTATATAACCCCATGTTTGGAAAGTGGCTACATACCAATAAAAAGATGTATGACGATCTTGCAAAGTGGATGCCAGAATTGCATAAAACAGGTGCAAAGTTATTTGTTCAGCTTACTGCTGGCTTTGGTAGATCTTTTACAATTTCTCCTATGATGGAAACACTCTACACTAATCCTGTATTAAAATTCCTATCAAAACCAGTAATGGATCTTGATAGAATTACTGCTTCTGCAAGCTCTAACCCAAACCGTTGGTCAGACAAGGTTCCATCTCGTGAAATGACAAAAGATGAAATACAAGAGGTAATAAACTCGTTTGCCAAGTCTTCAAAGCTATTAAAAGATGCTGGCGTAGATGGAGTTGAAGTACATGCTGTGCATGAGGGCTACTTGCTGGATCAATTTGCTCTAAACTATACCAATCATCGTGAAGATGAGTATGGTGGAAGCCTTGAAAACAGACTCCGTTTTGCAACCGAGATAGTAAAAGCAATAAAGGCTGAATGTGGAAAAGATTTCCCTGTATCTCTAAGATATTCCGTAGTATCCAAAACAAAGGGTTACAGAGATGGCGCTGTGCCTGAGGAAGAATATGAAGAAGTAGGCAGAGATAGAGAGGAATCTGCAAAGGCTGCCAAGATACTTGAGGAAGCCGGCTATGATATGCTGAACTGCGATAACGGCACTTATGATGCATGGTACTGGGCACATCCTCCAATCTATATGCCCGAAAACTGCAATTTGGAAGATGTTGAATACATTAAGCAGTTTGTAAGCATCCCTGTTGTAGCTGCAGGTAGAGGCACTCTTGATATAGTTGCCAAGTCAATAGAGGCTGGCAAGATTGATGGAGCTGGATTTGCTAGAAACTTTCTTGCAGACCCTGAGTGGTTTACAAAGGTGCTAGATGGCAAAGAAGAAGAAATTAGGCCATGCATACTCTGCCACAACGGTTGCTTCAACATGTCACACTACAATGGTGTACCAAATGATCAGTCGCTTGACGATTCATTGCATCTATCAAGATGCGCTGTAAACCCTGAGATTTTGCAATGGGATAAGCACTATATAAAGAAGACTGACAATCCAAAGACTGTTCATATAATTGGTGGTGGTCTCGGAGGCATGGAGGCTGCAATAGTTTCCAAGCAAAGAGGAAATAACCCCATAATATATGAGAAGACGGATAAGCTTGGTGGCATATTTATACCAGCTTCTGTCACAAGCTATAAGGGAAGACTTAGAGAGTATCTTGAGTGGATGCGTAACGAAGTACAGAAAATGGATATTGAAGTGCGCTATAACACAGAGATAAAGGATATATCACAATTTGGTGATGATCCTGTGATTATAGCTACTGGCTCAAGACCCCGTTTCCTAAAGTCAATTTCTGGCTATGAAAAAATGCTGGAGGCTTGTGATGTGCTTAACGGAGAACCCGTAGGCAAAAAGGTTGTTGTAGTTGGTGGTGGACTTACTGGTTGCGAAATAGCATACGAGCTTGCTCTACAAGATAAAGAGATTACAATAGTTGAAATGAAGAACGATATTGTCGCTCAAGGTGGCGTATGTCTTGCAAACAGTTCTTATCTAAGAGATTGGTTCGAGTGGAAAAAGGTTCCTGTTCATCTTGAGACATCTGTAAAAGAAGTAAAAGATGGAGCAGTAGTATGCAAGGACAAGGACGGCAAGGAATTTGAAATAGCCTGCGATACAGTAGTGTCTGCTGCAGGATACATACCCGATCCCCTAGCTCCAAAGCAAGCCAACGTGCAACTAGTAGGCGACTGCCACAATGTAGGTAACGTGCGCACAGTTATTTGGGGCGCCTACGAAGCAGCTATGAGAATATAGCAAAATTTAATTAAATCAAAACAGCTATGAAATTTCATAGCTGTTTTTGCTTAGATATAAAGTTTTTGAATCTGTTTGCTCTATTTGTTTTCTAATTTAGCAACGATCAAAGCGAGCGTTTTGAGGTCGCTTTTGTATACATCAAGCAGCTCTCTTTTGTATATTATGCTGGCTGGGTGATAGAGTGGGAATACCTTGTATCCCTTGCTTTCAAACATTCTGCCATGAACTGAACCTATGGTATTGCTTGAGAATACCCCAAGTGGCGTATTGCCCAAGGTAACAATTATTTTTGGATTTACAAGCTCTATCTCTCGCATTAGATATGGCTCAAAAAATGCCTTTTCTGCTGGGTTTGGAGTTCTATTTATTACGTTGCCCTTTGCAGAAATAGCGCTAGGCCTTATCTTAACAAGATTTGACACAAAGGCCTCTTCCCTTGAGATATTTACCCCTTCAAGAAGTTCATTTAGGTTCTGACCTGCCTTGCCAACAAAGGGTTTACGCTGTGCCTCCTCGTTTGCTCCAGGTGCCTCGCCAATAAGCATAAGCATTGGATTAAGAGCGCCTTCCCCACACACAAGTGGAGTAGTGTATCCAGCATTATTTGCTGCATTGCGTAGCTCGCTATATAGTTTTAATAGTTCTTTATACATCTTTCTTAAACAAAATGGAATAAGGCAATGCCATGATAACAGCTGCACCAATTAAATTGCCTATAAATACCATCCCCATATTTATTACAAATTCCTGTATGGTAATATTTGCGCCTGCAAACATAGCTGCAGGAATAATGAACATATTTGCCACCAAGTGCTGAAATCCAATTGCTACAAAGCTTGCTATTGGAAACCATATCACCAGCACCTTGCTTGCTATGTCTTTTGCTCCAAGGCACATCCATATTGCAAGGCCTACAAGCAATGTGCAACCCATTGCAGAGAACATTCCCTCAATAAAACCCACATTTATCTTGCTTTCGGCAACAGCAAATGTCTTTGAAAGAAATGCGCCTTCCATAAGTCCTGTAAGATGGCCTAAAACATAGGCTGCAAATAGACTACCAATTAAATTTGCTACAGTAACAATTAAGAAATTGCGTATCATGCTCCATAAGCTTGTCTTGCCCTCATAGAGTGCAAGTGGTATAAGCATAAAATTGCCTGTTACAAGCTCTCCACCAGCTATTAGTATACATATAAGGCCAAGAGGAAATATAGCAGCGCCCAGAAGATTACCAACTGCTGCATCTAAGCTACCAGCCACCCTTATATAAGCTATATATCCGAGTGACACATACAGACCACCCAAAATTCCTAGCACTAGCAGTTTTTTAATACTTGCGTTTGCCTTCTCAACGCCCTTTGCAACAGCGCTAAGGTATATTTCAGAAGGTTCTAAAAAAGACCTTTCCATAACAGCTCCTAAAATTTTAATACATAGATTATACTATATATTAAGGCTTTTTACAAAGTAAACAAAAGCCGACCCTCAAAATTAAGATCGGCTTATAAGTTATGCTTTCTGCATAGGTGGAAATTTTATCTTTATCTTGCAGCCCTTACCAATATCGCTCTCTATATCCAGCTTTGCATTATGCAAAACTGCTGCATTTTTTACTATTGAGAGGCCCAAACCCGTTCCACCGGTGTTTCTAGAGCGGCTCTTATCAACTCTATAAAAGCGTTCAAATATTCTAGCGTGATGTTTTGGCTCTATACCTATTCCATCGTCTTCTACGGACAAAAGGACGCCATTATTTTTGTTTTTTACCTTTACCAATATATTTACGCCAGGCTTGTTATACTTTATAGCGTTGTCTATAAGGTTAGAAATTATCTCTGATAAAAGTTGCTCTTCGCCAAGTATCATAGCTGGCTCTGCATCAAGCTTGATATTATCGTTATCGGCTATACTCCTATACCTTTCTACTTGCTCGCTAGCTATCTTGCTAAGATCAATTGCTTTCATTTGTAAATTCTGCCCTTCGTCTATACGTGTAAGGCGAATAATATCATCTATCAGCCTTACAAGACGCTTTGACTCGGCGCTTATCTTTGAGGCAAATTTTGGTATATCTTCTTTTTTAGCCATGCCACTCACTATAAGCTCTGTAAGGCCAGATATAGTGGTAAGTGGAGTTTTTAGCTCGTGACTCACATTGGATGTAAACTCTCGTCTTAGTTTTTCGTTGTAGAAATCAGCTGTGATGTTCTGAATAAGCAATACATAAGCATGTTGCTTTTTTTCTTTGAAAACTGTGCTGGCATGCATGGAATATACGCTATCATCAATTTTGTATATGTACTTATCTTTTCCACCCTCGGAAAAGGCTTTTATAAACTCTCTAAAACCTTCTTCTCGGCAAGCATTGAATATGTGTTCATTCTTTTTGCCGTCATATTTGAATATTTTTCTTGCGCTATCGTTTATAGACATGATGTTCATATCCTTATCCAATATCACAAGCCCTTCTTGTATAGAGTTTAATACCTGATTAAATTGCTCGGTATTGTTTTCACTCTCCTCTACTCTGCGCATTAGCTCGTTCTTTTGCATGAGTATTTTTTGCTGGAATGGAGCAAGCTCATCATAACCACCTATATATTCTTCGGGATTTAGACTTGCTTCATTTATAGGCTTTATTATGATATTGCTAATAATATTGGCAGCAAACAAGCATATAATTAGCATAATAAAGCTGAGCAATAGCATTTTTAGAAGAGAATCTTGCATAAGGCCCACAACCGTCCTTGTAGCATAAGAAAATCTGAGTACATCGCCATTTTTGAGTTTTCTTGCCTGATAGTGATATTCTTCACCTATGGTGTTGCTTTGGCGCACGTCGCTACCCTTGCCTGTGCTTATGGCCTTTTCAAATTCATCTCTTTCTTTATGGGATTCCATAGCTTCAGAATCTGCTTTTGAATCGTACAGTACCATGCCTTCATCTGATATATAGCTTATGCGAAAATCACTATAAATCAGGTTTTTTAGTAGCTCAATAGTGTCATTCCTATTATTTTCTATACTTGCGATATTGTTTAGCGCAATAGATAGCTGCTTATCGCGCTCAGTAATAAAACCACTATATGTAGTGAAAGAGCTGAATATAAATGAAGCTATTATTACTAATAGTGATAAAACGAATACTGAAATAAATATGCGTTTCTTCATAATTACTCCTCTAAAACTCTATATCCAAGTCCTCTTACTGTTTGAATTATATCGCCACCTTTGCCAAGCTTCTGCCTAAGCGTCTGCATGTGCACATCCACAGTCCTTGAGTTGCCTATGAAATCGTATCCCCATACAGCGTTTAGTATCATATCTCGGCTAATAGCTATGCCTTTATTGGCAAGCATATACTCAAGCAATTCAAACTCCTTGGGACTTAAAATAACCTCTTTATCATCTACACTTACTATATGCTTATTTTTATCCAGTTTAACTTTGCCTGATTTAAGCACAAGGCTTGTATCTTTGGACTTTGTGCGCCTTAGCAAAGCCTTTATTCTGCTTAGCAATTCCATTACTCCAAAGGGCTTTGCTATATAGTCATCGGCTCCAAGGTCTAGGCCCTTTACCTTGTCATATTCGCTGTCTTTTGCAGATATGATAATTACAGGTATGGATCTAGTAAGCTTGTCTTTTTTAAGATTGGAAAGTATTGTAAAACCATTATCGCCAGGGAGCATTATATCAAGCAATATAAGGTCTGGCTGTTTTTTTACGCAGCGTGCTATAAAGCCATCGCCACTTTCAAACCCTACTGCTTTGTAATCATTTTGCTCAAGGGCATACAATACCAATTCTCTTATGCCACTATCGTCTTCCACATAGTATATAGTCATAGCTGTTCACCCTTATATAGTCCAGTTACAACATACTTTACCCAGTGGGCTATGTTTTCGGCATGATCGGCTATGCGCTCATAATATTTTGCAATCATAAGCTTATCAAGTATCACATTGTGTATCTTTTGATTCTTTGACATCTCTTTCTCAAGTTTTTCTTTTACCTGAGCAAATAGTGCATCTACCTTATCGTCCTGCCTAATTGTCTGTTCACAAAGATCCAGATCCATCTTTATATAGCACTCCACAGCGTTGCTAAGCATGGACTTTGTTTCATTGGCTATATCCACCAAAGATTTTTCTATCTTATAGTCATACTCACACATATACAGAAGCAATTCGCAGAAATCAGCGCACATTGCAGAAATTCTATTAAGATCGGCAATTATTTTCATAGTGGCTTGCAATTTTCTAAAGTCGCCTGCAACTGGCTGCTGACGTAGCACAAGCGTAAGGGCGTCTGTTTCAACTTTTCTGCTAACGATGGTAAATTCTGGTGCACTCGCCATAACCTCTTTAGCAATATCAGCGTCCTTATTTATTAGAGCATTATTTATGTTGTCAATAGACTTCTCACACATTGCTCCAAGCTCTATGAGATCTGTATCTAGCTTTTCCAAGCTCTCTATAAAAAACTTTCTCATCAACCGAATCTCCCTGTAATATAGTTTTCTGTACGCTTATCCATAGGCGAAGAAAATAGCTCGCTAGTAGGTGCTACTTCTATGATTTCGCCTAGCAGGAAAAAAGCAGTGTCATCACTTGTTCTAAGCGCCTGCTGCATATTATGTGTAACCATGCATATAGTATACTTCTTTTTAAGCTCCAGTACAAGTTCCTCAATCTTTCCTGTGCTTATAGGATCCAGCGCGCTTGTGGCCTCGTCCATCAGTATTACTTCTGGCTCTACTGCTAATGCTCTGGCTATACAAAGTCTTTGCTGCTGACCACCAGAGAGTCTCAATGCGCTCTTTCTAAGGTCATCCTTTAGCTCATCCCAAATAGCAGCATCTCTAAGAGATTTTTCTACAATTTCGCTTATTGTGGCCATATTATGTATGCCATGAGTCCTAAGACCATAGGCTATATTGTCAAATATGCTCATTGGAAAAGGGTTTGGCTGCTGAAATACCATTCCTACTCTCTTGCGCAAGCGATTTACATTCATATTGCCAAATATATCTTCTCCATCAAGGGTAATTTTGCCTGTAACTTGGCAACCCTCTATAAGATCGTTCATACGATTTAGACAGCGCAGTAAAGTTGATTTGCCACAGCCTGATGGACCTATAAAAGACATTATTCTATTTTCTTCTAGGTCTAGATTAATGTTTTTTAGCGCGTGAACTTTGCCATTATCATAGAAGAGATCAAGGCCCCTCACTTCCATCTTGTTATTGCCTTTTACCCTATCGCTTTGTTGCTGCGCATTGCTCAAATCAACTCTATATGCCTGATTGTTTACATTGCTCGCATCAATGTTTAATCCCTGAGTTTCTTCGCTCATATTCTACTCCTTGGTCAATTTTTTGGCTACCAGCGAGGATAGCGCATTCAGTATCAAAACTATTATTAGCAGTACAAATGCCGTAGCATAAGACTTATCTATGCTCATACCTTCTGTGGACAATGCATACATGTGCACAGCGAGCGTTCTGCCACTCTTTGTAAGATTTAGTGCAACTTCTGCAACAGACCCAGCAGTAAATAGCAAGGCGACTGTTTCGCCTACTATACGCCCTGTGGCTAGCAGCACTCCGGCGAGTATACCAGGCATAGCAGAGGGCAAAAGTATCTTGGTGATGGTGCGCAGTCTGCCGGCTCCAAGCCCAAAGCTACCCATCTTGTAGGACATTGGCACAGTAAGCAAGGCTTCTTCACTAGTGCGCATTATCATTGGCAATATCATAATGGCAATGGTTAGCGATCCAGACCACATGGATAGGTTAAGGCGACATACTCTCACAAAGAACAACGAGCCAAACAATCCAAAAATAATTGATGGTATTCCAGCCAAAGTTTCACTAGTAAGCCTTACAAGCTTCACAAACTTGCTACCCATTTTTGCATACTCGCACAGATAAATCGCAGCGCCCACTCCTAGTGGGATAGCAATAAGCAGCGCCAAAATTACCATGATTATAGTATTGAATATGGCTGGCATCATTGAACCATTATCGCTAGTGTATTTCATCTCAAAAAGCTCTGGTTTTAATTCTGGTATGCCCTTTATAACTATATATCCAATTATAGATAATATCACGCCCACAGTGATAAAAATAGCCAAATATGTAAAAAATTTATATATGGCAGAGCACAGTTTGCCATTATGTATTGCGCTATCTTTTGTTCTATTCATGGTTTGACATCCTCCTTTTTATTAGGCTGAAAGAAAGGTTGATTATCAGTATGAATACGAACAGCACCAAGCCAGTGCCTATAAGCGCCTCTCTATGTATATCGGCAGCATAGCCCATCTCAAGCACTATATTGGCAGTAAGAGTGCGAACACCACTTAGGAAGCCCTTTGCACTCTGCCCAATAAAGCGTGGCATAATTGGCTGATTGCCTGCAACCCATATTATAGCAAGCGTTTCGCCAATAGCTCTGCCTATTCCTAATACGGCTGAAGCTATAACGCCACTGCTTGCAGCTTTAAGCATGACCTTGTAAACGCTTCTCTCATGAGTTGCTCCAAGCGCCCTTGCGCCATTGTAGTAGGCCTTTGGAACTGCTCTAAGAGCACTCTCGGATATTTCTATAATTGTTGGCAGTATCATTATAGCTAGCAATATTGCACCGGTAAGCATACTCTTGCCACTAGCCATTCCAGTAAGATCGCCCATTATTGGCACTAGCACCTGAACACCAAAAAAGCCATATACAACGCTTGGTATTCCTGCCAAAAGACTTACAAACGGCTTGATGAACACATAGAGTTTTTTGGGGCAAAAGAACGCCATAAACATAGCGCTAAATATGCCTATTGGCAAACCGATAAGAATTGCAAGTAAAGTTACAAGTATACTGCCAACTATCATAGGCAGTATTCCAAAAATTTCGTTAAGTGGCTTCCACTTTGTGCCTGTTATAAATTTTACAATGCCTATCTTACCAATTGCAGCTGAGCCATTTACAAATAAGAAGTAGCATATCAATGCTACTGCAATTATAGAGAAACATGCCAATATAAAAAATATAGCATGCCAGATATTTTCTTTATTAAGCTTGTACATAGAATCTCCTAAACTATAAAAAAGGTTGGGGAGAGATTATCTCTCCCCTATAGAGAAAGCTATTACTTGCCTATCTGATCCCAATCTGTGATCTCGCCAACATAGATGCCCTTTATTTCGTCCATCTTGATGTTATCGGTAGCAGCTGCCTTGTTTACTATAACTGCAAGACCATCATTTGCAATAACTACTGCTGTTGCTCCCTTTTCTACTTCGGAATCTTTAAGTGCGCGTGAAGCCATACCAAGTGTAAATACTCCGTCTAATGCGCTTGTAACGCCTGTGGTGGAATCAGAAAGTTGTACTTCTATTTCTACATCAGGATTAACTGCAATGTAGGCTTCCTTTAATTTCTCCATAAGTGGAGTTACTGAAGAAGAACCACCAACGGTAATTTTACCCTTTAGATCTTTTTGTGCTGCATATTCTGGCTTATCACCAACTGCGATATATCCATTTTCCTCTGCAACTTTTTGTCCTTCAGCACTTAGGATATATTTGATAAAGTCCTGAGCGAGTGGATCTAGGTCTTCTACTGCACCCTTTACAACTATATTGAAAGGACGATATAGCTTGTAGGAACCGCTTGTGATGTTCTCAGCTGTAGCTTCAACCCCATCTATTTTAAGAGCCTTAACTGTATCGCCCAAAGAGCCAAGTGAAATGTAGCCAACAGAGTTCTGGTTACCTTCTACGGAAGTGATAACTGCAGCAGTTGCGTTAACTATTTCAGCAGTTTCAACTGTATTGTCTACTTTTTTCCCTTCAGCGTTCTTTTCTTCAACACCAGTAAGCTCAACAAAAGCTCCACGAGTACCTGAACCCTCTTCACGAGATACAACTACGATCTCGGCTGCTTGAGCCAATCCCACTACCATTACTAATGCAAGTAGCAGTGATAAAAACTTTTTCATAAAATTTTTCCTCCATATTTTTATTTAATTACAGTATAAGGAATGAATGTATGGAAATGATATTGTAATTATCAAAGTTTTGTAAAGACTTTATTTTTATAATGCCTAAAATTAAGGGTTTTGTGCTTAGTGATATGTTTTTTATTATTATTTATATAAAGTATTTTATTTGCAATATAAAAAGACTTCCAATACTTTGGAAGTCTACAAGCATTTACTTAAACAGGTCTTCGGATATCCCCTTTTGCTTTATTATCTTCTCGGAGCGTTCATCTGCCAAATCATAGACAAGCGATGTAAGAGGAATGAATAATATAGTACCAAATATTCCAAAGAAGCCCTGCCCCACTACCACAGCCATAAGAACCCATAGAGGTGGAAGTCCTATCTTGTCGCCCAATACCTTGGGATAAATAACATTGCCATCTATGGTCTGCACTATCACATACAGAAGTAAAAAATATAATGCCAAGCTTACATCGTTGGTAAGTATAAGCAAGAATCCAGCTATTGCGCCTATCCAAGCACCTATTATTGGTATTATGCTAAGAATGGCAGATAGCACGCTTATTAGTGAAGCATAGGGCATTGAGAAAATTAGCATAGATATATATATCATTAATCCTATTATTATAGGGTGTTTGAACTGTCCAGCTATAAAGCTAGTGAATGTTTTGTTGGCACGCTTTAGTAAGAGTTTAATTTTATCTGCCTTTTCTATGCTTAGCGAGCTATACAACATCTTGTAAAAGTACCTTTTAAGACTTTCTTTTGATGAAAGCACGAATATTACTATCATCACAGAGAAGAAAACGCTTATTATATTGCCAAACACAGAGCCTATTATGTTGCTAGAGTTTAATATACCATGCATAAGCAATTGACTTGCCGTATTAAGCGTATCCTGCACCTTACGAGGATTGGCAGTGGGTAACTTTAATGTAGAGTTCATAAACTCAGAAATATTTATACCATATTTAGTAAGCTCTGCATCAAGATTGCGAACAGCCCCTGGCAACTTTGCAGAAGCAAGGTTTACTATTCGCACTACTTGTGGCGCCAGCATAAAATACATAAGTGCCAGCACTGCCAATATTGCAAGCAACACAAAGCTTAATGCAATAGGTCTACGTAGCTTCCTTAGTCGCTCATTACGATTCATAAAGCCAAGTGCCTTTTCCTCTATGGCTTTAAGTGGAATATTTATAATAAACGCAAGTATTAGGCCCCAGATTATTGGCATAATTAGTGCTACAACGTATGTAAGTGCAGAAAATACCAATGAAATATTAAATACACCAAACGCTATCAATATAAGTATAGAACCTGTGGCTATTATTTCTTTCTTATTTATAACTATCCCCTCCTAATATAAATAATATCATAAAATTTGTTTATTTTATCAACAAATTGTTTTACTCAAAAAAATATAGTATCATATAATTCTAGTATAAATTTGGAAGGATATATAACATGGGAGAAAAATATCGTATAACTATGCTAACTCAAAGGCTTATAAGACTTGAGTACCAGGAAGATGGCATATTTTGTGATGAAAAAACTGCATGCGTTCAAAATCGTGATTTTGGAAATGTGGAATACGATTGCTACGAAAAAGATGGTTTTATTTTTTACGAAACTCCATACTTGCTGTTAAAATACAACAAAAAAGAGTTCACAGCTAGTGGACTAAACATCACTCTAAAAACAAAGGCAAGTGATTGGCGCAGTGTGTGGTACTATGGCGACAAGCTGAACACACTTGGTGGCACTGCTAGAACGCTTGATTTTACTGATGGAGATGTAGATGTAGGCGATGGAATAATTTCTCGCTTTGGCTTTAGCGTGCTGGATGATAGCGATAGCTCTATAATAAAGAATGATCATATTTATCCTAGGGAGCATAAGGGCATAGACCTTTATTTCTTTGGCTATGCAAGGGAATATAATCAAGCTATGAAGGATTATTATCATCTTACTGGCGATGTGCCAATGCTACCTAGATATGCACTTGGCAACTGGTGGAGTAGGTATTATGAGTACACTCAGGAAGAGTATCTGCGCCTTATGGATAAGTTTGAAAATAAAAATGTGCCACTATCGGTCGCTGTAATAGATATGGACTGGCACTTGGTAAAGTCAGTACCTGAAAAATACGGAAGTGGTTGGACTGGATATACATGGAACAGAGAGCTTTTCCCCGATCCTGAAGGCTTTTTGAGCGACCTACACAAAAGGGGTCTTAAAACTACTCTTAATGTGCATCCAGCAAATGGATGTCAACCTTTTGAAGAAGCCTATGAGGATATGCGAAAAGCAATGAATGTTGAAGAGGGCAAGGCTGTCGAATTCGACTGTGCAGATCACAAGTTCATGGATGCCTACTTTAAATATTTACATCATCCATTAGAAAAAATGGGAGTGGACTTCTGGTGGATAGACTGGCAGCAAGGCACAGTGAGCAATGTTGAAGGTCTTGATCCATTGTTTGTGCTAAATCATGAGCATTATGAAGATATAAAGCGCAATGGTGATAGAGCACTGATACTATCTAGATACTACGGGCCAGGAAGTCATAGGTATCCAGTAGGCTTTTCTGGAGACACTGCTATCACATGGAATTCTTTGGCAATACAGCCAAAATTCACTGCACAGGCAAGCAATATAGGCTACACATGGTGGAGCCATGATATTGGTGGGCACTACAAGGGAGTATTTGAGCAAGAGCTATTTGTACGCTGGGTACAATTTGGAGTGTTCTCGCCAATAAACAGATTGCATAGCTCTAAGAATGAGTTTACAAGCAAAGAGCCTTGGCTATGTGATATGCAAAACGAGCATATTATAAGCGAATTCCTAAGGCTAAGACATAGACTGATACCCTATACCTATACAGCAATGCGAGCAACTAGTGAAAATGGCGATGCTATATGCAAGCCAATATACTATGAATATCCCTACAATAATGAAGCCTACCTGAATCAAGACGAGTACTTTTTTGGCAGCGAGCTGCTTGTAGCACCTATTACTAGCAAAATGATAGAAAAGATACATGCTGGTATGCAGAATATATGGCTACCAGAGGGTACTTGGCTGGACTTCTTCACAGGAAAGCAGTATGAGGGTAACGGCTTTGTAGAGCTTTATAGAGGTATAGACAGCATACCCGTTCTTGCAAAAGCTGGCGCAATAGTGCCTATGACAAATGATATGCGTGTAGACAGAAATCCTGAAAGCATAGTGCTTAGGATATTCGCAGGCGCTGATGGCCATTTTGCAATGTATGAAGATGATGATAAGGCAAATGTTGAAAAGAAGCTGATAAGCAATTTCAATATGGACTTTAAGAATGGCGAGTTAAGCATGGAGCTTGTGGGCGACAGCGATATCATTCCACAAAACAGAACATATACTTTGGAATTTGTAGGCTTTGAACCATTTGAGGTAGATGGATTTGTGGTAAAGCGTGATGGCGTAGTGCAGAGTATAGAGCTTGATAAGCCTCAAAACATTAGATTAAGCCAAAGCAAGCTACTTTGTGAAGATAGAGCGCAGCTATTATTTGATAGGCTATTTGTAAGTGATATAGATGTATATCTAAAGCAAGATATACACCATATATACATGACTCAAGAGCGCTCTAGCGCAATAAAGAGCATTTCAGCACTAGTAGATGATGAAAATGTTTTCAAATTCCTACTGGAAGTAATGTAATAAAAAATACATACCCTAGGGTATGTATTTTTATTTTGTAAGGTATATCATAATGCCACACATGTGCATTATGCTACCTAGTAGCACGAACACGTGCCATATAACGTGATTTAGCTTTATATTCTTTTTTACATAGAATATTGAGCCTATTGTATAAAATATGCCACCAGCTATTATCCATAAGAAGAATCTCATACCAGCCGCATCAACTATGTTCTTTGTGACAAACACAGCTACCCAGCCCATAGCTATATAGATTATTGTGTTGATGATCATGTTTTTGTTCATATTATTATGAAAAACGCTAGTAAGCACTATGCCTACTATCGCCATTGTCCACATTAGAGATATTGCCACTATGCGCAATGTGCCGTCAAGAGTCAGCATAATTATAGGCGTATATGTGCCAGCTATTGCAAGATATATTGCCGAATGATCTAGCACTCGCAACACAGCCTTTGCCTTTTGATGCGTTATAGCATGATACAGCGTTGAAAATAAAAACATTAGTATATTGCCTGCGCCATATATACAGAACGATACCACCATAAGTGATGAATGCTGTCTTGCTCCCGCAATTATAAGCAACACAAGCACCACAATACTGGCTATTGTGCCAAGGCCATGAGTTATTGCATTAGCTATTTCTTCGCCAAGGGTGTATCTTTTTTCCATAGTTCACCTTCTTTCTTTAAATGCTATTATAATCCAAGCTTTAAATAAATAAAAGCTCGAGAGGAATAACATATTGACAATTATCGATATAAGTTGTATCGTTTATTTATCAATACTTTAAGGCGGAAATTTATGAATGATAATGATGTAGCTCTAATATGCAAAGCACTATCTGATATCAACAGATTAAAGATACTGAAACTTATAGGTAGCAAAGAACTTTGTGCATGTAAGTTGCTGGAATTTTTACAAATAAATCAAAGCACACTATCCTACCATATGAAGTTATTAAGCGACTGCTATCTTGTAAATGTGAGAAAAGATGGGAAATGGTCGCATTACTCTTTAAATTCAAAGACGTTTGATGAATTTATAGCATATCTAGCTAAATCAACCCAAAACAAATAATTTACGAGAGAAAACATTATGCAAAACTTATTTAAAATGTTGTGGTTAAACAACTTGGCAGGCAAATTTTTGCAATTGCTAGGAATAGATACAGGCGAAAAAGTTGGCGCCAGCTTACAATTTTTTATATATGACAGTATAAAGATATCGCTGTTGCTTGTTATTCTTATATTCTGTATATCCTTTATACAGAGTTTCTTTCCTCCCGAAAGAACAAAGAAAATTCTAAGCCGTTTTGATGGAATATTTGGCAATATAATAGGTGCCTTACTTGGAACGGTTACTCCATTCTGCTCATGCTCAAGCATCCCGATATTTATGGGTTTTACTGCAGCTGGCGTACCTATTGGCATATCATTTTCTTTCTTGATATCTTCTCCAATGGTAGACCTAGGAAGTCTTGTGCTACTTATGAGCATTTTTGGAGCAAAAATTGCCTTGATATATGTTGTAGCAGGACTAATAATTGCAATTCTCGGTGGAGTGCTTATAGAAAAGTTAAATATGGAACGCTATGTAGAACCATTTGTTCTGAACCTACGAGGTAAAAATGCTGATGACTCGCTTGAAGAAATGAAAATAAAAGATCGCTTGCATTTTGCAGTAGACCAAGTAGTATTCACTTTTAAAAAAGTATTTCCATATATACTTATTGGCGTAGGTATCGGAGCAATTATTCATAATTGGGTGCCAGAAGAATTTATAAAAAATCTTTTGGGCAACAACAATCCCTTTGGTGTGATACTAGCAACGATCGTTGGCATTCCAATGTATGGTGACATTTTTGGAGCCATACCTGTTGCAGAAGCCTTGCTTGCAAAGGGAGCCCAGCTTGGGGTTGCGCTTTCTTTCATGATGGCAGTAACTACATTGAGCCTACCATCAATGATAATGCTAAAGCGAGTGCTTAAAGGTAGACTGTTATTGCTTTTTATATCAATATGTATAGCTGGGATAATACTTGTAGGTTATTTATTCAATATACTAGAAATAATATTATTATAGGAGGAAAATATGGGATTTTTTTCAAAAGAAATAGAAAAAGAAAATGAAAATGCTAGACTAAAAGTACTAGGATCTGGCTGTGCAAACTGCAACAAACTAGAGCAAAACGCTAGGCAAGCAATTAGTGAACTCGATAAAAATATTGATATTGCTCATGTAAAGGATTTTGCAAAAATAGCTGAATATGGCGTAATGAGAACTCCTGCACTAGTGCTTGATGAAAAATTAATTTGCTCTGGCAGGGTGCTAAGTGTAGATGAAATTAAAGAACTTATAAAAGACGCATAAAATTACTTATCTGTGTTTTGATATTATTGTATCAAAAAGGAGATATATTTATGAATAAATTTAGAAAATGGCTATGTGTTTTAGCCATATTGATTGTAGTAAGCGTAGGCGCCTTGGGAGAAAATTCGTCTAAATTGTATTATCCCGAATACGAAGGTGTAATTTTAGGGGAAAAGACTGTATTTATTGACGATAATAATCAAACTCTGCAAGAATACATCAAATCGCTTGAGATTGAAGATGGAGCGCTGAGTCGCTTTATTTTGAAGGACCTAGATAACGATGGAGCAGATGAGCTTATATTGGAATACTCTGTTGCTCAATATCCTTACAGCTACTTTTTATTGCATTGTGCTGATGAAAAAATATACATGTATGATTTAGGCTTGAGAAGCTTTAATTGTCTTAGAGCTGATGGCACTTTTGAATATGCCTCAAGTGCGATGGATAATGGAATAGCGCGCGTTGACTTTACAAAAGCAGATACGATTATTGCTCCTATCGTATACAGTAAAGAAGGCACTAAAGACAACATAGTGTACTATGAAGAAAACAATCAAATAAATCTTGCAAAATTTAATAGAATACTTGAGGCTCAATGGCAAAAGGATGAGCCTATATGGCTTGAATATAGTGAAAACAACATTTTGCAAATTTTAAGAAAAAAATAAACAATATTTATGAAAATATACAATAAAACTATTGACATATATTTTATATAGTGATAATATGTGTTTGTTATATATTTAACCCTTTTTACAATTCAAAACGGCGACGGAGTTACTCTGTCGCTGTTTTGCTTTTAGTTGATATTAAATTTAAAAACTTTCATGTACTCGGTGCTATCTACAAGTTTGAAATCTGTATTATAGCCCTTATTTTTAAGATTCTCTTTTAGCATAATGGGTAGAGTGTCATTTTGATCAAATTTCAGCGATAGAAAATATACATTATCCTGCAGTAGAATAGAGCTATCATAATTATTGACCCCTATTTTATTCAGCTGCATATTATGTGCCGAGGAATGTACAGTTGTACCTCCCCATGGCAAAATATGATCTAGTACCCTTTGTGGCTTTATCATTCGGCTATCTCCAGATAAGTTTGATCCAATAATGTAAATATTGTGCTCATGCTTAAAAGTATAGTTCTCTATTTTTTCTCTTAACTCAGCGACTGTTTTAGCCTTTGGAATATCATCAGAATAGGTCCCTTGTATAGACTTTACCCCTGCATATACATAGGCAAACGGATTTATTAAGGCTAGCACTAGCAATATAGAGTAAAGCGCAGTTTTTAGCTTTATTCTGCTAAAGAAAAATACATATACTAGTGCAATAAGAGTTCCTATAAGATATCTTGAGCTTAAAAATGCATATACGCTTAATAGAGCGAACACTGCATCACCAATATATGTTAGCTTTCCATTAGAAGTTCTTTCTTTGTGTGGCAAATTATTAAATAAGGAAATAAGAACAACCGCGCATGGTAAGGCAATAGAAAGCATAGAGCGAGCAATTACTCTGTGTATCTGAGCGAGTTGTAACATGCAGGCAAACGCAAGTAGCATTGCAAGCAATGCTAGGTATATTCCACTGTTTTTATAGGGAATAGCATAGATCATAAAAGCAGCAAATGCTATGCTCATAAATAGCATTATGTGCATTATATTATAACTATCCTTGGCTCTCATAATAAGATGGGCTATGCTATCATTAAATGAAAATTTATTATAGTTTGAATATTTGTTCATTTCAATAAAATCATCAGCAGTTATCCTTTCGTCCATAGAAAAATAGATTCTGGATAACTCATATAGGTTTTTATCCCAGCCTATGCTGTCCAGCATTGCTTGTTCTTCTTCAACGGTCTGATTTCGTACACCATAATCGTTATGTACATGTTGAGCATTGCGAAATTCAGCATATCCACTAGGCTCAATATGGCCTTTGATAATTTCATCGCTTGCATATACACCAAATACAATAGCTAGCACAAGCACACCTTTTATAAGAAAATCCCATGTGATTTTTTTGTTATTTAAAAAGTGGAGATATATATAGCTTATTCCCCAAAAAGCGCAGACCACAAATCCGCTATGCATACGTATTGCAGTTGCCAGCGCAAGGCAAAGCATAGAGAGCCCCAGTTTTTTCTTATATAGCATATATATGGCTACTAACCCTATAAGAGTAGCTGAAGTGGTAAATGTTGGCAAGAATGTAAGATATATGCTTATAGGCAAGAAAAACATGAGCAATATTGATGGCAATATTTTTTCACGGCTGCAAAACATCTCATATATGGCAGAGTATAGCGCAATCTGACCTATTATATTGCATGAAATTATAAATATAGGAAACCATGGAATATAAACTAATCGGTATAAATTAGATATGACAAATCCCAAAAATACATGAAAAAAGCTTGTAACGGCATAAGGCTCTCCAGTAATATTGCCAGACAGCACATCCATAATATATACATCATCATTGGTTTCAAAAAGAGGATAGCCTAAACATAAAGCAATAATTAATATATAAATTGGTATAAGTGTAAATAATAGCTTGTATATATTTTTTGATTTCATATTTCACCTATTTAAATTTATATATACCCATATAATCGGCACCGTCTATATACTCATAGCTGTTTTCATAGCCCTTGGCAGAAAGTGCAGCGTGCAATAGTTCTACTCTCTCGGGCATTGACGTTATAAAATACACATTAGGCTGGAGCAGTATTTTCATATCAAATTCTGTAAGTCCTGCCTTTTCCATCTGTATATTAAATGCAGATGAATGGACATTGGTGCTACCCCATGCAAACATATTGTTGTACTTTATTCTATCCTTCATCATTACACCGTCTTCGCCCATATCAAGTGACAGCACAAATATATTCTGAGGATTGTATATGCAGTAGTCTTCTACATCTCGCCTTTGCTCAGTAAATATCTTACATTCATATTTTTCCTTTGCAATAAGCTTTTCATTATCATCATAGGCTATGTATCCACAGCTTACTCCAAATGCTAAGGCAAGTAGAATCGCAAGATTTCTCTTGAAATTGATACGGAATGCAAAATAAATTGAACCTATTATTACAGCTTCTGTAAATTTACCAAGCAGAGCAAGTGCTATTAGCGCCACAAGCATAGCAATATCTATATAGTTCGCCTTGCTTTCTTTTGGTTCATAAGTAAACTCAACAAATAGCATAATTACTGCCATTATCACTGGCAAAACAATAGCAAGCGCAGATGTGAATATTATCCTGCCAAGCATTGCAAGATATATCGCTCCTAGCAAATATACAAAAAGCAGAGCTATACCAAGCCAAAAGCTACGCTTGCGCGCGAGTATAGACTGTACTATATATACCAGCAAAAATAATATTGGAAATGCTATCAGATGTATCAAAAACAGCTGATACTCTGCAATATATTTTAAGTATTCGCTAACACCATCAATATCGTAATTTTTTGCCCTATTGTAAGCATTGAATACCTTGTAGGAATCGGCAGTGATCCTATCGTCAAATGAGAAATAAGTTTTGCTAAGTTCATATAACTCATTATCCCATCCAGCAGCAGCTATTGTTTTAGTAAGTTCCTCATCACTTAGTTGTTTTTTGGCAAAATCATTATAGTTGCTTTGCTCTATTCTAAATTCTCTATAACCCTTTGGCTCAACCTGAGCCTTTATAAGCTCATCACTTGCATAGACTCCAAATACAAGCACTATCACAAGTAGACCTTTTATAAAAAAATCCCAAGTGAATTTTTTGTTATTTAAAAAGTGAAGGTATATATAGCTTAATCCCCAAAATGCACATACCACAAAGCCACTCTGCATGCGTATTGCAGTTGCTAGCGCAAGGCACACAAGAGAAAGCACTCTTTTATCTTTATATAGAAGATATATGCTTACAACGCCTATAAGTGTGGCAGAAGTGGTGTAGGACGGCAAAAAGCAAAGATATGAGCTTATTGGTAGCATAAATATAAGCACAAATAGCTTAATTCCAGCATGAACATTCTTCTTTTGAAGTAAGTCATACAAGCCTGCATAAATAGTCATCTGACCAATAAGGTTGCAGGCTATAATGAATATAGGGAACCATGGGAAATATGCAAGCCTATACAATGAGGATATAATAAATCCCAAAAACACGTGAAAATAGCTTGTAACAGCGTATGGTTCTCCTATAATATTGCCAGATAGCACATCCATAAGATAGACATCATCGTTTGTTTCAAACAATGGATACCCTGTGCATAGAGCAATTATAAATATGTAAATTGGTATAAGGATAAATATGATCTTCCTTAATTTTTTATATATACTCACGCTATTACCTCATAAAATTGTTGATATAATTTATTATCAGCTAATATATTAGCATTATTAAATTAAAAGAGCAATAAGGCATTTTTATAATTGACACATAGCTGTATCTATGATATTCTTTTGTCAATTGAATAAGGAATTATTCAAGAATATTCTCCCTTGTCTCTTTTTTATTTCATAATGAACGTCCACTGCTAAGCTGGTGGATGTTTTTTGTATAAACACAATCGGCGCACTATAAAGACATTTGCAAAATTCTATAGTAAGGCACTTTTTGTGTAGCCTTTTAATTTTGAATATGCTATTACATGAAAATAAATTAAAAAACTGCTAATCAGTTTATATGATCTATAATCGTTTTGGGATTTATTACTCGCTTATCTGTAACAATGATATCCATAAGCCTATCATGAGCATAGCTAGGCAGACTTTCGCAAATCTGCTCTTCAAAGCATATTGCACATAGCAAGGTATGGGAGTCTGCAAAGAACTTATCATAATAGCCTCCACCATAGCCGAGCCTTTGGCCTTGCTCTGTAAAGGCAAGCCCTGGCACGATAGCGATATCAATATCGTTTATAATGTTTTTTTCATCAAATGGTGGCTCTGGGATACCAAATTTTGATATCTCAAGGTCATTTAGAGAGTTGATGCGCAAAAACTGCATCTGGCTACCAATTACTCTTGGTATAGCTACGGTATGCTCCTTTAGTAGCTCTAATATAAGACCTTTTGTCTGTACTTCCGATCCAAAGCTCATAAATGCAGCAATATTTTTTGCATGCTTTATGGCGTCTAATTCCATTAGTTTGCGAGCAATTTCACATGACTTTTGCTCTTTATTTTGCACATTATTTCGTATCGCCTTATACTGTGCTCGTAGTAATTTCTTATCCTGTATAATCATGATTTTCTCACTTTCTTATAATGTTTAACTGAATTAAATAACTTACTTATATGCGAAATTATGTTCGTGTTGGTTTTTGCTTTATTATGGTAGCTGTGATTATAGCTAGATTGTTTCTTGCTGTCCAATAAACATCACTTAAAGATATTGACGAAATATTGTTCGTGAACTATAATTTTATTGCAAGGAATGAAAAAGATTTTGCTCTCGGAGCTAAACAGCGGGAGCCATAGATTTCGGAGGAAATATGGCAAAAAGAGCAACAAGGCGACTCCTAAAGCAAAGGGAGCGCAATAAATATATAAATGACATCAAAGATCGCATAGTCTGCCCCTACTGCGAAGATATAACAATGTATAGCATAGCCTGCGAAAGCATAGTGAAAGGAGCCAGCTCATATCTAAAATTTAAGGAAAAGGAAATGGCAAAGGGATTTGCAAACAAATACTGTTGCAACATGGAAAAATATTCCAAATGCCCAATATACTGCATGAACACACAGTTTATGGAGCTGCTACGCAGAAAGAGGCAAAAGGAGGAAAGAATGCGCAAACTGGATATAGTCAATTAAAACGCAGAATGCATCTGCGTTTTTTGTTATTTCATATCAGCTACAAAAGACTCAACAATGCCACCAAGAATTATTCCATAGGCTGAGATCTTGTCGCTATTTTTAATTATATTATCTATGCGTAGGGCATTCTTGCCAGTTTCGGAGATAATATCGTTTACTATATAATATTGATTTCTCGCTCTATCTTCTGCAAGCAGTGAATAACCATTGCCATCTGGATAGCTAGCAAGAATATTGCTTACTTTATCATATTTATTTATTTGAGGATTTTTGCCCTCTATGTCAAACTGCATTGTAATCCCATAGGGCACTTCTTTCATAGGAAGAACTCGCCCTGCTATAAATATGCCGTTTTTATCTACATTCATAGCATTTACGTCGAGCAATGACTTTTTGGTCATGCCAAGCATTTCTTTAAGATCATACTGCTCATTATATATTCTTTTGCCCTTCTCATTAAACACAGTTACAAGCATAAGTGGGAGCCTGTGATGGCGTGATACAGTGTAGTAATTGCCATTATAGTAGGCGCAGGTCTGGAAGAAGAATCCACTTGCAAAGCCAAGTTGCTCCCAACGTATTGAGCCATCTTGCGCAAGTAGCCCTATCCAAAGCAAGCCATTTTTTTGTCCAGTAACCAGCAGACCATCGGGCGACATGGCGCCTTTTTCAAATACGTTTTCTCTTAGCTTTCCATACTGCTCATCGCCACTGCCAAGGTCGCTTACATAGTAGCTCTTACGTTCATAGCTATCGTACACTATGGCCACATACTCTCCATCACGTTCAAAAACGCCCCTTATATGAGGCATGTTTTTTCTTACTTTTGGATGCTCTATGGTAAAGTTGTTACGCTCTTCTCCATTTATTATCGTATAAGCGCTATCTCCATATACGCAGTAGCTGCCATCACTTGCATAGCATACTCCAGTAATTATACCCCCAAGCTCTTCCATGCTAAATTTTTGCATATTTTCAAAGCTTGTGGCAGAAGCAATAAGACATGGTATCAATATTGCAACAAATAAAATTGAAAAGAACTTTTTCATTCACACCTCAATAATTGATTTTCTATTTATCTTGCTTTGCTAGGTTCAGAATATCTAGGTAGTTTTGGGCGTCTTCTTCACTAACTATGCCATAGGTGCTATTT
The DNA here is from genome assembly GCA_034180455.1 of Eubacteriales bacterium. Classification (GTDB taxonomy): domain Bacteria; phylum Bacillota; class Clostridia; order Christensenellales; family Aristaeellaceae; genus JAAZPT01. The sequence continues at coordinate 176,043 of JAXFOG010000021.1, forward strand.
TCTCCCTTGCGTAGCACATTTACGCAGAGCTTATCGCCATAGCTTGAGTAATTCTGCAAAATTTCTTCACAAACTGAATACATTGCATTGTAGTTTACATTTTCCCATGCATAGCAATCACCATTCTTTTCGCACAGAAGAAGGCTGCCATCCTGAAAATTAAATAACAGCTCTGCATTATAATCCATATTATCAGAAGGCACAACGCGCGCCCTATTATTTATATGCTTTTCTATAATATTTAAATATGTGCTCATACTCTCTGCGCAAGCATCGCTCGCAAATATCATAAGACAGAGCATAAAACAAAAAATCTTCTTCATCGCAGCCTCCAAGTTGTAACATCATTGTAACATAAATATTACAAAGTTACAATATTTTTATACAAATTTTTGGCTTTTTTCTGAATAAATTATGCTTTTTAAAAAATGTTTTTTGAAAGCATACTAAGCAGCTTGAGAAATAATGCGATTTTTTATTATTCAACGCAGAGTAAATATTTTTTGAAAAATATTTAATAATTATGTATAATAAGAAAAACTAACTTAACAATTAAAGATATACAAAGTAAATTGAAATTTATATTAGGAGGGAATTATGAAAAAACTACTTGCATTGGCTTTTGCATTTATGCTTTTGATAAGTACTGCATATGCTGGTAATCCTATGCTTAGGATTACTAAATCTACTGTATTGTATGATATGGATGGCAAAGAGCTATGCACCATGCCAAAGGGAGCCATATTTGGCGTATTTGATGTAAAGAACGAGGGTTATGTAGTGGTACACACAGTAGAACCTGAAAGAGAAATGATTGTAAAGAACAATTTTGAAGTAGTTGATATTGACTACATTGAAAACTACTCATCTATTTATCCAGGCAAATATGCCAAGCTGAAAGCTGGGGCCGAGATTTACGAGCTACCAAGCGAGAACAGCAAGCCATCAATAAATTTTGATGGCAAAAACCAAAAGATTGCTGGAATATCGTATCGTATACTTTCCCAAGATGAGAACTGGACACAGATAAGAGTGTTTAGCGATGTATATATAGGCTATATAATGACAAAGGATATTGAGGTTATAGAGAAAGACGAGCTTTTGCCAAAGTGTGATATTGATGGCAACAATGTGCTATGCCCAGGACTATATGTATGCGAAAATTTAAGTGGCTCAACCGCCTTTATAAGACAAGGCGACAAAGAATACTTGATAAAGGATAGCCCATGCTACACAGTATACCTACAAAAGGGTAATGTGGAATTTAGCCCAAATTTATATGTATATCGTTGCAAGGGTGAAAAACATGAATGGCTAAAAACTGGTAGTAGGATATTCATAGGCATTCAGTCATGCGATGCATATAATAATTACCCTGTCGCCATACCAATAAATAAGGATTCCAAAATAAATGTATATAGTGTTGACGGTGAGTTCCTTTTCAGTGTGCCAATTATCAGTCCAGACGAAAAAATTGACTTACTTAAGTATGAGGGAAATTTTGTAGAGCTTGAAAACTGTGTAATGGATACACTGACAGGAAATGGATAATGAGCCTAATTTTTTATATACGGCGACAGCGCCTTGCTCCATGCATCATATAGGCGAGATAGCGACCATGCAGCGTTGGTAGGGCTTGTAGATGGGAGCTTTACTTGGGTTATTTTATAAATAGGATATAGATATTTCATAAATAAACTGTATGAGGCATAGCCGTTGCAAAATATGGCCTTGATATTGGCTACGTTGATTATGCGAGCTATGTCTACGAGCACAACATTTTTTATGCTACTAAAGATATACAAAGAAATTTACAAAGGAGGGAATTATGAAAAAACTACTTGCATTTGCTTTTGCATTTATGCTTTTGATAAGTACCGCGTATGCTGGTAGGCCTATGCTCCAAATTACTGAATCTACTGTATTATATGACATTGATGGCAAAGAGCTATGCACCATGCCAAAGGGGGCCAAGTTTGAGATATTTGATGTCAAAAGCGATGGTTATGCAGTGGTGCAAACAATAGTGCCCGAAAGAGAAATGATAATAAAGAACAATTTTGAAGTGGCTGAGATCGATTACATGGATAACTATACATCTATTTGTCCAAGCAAATATGCTAAGCTGAAAACTGGAGCCGAAGTTTATGAACTACCAAGCGAGAATAGCAAGCCCTCAATAAATTTTGAAGACCCAAACCAAAAGATGGCTGGAATATCGCATCCCATACTTGCCCAAGACGAAAACTGGACACAGATAAGACTATTTAGCGATGCATATATAGGCTATGTAAAAACAAAGGATATTGAGGTTATAGAGAAAGACGAGCTTTTGCCAAAGTGTGATATTGATGACAACAATGTAATCTGCCCCGGACTATATGTATGTGAAAATTTAAGTGGGTCAAGCGCATTTATAAGGCAAGGCGACAAAGAATATCTTATAAAGGATGGCACACTCTATACAGTGTACCTACAAAAGGGTAATGTGGAATTTAGCCCAAATTTATATGTATATCCTTGTAAGGGTGAAAAACAAGAATGGCTAAAAACTGGTAGTAGGATATTCGTAGGCATTCAGTCATACGATGCAGATAATAAGTACTCTATCGCCATGCCCATAAATAAGAATTCCAAAATAAATGTATATAGTGTTGACGGTGAATTCCTTTTCAGCGAGCCAATGAGCAGTCCAGACGACAAAATTCACTTGCTTAACTATGAGGGAAATTTTGTAGAGTTTGAAAACTGTATACTAACTACACAGAAGGGGAATGGATAATTTTTAATGAGCCTGTGGCTCATTTTTTATATACGGCGACAGCGCATTGCTCCATGCATCATATAGGCGAGATAGCGACCATGCAGCGTTGGCAGGGCTTGTAGATGGGAGCTTTACTGGGGTTATTTTACAAATGGGATATAGATATTTCATAAATAAATTGTATGAGGCATTGCCATTGCAAAATATGGCCTTGATATTGGCTGCGTTGATTATGCGAGCTATGTCTACGGGTACAACATTTTTTATGCTACTATCTGACGAGCCTATAATGTCGCATTCCTCAATGGTGTCCCAAAGCGCTATATGATTTTGTAGTATTATGGCTTTTTTGCAATCTATATCGTTTGGAATATCGCAGTTAAGCAGCATAGACATTAGTTTCCAAAATCTATTTTGTGGATGCCCATAGTAGAAGGCTGCTTGTCTTGATTTTACTGATGGAAAGCTACCAAGTATCAAAATACTGGATAGTGAATCATATAGAGCATCAAAGTTGCGTTTTATGTGAGTGTATTCGTTCATATTATTTTTTGTGCAGTATGTAGATGGACATAAAGCCACATTTTTCTACATCTTCATGCTTTATTGCCAAAAGTCCGGGAGTAACTACGTTCAGTATATCTTGAGCGTTAAACTCCTCATAGTTATCGCGTCTAAAGGAATCTATAACATATACATATTCATCATCTGCCCCAAGCAAAAGCAGGAAGTGGCTACCCCTTGTAAATGGTCTGCCTCTTACTGTGGATATGGCAACAGTTTTGTCGGCACGTATAGCCTTTATAGCGTCCTCTCGGCTCGTTGCCTTTTCAATAGTTATTCCAAGCGTATCGCAAAGCTTAGGCAAGTATATAAGGTTGCTACCATAGTGGCTACCCCTAGCATTTAGGCCCCAAACATTATTGCCTGTGGAAATTCCAGCAATAACCATTGGCAAATAGCGTAAAAACTCGTCTTCGCTCTCTATGCGATACAGTTTATGTCTATCTTTGCAAAATGTATCGTTTACTGAGTCGCTGCTAAAAACATAGCCATCTTCGTTTTTTGCTATTGCTTTAAGCTTTAGTAGGTCTTTTTTATCCAGAATGTTTGCGATTGCATTGGCTACTGAGGTTGGCCCACAACCTCCATCTCTAAATGGTCTACGCTTTTTGGAATTTACGCTCTCAAATTTACTTCTTGCCCATAGTTCATCATTTTGCGCATACAGAACCACATTTTTGAGTCCTTTATAAGTGACGATCTTATTTTGAGTGCGTTTTTCGTCCATCTCTGCTTTATTTACTAGTTGTAGACTGCAATCTTTATATGCAATAGGTCTTTTGCGTGCATATATAAGATATCTATTGCCTATACCCTGCAGATTTTCTGACACAAGTACAGCTATTGAATCGTCTGACTTTGGTAGGCATTTAGCATAAGGCTTTATAAAGGAATTTTCTCCTATATTTTTTAATGTTTCTTGCAAGGTTGTTGGCATGTTTGCTTTTAAGCTATTTCTCTCTTTTATTCCAGCAAATATGTCTAATCTATAGTCGCCCTCTGGCGTAAGCAAGTAAAGGCTAGGATGTTGCCTATAATAGTTTGGATCCTTATATAAATGCAGACTACTAAATAGGATATTATTGCTCTCACTGTTATTCCTACCATATATATATGTTACTTCGTCCGAAAACTTGCTACCTTTTTCTACAAAAAGCGTACCAATGGAGCTGCTGCCACCATTATAGCTATGATTAAGATAAAAATCTTTGCTATCGGTGCTAACAATTGGCTGATTTATAGTTGTGTTGCTCTGAAAAAGATAGGCAACAGCGTTTGGCGCATAGCTTTTTACTTCTGCAAAATTGGCAGCGTAACGAGTTGTGCTTATTTCTATTTGGTTTGCACCCTTTGGGGTAGTATAAGGCAAGTTATCTTTTCTTTGTATATCTATAAATTTATATGATAGGTCTTCTGCAAGTGATATAGCACAAACTAGCACAATGCATAGGAAAGCAAGTAATGTTTTAGCAATTTTACGCATCAAATTCCTCTTGGCACATAGTATAGTAAACATTATTTTATTTAAATTTAGATATTGAGTCAAGCAAGCAAAGCACAATAAGGCTTATTATTACTTATTAAATCCGATTTTTTCGGATTTTTTTACATTCTTACTTCTGGTTACATAGTCCATAAATCGTGCCATCTCATAGTTATAGCCATCTACATAGGAATTATACTCATCTGTGCTATCCAGTTCAAAGCTAAGCATGGCTAGCATATAAAGTATATATAACCTTTGGAACGGAGGCTTTATAAGAGGCTCTTTATCAAGGCTTTCTTTGCCTAGCGCTCGCCTATCTATATCTTCATAGCCATCTAGCACAGATAGACGAGCTATATTTTCAAGGTCTTCTATCCATTGGAGCTTTTGCTCTAAGCTTATGGTATTTACCTTTATCGAGTCAAACTCATTTATAATATCTTTAATGCTCATGCTAGCTTTCTCCCTGGCACAATGCGCCTTAGTGAGCCTGGGTGGCTTTTCATTTCTATTCTAAAGCTTTGAGTTTTTCGTCTTCTTCCACCTCTGCCAGAAGATTTTTTTGCACTATTGAGCCTATCAAGGCGAGCAAGCTCTGCCTGTTGCTTTTTGAAATAGTAATCTCTATCTTTATTCCATGCTGATAGCAGCTGCTCATATTCCCTTTGCTCTAGGCTATCAAGGCCCCTTAATCCATCTAGGCTATCGCTTAGTGACTTGCCCTCACTGTTGTATCTATCAAGGGCGATCTTTTCAAGGGCTGGTATTATCTTGTCAATATCTGCAATGCCCTCATTGTAGCGCTGCTGTGCAAGGCCTTGTGCAAAGCTACTAAGCCTTGAACCACTAAGCTCCATGCCCTTGGCAAGAGTATCCTCCATGGCTCGTCTTGCACGGCGCATTGACCTTTGAGAAAATCGTCTATACTCTGGGTCATCGCTTGCATCATATCTAAAGCTTCTATTCTTTAGCTCGTCTATCGCCTTTTGTATCTGTTCTTTATATTTATATTGTCTAATAGGCTTTGCAGACTCTATCTGCGAAAGTATGTAGCTCATATTGTCCTCTCTTTTAAACGATTTTCAATGGTTGTAAGCCTTTGCTCTATATCGTTTAGTCTATATTCTATGTTTGTAGTGCTGTTTAAGGTGTTGTTATTATCTGACTCTATATGATAAAAGATCATATTTGCATTATCAGGCTTTTTGTATGCAATCCTTTGCTCCTTTGGGCAACCCCTTTGGCAGACCTTTATAAGTTCTCCAGTAAAATCTTCTACAAGCATCATAACATGGCCGGCCCTCATAAAATTTTTGGGCTTGAATCTATCTGCTCGTATTGGAGTGAATATAATATCTCCCCTTAAAAGTCCAGAAGGATCACTCTGTGATACTGCTTTTATGCCAGATATACTATTTTTCTTTAGAGCAAGTCTTAAAGACTGTGCACCTGCCCATGCTCTACCCTTATGGAGATTATGGCACCACCAGTCGGAGTACCTGTCTTCTGACCTTTTCATCATGGCGCCACCAGCGTAAAGACATTGGCTTACAAAATTGGCGCAATCGCTAGTGTTTTTGCTGTTATCTGTATCGTATTCGGGAAACTGTGTAGTATCCCAAGCATCAATGTTTTCAAGCGCATATTTGGCTGCTTTATCTCTATCGTAACTCAACAACAAGGCTCCTATACTGCTCCTCGCTAAGTCTATTAAGTGCAAAGAGCAGATCTATCTTATCTCTAAGCTCTTCATTTAATCCCTTTAGGGCAATTAATTTTTTTAAAACTTCGTATAACATTTATTCCTCCTAAAATTATTTTATATTTTCCATAGCCTTTTCCAATTCTTTTTGTACTATGTACTCGCTATTTGCAGTGACGCTATCGCGTATTTTTTCTTGCTCGTCATATAGCTGAAGTATGGCAGGGTCTTCAATAGGCACTATCATTTCCCCATAAAACGTTACACCATCGCTTCGCACCCATTTTTCGCCCTGTGGTAGATACCTATATCCACGTATAAGGCGCTTGCCTTTGCCATCAAAGAATGCGCTTTCGCACGCTCTTAAGCCATCTGCAGACTCTGCATAGCATTTAAAATCTTCATCTATGTATATTTTCATTAAGCACCTACCTTAATAGTTCAAATTTGTATGTATCCCAACTGGCTATACCGAATGCGCCTATGTGCTGCATACCGTTTACTTGGCTTATATCTATTTCTAAGAAATTGTTTTCATCTAGTCCCGTTAGCCTTTTCATAACTGTAAACGCATTACTTGGGTTTGTTGAATTTATATCGTTTAGTATCTCTGGCTTTAATATTCCAAAATGTGCCGCATATTGAGCATATTCATATTCCCACAATAGTTTTCCATACATTCTCACTCTGCTGTAATTTGTTATATCTATTTCTTTTGTTGCAATCAGTTTTCTTGATGTGCTTTGTGGCCTACACTCCACTCTATCAGTTTTGAATACCACAGTCCCATCCTGCAAAGCTTTGCCTATAAGATTTGATTTATTTGCAATATTAGTATTTATTAAAATATCTGTTTGCTTTTGCGATAGGCCTATAAATACAAGCATATCGCTATTTTTTATGCTAATGATATTTAGCTTTTTGCCTTGCAAATTTTGGTTTGAGCGCAGCTCTATGCTACCTTCTGCCCTTGTAATGCTGTAAACTTCGGCACTCTCATCTATCCAAAATATATTGCCGTCACTTTGCAATCTTGTGCTGTATAGATTTTCATCATCATAGCTTGAGTCGCTTAAGGCTACTGTGTGATAGTCTAGTCCTTCAGCAAGGGTAGACATTATCTTATTTTTTAGTTTACTGGCAAGTGGCATATAGACTTCAAAGCCAGGTTCATGAGCATAGCCACCCATGGCAATAGCGTTTTCCTGCACATTCATTAAGCAGTAGGCGCTATCAAGTAAAAGGTTGTATCGGGCCTCAAAGTATCCATCGCTTAGCACAAGCTGAAGCTCAAAGCTACTTTCTATTGGGAAAGACCCAAATACGCCGTTTGTTTTTTCACACTCAATATCTTTATTAAATAGTTTTAAGTTTGCTTGAAACTCTGGAGAAACACTTATTTCGCCTATTGGCTTTGCATATAGGCCCTCATTTGCAATTTTGCCACTTGAATTGGCTCGTACAAGCTTGGCATCAGTCATATAAGGGAAAAAGTATGGCTTTACCTTTATACTACGAGTTGCTATCGCCTTTCTGCCCCTTGTATCCATAGCGCATATAGTTATATCGGTGTTTCCACTTTGCTGTAAAATATCGGACAACAATATATATGTGTTATTGAATTCTTTTACTGTGGATACACCATTTATGCTAATATTTGCAAGGCTTGCTCCCCTTGTTGCATGGGCCTTTACAGTAGCTTTTACTCTGCCTATGCGTTCAAAGTAACCTTTAGAGCTAGGCACCTTATTGTTAAGTGGCGAAAGCTCGATATCGTCTATTACTGGTACAATGCTTTCTGGCACGGAAAGCTTAATCTGCTTGATATCTTCGCCAAATAGCACTTCGCCCTGCCAGCTTTGTAATTTTAGTGAAACATACTCGCTATCTGAGTTTTTTACTATATCCACCCACTCTTCTGGCACTGTGAAGCTCATCACTTCCTGCGCTGCTCCAAGCTCTTTTTCTAGATGCTCGCCGTCGCAATCAATGCTTATGCTCATAGTAAGTCGCAAATTGCTAATATTGCTAATATGCGCTGTTGCTTCTGCTCCAAATTCGGATGCTTCCACGCTTGTAAAGGTGGCCTTTTGTGTATCGGGGCCTATATAGTAGGCGTTTTTGATATCTGTATAGTAGTCTTTATTTGCAAAGCCTACATAGAAATATACGCATAGATTATCTTTGTGAGTTAAATTATATACTCCACTAAGATATAGGCTCTGCCCTTTTCCATCTCTAGGAAAGCACCAACATGGATTAAGTTTTACTATATTTGTCATATTTATCCCCTTAACTTTAGAGTAAGGCCTTTATTTTTCGCCATGAAATCAAAGTAGCCGTCTTCACTATCGCCTATTGTAAGCAAGTTGCTAAATTCGCCTTGCAATACATATAGCTTGTTATTTGCAAAATATGCTATCTCGGCTCCATTTTGCCTAAAGCTGAGCCTTTGTGCTGAAAGCAGAACGCTGAAAGGGCTATCGCTCCTACCAAGCTCAAGGCCTTGCTCGCTAAATCTCTGCCATACGCGCACCTCTTTTTTGTAGGCTTCAAGCGCATCTGCATTTTCTTCTATATCTGAGGCAAGGGTTTTAACCTCCTGCTGAATATAGCTCATAGTCTGCTCTGTGATAGTGCCAAGCCTTGAATTTAAGTCGCCTGTACTTACCTTGTTTATGATTGACACATTGCTTGATATATCAAGTCCAGCGCCAATATTGCTTTCAAGCTTATCGGCTGTGATAATGCCAGCTTTAAGGTGTCTTGACTCTATGGTGTCGCCCTTTATTTGCTCACCCGTAATAGTATTTGCGAGTATATTATTTGCAGTGATAGTATTGCCGGCTATTTCTTTGCCAGTAATGGAGCTAGCGACTATATTGTCGGCTGTTATGCTGCGCTTGGTGATAGCCTTTCCATCTATTGTGGAAGATGACTTTTCGGAAGTATTATTTTCGGCATTTATAGCTTGCACTATGGAATTTTCGCCCGTGATAACAAGCCTTGCGACCTCCAGCACTCCAGCTGTGATCTTATTTGCAGTAAGCTCTACTATTTTGGCATCTGTAATGCTAGCGTCTGCTATCTGTGCAGAGCCTACTGCTCCATCTGCAATAAGCGCCTGCTTTATTGCTCCTATGGCTATATTGGCAGTATCTACTGCAAGCCTTGCTATCTTGGCGCTTGTGATAGCTGCGTCCTTTATCTTGGCAGAGTTTATCGCTCCATCGCGTATATTGGCACTATCTACTGCAAGCTCTGCTATTTTGGCATTTGTTATGGCTGAATCTTGAATATTTGCTGTGCCTATGGCAGCAGCTTGGATTTGCGCTGTGCCTATGGCTCCATCTTTTATATGGGCTGATTCTATCGCTGCCCTTTTTATTTTGGCAGAGGATATTGCTGCATCCATTATGCGAGCTTCGCCTATCTTGGCATTTTTTACGCTATCAAGGCTTGCTCCTAGGCTTTCAATAGTGCCATCTTTTTGCTCTATTCTTGCTATATAATCGTTGCTGAAGTTCTGCTCATCTATGTTTTGCAGAGAAGTATCCAGCCTTCTTGCAAGTCGCCTTACAAATATATCAAGCTCATCTAGTCTGGAGCTACTCATCTGCTAACGCTATTAAAGTAGCGCTCTCGTATATCCTGTACTGTTTTTTTGGCTGCCTGCTCTTGTAGCTGTGAATTTTCAAGCACTTCTGCCACAAAGTATGGTAGCTTTACTTCCACTCCCCTTTGAATTAGGTAGCTTTTACCATTTACTGCCACAAAGACATCATCTTGGTAGCGATCTCCATCTTTAAATAGCATTATTGTTCTCATTTTCATAATACGTCCTCCACAATAAATATATTTTTACCCACAAGCGTCCTATGCTCTTTGGAAAAATCTCCATCAATAAACGCCTTGCGCATTTGCCTTTCGCTTATAAGCACTCTTTGTCCTGAGCCAAGGAAATACCAATATATATAGGCACTTTTTTCGGAATAGATATTTAATTCTTCAATAAATTTTGTTTTTTTAACAGGCATAGCATGAATTATCTGGCAACTGTGGCGCAGAGATCCAATATCTCTGCAGCCACACCTTTTTGCTACACCACCTTGCACCTTAAATAGCCTTTGATTTATAAAAACATATATCATCAGTTGCCCTCTGCTTCGGAAAATTCGCTGGCGCTCTCAATACGAATCATATATTCTTCTACCAAGCGCATAACTGCCTTTGTGGCTTTCCAGCCTACAGAAGCACGCTGATTTAAAGGATCTTCGCCATAGCCATTCTGCTTTATGATATGCTTTAAGCCACCACCCTCTATTTCTGTTGTGGCATAGGCATGGGCGCCAAGCACAAGGGTTATAAAGCAAGATATTCCACCCTTGCCAGTTTCGGCAGGATATATAATATCGCCTTGCTTTGCGCTGATGGACTTATCAAGTGTAATAGTTTTTCCTGATGCGCTTTCTATGCTGGCAATGCTATCGCCTATGGATATTTTTCTACCTACAAGGCTTGTAATATCCTTTACGCTTTCGCTGATTGTGATCGTGGCACCGTTTACGCTGGCAACGGATAAGGTCCTTGTGTCGGCAAGGTCTTTGCTACGCAATACTTTTGCCTCGCTTGATACTACAAAGCGCACATTACCTATCTTTCCAATTTCACCCTCATAAATATTTTTAGGCTGAGCATACTTATGTATATCCATCCATTCAGGATTTTTCATAAGGTCATAGGCAGTATAGGGATGCACGATAGCAATATAGCTACCATCAATAGTATCGGCATTCATAGCATTAAGCTGAGCTGCAGCCCTATGGAATACTTCGGGAGTAAGCAAGGAAGTTTTATCAAGTTGATAGCGAGAGAGTGTTTCGCCGTCTTTATTTGGCATATACATTACATTTGTACCGGCGCAAAGCACATCTCTTGTAATGCTGTCTAGAGTTCTGCCAGCCTGTGAACCAAGTAGCTTGCTAACTTGCACAAGATTATTGTCTATGGCACTAAGCTTTAGCATATCGCTAAGCACAACATAGTCGCCATACTGATCCACCTGAGCAGTTTTGGCAGTAACTTCAATGGCTCTGCCCTCTGGTGTTACGCCCTCGGTAAGTGGCTTTTTTGCCTTTGGAAGACTGGAATAGCGTCTAAACTGTATAGTTTTACCATTGTTTTTGGGGATAGGGTACTTGTCACCAAAGGCATCATATACAAGCTTTGGCTCGGCATTGTCTATAAGTGTTTTTTCATAAAAGGTCTGCATCTGTGGTGATAGGGTTTCAGTAGTGTTCATATTATCTCCTTTATAATCTAATTATTTCTCCACGCTCGGCTCTTCTAATAAGCTCCTCACGTTGTTTTTTGCTCATTGATAGCGAAATATCGCCGTGACTATCGCTATGTGCTGCTGCCTCCTCTGGTCTTGCAAGATTCTGCTTTAGTTCGGCAAGCCACTTTTGCTTTTCTTTTTCAAGCTTTGAATTAAAAATATCTTCTGCATGGCAAAGCTCATAGGCATCTCGCATAGCAACTCCACTAGCAAGCAGCTCGCAAAATCTATCGCTTTCAAGCTCTTTTTCTAGTTCAAAACTCTCATAACTTTCTTTCATTTCCTTTTCGGAAAGCAGTAGAGCGTCAATTATTGCCTTCTGTTCGTTTTCTATAAATGTGGGTTCTGTACCCATATTTTTAGTATTGTCTTCTATATTTTGTACTTCAAGTGGTGTATTTTCTTCCATATTTCTCCTTTTATTAGGGTTGTTCCCTATTTTTTACACAAAGTGGGGATTTATGCAAAAGCTTTGGCAAAGCCTATAATGCAGTCCTCATTCATATTGTGCTTTACTTTTACAAGTGTGTTGCTACTATCAAGCTGAAAAGTGATAAAGTCATCTGCCAAGGCGCTTTCAACTATGGCATATCTTATGCAAGCATTTTCAAAAAATAAGAATATATCACCCCTTTCTGCAGTGTAGAACTCAAGGCCAGATCGGCTTATGAGCCTACTACTTTCGTCTAGTTTTAGTTTGCTTATGGCTCTTGTGAAATGCATTTCGGTATTTTGCAAAAAATACTCTATGTTAATTTCAGGGTTATTTTTTATTATTCCCACCTTTTTAAATAAAAGATCTAGAAAGCTATCTCTTTTAAATTTATTGCCAAGTTCTCCTTTGGCAAGCCTTATGAGCCTTTTGGAAAAGCTATCTGCAGGGCCCAGTATCTGCGCATTTACAGGCTTTTTATCAAATACATCTCTAAAATGATTTTTCTTAAACTCTTCTACTATGATTTCTTTATTGTTATTTATAGCGTAGTAATGTGTGTAGGCACTTATCTTTTTGCCAAGCTGGCGCTCTATGGCAAGAAGTGTGTTTTTATCAATATAAGGCAAGCTAGCAAGCTCATTCACACAGCGAAAGTCTTCTATTGCCCTAGAAAAGCTCCCCTCGTAGCCTAGCTTATAGAGAGCGAGTTTTACAGCTTGAATGCTTTCGTCTGCCAAAAGCACTGCCTTTTTGCCCTGTCTTATTTCACAAATAGCGTTCATAAGCACCTCCAGATATATTCTATCAATTGAAATTTTTTACACTTGTATAAAACAAAAATAAAAATGCCCTTAAAGCAGCTGATCAAGCTACTTTAAGAGCAAAAATAAATTTTTATTTTGGGTGTTTTATATTAAATTTTATAAAGCTTTACTTTTTTAAGATACAAATTCTACAAGTTTATGAGATAAAAAATATTTTTGTATAATTTTTATTTTTTACTTGACAAATATTATATTATTGTATAGAATTATTTATGTTAGTTCCTTATTGTTTATTTTTTGTTTTTTGTTGTTTAATTTGTCGTTTTTTTGTTTTCATTTTTTTGTTTTCATTTTTTATTTTTCCTTTCATGTTTTTTTTATTCTTTTTCCAAAAGGCTCAGCGAAAGCTGAGCTTTTTCTTTATTGATTTCTAGCTTGCTGTACTTTTATTCTTTTTCCAAAGGACTGAAAAAGTTTAAATCCTATAAACAAAAAGCTCCCAAGCTTATGCTGGGAGCAATATTTTTCAAAAATATGTATTTTATACTTCATCAAGGTGCAAGGTAATGCTACCTCTGCTCTTATCTGTCTTTATGGCATAAAGCACATAGAGTATAAATAACGGGGTAACAAAGGCAGACGGTGTAATATAGCGTATCCAACCATTTACTGGAGAGAACACTGTTCCAAGCGCATATATTACTGCTGGGAGCAAGCATATAATAGGCACCTTTCTTTGCTTTGCGAAGAAAAATATAAATAGATTTACTAGCTGAACAAAGCCTGCCGACATATATAGTCCAAACAGCGTTGTAAAGCCCATAAGCGCAGAGTTTAGTGCAAGATCTCTTGCTCTTTCCTTACTCATAGAGTAGCGAGCATGCTGAAGATTGGAGTGGGAATCTCTTGAACGATATATTTGATGATCGTAGTTTTCAAATAGATAGTAATTATCAAAGTGCCCTGGCACAAAGTATAGATATGACGAGCCAACAAAGGCCTTTATATAGTCTACAGGATAGCGCTTGCCCAAGCTGAGCCATACGGATTTAAGCTTTTGGAAATTTTCTTCAGAAAGGCACTTGCCCTCCCAATAGCTTTCCATCTCATATTTTACTGCATCTATCTTGTTTGAATCCCATTTCTCTATAAATTTTTTTGGATCTATGAATGAGTTTAGCGTGTCGTATTCTGCATCAGTAAGCGCTTCCACTCCCCTATTTTTTAGCACAAGGCTCATCTGCTGAAGTGGTATAGCAAAGTTGGCAAGCTTATCATCTTCATCATAGTGCATAGCTTTAAGCAGATATGAGTTGCTAGCTAAAAACACAACTAGCGCCACTACCAGCGAAAGCACACAGTAAATAGCCTTTTTGCCAACTTTCTTTATGCCATATATGCCAAGCGAAACTGCAGACACAACAATAAGCACCTTGCCAACGTTGCGAAAAATGCAAACTGCAAAGCCTGAAACAAAGAGCAGCAAGATATTTTTAAGATTTACGAAATCTCTGCCCTCCAAAATAATATCATATATAAGCATTGAAAAATACAGCATTGCAAGGCCCATAAGCGTATCGTACTGCATAGTAAAGGTTTTTAGTATAATAAAGGGGTTGGCTATGCAGAAAATATATACAAACTGCATAACTCCACGGCTTAGCTGCAGCTTTGCAGCGCGATTTATTATCATAGCCATAGCGAGCGCACTTATATAGCCTACCACAACAAAATAAACCACTATACCCAATGTATCGTTGCTCATTGCTCTGCCAAGCCTTATAAAAAGGCTGATAAACAGCTGATAGAATGGTGGAGCAAAGGCTCGTGGATTGCCTATATCTATGATGTTGTTTATTACCCAAGAAGTTTCCCAAGATATAGCTCCAGGGTAAAAAAGTAGGTATATAGGAGTCCAGAGCAAAAGTATTTTAAACGCAAGCAAGAAAGGCTTTATAGGCTTTGATGCGCCGTCAGCATTAAGCTCTAAATATGCCATAATGTAGCTTATTGCAGCGTAAAAGCTAAGCGTGTATATGGCAAGAGTTGCTATATATAGTATGGTGTTATTTGCAAGCGAGTAAAAAAAGCGCTGATGCTTGTAGGTATCGTTAAGTATAACATTGGTGATAGCAAATACCAGACCCGTAAGCAAATATAGTGTTCTAAACTTAAATTTGGTGCAGATATAGCTATAATAAAGATGATAGGCAGCATATACAATAATAACTTCAAATAGGTTGAAGCTCTTTATGTAAGAGAGCAGAGATGATATATCATCTCTATGGGTATATCTGTATGCCACAAGAAAGCACAGGCTAAATACACCTGCAATAATGCTATTTAAATTGAAATTTAGCTTATGGGATTCTCTGATTAAAAATGCAAAGAATACATAATAAAGCATAGCAAATCCCAAAAGCAATATTGCAAAATATAAAGGTGCCTCGCCAATAAGCTTTAGTATAATGCCCTTATCAAAAAACTCCCTCATATATAATGAAAGCGCTGCAGAGATCACTGCGCATATAAGCGCAACTATATTAAACTCACGCTTGCCACTTATATACATATACACAAGCCTAGTAACTCCACATAGCACAAGCAAGTCAACAGGGGTAAAGCCTATTGCAAGGCTTATATATTCAGGATAGGCAATGCTTGTACGTGAAGAATATATGTATGCCATCATACCCAAGCTTGCTATAACAAAGCTAATGACTATATATATGATATTTTGAGTCTTTTTATCGTTCATTTATTTGCTCCTAAAATTTTTATAGCTGTAAAGCGTATAAAGCATTGCAAGTGGTATAGTAAATCCTACTGGAGTTAGGTATCTTATCCAACCATTTACTGGAGAAAACAATGTGCCTATCGCATAGAATATAGCTGGCAATATTGGAATTAAACTGCATTTGTTGCGCCGTATTATGTATGCCATAACTAGCAGCAGCATATTGATATATCCACAGCCCATATATACGCCATACACGCTTACATAGCCCGCGATATATTTGAAGTATTCAAGGCTATTTTGCCAGTCTTTACCATGTCTGAATGGCTTGTAGCTATCGGGAATTGAGTCCATTGTGAGGCTTTGGTGATAATATGAGCCAAATAGGTCTGTATCATCATAGTATCCTGGCGTAATAAATCTATTGCTATTCATAAAGAATGCCGTTGCGTATTCCTTTGGATAGCGCTTGCCAAGGCTTTTCCATACCTTAAGTAGTCTATGTCTGTTTTCTGTACTAAGTTCTTCATCCGTCCAAGGGCCTTCTATATTAACCAGTATGTTGTCTACAATATTTGGCTTATAGTGCATCTCAAATGCAGTGGGGAGCATAAATTTGGAAAGCTCGGACTTTTCTTCTTCTGTAAGAGCATCTGTGCCATGTTTTTGAAGGGTATATCCCATCTGCTGCAAGGCTACTCCATAATTACCCAGTGTATTGTAATTAGGCAGATTTTGCGATTTATTTATAAAATATGCGCTAGACAGGTATATGGATGCGCCAAGCACAAGGCTAAGTATGATATACAGCCCTCGCTTTGCAAAACGTCTTATAGCATATATTGCCACAAACAACAGAGTTATAAGCAATATATTAATTCCTGCACTCCTAAATGCACATACTGCAAATGAAATAATACCAAGTGCTATAAGCCTAGACGGCTTTATAAATTCATCGTGCTCAACAACCATATCATAGAGCATAATTGCGAAATATAGCATGGCTATTGCAATCAGAGCATCATATTTCATGGTATAGGTCTTTAGTATCAAATATGGATTAAAGCCAGTAAATATTATAAAAAATATTAGTATGTGCTTATTTATATTTAGCTTGGCAGCGCGAATGATAATAAGCGCAAGTGCATAGAACGATACAAAACCTACTACGGCAAAATAGATCACAAGCCCTAAAGTATCAGAGCCTAAGACCTTGCCTATGTGATAAAACACACTTATAAAGGCCTTCCAAAACGGAGGAGCAATATATCTTGCCTGAAAATCACCACTTATCATGCCTATTGTAAGCCCAGCCTCAAAGCGTACAGAGCCAGGGAACATTATTGCATAGACTGGCAAGCTAGCCAGCATTAGAGTTAGAGCAAGTTTTATAGGCTTATACTCTTTAGTAAAAGCATTTTGTGATATATTTTTTTGCAAGAGCTCATCAACAAAGCAAAGAGCTGCATAGTACATAAACGCGTAACCAAATATGCAAATCACATATAAGGCCGGTACAGTTTTAAGCAGATAAAAATATTTTTGATATTTATATATATCGGTGAGCATAAGGCTTGTAAGCGATACAACTAAAGAAATAATTGCAAAAGCAATATTAAATTTACCCTTGTGCTTTAAAAATTTAAAATATAGCACAGTAAGCACAATTAAAAAAATAAGATCTGCCGGCATAAAGCCTATCGTATCGCTTGCGCCCTTAGGAAAGTTTATACTAAAGCGAGTGGAATAGGTATATGCTATCATTCCAAGAGACGCTAGCAGAAAAGCCGATATTGCTCGCAAAATGTTTGATTTATCTTTATTATTCATAGTTTTTCTCCTTATATGCGCCAAATAGTAGCAATATACAAATAGGTATGGCAAAGCCTGCTGGCACTGCGTACCTAAGCCAGCCATTTACAGGGCTAAATAGCATACCAAGTGAATATATCATGGCAGGTAGCATTGGAACTATATTCCCTTTCTTTCTAGCAACAAGCATTGCTGAAATAAATATAGTCATAAATATATATCCACTGCTCATAAAGGCTCCATATATTGTGGTGTAGCCTGCAAATAGAGCGTTGCCCTCATTTGTCTGCACATTGCTACGAATAAGTGGCTTGTAGCTTTCTATAAGCTCTATGCCATCTATATGCATTGGAGCGTGTTGCCACCTACCCCAGTCATTAGTTTCTTCAAAGAAGCCTGGTATAACAAACTTGTAGCAAGACTTTATAAAGGCAAGAGCGTAATCCTTGGGATAGCGTTTGCCAAGCGAGCGCCACACAGAATAAAAAGCTTGCTCACCACCATCTTTAACTTGCTTTACATACGGATCGTCATGATATAGAAATTGATATTTTACAGAGTCAGACACATTCTGATAGTAGTTGCCACCTATGGCTTCTATATCTACATAGGGCGCAAGCAAGCTTTTTTCACTATCATTAAGCGCAGATGAGCCATGTTTATTAAGCGTGTATCCCATTTGATACAAGGCAACAGATGCATTGCCAAGTTGCTCTTCTTTATCTATGCCCATAAGTTTAAAGGCAAAGGAGTTTCCGTAGAAAAATAGCAAACCAGACACTAGCATTGAGGCTATTAGCACAAGGCCATTTTTACGCTTTATGAAATAGGCTGCTGAAACGATAATAAACGCAAGCAAAAGCGCAAGCCCTATATTTCTAAATGCGCAAAGAAAGAAGCTAGCAAAAAATAGTCTTATTGCTTGCTTTATGCTATATTCTTCATGAACGACATCGTAAATCTCTATTACAAAATAAAGCATGGCTATCGCAAGCAAGCTATCATAGCTGATAATAAATGTTTGCATGAACACTAATGGACTAAACGCACAAAGTGCCACAAAAGCGTATACAAAGAACCTTGATATATTTAGCTTAAATGCCCTTGCAATAAGCCTAGCCTGAGCAATAGCAGCTATAAAGCCTACGCATACAAAGTAGCATACAAGGCCTATGGTGTCATTTTTGAGCCATTTCCCTAAGTAATAAAAGGCGCTTATAAACAGCTGATAGAATGCTGGTGCCACCTTACGTGGCGCAAAGCTACCCTCTATAAAGCCTATCACAAGGCCCGACTCCCAGCGCATGCCACCAGGAAAGAAAAAAACAAAATAGCCTGCCAGCCATATTCCAAATATTGGCAAAGCAAGCAGTAGCATATTTATTTTTTTATTGATTTTATTTTTGTTGATATTGGCGCTCACAAAGCAAAGTAGCTCATATAGCAATACGTATATGGCGCATGAAAAGCCTATGAATGAGATAATATATAGAAATAAAGAGCTCTTTATATGTGCTGATAGGCTCGCTCCTCCGTACCTATATATATCGCCTAGCGCCATGGCGCACAGCGAAAGCATAAGCGATATAAGCACAAGCAATATATCTATTTTTGGCTTTTTGGAAAGGAATCTATAATATCCAGTGCAAGCTAATGCAAGCACTATGCAATCACCAATAGTAAATCCCATTAGCGAAGAAAATTTAGGCACGGGATATGAAATACCGAGCCTTGTAAAATATATGTATGCCATAACGCTAAGGCTTGCTAGTATAAACGCAAGGAAAGCGTTGACAATTTTAACTTTGTCGTCTTTGCTCAAACTAATATATCCTTATAGTTTGCATAATTTTTTCATGTAGAGCGTCTAGCTCTTCTCTGTTATCTCCATAGGCTATGTAGTATCCAGGTCTGTTGGCGCCGTTGCTCGCATCGTGCATTACATCGCCTACTTTATTATTTATATATATTTCTACCACGCCAGGGAGCTTCGCTACCTCATCCACCCCCTCAATTGCGTGTATGGTGAAGCTATCGCCATTGCCAAAATCCCTTACATCAAAGAATTTAAGCATTACATTGTTTTTGCGTGGGCCACGAGTGAGCTCATTCACTTCTTCACCAAGAGCCTGACGAACGTATAGCTTCATGCTCTCTACACCACTCATAAGAGGATCTACCACACCGGAAATATTGTTGCCACCACCACGATTGCTCATCTCAACAAGCACAAACTCGCCATTTGTGAACTTATACTCATTATGAGTAAGGCCCATGCGCGCGCCAGTTGCGTTCATAAGAGCATTGTCATGTGCTATAAGGGCATCAATATCATAGCGTAGATCCTTGTGGGTAAAGTAGATTTCATTTGCTATGTTATTTGCAAAGGGATAATGCGTCTTGATGCTTGTAGAAAGATTATGATGCACGCCATTTATGAATATTCCATCAATGGTAAATTCTCTGCCATCAATAAAATCTTCTGCAATTACGATCTTCTCTCTAGTGCCGTTTCTAAGGCTTTCATCAAAATTCTTTATGATGTCTTCTCGGCTATCTATTCTAAAAAAGCCTCTGGCAGCTTGCGAGTTAGCAGGCTTAATAACTATTGTTTTCTTGCCCTTATAAAAATCAAGAGCATCTTCTACTGTCCTGCATTCTCTAAAATCAGGGCTTGGGAAGCCTTTTTCTTTGCAGAACTTTCTCATCTCTATCTTGCTATGAAAAAGCCTAGCCATTTGTGGCCCGTTGCTTGCAAGTCCAAGATTATCTGCAATATATGCTACTGTTTCCATACTTATATCGCTTTGGTCGGAAACAACTGCATCTATATTGTTCTCTTTGGCAAATTTAAGATTGCTCTCTTTATCAAGAACATCTGCAACATAAGTTTTATCTGCATATTTAAATGCAGGACTATCGGGGTAAAGATTGCTACATATAAGTTTATGGCCCATTTCCTTAATTTTTTTGGCTATAGGCACCTGCCATCTGCCCCCTGCAATAAGCATTACCGTTTTAATATAAATCACCCACTTCAAAAAATATATTAATACTTATATGTAAAAATGTCAATCTTGGGGATTACTTGACAATATGTTACGATATGGTTTATAATATGTTAAGTAATTGTTACGAACATTCTTTGCAATTGTTTCCAAATTCTAAATTCGCTAATTTTGTATATTATGGCAAAGTTTGCCCCCTTGACACTGAGCCGAACGATGTTATGATATATTTTCCGGAGGGAGTTATGAAGAAACTTTTATTGATATTTTTAGCAATATTTATTATATGTGGTGGTGCTGCACTTGCAGAAGAGCCACAGGAAGTTGTTCCAACCGAAGAACCTATTGTTTCAGATGTTGAGAATACACCAGAGATTACAGAAGAGCCTACTGTGACAGAGCCTGTAAGCACTGCTACACCAAAGCCCGAAGAAAAAGAGACTAGCAATGATATTGTAGCCAAGCCTAAAAAGATCTCTGGTGAATTTGAATACTCGCAAAGTGCAAACAGCGTAAGCATCACTGCCTACAAGGGCAAGTCAAAGAAGGTAAGCATACCTGAGAAAATAAATGGTGTGCTAGTTGATTCCATAGCTGATGGTGCATTCCAGAATAGCAATATTGTTGAAGTGGTGCTACCAGAAGTGATCACATCAATAGGCAACAAGGCTTTTAGAGGCTGTGAGGAGCTAAGCTACATCAATTTGCCAGGATCTATTGCAAATATAGGCGAAGATGCCTTTGAAGACTGCCACAGCTTGCTAGCATTCGTATCAGAATACAGCTTTGCCTACGGCTATTGCTTGCAACAAAACATACAGTATCAGTGCATTATTCAATCAGAATTAAACTAAACATTTATAATTTTATATTAAGAAAAATAATAAATCAGGCTTATGGCCTGATTTATTTATAATATTTAAATATTCCTATATCGCTATCAGGTATTGTGCCATAGAGTTTAAGTGTACCACTATCGCCTCTTGCGCTAATTAGATTATTTATATCTTCTACATCTGGTGAATTATTGAGCTTATCTACAAAGTAAACATTATTTTCATATAATGCGCTTATATCATAGTGCTTTAATCCAGCTTTTTCCATCTGCATAAGGTGCGCGCTAGAATGCACAAGAGTACCTCCCCAAGGGAAAAGGTTGTATGCTTCTTCCTTTGGCAAGCTTATTCTATTATCTAGGAAAAAGTCTGAGCCATAAATATATATGTTTTTGCTATTCTGTGCTGCATAGGCCTCAATCTTGCTTTTGTTTGCGCTTATATTATCCACAAATTTATTAAAATTATATTGGGCTTTCCCAGCGCTAAAGCATAATGAAGAGCAAGCAAAAATAAGCATTGCAGCTACTGCAGACATAAGGTATTTATTTTTAAATTTAAACAGTGAAAGCACTATCAATAGTATAGTCAGTATAAGAAATCTACCTGTGATAAATAATTGTAGGCTTAATGCAAATGCTGCTATATCAAAATATATTGTTTCGCGCTTTGCCGGCTTTATATAAAGATATTCAAAGTCAAGCAGAGTAAGCATTAGCGTTGGTAACACAATGGATAGCACTGCTCTCATCAACGCCCTTTGCATAATGCAAAGATACACTAAAAGCGCTGCCATAAAAATATATACTAATAGAAACACCACAAAATTCGAGCTTTTGCTCCGAATAAGCGTACAGATATGATAGAAGCTTAGCGTCAGAATCATAATAAATACCAATAGCATAGAGGGTATTTTTATTATATGGTTATTTATGTACTTAAGCACTCCAGTGCCAAACACACCTGATACATAGCGTTTAAGCGTTTTATAGCTTTCGGCGCTTATTCTGTCATCCATGGAAAAGTATTTAAATGCGTTTAGATTATATAGTTCATTATCCCAGCCTATTGACTTTAATATCTCATCTTGATTAATAATAAACTCTTCAGCTTTAGGGAAGTCGTAATTTAAGGTTTGCCCATTCCTAAAGTTTGCATAGTCTGCAGGCTCTATTTTTGCCTTGATAAATTCATCACTAGCATATACGGCTAGTACTGCAATAACAACCATCAAAACTCTTAAAAAGACTCTTTTTACTAGCTTTATTATGTTGCTATCTTGCTTATATACAATAATAACTAGCATTGCCACCCAAAACGCGCAAGCCACAAAGCCACTCTGATGGCGTATGGCAGTAGCCAAAAGTAATGAAGATACCGATAGAGCAAATCTGTTCTTATATAATAAATATATTGCTACCACACCCATAAGAGTTGCTGCAGTGGTGTAGGTGGGCATAGCTATTGTAAATATGGATATATAAAGATTTATGATGCCAACGACTATTTTTATAAAAATATTCGCCTTACTTTTTAAGAATGTGTACATTCCGTCATATATACACATCTCGCCAAGTAAGGTACATATAATTATAAATGCTGGAAACCATGGAATATCTGCTATCTTATATAGGTTTGAAATAATAAAGCCTAGAAATATATGAAAATAGCTTGTGCAAGCATAAGGCTCACCCGTCATCCTGCCGGATAGCACATTCATTATCAATATTTCATCATTGCCATAAAATCTGAGCTCACCCAGTGCCCATACTGCTATGAACAAAAATATAGGTATCATAACAAATAATAATTTATTGATTTTTTTCATTGCTCGGCTCCTAACTTATATACTCCTATGTTGGATATACTATCATAAAGTTTAAATTTTCCAGAAATACCTTTTTGTGCAAGTAGCTTTTCCAAATAATCCCTGCTCCATGGATTATCTTTAACATCAACAAAGTACACATTGTCTTTGGTAAACTCGCTTATATCGTATTGCTCAAGTCCTGCCTTTGCCATCTGCTTTATATGCGAGGATGAATGCACAAATGTACCACCCCAAGGAAATAGATTATATATGCTTTCTTTGGAAGGATTCATTCTGCTATCGGCAGTATAATTTGACCCATACACATATATGTTCTCTCTATTTGCTATTGCATAGCTTTCTATGGCAGTTTTGTTATTGTTCCATCTACGTGCATTTTCTGCAAAGTCTACAATATGGGATGAAGAATTTATTCCAAACACCATAATTGCAGCAGAAAATATCGCGACTAGCGTTGTCTTTACTTTTTTATCTTTTATCTCAAATATTGAACTTACAAGCAATAGCAATATTAAAAATATATATTTTTGAAAAATGAACAGAGCAAGCGCTATGCAAACTACTACTATTTCAAAATATTTATTGAGCTTTGCTTGATCTATTTTCAGATTTTCAAAGCTGATAAATTGCAACATACAAAGTGGCAATACTACGCAAAGTACCGATCTTGGTAGCATTCTATGCAGAAGTGCTAAATACAAAAGCAACAGAAGGGCTACTATATACACTATGATATATAACACTTGTTTTTTTGACTTGCGCATAGCATAGATGAGATATATGGCTGGCAATCCAGCGAGAATAAGTGTCATAAGCATTCCTGGAGCACCAAGCATACTATATTTTATATAATCAATAAAATTAGCTAAAGAGAGGTTTTGCAAGGATGACTTATATTTTTTCAAAATATTTAGACTATCCAAAGTAATTCTATCATCCATAGAAAAATAATTATCAGTATTTAAAAAATAGAGTTCTTCATTCCAGTTAATTGATTTTAGTATTTCATTTTTGTTCTGCTCAAATTCCTTTGATTTTGGAAAATCACAATTTACAGCCTGACCATGTCTAAATTCTGCATAGTCTTTAGGTTCTATTTTTGCCTTGATAGCTTCATCACTAGCATATACGAGCAATACTGCCAAAGTAACCATCAAAACTCTTAAAAAGACTTTTTTTACTAGCTTTAATATATTGAAATTTTGTTTGTACTCCATAATAGCTAGAGTCGCCACCCAAAATATGCAAGCCAAAAATCCACTCTCATAGCGTATTGCAGTAGCCAAAAGCAAAGCAAATACCGATAGGGCAAATTTATTCTTATATAGCAAGTATATTGCTACCACGCCCATAAGTGTTGCGGCAACTGTAAATGTACATTCGCATATTACATAGGCTGATAAAAAAACATTTAAAACAACAGAAAATATCTTAATAAATATATTTGCCTTGCTTTTTAAAAAGCTGTATAGGGCATCATATATGGCTATCTCGCCAAGTAGGATGCATATAATTATTAAAGCTGGATACCATGGCAAATATGCTATTTTGTAAAGGCTAGATAGTATAACGCCTAAAAATATATGAAAATAGCTTGTACAAGCATAAGGCTCACCCGTCATTCTGCCAGATAGCGCATCCATTATGAAAACGTCATCATTGGTTCCAAACTGCAAAAATCCAAAAATCAATGACGCTATCAGTATGTATAGGGGTGTAAGTATAAATATAAGCCTTTTTGTATCAAGCTTTTTCATCTGGACTCTCCTTATTTACGCTTTAGCCACACCATAAGCACTGCTATATCGGCAGGACTTACTCCACTTATGCGGCTTGCCTGACCCAGAGAGTATGGCTTTAGGTTGCTTAGCTTTTGCCTTGCCTCCAATCTTAATCCGTCTATATGCATATAGTCTATATCGGGAGAAAGCTTTTTTTGCTCCATATCGCTCATGCGCTCTATCTGCTCTCTTTCACGCTTTAGATAGCCTTCATAGCGAATATTAAGCAGTACCTGTTCTTTTGCTCCCTCGCTAAACTTATCAAAATCAGGTATCTGGCTTGCTACTGCCTCATAAGGCACGTCGCTTCTTCTAAGCAGAGCAGCTGGCTTATAGCTTGGCGTATTTGGAGTGTTTTCATCCCCTGGCATCTTTACACGAGAGGAATCTAGCAAGCTATTTAGCTCGTCTATTTCTTTTAGTTTCTTATCAAGCCTTCTCATGCGCTCCTCGCTTGCAAGACCTATTTTATAGCCACGCTCTGTAAGGCGAATATCTGCATTGTCTTGCCTTAGAGATAGCCTATGTTCTACCCTACCCGTCATCATGCGATATGGTTCATTTGTGCCCTTTGTAGTAAGGTCATCTATAAGCACGCCAATATACGAGCTATCCCTTGTAAGCACAAACGGCTCTTGTTCTTTAACATATAGAGCAGCATTTATGCCAGCGATAAGTCCTTGCGCTGCAGCCTCTTCATAGCCACTGCTACCATTAAGCTGGCCTGCAGTGTATAAGCCATCTAGTCTAGAGTATCCAAGGCTCATATTAAGGTCAAGTGGATCTATGCAATCGTACTCTATGGCATAGGCTGGCCTTGTGATAACAGCATGCCTTAGCCCTGGCACAGTATGATACATCTCACGCTGCACCCACTCTGGCAAGCTTGACGAAAATCCTTGTGCATACCATTCGGGATAGTCTATTCCCTCTGGCTCCATAAATAGCTGATGTCTATCCTTATCTGCAAAGCGAACTATCTTATCTTCTATGCTTGGGCAATAGCGTGTGCCGGTTGCGTGAATAAGTCCACTATACATTGGACTTAGGTGTATATTGTCTAGTATTATCTTATGCGTCTGCTCATTTGTATATGTAAGATAGCACATAGCCTTGTTTTCTGGCTTTTTATCTGTCATAAATGAGAAAGGAACAGTATCCTTATCGCCCTCTTGAGGCTGCATCTCATCAAAGTCCATACTACGCGCATCAAGTCTTGCTGGTGTACCAGTTTTAAATCTTCTTACTCCAAAACCTAGGTCTATAAGGTTTTTTGTGAGTGCCTTAGAATTTTCTAGGCCCTGGGGGCCACATTCTCTAGCATAGCTACCTATAAGCACACGGCTGTTAAGATATACTCCACTGCAAATTACTGCTGCTCTACATTCCACAACATCGCCAGAGGCTACTTTTACTCCACAGACCTTGCCATTTTTAGTAAGTATCTCTGCAGCTTCTGCCTGCCAAATGCTTAAGTTTTCCGTAGCAAATAGCAGATTTAGCATAGTATGCTGATACATGCGCTTATCTTCCTGTGCTCTAAGGCTATGTACTGCTGGGCCCTTTCCTGAATTTAGCATACGGCTCTGTATACTAACTGCATCGGCAGATAGACCCATCTGTCCACCTAGAGCGTCTATCTCTCGCACCAGATGTCCCTTGCCTGTGCCACCTATTGATGGATTGCATGGCATAAGCGCTATTCCGTCTATGCTAAGAGTAAGCAAAAGTGTATTTAGTCCAAGTCTAGCACTAGCTAGAGCAGCCTCCACTCCAGCATGGCCTCCACCTATTATAACTATATCGTATCGCATATTATTTTTCCCACAGACCTCCGGTTTCGTAGCTTTGCAGAGCATGCAATACTCTGTCTTGAATTTTTGGATAGCTACGGCTTAATTCTTTCATAAGATTTTTTGTGCTTTCCCTAGATGTATGTCCATCTATCGGACAGCTATTCTTTATTACTGGCATATTTAAGGCGTCTTTTAAATAGATTATATGGCTCTCTGGTAGGTATATCAGTGGCCTTATTACTGTGATACCACTCCTACTCATATAGCTTTTGGGGGCAAAGGTATGCAGTCTACCCTCATATATAAGGCTCATAAAGAAGGTTTCCACAACATCGTCCCTATGATGACCAAGCGCTATCTTGTTGCATCCTGCAGCTTTAGCCATATTGCAGAGTATTCCCCTTCTCATCTTGGAGCAGAGTGAACAGGGGTTCTTTTCATTTCTGGTCTTGAATATTATATCGTACATCTCTGTTTCTTGCACAGTGTATGGTACATTACATTCTCGGCACAGCTCTGCCAAAGGCTCGGTATTAAATTCTCCATAGCCATATTTTACTGTAAAGGCTTGAATTTCAAAGTTTTTGCGACTGAATATCTTGTACTTGCTAAGTGCATGCACAAGCAATATGCTATCTTTTCCACCAGAAAGCCCTATCGCTATCTTGTCGCCATCTTCTATAAGGTTGAAGTCATTATCTGCCTTGCGTATGCAGCCTAGTGTTTTTTTCATTCACTTTCCTCGCTTGTTGTATCAGTTTTATTGCCCAAATAAGGCTGAATTAGCCTTATCACATATTTTGTGATTACTGCTAAAAGCGTGCTTGATACAAAGATAATTGCAGAATATAGCATAATGTTTAAGGGTGTAATAGCTTTGGTGCTAAACAAGAATATTTTATCTAATAGCTTCATTACGGGCCAGTGATATAGATATATATAAAGTGCAGCGTTTCCACATATCTTATGTACTTCGCTTGAGAAAGTATAGCTATACACAAGGGTATATACTAATAGGCTATTTGCAATTATAAATATAGAAAAATAATCACTGTAACCCAGATTGCCATTGTCTTTTACCAAGTTTGTTTGAATAATTGTGCTGATTATTATAAGCACAAAGGCATATATCTTTACCCTTTGCAATCTAAATGAATCATGGCTTATCATAAAGTCCACCATAAAGCGTCCAAGCAAAAGATAAAATATTACTCTGTATGCTAGAGCTGCTGCCATGTCTTGAGTAAATATATTAAAAAAGCTGAAGCTTCCAATAAGGCTCAAGTTGTAGCATAGCGCATATATAAGGCCAGCTATTATTCCAAGATGCAATAGCTTTTTTTCGTTTGCTATACGATAGAGTATAGGCTGTATAAGGTATATGCCTGCAAGCATAAGCAGGTACCAGCGATAGCTTTTTGCATCAAATATAGCATTTACTATGCCTTTGTCTTCGCAAATAGCAAAATCCACAACTGAGAAAAATAAATAAATGCTTAAAAGGCACAGTATCATGCTTAAAGGCTTTTTTGCAATAATATAGTAGTATGCAAAAAATACAGATACACCAATGCCTATCCAGCGCTTATATGTAAAAGGATAAAGCATATATGGTATTATTACATAGCCTCCTGCACAAATATATTCCACCACGCCAAATATAAAATATGTAGCAAGCATAAGCAATATACGGCTTATCTGCTTTTGGCGAGTATATGGCTTTTTAAATATAAGGCTACCTGTTACTAGCAAGAAAAGTGGCACTGCTATACTAGATAGCTGATTTATAGTTGCATGCAAAGCATATGTGCTTCCTTGCACATTTAATATTATCACTAAGAACGCAGCAAATAATCTTAGTCTGTCTAGATAGTTTCGTCTAACAGACATTGGTATTCCTCCATATATCTATCGCACATGGTTTTGTTCGAAAATTTTTGAGCATAATCTCTAAGCGCAAACCTATCTATATGCTCGCGGCGAACTATAAGACGAATAATCTCATCTTCATCATCAAAGTTGGCAAAGCTCACAAAGGGCGTATCGTACACAGTTTCTGGAGCGCCACAGCTATAACTAATAGCCTGAGTGCCACAAGCAAGGCTCTGCGCAAGGGTGAGTGAAAAGCTCTCAAAACGGCTAAGCAGCAAGAAAAAGTTTGCACTTGCCATATATTCTGCTACAATTTCGGGGCGAGTTACCCCTCCAATGCAGTACACATTATTTGCAATATGCATATCGCCCTTGTAGTCTTTTGCCAAAATTACAAAGCTAATATTGGGTAGCCTTTTGGCAATAGCGAGCAATCTTTTTACACCTTTGTTTTCATCAGAAAACTTTGGTGTCATAAATAAGCCTACATCGCCCTCTGTACCCAATTTTTGATATATATCGCTAGGCTCAGACACAAAAAATGCGTCATCTATGCCATTTGAAATTATGCTTAAAGCTTTATCCTGCACTATTGAGCCACGCATTTTATTTGCAAGCCAAGGGCTCGGCGTAATTATTTTGAAATTTATATCCTTATATAGCTCGCGCTTTTTACTAAGCATGTAGCTGGATCTATCAAAAAACAAGGTCTTGGGATAGGCATTGAGCCTTGGGCAAGAGCCACATGAGGCCTTGTATCTTTCGCAATTTTCTGCCATGCCACATCTGCCTGTATAGGCTATCTCGCAGTGCATTGTCCAGATGACCTTTATATTTTCTTTCTTTAAGAATTTAAAAAACATCTTGGAATTAAGAAAATAGGAATGTAGCTCGTGCATATTTATTATATCCGGCTTAAATTCCTTTATCTTGTTTATTAGTCGCATTGTGGAGATTGGCGAAAAGCAATCTGTGTAACCTGTAACTCTTGTAAGCAATGCATGCAAATGAGTTTCGGCATCAATAGCGAATTTGTAGGCACCATATTGGCTTTCGCCTCTTGCATAGCAAACAATGGCATCATTGCCACGCTCTATCAAGCTTTTGTAAAGCGTACTTACAATATTGCCAGTGCTGCTTTCCTCGGCGTTTACATCTATCAGCAGTACTCTCATTATCTGTATTGCATTCTCTCTATTCCAAATATTCTTGCTACTTTAATAGCAAGGTTTATCAGTCCAAAGCTATTTTTGTAGTCCTTATAGCTCTTGTTGGGTAAGTTCATAAGCTCCATAAATTCATCTGTGCTTATACCCATATTATCGGCTATATATTTCATATCCTGCATTGCAGTTTCCTCGCTATAAGGAGGCTGCGCAAGCTCTTGTAGTGCCTCATCTCGTGTCTTTTGCCCTGTGAGTATAAGGCTTGAAAAATGAGCCTTGCGCTTGTCGTAGCCAAATTTATTTATTAGCCACCAACCCTCATAGAATCTGGTGAATATGCTCTCGAAGTGCTTATTTTGGTATGGTTCCCAATCAAACTCAGCCTTTAGCAATTCCAAAGCGTCCTTCTTGGTGTAGGGTATCATATTAAGTGGCTTTATTATCCTCATACCCTTAAAATATCTATAATACAGTCTATGCTTGAACATAGAGCATTGAGGTAGCTTGTTCATAGGCTTTGTGCCAAAGCGTTTGTGTATATCCTTTATCATGCGCAAGTCGTTCCAATATACCCACTCGTTTGGCTCTCTCACACATTCAGTTGAATAGTTGCCACCTGTAAGCACATATTTTATTCCATGCTTTACAGCAGTATTATATAGGCTTGCAAAAATTACATGGTCTTGGGGAGTGTCCTGATAGGGTACTGAGCTCTTAAAATATGCAAGCTGCAAATCCATCATCTGCTCGTGGTCTATTTTTACATCCACCACGCTATCGCGCACTCCAAGCCTATCTATGATGTTATTAGTGTTTTTTTCTGCTACGGGCAGATTCCAACCTGTATCAACGCAAATAAATAAAGGCCTAAGTCCAAGCTTTCTTACAGCATAGTAGGCAAGATAGCTTGAATCCATTCCTCCACTAAGACCGATTATGCAGTCATATTTTTTGCCCTGCCCATACTTTTTTATATCTGCGCAAATTGCATCTAGGTGCTCTTTGCCACGCTCATCAGTGTGCCAATGTGGCAGAATATTTTCATCAAAGTTGTGGCAATGGTCGCATACGCCATCTTTATCAAATACTATCTTGCTGTCTGTGGTATCCATCACGCAGCGTGCGCAGATTTTTCTTTCCATAAATACACCCTTCATTTAAGTATAAGCACATTATAATTTTGATATTATTGTTTGTCAAATAAGGCTTTCTACATGATAATATTACTAATAAAACATAAATTTAAATGTGGCGGAATGCACATAAAAACTTTGATATTATTGTTTGTCAAATAAGGCTTTTTACATGCTAATATCATTAATAAAACATAAATTTAAAGATGGCGGAATGCCCATAAAAATTTTGATATTATTGTTTGTCAAATAAGGCTTTCTACATTATAATATCCATATAATAAAGATATTAAAAAACAATTTTTGAGGTAGCAAATGCGCATATTGCAGGTAAATACGGTAGCAGGCATAGGCAGCACTGGCAGAATTGCCTGCGATATTGCCGAACTTGTAAATTCTGGTGGTGGAGATTGTAGGATAGCCTACGGGATAGAGCCTTGTCCAGAAAAATACAAGGATATTGCCTTTCGCATAGGTAGTGACTTTTCTGTAAAGCTACACTCTGCTGCAAGTCAGCTTTTTGATGCAGAGGGACTTGGCTCGCGTAGGGCAAGCCATCAGCTTATAGAGCATATAGAAAAATACAAACCTGATATACTGCACTTGCACAATATACATGGTTGTTTTTTAAACTATCCTATATTGTTTGACTATCTCAAAAAATCTCAGCTACCCATAGTGTGGACACTGCACGACTGCTGGGCCTTTACTGGGCACTGTGCCTACTTTGACTATGTGGATTGCACAAAGTGGAAAAGGCAGTGCGAGCAATGCCCTCAAAGCAAGGAGGGCTACCCTAGAAACCTATTTTTTGACTTTAGCAGAAGAAACTACAATCTTAAAAAGCGCTACTTTGACGGCCTAAACCTACATATAGTAACTCCAAGCCTTTGGCTAAAAAATCTAGTTAAAAAAAGCATACTAAGGGATTATCCTTGTACAGTTATATATAACGGAGTGGATCTAAATAGCTTTTATCCCGATAAATCAATTCCAGAAAAATTTGCTTTTGATGACAAAATGCTACTGCTAGCCGTTGCTGGAGATTGGGATAGGCGCAAGGGTATATACGATATGATGCGTATTGCAGATAAGCTACCCGACACTCATAAAATAGTTGCAATAGGCAACGGAGCGCCTAAACACGAGCGCATAATAGCTTTACCTCGCACAGAGAGCCTTGCAGAGTTAAGACAGCTTTATAGTAGAGCCGACTGTGTGATAAACCCAACCTATGAAGACAATTTTCCAATGGTGAATCTGGAAGCGCTGGCCTGTGGAACACCAGTAGCAGTATACAATACTGGTGGTTGCCCTGAAGCAATAGATGAAAGCGTGGGCGCAGTAGTTAGAAAGGGCGATTTTAACATGCTTTTGCAAAAGGCTATAGATATATCTAAAAAGGACTATACGAATAATTGCCTGCACCTTGCGCAAAAGTTTGAAAAATTTAGCTGCTTTGATGGCTATATTAAGCTGTATAAGGAAATAATGGACGAGGTAAAAAAATGAATCTATTTTTTATGAGCCTGATTTATCCAAGCGCCGAGCTTCCTTTTATTAAAGAAAAGTGCAAGAGTGGCATGCAGATGCAGTTGGATAATTTTCAAAAGCTTATTATTGGCGCATTAAAAAGCAATCATAACATTGGTGATTTGTTCATTTGCAACGCTCTGCCTGTTGGCGTATTTCCAAAGCATTACAGCGATATATATTTGCCTAGCTCCGACTATGGAGAAGTTCATAGCATAGGCTCGTTCAATCTGCCCTACTTTAAGCAAAGCACTCGCAAAAGAGCAGCGCAAAAGGCTCTTTTGAAATGGGTAGAAAAAAGCCAATACAACCGTCATGTGCTTATATATTCCCTATATCTTCCATTTATGCAGGCAGCTGTAAATGTAAAAAAACTTTACCCCGATATGCATATAAGCCTTATAGTGCCAGATATTCCTACTGAGCTAGGACTTGCAAGTGGCAGAACTGGCGCCTTGCTTGCTCTAGAGCAATCTATGGCAAAAAAATCTGTAAAGCTTTGCAAAGAGTTTGATAGCTTTGTACTACTTACTGAATATATGAAAGATGTTTTGCCGATTAAAGAATCTGCAAGCTGCTGCGTTGTAGAAGGACTTGCTCCAAACGCCTATGCCTCGCCCGACAAAAGCCATATAGATAGGTGCTATGATGAGCTATTGCTAGATAGAAGCAAGCCAACGGTGGTCTATACGGGTACTGTGCAAGAGGAGCTGGGCATAAGGGAATTGGTGGAAGCCTTTAATTCCGACGCCTTGCAAGATGTAAATTTGGTAATTGCGGGCAGTGGCGCTATGGAGAGAGAGCTAGAAAGCCTTGGTATGCTAAATGTAAGATATCTAGGCTTTATAGATAGGAAAAAGGCTCTGCTATTACAGTCTGGAGCAGATATACTCATAAATCCGAGATCCGATATTGGCGCATATACCAAGTACTCTTTCCCAAGCAAGACCATGGAATACATGCTATCTGCAGTGCCAGTGCTATGCTACAAGCTAAGTGGAATACCCGATGAATACGATAAATACCTACACTACATAGATCGAAGTATAGCCGACTCCATAGTGAATTTGCTAGAGTGCAACAGCCTTGCACTTCGTGAGCAGGCGCTTGATGGCAAATATTTTGTGCTAAATGAAAAAAACGCTGATGCACAAGTGCAAAAGATTATTGATATGTGGATATAAAACTATATTATTTTAAGATAATAAAAACAGCAGAATTTATCTGCTGTTTTTATTCGCTTAAAGCAAAGCTCTGTAAGTCATATTTGTATCCGGCTCTTGCAAGTATATAGCTTATATCAAGCAGAGCCTGCTTGAAACTAGCTTCGGCGCCACTTATATCGCTTACTATATAATCTTCATAGGGAATATCCTTTATTAAGTCATAGCATATAAAAAAGCTCTTATTCTCAAAATCAAGCTCAATTATTCCTTTCCCTTCAGGCTTTTCACAAAATTTATCAAGCCTTGCTTCGTATTCTTTAAGCTTTAATAATATTTCTTCTGCATACACAGAGTCAATATTATATTCTTTATCTCCTGCGCATATAGCTCCGTCCGTTTCTATTTTTATAACAAAATCATCATACGTAATCGCAATTTCTGCATATGCAGAAATTGCAAGCGTAAGCAAAAGCAGTAATGAAATAAGTTTTTTCATGGCGCTCACCTCATGATTTAATAGCATATTTGCTTAATTATACTATATTTTTTGATTACTAAAAGCATTAGCGAGGAATACTCAAAAATAAGAAGCAGCCTTACAATTTGAAGTCTTAGACCTCAGCTTTCCCTAGTCTCTGGTTGAATAGCTTTCCCTATCCCGAGCTTTTTGCGCCACGATGGCGCTACTCCATCATCAGCCCAATATTCGCTCATTTCTGAAATCTTGCCATCTCTTAATCTAATAAAGCTCGTTACATGACATGAAAACTCATTCTCAACAGAATACACTCTTCCAACCAAGATTATTTGTGAGTCAAGTTCAATAAGCTTCTCTATTTTGCCATTCCATTTTCCAGGATAATCGCAATTGGCTACAACGTATTCATTCACATTAAATAATTCATTGGTACAGTGCCATAGTATCTGTGCATCATCACAAAAATAAGACGGCAAAGCATCCCTATTCTGTTTTATTACATCATTCCAAAAAATATTTATATCCATAGTTTCCTCATATTATTCGCAGATATTTTTCTCCATTTTTATGGCTAAAGCCCATAGCCTCAAATACTGTTTTGCTGCGAATATTAAATGCATATATCTTTGCAAACACCTCTGTAAAGCCTTTTTGTTTAGCTTTTTGCAGCACAAGCTCTATTGCCTGCCTACCTATATGCATATTTTGATACTCTTTGCATATAGTTATGGCTATCTCTCCAGTATTTAATAGAGTTATATCTCCTACCAGCTCTCCATTTGCAGTTATATACCAGCAATCACCATTTTGACAAAGGTATCTATACATTTTCTGCAATCGCTCAATATTATATGGATTGGGAGCGCCATCAATCTGCATACATAATTCTTCGTCTTTATACCAATTAAGAGTCCTTGCAAAATCATCATAGTATGGTATCAATTCTACATTGTACTGCATATAAATTCTCTTTCGTTTAAATTTACGCTTTATTATATAAGCAATAGAGCCTTGCTATAAGCAAAGCTCTATTATAAATTTTGGCAATCAGCCTTGATCTCCTCTGGCCTGCCTTATCATGTCTTCCACCACTATGTCAAATATTTCGCCCAAACTACGACAGTATTTCAACACTTCCCATGGCTCATTGGTATGAAAATGTACTTTAATTAGGTCTTCATCCCCCACTACCAATGTACAGTCGCCTACTAGATTGTTGTTGAAATAGTCTGTTATAGCGTCTTCATCAAGGTTTTCGCCCTCTATAAGCAGTTGCACATCATAGCGAAACTCTATCTCTTCTGTATCTTCTTCATTATTATATTCAAAATTATCCATAAATGTAATTTACCTCCATTTATTTTAACACAAGTATAACACATAGTGCCTTAATTTCAAAGTAATATAAAATAAAGCTCATTATGTATGTTTATTTTTGAAATGAAGAACCAATAGCAAGCAGAACAAAGCCTATAAATGTAAGCTTTAGCCTACGAATACGCTTGTTTTTTCTTACTTCGCCAAGGGTTTCATCATAGTCCTTTTTCATCTGGGGGCGTAGCTTATTCAAAAAATTTTCCTCAGGGAGCAAGTTAATAGCGTACTTTGCCTTTTTAAGCAAAGCATTGTTCAATTCTTTTTGCAGCTTATCCTGGCTTAGTGGTCTATACGCCCTTGCATCCACCTTGCTTAGCGCAAAGCTTATGAATTCCTTTATATCATCAGCAGAGTTTTTTACATAGAAGCTGTCTAAAAGCGATATTTTCTTCTGCGTAGTTTCGTACATATCAAGATTTTCGTCTTCATCAGCCTTTGCAAACTCCAGCGCTAGCTTTTCCAAAGCTTTTTTT
Source organism: Eubacteriales bacterium (assembly GCA_034180455.1). Lineage (GTDB taxonomy): Bacteria > Bacillota > Clostridia > Christensenellales > Aristaeellaceae > JAAZPT01. The sequence goes on from JAXFOG010000021.1 coordinate 212,096, forward strand.
GGCTCTTGTTTAGGAGCACTATTAAATATATTGGTTACTATGCTTATAGCATTGTCTGCCAAATTTCCGTTGTTGGCAAGTTTTTTGCCACAGTTTGGGCAGTATCCATACGATTCCTCTACTTCATGACCACATGCGCTGCAAAACATTTAAGTTGCTCCTTTTATTTTTCTAAAATAAATATAGCATATTTCACCTAAAATAACAAAGAGTTTCTAAGATTTATGTAAGCTAAAAAGAACAGTTAGAACTGTTCTTTTTATAATTTTTGATTATTTTATCTGTGCGTTAGCTGCATTCAAGCTGCGCATCTTCTCGGTACGTATATCAACAAATCTCTGTATAAGTACGAATATGCAAAGCAAGCCTGCTATACTTACCTTTGTCCACCAAGTATTAAGGTTGGCGTATGTAACTATTGTCTTGATTGTACCCTGTATAAGCACTCCCACAAGAGTACCAAATACTGTACCTACACCACCTGTAAGCAGCGTCCCACCTATTACAGCAGAAGATATAGCGTCAAGCTCCATACCTATATTTTGCAAGTTATAGCCAGATAATGTATACATTGTGAATACTATTCCAGAAAGAGCCGCCAAAAATCCATTAAGCGTATATACCAATATCTTGGTGCGAGCTACAGGAAGTCCCATAAGCACAGCACTTTGCTCATTGCCACCTATTGCATATATTGTTCTACCAAATTTAGTATAGCGCAACACATAGGCACATATAAGCACTACCAAAAGCGCAATTATTACAGCAATATTTATATTGACACTCACAAGCTTGCCTTTAGCATTAAGCTCTTGAAATAGCCGTATTTTGAAAAGGCTTATATCGTTAAAGGTCTTGTCTTTCACCACTATTGATTCTATGGACACCAGCGAGCACATTCCTCTCATGAAGAATTGCCCTGCCAAAGTCGCTATAAACGGTTGCACCTTGAATACCTGTATCATGTATCCCATTATAAAGCCTGCAAACGTGCCTACCATAAGCACCATAAACAGAACTATCCACACATTTATGCCCTTATCCAGCCAGTAAGCTGTAAGCATACCAGTAAGTGCAACGTTTGAAGCTATAGATATATCTATACCTCCCATAATTAGCACAAATGTTGTACCTGCCGATGCAATTATAAGAAATGCATTGTCTTTAAACAGATTGAGAAACAGTTGCCATGTAAGGAAGCTACGGTTGGCGTATCTTACTGCTCCAAATGTATATAGTGCTGCAAAAAGAATAAGTGTAATAAGCAGCGACAAATTGTTTATCTTTAATTTCTTTTTCATGCTTTTACACTCTCCCTTACTTTATCACGAGCAAAGAGCCTTTTGAACATGCTTCTAAATTCTGCTGACTGTATTAGACAAATAATTATTACCACTATTGCCTTTACCACTCTTGTAGTTTCACTTGGTACGCCCAGAGCAAATATCGTGGTAGTAAGGGTTTGCAATACAAATGCGCCAATAACTGACGCTCCTACTGAGAATCTTCCCCCGTTGATATTGTTGCCTCCAAGTGCAACTGCAAGTATAGCGTCCATTTCAAAATACAGTCCAGCGTTGTTGGAGTCTGCACTCTTTATATTCGCAGAGATTATTATTCCGGCAAGAGCTGCACAGAATCCACTTAATGTATATATTATTAGCTTTATCCTGTCGCTATTTATACCGCAGAATGCCGAAGCATTTGAGTTTACACCTACTGATTCCAAGAACATTCCAAATGATGTTTTCTTTATATATAGCATTATAAACACAAATACCAGAAGCATTATATACATTGGTATAGGTAATCCCAGTATGTATCCTGCACCTATGCTGTAATAGCCCAAATTGTTTATAGTAACGATTTTGCCATCTGTAATAAGTTGAGCTATGCCTCGTCCTGCTGTCATAAGTATCATAGTAGCAACTATTGGCTGCAGCTTGATCTTTGACACCAAAAATCCATTCCATGCTCCACATATTATGCCAGCTAAAAGCCCTACAACTACTGCAGCAGCTACATTGCCGTTCATAAAGCCTAGTCTGCCATCTATTATTGAGCAAGCAAGCGCTCCAGATATTGCAATTATAGAGCCTACTGATATATCTGCGCCTCCTGTGGCAATAACAAGGGTCATGCCTATTGCAAGAAGAGCAAGAGGAGTTCCGTTTTTAAGTATATCTATAATTCTTCCATAAAGGTGTCCATCAAGCACTGTGATTCTAAAAAATTCACCACGAGTATATATAAGGTTGAACACTAGCACCAGAGCAAGCGAAATAAGTGGCAAAAATAGGTGCGAATGGCTGAATTTCTTTAGATTTTTCAAGCCTCATCACCTCCTGCTATCATCTTCATAATAGTATTTTTGTCTATCTCTGAGCCCTGCAATTCTCCTATCTTCTTGCGATCGCGAAGTATAGTCATTCTGCTGCAACAGCGCAGCATCTCATCAAGCTCACTAGATACAAACATAACTGCAATACCTTTTTCTCCAAGGTCTATAACCAGCTTCTGTATCTCGGCCTTTGTTCCTACGTCTATACCTCTTGTAGGTTCGTCTAGCATTAGGAGATCTGGCGAAGTTGCAAGACACCTTCCAAGTATTACCTTTTGCTGATTTCCACCCGATAAGTTCTTTACAGACTGCTCTTTGCTAGGAGTTTTTATGTTTAGCAACTTTATAAACTTGTCGGCAAGCTCATCGGCTTCTTTGCGAGGTATAGGCTTCAGCATGCCCCTTTTTGCCTGCAATGCAAGTATTAAGTTTTCCTTTACACTTAGATCTCCTACTATTCCGTCAGTCTTTCTATTTTCAGGGCAAAATGCAAAGCCATGCCTTATAGCGTCCAGCTGATCTTTGAAATCTACTGTCTTACCTTCAACAGTCATTGTTCCACCCTGTGCTTTGTCTGCTCCAAAGAATAGCCTTAATACCTCTGATCTGCCTGATCCAAGCAGACCAGCTATACCCATTACTTCACCCTTGCGCGCCTGCATATCAAAAGGCGCAATATATGAAGAGTTTAGATTTTTCGCATCAAGTAATACATCATGTTTTTCTTCCATTGCTTCTTTAGTAGGAGCAACAGCCAACTCGTCATATTCTTTGCCTATCATCTTGCCTACAAGCTGTATCTTAGGAAGTTCATCAGTATTCCAAGTGCCTACATATTTGCCGTTCCTAAGAACTGTTATTCTGTCGGATATCTCGTATACTTGATCCAAAAAGTGCGTAACAAATACTATGCCCATACCCTTTGAGCGCAGTGTGCACATTACATCAAAGAGCTTTTGAGTCTCGCCATCATCAAGTGATGATGTGGGCTCGTCCAGCACAAGCACCTTTGCGTGTATATCAACTGCTCTGCATATAGCCACCATTTGCTGGATAGCTATTGAATAGCTTCCCAGTGTTTTTGTAACGTCTATATCCAGATTAAACTGCATAAGCAGCTCTTTTGCATCAGTCTGTATTTTCTTCCAGTCTATACGTCCTGCGCGTATGGACTCTCGGCCTATGTAAACATTCTCTGCAACCGATAGGTTTGTGCAAAGGTTTACCTCTTGATACACAGTGGATATACCCAGCTGCTGTGCCTCAATAGGCACACGTGGTCTTATCTCTTTGCCATCAAGATACACCGAGCCCTTTTCTGCATGCTCTACACCCGTAAGCACTTTAATAAGGGTGGACTTGCCCGCACCATTTTCTCCAAGCAGTGCATGAACTTCCCCCGCCCTCAAATCAAAGTTTACATCTATAAGCGCATTTACGCCCGGAAAAGATTTATGGATTCCACTCATTACAAGCAGCGTATCTCTATTTTCTTCCATATTACGCTCCTTTTATTTTTAAAAAAGCCTCCCTCCGCAAGGAAGGAGGCAAATACGCTTAGAATCAATATTTTCTCTCAGGCAATACCTTTTCGGCATCTTCCTGCATGAAAGCGTTATCAACACTCTTAACCCATTTTTCTACCGACTCGTTTTTAACAAGCTTACGGCAAACGTCAAGGAATTGAGGTCCTAACAGTGGGTTGCACTCAACTGTTGCGTTGGCTTCGCCAGCTACCATAGCTTCAAATATACCCTTTACGCCATCTACGGATACTGTCTTGATATCTACGCTTGGCTTTAATCCTGCTTCTTTAATAGCTTCAATAGCGCCTAGCATCATATCGTCATTGTGAGCATATACTCCATTGATTTGACCAGGATAACTCTTTAGGAAAGCTTCCATAACTTCCTTACCACCTGCTCTGGTAAAGTCACCAGACTGAGTAGCTATGATCTTCATGTCAGGATAATCTTTTTCAAGCTTAGCTGCAAAACCCTTCTGTCTATCAACTGCTGCAGAAGCGCCAACTGTGCCCTGAAGCTCTACAATGTTGCCTTTGTTCTCAAGTAACTTTGCCATAGCATCAGCTGCCATCTCACCTTCTGCAACAAAGTCTGAACCTATAAAGCAAGTATATAGATCCTTAAACTCTTCGTCTACTTCACGGTCAAGTAGAACTACTGGAATACCTGCGTCCTTGGCTTCTTGGAGAACTGCGCCCCAGCCTGTGGATACTACAGGAGCCAAACCAATTACATCTACACCCTGATTGATAAAGTTACGGATTGCAGCTATCTGATTCTCTTGCTTTTGTTGTGCATCTGCAAAGTAGAATGTAAGCTCGCCTTCCTTTTGAGCAGCCTCAAAGGTCTCTTTTATAGAAGCTGTCTCGGCATCACGCCATCCAGACTCCTGACCTATCTGGGCAAATCCTACTGAAAAGCCCTCTGCTAATGCAGAGCCTACACCAAGCAACATTGCGAATACTACAAGCAAAGCTAGTAATTTTTTCATAAAAATCAACCTCCTAATAATAGCTTTTGTTGTTTTATTGCTTTTACAGTACTATTTTTTCTAGCAAAAGTCAATATAAATGAAAAAATTTATATTTTTTGATAATATTGTTACATTTTTTACAAAATTATAATTTTTAAATTCTATTTTTATTATGATACATTTTTAAAATCATTCCACATTCATCTTTTTGTATCTGCCTACGCTAATGCCCATGTGCTTGAAAAATAGCTTTTGCAAATACTGCGCTGATGATATTCCTACTGCGTTGGCTATGTCTAGCAAGCTCATATCCTTGTTTTTTAGCAGCTCCATAGCCTTGTTGATGCGTATTTTTTGCAGAGAGTATATTATTGTACAGTTTTTTTCCTGCTTATATATCATCTGCAAATAGCTAGGGTGTATGCCTAATTCGCTTGCTATATCGGCAATTCGCACATCGTACTTATAGTTTTTTTCTAAATATTCATCTGTAAAGCTTACATATTTATTGCTGTAAGTAGCTTGTGGGTTATCATTCCAAAGATAGGCTATGTTTAGCAACAGCTCTGAGCATAGCATATCTCTTAGCTCTTCGGCAGGCTTATCTTCGTCTGCGAAGTTTATTATCTGCTTTAAAATAAGATATATGGAATTGTCGTTATCGGTAAACACCCTATAATCACAGGGTTTGCTGGCTGCTTCTTTCAATGGAGCATAGGCGTTCCATAACTCTGCAATTGATGGCGAAGTGGATCCTTTCTCTTCGGTAACCACAAATTCCACATTCATCATAGACACATCAGGAGTCTCGTAGTAAAGGCTGGAATGATATACCCCTGAATCTATGAATATAAACTGTCTTGGGCCTAGCCTTACAGATTTTCCTTCCATATTAAGACAGATAAGTCCCTTGTTTACATACATTATTTCGGCTGTGATATGGCTATGTGAAAAGCTTACCGTTGTACGTACCATATCGGACCTATCGTAATAGTATTTTACTTTTGGTTGAAATCCACCTTGCAAGTATTTTTTGTTGAATATGGTATATGGATTATTCAAATTTTTCGCCTCCACGTATCTTTATAAGCTCCTCACTGCCCACTTTCTCTATCTCGTATTTTTCTTCATCTTCATAGTTTGAAGTAAGATCATAGGTGTTTCTAAACTCTCTTGGGGTGAGCCCAGTAGACTTTTTAAACATTCTATAAAAATACTTGATATTGCCTATTGAGCAGGCCTCTGCTATCTCGTCTATATTGCGTGAGGACTTTCTTAGTAGCTCTTTTGCATGGGCTATGCGCAGCTCCTGTATGTAATTTAGCATGGTCTTGCCCACCTCTTCCGAAAACAACTTATGCAGATAGTTTACATGCACACCTATAAAGTCTGCCACATCTTGAGCAGATATTTGATTGCTATAGTTGGATTTTATATATCGTATTGCCTTGTTTACATAGGGACTGTAACTTTTAGGATCGTTATATATGCCTTGCAACTGCATATCAATATTTTTTAATATACTTACCAGCAGCAATACAATAGGAACACTTCTATCAAATTTAGCATTGGCAAGATATATGCTTAGTAGCCTTATAAAATCTGCATGTGTGCCACCATCATCACTAAATATCACTACATCAGAATTTCTTTGCAAAAAGCTCTTTATTCTAAAAAAATCTTCTGAGCTTTGGGTAAAATCTACTCCCTTGCACTTGCCCTCGGCAACAGTAATATCAAGCGAAGAGCATGAAAAATCATCGCTCTTATTTTTTACCCTGTATCCCGTATTCTCTCCTATAAGCAATATATTGCCAGCGTAGCATCTTTCTTTAAATGAGCCACATGAATAAACGCAACTGCCTGCATTAAAGAGTATTATCCTTACACATTTCTCTGGCGCAATCTCGGCAACCCTAAATCCACTTACGTAGGTCTTTATTTCCTTTATTACTGGATAAAAGTATTTTTGCATAATTCCTCGTATACTATTCTAATATTTTTGTATATTATTCTCATATATATTATACATAAATGTTATTTTATGTCAATATTTTATTATATATCACATTTTATATTAGAATAATATACTTTTATAATATAATAGATACTGTTTTTTTCATTGTCAATTGTTATAATCTTTTTAATAAATTTAATAAGGAGGACAAAAATGAAAGATTTCTTTCATTATGTCTAGCATTGTGTCTTATGATGACAGCATTCGTTATAAGCGCTAATGCAGAAAATGTAACACTTAACTTTGCAATTTGGGATAAAAACCAACAGCCTGGTATGGAAGCTATTGCAGCAGCATATCACGAGGCTCATCCAGAAGTAACTGTAAATGTAGAAGTTACCCCTTGGACAGAGTATTGGACAAAGCTTAGCGCAGCTGCTGAAGGTGGCGCTCTACCAGATGTATTCTGGATGCACTCCAATCAGTTCTATGTATACGCTGGCGCAGGCACACTGCTTGACCTAAGCGATCTTGGCATAGACTATACACCATATCCAGAAGGAATTACCCAGAAGTATCAATTTGAAGGCAAGCAGCTCGCAGTTCCTAAGGACTATGATACAATCGCTCTTGCATACAACAAAGAGCTCTTTGATAAAGCTGGTCTAAAGTATCCAGACGATACATGGACATGGGATACCTTGCTAGAGAATGCTCAAAAGCTTACAGATGAAGCAAACGGCATATATGGCTTTGGTGCTCCTCTAAGTGACCAATCTGGTTTCCTAGATTTCATTTATCAAAATGGTGGATTCGAGCTTAAAGACAACAAGTCTGGCTATGACACTCCAGAAACACGTGAAGCTTTGCAGTTCTACATTGACCTTGCTACAAAATATAAGGTTTCTCCAACTCCACAAAGCTTCTCTGATATCAGTGCAGACGATCAGTTTAAATCCGGCAAGCTTGCTATGCTATATGTAGGCACATGGATGATGAGCGACTACATGGCATTTGACGATATCAAGGATAAGTTTGACCTTGCTGTACTACCACAGGGCAAAGTAAGAGCTACTATCTACAACGGTCTTGGATATTCAGGCGCAGCTACCACAGCTCATCCTGAGGTTGTAAAAGACTTTATCAAGTTTGCAGGTAGCGAAGAAGCCAACATCATTCAGGCAAAATATAAGGCTGCTATACCTGCATACGCTGGCACCGAGAAATACTTTGTAGAGAATTTCCCGAACATCAATATCGGCGTATATCCTGAAATGATCTCCTATGGCGTTCCATTCCCAACATCACAGAAGAAGGGTCTTTGGGTAGACGCAGAGTATGAGAACCTTGGCGCAGTTTACACAGGTGAATTTACACTTGACGAAGCTTGCGACAGACTTCATAGCATTATAACCGAGACAGAAGAAGAATGATTTAATCTTAAACAACCCGGGTCGGGAGCAATCCCGACCCGTTTGGGAGGAAAAACAATGAAATCCAGCAGATTGAAAAGGGCGTTTAAATCTGAGTACGCATGGGCGTACTTTATGGTTCTGCCCACAATTATTGGGCTTACTGTACTAAATATTTACCCCCTTTTTGAAACCATATTCCTAAGCCTGCACAAAAAGCAGAGCCTTTCTGGCATGAAATACATAGGCCTGAAGAATTATGTAAAGCTGTTTTCGGATCCTCTAACGCTGCAAGCCACAATAAACACATTTCTATTCATGCTATACACTGTGCCAATAGGCATTATGATGTCTTTGGTGCTTGCCACAATGCTAAACAACAACATTCGCTTCAAGAGCCTATTTAGAGGAATATATTTCTTGCCAATAGTAGTAGCTCCAGCAGCTGTTGCACTTGTATGGAAGTGGATATATAACTCTGAATTTGGCATACTGAATCAGTTTTTATCGTTGTTTGGGATAAAGGGCCCTGTATGGATAGCCACACCTGGCGTAACACTAGTGGCGGCTGCAATTATAGCTATATGGAGCAGCGTTGGTTACGATCTAATTATGCTGCTTGCAGGCTTACAGTCCATACCTCGCGTGCTTTACGAGGCTGCCGAAATTGACGGTGTCAATTCTTGGCAAAGATTTAGATATATCACCATACCTCAGCTATCTCCTGTGCTATTCTTTGTTACAGTAATGCGTACAATGTCGGCGCTAAAGCAGTTTGATATAATCTATCTGTTGGTAGATAAATATAATCCCGCATTCAGATCCACTCAAACCCTTATGCTGCAGTTCTACATAGAGGCTTTCCCAAAGCACAATCAGGGCTATGGAGCTGCGATAGTAACATATTCTTTCGTAATAATAATGCTCATTACGGTGCTACAGTTTATTGGCGAAAAGAAATTTGTGCACTATAAATAGGAGGGAATATGAGTAAAGCAAAAAATAATACAGGAATAAAAAAGAATCATTTTTGGATATATTTTTTCCTGTTACTTGGTTCAATTTTGATGATATTCCCGTTCTTTTGGATGATACTTACATCATTCAAAACGGTTAGTGAATCCATGAGGATACCACCAACATTTTGGCCAAATGCATTTAATTTTGATAATTACACTGGTGCAACACAGATGTTGCCTTTTAAAGCCTTATACATCAATACAATATTGCTTGTAATATACAGAATTATATGCGCAGTGGTATTCTCATCAATGGCAGCCTTTGCATTTGCAAAGCTTGAATTTCCACTTAAAAACGTGCTTTTTACAATAGTTATTGCTCAGATGATGCTGCCCACGCAGATATTCATAATCCCACAATACAGAATGCTAGGAGCTATGGGTCAACTAAATACTATATTCGCATTGGTTTTCCCAGGACTTGTAAGCGCATTTGGCACGTTCTTTCTAAGGCAGTTCTATTTGGGGCTTCCCGATGACCTTGCCGAGGCCTCAAAGCTTGATGGCTGCAACGTTTTTCAGACCTTTACGAGGATAATGTTCCCTCTTACACACACAGCAGTTATTGCTCTGTCCATATTTACAGCTATATTCGCCTACTCCGATATGATGTGGCCACTAATAGTAAATATGCAAATAGAGAAGATGACACTATCCTCTGGCCTAAGTACATTAAATGCCGGCTTCAGCACCAATTATCCAGTTCTAATGGCTGGTGCTACACTGGCTATGATACCTATGTTGATATTATACCTAGTGTTCCAGAAGCAATTTATTGAGGGTATCGCCCTCACTGGTACAAAAGGCTAAATATATAATTTATATTTTAAGGAGCGAGTATGAAGATTACTTTCATGGGTGCAGGAAGCACTGTATTTGTGCGCAACATCGTGCGCGACTGTCTGAACACTGAGGGTCTTAAGGACGCTGAATACGCCCTTTACGATATAGACGGAGAGAGACTTGCCGACAGTGAAATGATACTAAAGCACTACAACGATAGCTTAAATGGTGGCAAAGCCCACATAAGCTCATTCCTGGGTGTTGAAAACAGAAAGGCTGCTCTAAGGGGCGCAGACTTTGTAATAAACGCTATACAGGTAGGTCTATATGAGCCATGCACAGTTATAGATTTTGAAGTTCCAAAGAAATATGGCCTTAGGCAAACAATAGCCGATACACTTGGCATTGGTGGCATTATGCGCGCATTAAGAACTATACCTGTAATGCAAGACTTTGCTGACGATATAGAAGAAGTTTGCCCAGACGCTCTATTCCTAAACTATGTAAACCCAATGGCAATGCTTACTGGCTATATGCTACGCTATACCAATGTAAAGACAGTTGGTCTTTGCCACAGCGTACAAGTTTGCACAAAGGAGCTTTTTGAGCAGCTTGGTATGGAAGATAAGCTGGAAGGTCGCAGAGAGCTTATCGCTGGTATTAACCACATGGGTTGGTTGCTTGAGATAAGAGATAGATTTGGTAACGATCTATATCCTGAGATCAAAAAGCGTGCAGCAGAAAAGAATGCAAATGAAAAGCATAAAAATATGGTTCGCTTTGACTATATAAAGAACTTTGGATACTACTGCACAGAGAGTAGCGAGCATAATAGTGAGTACAACAACTTCTATATTCGTAAAGACACCCCTGAATACATTGAAAAATTCAACATTCCTCTTGACGAATATCCAAGACGCTGCGTAAATCAAATAGAAGGCTGGAAGAAAGAAAAAGAAGAAATAATAAAGAACGCTTCCAAAGATGAGTTCTCTCAGTCCAAAGAATATGCCAGCATTATTATAGAGTCTATAATAAAGAATAAGCCTGCTGAAATAGGTGGCAACGTTATAAACACTGGCCTTATAGAGAACCTACCTCCAAATGCCTGTGTTGAGGTTCCATGTCTTGTAGACGGTCATGGAATTCATCCTTGCCACGTCGGCCCACTGCCTGAGCAGCTAGCTGCTATGAATAGAACAAACATCAACGTACAGCTACTTACAATTCAAGCAGCCCTAAGCAAGAAGCGTGAGGATATCTACATGGCAGCTATGCTTGAGCCACACACATCTGCTGAACTAAATCAAGACCAAATTCGTGCCTTGGTAGACGACCTGATTGATGCTCACGGAGTATTCATGAAGGATTACAAATAAATTTGCTTTTCATAAACAAACCTTTCAATACAAAAGCAGCTAGGACCTATGTCCTAGCTGTATTTATATGGGGATAATTTATTTAATGTTTTTATTCTTCTAGCATAATTTCAAGTATCATTTTATCCAATTGTTTCATGCCCTTGCTACCAAGTGTGCCTATGTTATCAAGAGTGTTCTCTATTCCCTTTGATAGCACTCCATCGCCTCCAAAGAACTCACTGCCATTTAGGTACATTTCAAGACCTAGCAATCCAGAATCTACTGCTATTGCTATTTTTGCTGCACAAGATGGTTTTGCTCCATCACATATTATTCCACTTGTTATAGCAAGTGAATTTACAAGCGTATGAGCCACTACTTTATGGTCTTTGGTCATAAGATAGGCTATTCCGGCTGCTGCTGCACTACCTGCAGTTACGGCTCCACAATAGGCAGAAAGCTCACCTATCTTGGATTTTGCATGTATAGAGCATAGATTTGATACTACAAGCGAGCGATATAGCATATCTTCTGGCTTGCCACTTGCCTTAAAGTATTCTATTACTGGAAGGGAAACAGTAAGCCCTTGATTGCCACTGCCTGAATTTATTACAACAGGCAACTCACAACCACTCATTCTAGCATCACTGCCCGCAGCTGCCATTGCTTTTGCTCTGTTTCTAAGGCTGCTGTCGCTTCGTTTCATAAGTATCTTTCCTATTTGAGCGCCCCAGTCGCCTACTAGGCCCTCATTGGCAATAGCAGTATTGCATTTTATCTGCCTGTCTAGACATTCTTTTACATCTTCTATTTTCAGAATGTCAGCAAACTCACATATGCGACTTATTGTGAGGCAGTTGTAATCTTTCTTTGGACTCTCTTCGCAATTTGAAATTTTTGGTAATTCTACACTCTCGCCATTATGCTCCATGGCAACAATATTTGTGTGAAAACCACTTATTCTTACCGATGAGCTTTCATTGTCTCCATATAGCTTCACAAGTATTTCTAGTGCTTCCTTACAATCCAGTTTGCCTACTGAAACAGGCGTTTTTTCTAAAAATTCTTTTATTTTTTCTCTCTGTTCATCACAAACATTACAAATCACTTGCAACATTTTTTCTGAATCGCCTGCCACTATTCCAGCTGCAGCAGCTACTTTTATGCCTTTCATACCACCAGTATTTGGCACTACTACGCTCTTAACGTTTTTTATTATATTGCCGCTTACAAAAATTTCCACGCTTTGTGGATATGAATCAAGCAGACTTCTCGCTTTTGCAGCACAGTAGGCTATGGCTATTGGCTCTGTACAGCCCGTAGCCATTTTCAGCTCATCTTGCAATATTTTGCAGTATTGCTCATATAATGTGGAATCTATAACTTTCACCCCATTTCAAGCAGAGTTATTTATTGATTAGCTAAATTCAAAATATTTAATTTAGTCTTATTTTGATTATTTTTATTTGAGGATTATAAAAATCAACCCTTTACAGCTCCAGCAGTCAGATTTGCAGCCTGGAAATTCTGAAGCAATAGATACATAAGTATACTAGGTATCAGAGCAATGGTCGTTCCAGCAAGAATAACTTGCCATGGAGTAGCTAATCCATCGCTTAAAGGTAGCATTGACACCGATACCATGAGTGTGTATTTTGAAGTCTTATTAAGATACAGCAAAGGCCAGAAAAAGTCATTCCATCTAGCTATTAGTGTAAGCGCTGCCCATGAAGCTATAGCAGGCTTTATTATTGGCAATATTATCTTAAAATATATACCCCAGTTGCTACTTCCATCTATCTTGGCAGCTTCCATAATTTCGTCAGGTACTTCTACTATATACTGTCTCATATAGAACACTCCTACAGCAGTGGCTAGTCTTGGAAGTATTAAAGACCAAAGATTATTTATAAGCCCTAGCTTTTTCATAGTCATAAACAATGGCACATAACCTATCTCAGCTGGTATAACCATTGTGGCAACCACAAAATAAAATAGAAAATTTCTGCCAGGAAATTCGTATTTTGCAAACACAAATCCTGCAAGCGAGCAGAAAAATAGAGTAGTAATAGTTCCAACTATAGAAGTGAAAACACTGTTGCCAAAGTGCTGCCATACAGGTATCAAATCAAATAGTCGTTTATAGTTATCCATAGTAGGATTTTTAATTGTTATTGCATTAAATCCAGATACTTTTTCCCCTACTGTTTTAAAGGGTATTATACAGGACCATATTATAGGAAATAAGCAGATAAATACAATAATTATCATTATGAAATTTATAAATACAGTCCAGGACTTTTTCTTGATACGATAATCCATGTTTTACCTCCTTATTTAAATATCTTCCTGTGCTTTTCTTACTTTAAACTGCAGTAGGCTTATTATCAGTAATATTACTATTAGAACAACTCCTATTGCTGATGCATAACCCATTTTCTGAATTTTAAAGCCATTTTCATACATTAGCTGGAACACAGACGTATTAGAAAATCCAGGACCTTTTAACGTATATGGCTCATTAAATATCTTCCATGTATCCACAGTAATAGTTACAAAGCAAAAGAATGAAATGTTGTGCAACTGTGGCATTGTAATATACCAAAACTTCTGAATACCGTTGGCTCCATCAACTGTAGCTGCCTCATAGTAGTCAACAGGAATATTTAAAAGTCCTGATAAATATATCATGGTATACCACGGAACTATTCTCCAAACGAACAAAATATAAACAGGTATTCTCGCATATCTGCTACTAGTAAGCCATGGTATATTTTCCCCACCCAATGAGTTTATTATAGCGTTTATCAATCCAGCATTTTCATCAAATAGTATTCCGAAAATAAGTCCCATAGCCATTGAAGCACATACATAGGGTAAAAAAGATGCTGTTTTATAGAATCTTTTATGCCTTAAACTATTGCTATTTAAAATCATCGCTATCGCAAGTGAAATAATTATCACCCCTGCAAAGCCAATTATCCAGTATAGCACTGTATTTTTAAGAGAATCCAAAAACTGATAATCCTTAATAAGATTTTGATAATTTTTGATCCCTACGTGTTTCAGCTTTCTCATTCCATTCCAGTCTGTAAAACTATAATATACAGTTTGTATGGTTGGAATTAACTGAAAAATCAAAAACTGCGCAAAAAATGGAGCGATACCGAGATATGCAAAAGAATATTTTTTAAAAAACTTGTTCAATAATGCTCCTCCTTTTTATACTGCATTGTCTTCACGTGCAGTCTTTACGACCATGCGAATACGCTCTAAATCAATAGTGTTTGGAACTGTGCAATCAGCGCCCAAAATAAACGGCGTTCCTTTCATTTCTTCTAAAACACGCTTTACCTCAGCCCTAATATCGGCTTTTGATCCACTAACAAGTGGGTGGCCAGCACGATTATCAAGTCCACCTAGCACCAAGCAATCTTTACCGAAAAACTTAGAACCATCTGATAGACTTAATTTTTCCACACCTGTTCCCCAATTTTTTACAGCTGCAGGATATTCCTTCCAATAATCCAAGTGATTTGGAATTCCTGCCCATGAGCACATATGAATAATGTTGTATTTGCTGACGCTATTTATGCCACATACTTGTAGCAAATCTGCAGGTTTTACCGTGAATTCATATTCTTCTTTACTAAGCCATCCAAGCTCTGCTCCCTGCAAACTCTGATATATTCCAAGACAGCCTCCTGTCTCTATTATCTTTTTTGCTAATCTTACATGATCTTCGGCAATAACAGTCATAGCATGCTTAACAGCAGTAGGGTTTTGACGAATATGCTCTGCCACAGTGTTATAGTTGTTTGCTCCTGCATCAAATATATCGCGTTCCCTTATAATGTTTATAGGTGAAAAGAAATTGTAATAGGTAAAGCATTCTTCGCCTATTGCATCATTGATCGCTTTACATCTTGCAACAGAATCTGTAAAAAAAGGATCGCTTTCATCTAAATGCTCCACTTTATTCCAGTCATCTGCACAGGATATATGATAGCGCAAAGGATAGCCGAGATTATCAGACATGATTTTAACAAAATCAATATCAGTTTTTCTATAAAAATCTATATGTTCCCTAACGCAACTTTCTCCTCTGCCTTTTTCTCCGTCAAAGTGAAACCAAAATCCAGCAGGGATATGGTCTGGCATTTGATGGTGAAGCACAGCCATCAGTCTTTCTTTTTTGTTCATAATATGCTCTCCGTCAATACAAGGGCACTAAAAGAGTGCCCTTGTAATAAATTACATCATGGATAAACAGCTGTACCTATACGGTTTTTAAGCTCCTTGTCCATATTAGAAATAGCCTCATCCATTGTTTGCTCGCCAGCTACATATTTCTCTATTTCAGCACTTATAATGGTATCAGCTTCTGCGTCATTTAGTGTAAGTGGCATGTTCTTTGATGGATTCTTAAGTCCATCGCTCTCGGCCTTACGGAAGGACTGACCACCATAAAACTCTGATGGAGCCTGCCAGAATGGGTCTTCAAGCATAGCCTTGCTTATAGGATTACTATATGGACCACTTACTTCGTCCATCTTTGTTACCCAAGCCTTATAAGCTTCACCATCTGTTGCAAAATCTTTCCACATTTTTATTGCTAGATCTGTATACTGTTCGTTTTTGCAATCAACCAAGCAGTAGAATGATGATACAGGAGCACCAGCAGTGCCTACTTCCTCAAATACAGGAGCAGACATTACTCTCCACTCACCAGCAGTCTTCTTTAAGTTTGCACGTAGGAATTCATCCCAGAATGCACCAATATAGAATGTAGCTATCTTGCCCTCGTCAGTAGCTTCATATAATGGCTGTGACATCATTCCTACTTTGTAAAGCAATCCTTCGGAATTTAGTTTGTCTAAGAATCCAAGAGCAAGCTTTGTACCAGCATCTTCGCCTATAACAACTTCGCCCTTTTCATCCCATATACGTGCATTCGCCTGAGGCATCAAACCACGGCGTCCCCAGTATCTCCATGTAAATGTAGATGGGTCAATATATGATAGATAAACTTCGCCATTACTACGCTCTTTTAATAGACGACCTGCCTCAAGATAACCTTCCATGGTGTTCATCATAGCAGGGTCAACATCATATTTCTCAAATATAGCTGCATTGTAGAACAACACTTGAGGACGAAGTGAATCAGGTAAAGCATATACCTTGCCATCAATCGTCACATCAGCTGCAGCGTTATCTACTAATTGATCAGCCACCTCATTATACCTGTCTGTAACATCCAATAGCAGGTTGTTGGCTACCATGTTCATTACTCCAATTGCATCCTGATAGATAACTATTGGCATTGAAGCAAAGTCATCTGACATTGCATACATTGCTATTTTCTGCTGTCCATCAGTTGTGGTGGAAATAACTGTGCTCTCCACTGAAACATTTGGTGCGATATCGCGATGATTTTCTAGCCATGTTCTGAAATATTCCATACGGAATTCAGGCTGACCTGTGCACCACATAGTTACGGTACCATCCGGATATGTTTCGGCCAAAGCTGTAACACTTAAAAGCATTGCCAAGCACAATAATACGGAAAAAACTTTCTTCATAGGTATTATCCTCCTTATTTATTTTATAACAGTTGCCTTTACTGCAGCTGCTATGCTCTTATATGGGATCTCTGTTGGCAGAGTACAATCTGCTCCAAGTATGAATTTATTTTCTCCAAATTTCTTTATAATTGATTGAACTTCATCAGTGATTTTTTGTTCATCGCCTTGTACAATCACACCACTGCGATTGGCAAGTCCACCCATTATGGTGCAGCCAGGGAAAAGCTTTCTACCCTCGTCAAGTGACATCGGAGCTTCATATACACCCCAGTTTACCACATCAGAGAGTGGAGCATAATCCTTGTAGCGCTTCATGTTCAAATCTTCCTTGCATATATGCAGGTATACATGGGCACCAGCTTCTTTTGCAGCCTTCATTATTTCCAAGTCAAATGGCTTTATGCTCTCTTCAAATTCCTCATCTGTATAAAAATGATTTTCACCACCTAGAGCAGCATAATAAATTCCATCTACTCCCGCCTCTACGCAAGCTCTTGCCAACTCACACATTATCTCTGTAACTCTTTTATGTGCATCTAGCATTACTTCTTTGTTTTCGCGAAGGGTAGAACACATTACTTTTCTTGATTCTACATATCCATATGTCTGCTCTATTGGATGAATAACAGATGCGCATACTCCATGAATTGTAGCAATGCTGTATTCCGGCTTCACTGTGTCAAGTATTCTCTTTACAAGATCAATTTGATCTGCCAAAACATAATCATTTCTTGTGAAGGCTTTTATACGGTTCCAATCATCAGGAGAATTGATTTTTCCAATTGGTGGTAGCAAATGCTCGTTCATAATTTTTAATGCATCGCAATCCACCTTCTCATAAAATTCCTTATGAGCGTCTACTGCTTTTTGTCCAAAAGCACATTCTCTTGGAAAATGAAGTGAAAAAACTGCCGGCACATGATCGGGGGTTCTTCCCTCGATGGCCGCGAACATACGTTCTCTTTTGTTCATAGTTGCATAACCTCCCATGTATACATTGATTTTGCATCTTCTAATAGAAGTTGTTTTGCTCTTTCTAAATCTTTATTCTTTAAGGCTTCAATAAAAAGTTTGTGCACAGAAACCCTGTCGCTTTTTTTCTCATATTCAAAATACATTGCAGATGCTCTAGCGTTCAACCTTAATGCATCGTTTAGCAATCCTTGCATATACTCATTTTTTGCAAAGGATGCAAGCAAGAGATGGAATCTAACGTTTTTCCCCCATAAAACTGCAGGAGTGTCTATATCGGCATCGTATTCCATACAATTATTTTCGGCTTCCTCAAGCAACTTAATCTCAGTTTCACCAATTGATGGAAATGACTTTTCAAACAAATAAAGCTCTATAGCAGATCGAGCCTCCATAATCTGTCGTACCTGATCCAGTCGAAAACCTACCACTCTATATCCAGCTCTAGGTATACTCTGTAGTATTCTTTCATCGCACAGCGTAATAAGAGCCTCGCGAATGGGCGACTTGCTTACAGAATAACACTTTATTAGCTCTCGCTCGGTAATTATGCTATCTGTCTTATATACTCCATTTACTATATCTGTATATACCTTCTCGTATATCATTTGAGTTATGGGTTTGTTTGCTATTATACTCATAGACTCCTCATCTGTTGATATTATCAGTGATATTATTATAAGTATTATCATTACTGATGTCAATATGAAAATTGATTTTTTTATAAATATTTTTATATTAAAATACATTTTTATATTATATCTGTTTAAATATATGCTTTATTCGCTATATTTTTCCATCATTTTCCTTAGTATAATATATAAATTTACTATGCAAAATATTATGATTTCAATATTTTTTCAATACAAAAGCAGCTAGGACCTATGTCCTAGCTGCTAATTTTATTCACTAAAAAATTATTATCGCTATTCCTGATATTAGTAGAGCTATACCAATCACAAACTCAATAATCCCTATTCTTTCGGCGTATTTTTCTCTTTTTCTGCCAGCCTTGAATTCTGCCTCAAAGTTGTTTATAAGGTCGTACTTTTTCTTGAAGAAAATATTGTAACCATAATATAAGGATATCACACCTAAAATAATCAATACTGCTTGTATCATACTGCCCCCTGAGCGAGCATAGCATCTGCCACCTTCAAGAACCCAGCTATATTTGCTCCAAGCAAGTAGTTGCCAGGCTCTCCCATCTGTTCAGCAGTACTTGCGCACTTTGAGAATATATCGTGCATTATTTGCTTTAGCTTGTCGTCAACCTCTTCAAATGTCCATGAAAGTCGCATGCTGTTTTGGCTCATTTCCAAAGCGCTTACTGCAACTCCACCCGCGTTGGCTGCCTTTGCTGGAGCAAACATTACATTGTTGCTCTGCAATAGCTTCACAGCCTCAAGCGTGCAAGGCATATTTGCTCCCTCCACCACTGCTATACAGCCATTTTTTATAAGCTTTTCAGCAGAAGCCTTATCAAGCTCATTTTGAGTAGCACATGGCATAGCTATATCGCATGGCAGAGAATATATATTAGATGCGCCCTCGTGATATACTGCGCTGCTTACTTCATTAGCATAGGCGCTTATGCGCTCTCGCCTTTTTTCTTTAATATCTATCATGATATTGATATCAATACCATTTTCATCATAAACATAGCCCTTGCTGTCGCTCATTGCTATTACGGTTGCTCCAAGCTCGATCGCCTTTTGGCAAGCGTACAGTGCCACATTTCCAGAGCCAGATATAACTATTTTTTTGCCCTTTAAGGTCTTTCCAGCTGCGCCAAGCATATTTTCAGCAAAATAGCATGCGCCATAGCCAGTAGCTTCCTTCCTTGCTAAAGAGCCTCCAAAGCTTAGTCCCTTGCCAGTAAGCACTCCCTCGTATAGCCCAGTGATCCTTTTATACTGCCCATATAGATAGCCTATTTCCCTTGCACCTACGCCAATATCGCCAGCCGGCACATCTTTATCTGCAGAAATATATTTGTATAGCTCTGTCATAAAGCTTTGGCAAAAGCGCATTATTTCATTGTCGCTCTTGCCTGCAGAATCAAAGTCGCTACCACCCTTGCCTCCACCTATAGGTAGACCTGTAAGACTGTTTTTAAGCGTCTGCTCTAGTCCCAAAAACTTCATTATAGAAAGATTGACTGTATGACGAAATCTTAGCCCACCCTTGTATGGCCCTATTGCAGAGTTGTACTGCACTCTGTAACCAGTGTTTACCCTTATTTTTCCATCATCATCTGTCCATGGCACTCGGAACATTATCACACGCTCTGGCTCAAAATAGCGCTCAAAAAGCGCGTTGCTCTCGTATTCAGGGTGCATTGGCACAAGCCTATCAAGAGAAAGCATTATTTCTTCTGCGGCCTGCAAAAATTCAGGTTGATCGTGATGTTTTTCCTTTAAAGTATTTAAAACTTTTCTTGAGTATTCGTTCATGCTTGCTCCTTAACTGTAAATATTATAAAATAGATTAGGATTTTGATGAATGCTTGCGAGCATATCTGCCTATAAATAATTCCTGCAGATATTCCTCTTTAAATGGCATATCGGGATAGGCATCGGTTTCCATAGCTGCGCTCTGTTTGTCGTATGGCGCGCTGTGAAAAGACACAGTATAGCTCCCATCATCAGCAATATCCAATATGGCAAAGGAAAGCCTTGCTATTCCAAGAGCGTTCCCCACAGAGCCAGTGTTTATTACATGCCCACAGGATGTGGTGCGCAGTAGCTGTCTATGGCTATCGGCATACACCAGTATATTAAAGTTCTTGCCATCTGCTGTAAAAAGCTTTTCAAATTCTGCATTTGGCGAATCAGACGGTAGTAGCTTTGGCATAATGGGTCTTCCATGAATGCATCTTATGCGCAATCCAGCATATTCAAATCGATATTCCAGAGGTAGCATGGAAAGCTTTTTTAGACGTTCTTCGCCTATCTGTTTCCAATAAAAGCCATCATTGGGATAGCGCTTGTTGGAAAGCCCTATGTCCCAATTACCCGCGATAATATTGTCGCAGTGCTTAAATGCCCAATCAAAAGTCAAGTGGGAGGATGGCCCCTTGCCCACAATATCTCCAAGGCATATTAGCTTATCTATATCATCTATGGCGCTCAGCGCCTTTTCCAGAGCCAGCGTGGCAGTATAGTTGCCATGCAAATCGGCTATAAGTGCAAGTTTCAAGCACACCACCTCATAGCGATTATATCAAAAAGTAAAATTTTCTACAAGAAAGGCATACTATGACAAAAATTGCGTTTATTGACTTTGACGGCACAGCAAGGCGTGGCGACTCCATTGTAGACTATATAAAGTATCTCTTAAAGCAAAAGAAAATAAGCACTTGGGACGCCCTTTACGCTGCATTTATGGGCATGCTATATTTTTTCCGTATTAGAGATGAAAAATTTGTTAAGGAAAAATCCTTGCGCTTCCTTAGTCGCTTTAGCGAGGAAGAAATAAATAAATTTAGTCGCGATTTTGTGCGAGATGTGCTAAAGCATGGCATATTTCCCGAGATGCACGAGCTTGTGGATGAGTTGCATGATGAGGGCTACAAGGTAGTTATAATCTCTGCAAGCCCTGATGTATATATGCGCTATATCAACGATATTTTGCTGGCAGATGATGTAATTAGCACCAAATTCAACATTAAAGACTGCAGAATATATGGCAGAAATTGCAAGGGTGATGAAAAGGTGTTTATGATAAAATCATACCTACACAATAATTACCCCGACTGCGAGCTTGCCAACTGCGCAGGCTATGGCGACAGTCGTAGCGATATTCCCATGCTTAATATCATGGGCAAAAAATGCTTTGTAAATAATTACAGACTATATAACGAGTTTGTGCATACCAAAGAGTACGATTTAAAATATTGGCTGAACTAAGATTGTTAATTTTTTCTTGATTTTGTTCAAAAAATCTGTATAATTATTTATTATTTTATCAGGGAGTTAATAATGAAAAGAATAAAATTTATTTCTTTACTTCTTTTACTAGCACTTATGTTTAATATGCCTGTTGTAAACGCAGGTGGTAGCGGTGGCAGTATTGGTGGTGGTGACAATTTTCCAATTAAAAATATTATGCACAATGTTTATAATATTACTGGGCAAACATGGTACACCAAGCTTATAGACCTTAGTGGATATAAGGGCAAGAATGTAAGTGGCACACTGGAGTTTGAGCTAGTGCCAGATACCTCTGCATCTGGGTCATATACTTACCCCTTAGATTATCTTGATAGCGAAGGGATGACCCAAACAGTTAATGTTACAGCAATAACACATCCAGGATTTCAAACATTTAAATATGAAGTTCCATTTAGCTCCGACGATTTTGTTGATCCCGAATTCAATAGACTTTGCAACGATGTAAGGAGCGATTTTGGTATAATATATACCGACTCACAAGACGGCACAGTAAATACTTATGATAGGAACCCACCTATTAAGCCAGGAAATTTCAATAGCGCAAACGATAGTTGGATAAAGCCAAATGCTCCAAATAACTTTGGCTACTACAACGAAGTAAATATGCGTAACTACATAAAACTTTTTAACCATGCTTTTATGCATGAGTGGGGCACTGCAACAGAAATGCCTCGTATGATATCTAATCCTGGCGAAGTTCCAAAATATTCCGACGACATGGTTATATATCACTCTGCCAAGTTTTCAAGATCTCAGTTTAAAACCGATGAAGAATATAATCGCATTTTGAAAATAATGAACGATCATAACTTATGGGTAAATTGGGACAACGATCCCGAAAAGCATGTTACTGGCTGGGAATGTTTCCGCAATTTGAGAAATCATGAAATGCATTCCTCATATATAACTGATCCAGATAAGGCCATTAGAGAGTCTAGAAGAAATCTGCTATCAGGTTTCAATACTAAAAAATTTAGCTTGTTTGACTATTCCTATAAAAAGGGTTCTTCATCTGGCGCCGATCTTAAGTGTATCACAAGGCCAATAGCTATAAGCAAAAAATACGATGCTAGCGGTAATATAGTTGCCATAGAAAAACCATTGCTTCCGTCTATGGCTCAAATGGCTTTTGAGAGAATGAATTCATACGGAGCCTTTAATATGCTTATGCAACAACCCGGCGGGCCACCAATAATAGATGGGCGTGATATTGATGTGGAATATCATGTGTTCAGATATATTCTTAAAGAAAAGCCATCTAAAGGCATAAATCTTCAAATTTCTGATGATGAAATAATCGTTGATTTTATATTCCACTCAAAGAATCCAATGGGCTTTGCCTCTACACAGCCAATATTCTATGTAAATATCTATAAGGATAGAGCTACTGCAAACGCATATAGATATAGATTCCCAAAAAGATATGGATTGCTAAGAAATAAAAATAATTCCATAGCATACGATTTTTTTAGGTACACCAGCATGGAATTCTGCCATGAGATAACAGATAACGTAAGAATAAAAAATAAATATATACCCACCATCACCCCAACACCAAAGTCCACACCACAAACAGGCGACTCCGAGAATGTATGGGTATATGCAGCGCTGCTTATGCTTAGCGTGGCTACAGCCGTATTTATAAGCAAGAAAAAATACTCAAACAAATAATACTTGAGCTCCAAATGGAGCTCTTTTTATTATAAAATATTAACGATTTTGAACAAAATTTTAACATTTCTCTTGAAAAATTCACATAAAGATATATAATTATACTGCATAAATTTTTAAGGAGCTTAAAATGCAGCGGATAAAATTTATTTCTTTACTTCTTTTGCTAGTACTTATATTTGATATGCCTGTTGTAAACGCAGGTAGCAGTGGTGGTAGTGGTAGTGGCTATGTTTCAAGTAGGGATATTACTAAAAATGTTTATAATATAACTGGGCAAACATGGTACACCAAGCTTATAGATCTTACTGGATATAAGGGCAAAGATGTAAGTGGCACACTGCAATTTGAGCTAGTGCCAGATAAAACTGCATCTGGAACAGAAGAATATACCCTTGATTATGAAGATTTTAGAGGCAATACTAGAACTGTTAAGGTTACAGCAATAACACATCCAGGATTTGAAACATTTAAATATGAAGTTCCCTTTAGCTCCGACGATTTTGTTGATCCTGAATTTAATAGACTTTGCAGAGATGTAAAGAGCGATTTTGGAATAATATATACCGACTCACAAGACGGTGTAGTAGATAGCAATGGAGCTCCTATTAAGCCAGGAAACTTCAACAGCGCAAATGATAGTTGGATAAAGCCACATTCTCGCAATAACTTTGGCTACTACAACGAAGCAAATCTGCGTAACTACATAAAGCTTTTCAACCATGCCTTTATGCATGAGTGGGGCACTGCAACAGAAATGCCTCGTATAATATCCAATCCTGGCGAAAATCCAAAACCATCCGACGACATGGTTATATATCACTCCGCCAAGTTTTCAAGATCTCAGTTTAAAACCGAAGAAGAATATAATCGCGTTTTGAATATAATGAACAACCATAACTTATGGGTAACTTGGGCAAACGATCCCGAAAAGCATGTTGCTGCTTGGGAATGCTTTCGCAATTTGCCACGTAGGGAAATGGATTATTCATATATAGCTGAACCAGATAAGGCTATTAGAGAGTCTAGAAGAAATCTTCTATCAGGTGATGTATCTTTCCGTAATGGCACATTTAGCTTGTTTGACTATTCCTATAAAAAGGGTGCTCAATTTGGCGCTGACCTTGTAGCTATCACAAGACCAATAGCTATTAGCAAAAAATACGACGCTAGTGGTAATATAGTTGCCATAGAAAAACCTTTGCTTCCATCTGTGGCTCAAATGGCTTTCGAGAGTATGAATTCATACGGAGCCTATCAAATGCTTATTAATCCACAGCCACAACCTCCAGTGATGGTTGCTGCTGGCTCGCCCCCAGTAGTCGTTGATGATGATGATTTTCCAGAAATGAATTTTGATGTAGAATACCATATTTTTAGATATATTCTTAGAGAAAAGCCATCTAAAGGCATAGCTCTTCAAATTCCAAAAGATGAGATTATTGTAGATTTTGTATTCCACAAAAAGAATCCATTGATGTTTATGCAACCAATATGCTATGTAAATATCTATAAAGATAGAGCCTCAGCTGATGCATATAGATATAGATTCCCAAAGAGATATAAAAAGATATTCAATAATGATGACGGCTCTACAAAATTTGAATATTCAAGATATACCAGCATGGAATTCTGCCATGAGATTACAGATAGCGTGCAGGTGAAAAATAAATATATACCCACCATCACCCCTACGCCTACCACGCCACAGAGCTACCCACACACTGGCGACTCCGAGAATGTATGGGTATATGGAGCGCTACTTGCACTTAGCATAACTACGGCTGTGTTCATAAGAAAGAAAAGATATTCTAATAAATAAAATACCGAGCGTAAGAGCGTGTGGTCATAAGACAGTTTCATTCCCCGGCAGTAATGTCTGCCGGGAATTTTATTGCACATATTAAAGAAACATTATAGAATTAAACAAAGCAATAAATTGGAATGATAAAATGTGTAAGGTATAAGGTGTAAGGTATAATATGCCATCAATTCAGTTAAAGGCGATGACGCGAAAACTATGTCACGAGCTGTACAAGCATTGGACTAATGATGCGTCTATCTATATGGATATGCACCTGTTTCAGCCCTATATTTATGACGAAGCTGCGGTCAACGCAGATACCATAAGAAAAAAACACTCGGAGTCAGTATGTGCTGGAGAAGGTAGAATTTTGCTTTGTCGGAGAAGATGAAACATTCAAATATTACCGTATTGAGCAGTAAACTCCAATTTGCCGAACTGATAAAGGGCAAACTTTTATATATTTTTCAATGTACCACGCGTGTATTCCTTGCCTCTCCCTTTGGGAGAGGTGCCCGAGCGTAGCGAGGACGGATTTGCCGAACTGATAAAGGGCAAACTGTTATATATTTTTCAATGTACCGCACGTGTATTCCGTGCCTCTCCCGTGGGGAGAGGTGTCCGAGCATAGCGAGGACGGAGAGGGTAAACAATGACCATACCAAAAGACAACACCCAATTAGAGAATGCCAGACGGCTTCGCAGGGATATGACACCCCACGAACGTAAACTCTGGTATCTTTTTCTACGCAAATATCCAGTAAAAATTTACAAACAGAGGATTATCGGCAGATTCATCGTGGACTTTTACTGCGCTTCAGCCAGACTGGTAATTGAATTGGATGGCTCTCAACATTATGAACCCCAGGGGCTTGCTTATGATGCTGAGCGTTCTCAATTCTTGATGTCTCTTGGATTGGAGATTTTGCGATTCTCCAACCGGGATATCGACAGGGATTTCCGTAATGTGTGTGCACAAATTGATCTTATCATTCGAAAAAGGCTGCAAGACCCTCTCAGTCACCTTCGGTGACAGCTTTCCCAAAGGGAGAGCTAAGGGAATGCACCCCTTTATATAGTATGTTGGCATGAGAAATAGAGCGTATCTGTATCGATGCGCTCTATTAACTGTTTTATGAACACCCATCTAATTGCTCGGTATTTTTCTTTAGTTTTCTACCTTATAGGTTTTGATGCCAAATATAAAGTACAGCATGTGCAGCAGCCATACAATTGCCAGAATAATGCATGGTGTGTATATTCCTTTTAAAAACATCACTATAAAGCCACTTGCCATCACAATAGTGGCAGTAATCATAATTCTTATTTTGGCAGCAAGGGTCATTCCTTTGCCCTTTACAAAGGAGTCAATATTCTTTTGATATAGCTTTGTGCCTATTATCCATTTGTGCAGTCTTTCAGAGCTCTTTGCAAAACAAATAGTAGATAGCATTAAAAATGGAAAATATGGAATCATAGGAACAACAACTCCTATACCTACAAATACTAGGCTTATTAAGCCAACAATAAGCCAAATAAGTCTTTTTATATTCATTGCTTTACTCTCCTTATTGCATGGTTAATGGCTATAATTGGGTGGTATAATATCATCCTTGGCCCAGCAAAACGCATTACCTCGCGAATTTTTTCACGCATATCTGCTTTGTAGCAATTCACCTTGCAGTTAGAGCAAAATGTCTTGGTGGCCATAAAGGGGCATTTATCCGTTCTTTGCATTGCATATTCATATAGCTTAGCACATTCGGGGCAAAGCTCTTTTTTGCCATGCTTCTTTTGACAATAAATATGTATCATCAATGAAACTATTTTCTTTTCATTCTCGCGTTTTATTTCTACTTTATTCATACTTCTGCGATTCTGCCATTCTTTACATGATATATACGATCGGCTATCGCCATAGTAGATTCACGATGCGATACTAGTATTATGCTCTTCTTTTGTTTCTGCTCTTTCAGCGCTTTTAGAATAATTCCCTCATTGATTGAGTCTACATTGCTGGTAGGTTCGTCCAGCAATATCAACTCGCTGCCACGCAAGAACGCTCTTGCAAGGCCAATTCTCTGCTTTTCGCCTGCAGATAGATTATCACCAAGTGCACCAACTTTTGTTTGGTAACCGTCAGGTAATGTAAGGATAAAGTCATGCACAGACGCTAGCTTGCAAGCATCTTCAATCTCTTCATTACTTGCATTTGGCTTAGCTATGCGCAGATTTTCTTCAACAGTTTCGTCAAATAAATAGGTAGTCTGGCTTACCATGGTTACATTATCCAATAGGCTATCCGTATCCACTTGGTCAATATCTATTCCATTGTAGTTTATCTGTCCACTATCCTTTTGCCAAAAACGCAGCAGCAGTTTTAACAATGTAGATTTCCCACAGCCAGACTCCCCTACTATGCCTATTATTTCGCCTTTTTTGGCTTGCAAGCATATATCCTTAAGCACTTGCGACTCGCCATCGTATGAAAAAGATAGGTCTTTTACTTCAAGATTTTTAAATTCAATGCTTTTTCCGTTATGTACGGGAGCAACTGCCGGTTCCTCTTTCAGCAATTTAAGCACTCTATCCCCTGAAGCAAAGGTCTGTGTTAGATTGCCAGGTAGTGCAGAAATTGCAATCACAGGGCCAAACGAGCCAAATACTGCCACAACTCCTATAATCATTCTGCCCACAGAAAGCATATCCCTTGCCACAAGAATTATACCCACAATAAGTGCCGCAATAATAAATATAGATACACACAGCTCGGTCGCTGCCATGGCCTTTGTGGTATCGTGCTTTAGTTTTTTTGTTTCAGCAAGCAGTGCATCAGAACGAGCATTTACTTCTTTTTCACGCTCATCGCCAGCGTTGTTTATCACTATATCCTTTATGCCCTTTATGCTATCCAAAAAATATGCATTAAATGAGGCAAACTCCCTACGATATAGCACACCACTTTCCTTTAGTTTTGCAGAAGTAAACATTGGTAGTATTATGCCAATAGTTATAAAGCCCAAAATGTCCACAAGTGCTAGCCAAGGACTTGAAAATACCCACACAAATATAGCCACACAGGCAGATACTATCACTGCTATACATATTGGCGAAATTGTATGTGCATAAAACACTTCCAAGGTTTCTATATCCGATGTAATCATTGCAATTATAGAGCCTTTTTGCTTGCTCTCAAGTTTTGCAGGGCACAGTCTGCGCAGCGCTGCAAAAATTTTATCACGTAGCAGAGCCAACAAGCGAAAGGCAATATAATGATTGCTGTACTGTTCAAAATAGCGCAGAATACCCCTAAATACTCCAAAGCCAATAGCAAGGCCAATTATAAGGTTATATGATAGTGCAATAGTTTCACCCAGAGCCTTGGCGACTCCCACTGCACCCATAAGGGTAACTCCCATTGCAAAAATAAAGCCTAGTGAGCCATTTATTACAGCAATCACCATAATATATGCAAGGCTTCCGAGTAGTGTTATAAGGCTTGCCATAATCTTGGCGCCACTTATGCGTATATCCTGTTTTTTAGTCATTTTCTTCCACCTCAGCATATCCTTCTTCTAGGTTCTTTTGCGCAATATATAGCCTTGCATAGCCTCCATTTTTTGCCATAAGCTCTGCATGCGTTCCTGTTTCCATTACTTCGCCTTTTTCCATAAAGTAAATAAGATCAGATGGAACAACGTTTGCAAGGCGATGCGAAATTACAATAACGGACTTGGTTTTAGATAGTTCTTTAATGTTTGCCATTATTATAGCTTCACTTTCCACATCTATATTGCTTGTCGCTTCGTCAAATACATATATATCTTTGTTTGCTGCAAGGCTTATAGCAAGAGCAAGTCGCTGCTTTTGGCCACCAGATATATTTGTGGCATCTTCTGTAATTACCTTATCAAGTCCACCATTGTTTTTAATAAAGTCTTTAAGATTCACTTTTTCAAGGAATGTATATATTTCTTCATCTTTTATGCTTCTGCTTGCCAGTCTAAAGTTTTGTCGCACAGATTCATTAAAAATATATGTATTGTAGCTTACAACTGCAATTTTTGAATAATATTGCTCTCTTGAGAGCTTTTCTATTTCCTTTCCTCCCACAGTAATAGTTCCATTTTTGGGACGATATGCACCAAGTAACATATTTACCACAGTGGATTTTCCACAACCCGATTCGCCCACAATAGAGGTCATAGATTTTTTTGGAAATACCATGTTTACATTTTTTAGCACTTCACGCTTGCCATCATAGGAAAAACTTAGCTTGTTAAGCTTTAATTCTGTATCTTCCACACTATCTTTTCCCCATACAGGATTTGGCTGCTCTAGTAGAGAAATTATCTTATTTCCGGCGCTTGCTCCATTCATTGCCACATGGAATGCAGAGCCAAACGCGCGCAAGGGCAGAAAGAAATCTACTGCCACAAGAATTAAAAATAATGCAGAAAATGGAGAAAGTCCCCATTTTACAATACCAAGCATAGCAAACGCAATGCCAAGTCCGGCGCCTCCGTATGCCACCAAGTCCATAATTGTGATGCTTGCAAGTTGCATCACCAATACTTTCATTGTGATCTTTCTAAATTCTTCACTTTTTTCATTCATTTTGACGTGTCTTGCAGCATCTGCATTAAAGATTTTTAATTCCTTTAAGCCTTGCACACTATCCAGAAAGCTATCTCCCATAGAAGTATATTTGCCCCAGTACTTTGCAAATATCTTTTTTGCATATTTGGAAACAGCAACTATTGATAGTGGAATCAATGGCACACAAGCTAGCAGAACTAGCGCCACATGCCAATCTATCCATACTGTAATAAAAAATAGGATTATAGGTGCTGCCATTGCATAGAAAAACTGAGGTATGTAGTTTGAGTAGTATAGGTCTAGTTGCTCTATTCCCTCAATTGATACCTGAGTTAATCCTGCCATGCTCATGCCATCGGTTGACCTTACTCCCAGCTGCACTATCTTGCTATATACGCGCTGACGTAGATCTTTTTTTACACTCCTACCCAGCGTATCCTTTAGCTCGCCCACAAATCTTGAGCATGCATATCTTACTGCAATACCAATAATTCCAATAACTACTGGCAAGAGAAAAACTCTAGCATTATTATCATATTCCACTGCCAACTTTATAGCGCGAACTATTGATGCAGTAACTGCGATATTTGCAAAAAGTCCCACTATCATCAATCCCACAGTATAGAATATGTATTTTTTATTGTTTCCTAGCAATACGAAAAGTTTTTTATCCAGCATTTAAAATTTTCCTCTTTCTGTTTTTTTCTAAAGACTTTAAGTAAGCAAGTGCTAACTCTATCTCTTTAAAAAATGGGTTGCCTTTGACTAACCCAGAAATAGATTATGCATGATTTATATAAATTCGTCAATCATTTTAAGCCATCCATAAAAAGCTAGATGCAAAGCTCCCCAAATAATTTTTTATTTTTGCTCTGTAATAGGCTCTACAAGCCTTTTTACAGAGCTTTTTATTCCACGTTTATTGCTTTATAAAATTTGAAAAAGGCTGCAAGACCCTCTCAGTTACCTTCGGTGACAGCTCTCCCAAAGGGAGAGCTAAGGGACTACACCCCTTTATATAGTATGTTGGCATGAGAAATAGAACGTATCTGTATCGATGCGCTCTATTGACTGTTTTATGAACACCCATCTAATTGCTAGGTATTTTTTACTCTTTATGTTTTTGCTCAGCTAAAACTCTATCCCTTTAAAAATAGTGCGCATTTCTATATACCTTTCGATGTACCGCGCATGTATTCCTTGCCTCTCCCTTTGGGAGAGGTGGCCGAGCATAGCGAGGACGGATTTGCCTAACTGATAAGTGGCAAGCTTTTACATACTTTTCTATGTACTGCGCGTGTATTCCTTGCCTCTCCCTTTGGGAAAGGTGGCCGAACGTAGCGAGGACGGAGAGGGTAAACAATGACCATACCAAAAGACAACACACTCGGAGTCAGCATGTGCTGGAGAAAGGAGGCTTTTGCTTTGTCGGAGAAGATGAAACATTCAAATACTACCGTATTGAGCAGTAAACTCCAATTTGCCGAACTGATAAGGGGCAAGCTTTTATATACTTTTCTATGTACTTCGCGTGTATTCCTTGCCTCTCCCTTTGGGAGAGGTGGCCGAGCATAGCGAGGACGGAGAGGGTAGACAATGACCAAGTCAAAAGACAGCCCCCAAATAATTTTTTATTTTTGCTCTGTAATAGGCTCTACAAGCCTTTTTACAGGGCTTTTTATGATGCGTTTATTGCTTTATAAAATTTGCCAAATGCTAGAATTAAATAAAAAAGGAGATATCATGCTCGCAAAGCTTAAAAATATAAATAAAAAGACCATATTTACAGATAAATTTTATGGCATAAGCGAAAGGCACATAGAGCCTTTTTCAATTAAATCCACTGAAAATATATGCTCGGATAAGTTCCCGGCTATATGCTCGCGCAAGTCCTATTTTCCACTAAGGCAATTAAAGGATGCGCAGATTTTCTCTGGTGATGAGCTTTTATATGTAAAAGATAATACGCTCTACGCTACATTAAGGGATATAGGCAAGCTATCACCTGGCAAAAAGTGTATTGCGCGCTTTCACAAGCAGTACATCATTATGCCCGATAAGCTTATTTACGATAATGATTTTGACACGCTAAAGCCACTTGAGGCAAGCTTTTCTTGCACACAAATAAATATTGGTCTAGCAGATGAATTTGCCCAGCCTATAAGCCCAACTCATATTTCTGCAGTTGCCCCTATAAAGTCATCAAATGGCGATATATGGCTTGATACCTCCACCCGTACGCTAAAGCGTTTTGTAGAATATCAGGGAATATGGAACACCATAGAGAGCATATATACCGTACTCTATGCAGATGGTATAGACGAGCAATTTCATGAGGGAGATGGCATAAGCATAGAGGGCACAGCGCTTTTTGACCAAAGCTTTATTATTGAAAACGTTGGCAAGGGCTATATTACAGTGCTGGCAAAAGGCTTGAGCATAGGAGCAGTTACTGGCGATATACGCATAAAGCGTGAAGTGCCACTTATGCACGAAATGTGTGCATGGCAGGGCAGACTATGGGGAATAAACAAAGAAAAATGTGAGCTTTACGCATCAAAGCTTGGCAATCCACTTGTGTTTAACGCATTTAGTGGCCTTGCATCAGATAGCTATGCCTTGCAACTTGAAAGCACTCCCCTTAACCTTATAGCCTTTGAAGATGAGTTGCTTGTGTTTTTTGCCGATAAAATACTGCGCCTTACTGGCAATAGGCCCTCCAATTTTAGAACCACTCTGCTTGCTCAAAGAGGGCTAAAGCTTGGCTGTGAGCAAAGTGCTGTGGCATATAGGGGCGCTGTATACTTCATTTCAGACGATGGCATATATCGCTATAACTCTATGTTTACTCGCATTAGTGAAAATAGCTCTCTTTCTGGCATGGCTCTTGGCTTTATGGGAAAATACTATGTATTTAGTAAAGATGGTATAAACTCCTACGATATTTCTAATGCTGTTTGGTATAAGGAAGCGCCTTATATTGCCGATTTTGCCTGTGTTTCCGGCTCTCATTGCTATTTTTTATCACAAAATATGCTTTACAGTATGGCAAGCGAGGATATATATCTACATGATTTCACCATACATGAGCAAGATCCTATACATTGGAGCATTGAAACCCATACTTTCAGCCTATTACTTGAAAAATGCCATAGAGTGTCAAGGCTTGGAGTAAATATGAAATGCGAGGGTAGCTTTAAGTTTGAGATACTTCAAAATGGTACATGGCTCACTATAAGGGAGGGCAATATTCCAAGAAGTCTTAATATCAGCGTTAATATCGCTCTGCCACATATTAACGAAACAGCTCTGCGCATATCAGGCGAGGGCAAAACTACCATACACTCCATAACTCAGGATATTCTTATATAGGCATTATCAAATTACTAATTCAGAAGGAAAACTATGAAAAACACAAAAATCTACTCATATTTCGCAATGGCGCTTGGCGCAGTATCTTCATATTTTGGAGAGTTTGACGGCCTACTTAAAGCGCTGCTTATATTTATGATAATAGACTACATAACAGGCTGGACCTGCGCTGTAATGGGCAAAAGTCCAAAGGCCACAGATGGAAAATTAAATAGCAATATAGGCGCAATAGGCCTTATAAAAAAGGCTATGATAATGCTATGCGTGCTTATATCTGTGGTGCTTGATGAAGCGCTAGGACAAAAAAATATGTTTCGCAACGCTACAATAATGTTCTATATTGCAAACGAGGGCCTTAGCTTTGTAGAAAATCTTGGAATAATGGGCGTACCCTTTCCAAAGAGCGTAAAAGATGCTATCTCTGCCCTATCTCACGATGGGGACAATAATAAATAATATAGGTGTTTTTTATTTTCTTTATATATTGTATAATCTATAAAAACAAATATGGAGAAAATTATGCATAAGATATCTCGTATAGTTGCTGTTATATGTGCAATCATGCTTTGCTTTGCAACTTTAGCCATTGCAGAGCAGAAGGACGATCTACCGTCTGCAGCAGAAATGCCTGTGCTTAAAAAGGGCGATAGTGATGATTTAGTAAAGGCTTTGCAAGAGTTCCTTGTTGAATGCAATTATCTGCATGAAGAACCAAGTGGCAAATTTGATAAAGTAACAATTAGCGCTCTAAAGGACTTGCAAGTTGTAAACGGTGTAAAGGAAACTGGCGAATGTGATGAGGCAACATGGGAGGTTTTGCTTAATCCAAGCGGTGTCATTATTCAAAGAACTGTGTATAAGGCTAAGTCTGGAAAGGTGTATCATGAATACGATGATTGCTCCAATATGAGAACTGCTAAAGAGCTCCCTCTTTCCACTGCAATTAGAAAAGGTCTTATGCCTTGTGCAAGATGCCATTAAAATTTCAGGCTTTAAGCCTGATTTTTTAAAATAGCAAAATTTTTTTCAATATGCTATAATTGCTCGGTAAAGGTGGGTTGGTATGCAGCAGAGAAAGTATAATGACATTACAGATGGACCATTAGTTATGTCCTATGTACGGTATCTTATGCCGCTTATGCTTAGCAGCTTTGTTCAGCTGTCATTTAATATTGTTGATGCTCTTATAATAGGTAATTTTGCAGGCAGTTCTTCGCTGGCTGCTGTTGACGCACCCATTTCTTTTGTAAAATTCTTGCTTACGGTGTTTATGGCGTTTTCTGGTGGTGGCAGTATAGTTATTGCTCAGCGCTATGGCGCCAAAGACTATGATAGCGTGGGCAGAGCCTCGTCTGTGCTTATGCTTTTTAGCATAATAGCTGGAATAGTAATTTCAATAGTAGGTGTGCTTATATCGCCATGGGGCATAAAGATAATAAATGTGCCTGATGATTTGGTGGATCTATCCATGCAATATCTTGAGGTATACTTTGCTGGAGCAGTATTCCTCTTTATATACAACGTAGCAAGTGGCATACTACGCGCCGTTGGCGATAGCAAGCGACCATTTATATATTTGGCAATATCTGCAGTGCTTAATGTAGGCTTTGACCTACTGGCAGTGGCTTATTTTGGCTGGGGAGTGCGTGGTGCAGCAGCTGCTACGGTGCTAAGTCAAGGCGTGGCTGCAATACTGTGCATGATACGTCTTATACGCTCTGACGAGTGCTTTAGCATAAGATTTAACAAGCTTGCTGGCTCGCTAAGAGAGCTTAAAGCTACGCTACAAGTGGGCATACCTATCGCATTGCAAGGTACAGTTTTTTCAATAAGCAATATATATATGCAGTCCGGCATAAACAGCCTTGGCACCAACTATGTGGCTGGCTGGGCAATTACTGGCAAATCAGACTCAATAATATTTATGCTATCGGATTCTCTCTCTCTTGCTATCACCACATTCGTTGCTCAAAACTACGGAGCTGGCAAGCTGGATAGGGCAAAGAATATAGTAAGGCTCATAATTATAGCTGGATTAATAATATTTATTCCAATTAGCCTATTCCTATACTTCCGTACAGACTTAATAGCAAGCCTTTTCACAAATGACGAAACAACAATAAAGTATGCAATACTGCTTATTCAGCAGGTTGCGCCTATATACTTCATATTTGCCATAGGTGGCATATATCTTGGAGCAATAAGGGGCTATGGAGATACCATAATAAGCACTCTTGTGGCGCTGCCTACAATAGGCATATTCAGAATAATCTGGATGAGCTTCTATTTCCCTGCGCACAGAGATATGCATAACCTGGTGCTAGGTTACATAATATCGTGGGTATCTTACTTTGTTCTAAGTTTTAGCGCTTATCACTTGCTAACAAACAAAAAATACGGGGTAAAACCCTCCATAAAAGAGGTGCCAGAAACTCAACATGACTAAAAAATTGCTTGAAAATTCAATAGTTGAAGGTCCATTATTTGGATCTTTTGCTAAATTCTTGCTACCCTTGCTTATGGGTAGCCTTATTCAGCAAAGTTATAGCACCATAGACGCCCTTATAGTAGGCAACTATGCCGGCAAAATAGCACTTGCTGCTATGGACTCGCCTTTTGCCTATATTAGACTGCTTATTAACGCATTTATAATGCTCTCATCTGGTGGTGGAATAGTTATATCCATGCTATATGGCGCTGGCGAAAGAAAAAGCGTGGAAAAGGCTGTACAGCTAATGATGCTATTTTCCATAGCTGGTGGAGTAGTGATAACCATAGTTGGCATAGTGCTAACTCCTCTTGGTCTAGACCTTATGAACGTGCCTGACGAAATATATCCACTAAGCGAAGTATATCTTAAAACCTATTTTACTGGCACATTATTCGTGTTTATATACAATATGGCAAGTGGTATATTGCGCGCAGTTGGCGACAGTAGAACTCCTTTTATCTACCTTATAATAAGTGGTGTAACAAATATTCTGCTAGACTTCTTATTTGTAAAATACATTCCTTGGGGCGTGTTTGGCGCAGCATTTGCCACAGTGCTTGCTCAGGCTCTGGCGGCAGCGCTTATATTCATACGCTTGGTAAAGGTGGAAGACTGCTTTGGTCTACGGCTTTGTAAGCTTGATGGCAATATAAGATTGCTTAGTCGTTCGCTAGCGCTGGGTGCTCCTATGGCTATGCAAACAGTAATGTTTTCTGTGGCAAATATGTATATACAAAGTGGTCTAAACACATTTGGCACAGATGTTATTGCTGGTTGGACAATAGTTGGCAGAGTAGATATTATGGTCTACATTATTGCCGAAGCCCTAGGCCTTACAGTTACAACATTTGTCGCTCAAAATATGGGCGCTGGCAAAAAGGATAGAATGGTGGGTTGCATACACGTTGCGCTTATTATTTGCGCTGTGCTGTATGTAATAATGTCGTCGATACTCTACTTCTTCATAGGCGATCTAGCAAGGCTATTTACCAAAGACGCTGGCGCTATTGCCAAAGCAGTAGAGTTTGAAAGGATTATCGCTCCATTCTACTTCCTATACGCTCTTGCCGAAATTTACGCAGGCACTACAAAAGGCATAGGCAACACCGTTGGGCCAATGATAGCCACAATACTTGGTATAGGCGTATATAGAGTGCTGTGGATGGCGTTTATTTTCCCGCTATTCAGGAGCACCTCCACCATAATAATCAGCTATCCTATAAGCTGGGGTCTAATGATGCTGTTCTGCATAATAATGTTCCTTGTAATAGGCAAAAAGCACTATGAGCATGACCCTCTTGATGCCGAGAACCCTATATCCTAATCTTGCAAAAAAGGCTTTATAGTGGTATATTTAGACTAACTGTATATAGAAAGGAAATTTTTATGATAAAGTTTAAAGATATGAAATACGTTCGCCCAGATTTTGCCGAGTACATGAGCAAATTCAAAGGCTATCTTGACGATATGAAAAACGCTAAAGATAAAGATGCTTTTATTGGCGCAATGATGAATATTGAGCATCTTTCTCGCACGCTTACAACTCTTGCTACTTTGGTAAATATTCGTAATTCCATAAATACCAAAGATGAATTCTACAATAACGAGCAGACCGTAATGGACGAAAATCTGCCACAGTTTGCCGAGATAGGCAGCACAATGGCTCAGATAGTGCTGTCTAGTCCTTTCCGTAAGGATGTTGAAGAAAAGTTTGGCAAGCATTTAACAGAAAAATATGCTCTTAAGGCTACCACTTTCAAGCCAGAGATAGTACCAGACCTTATTGAGGAAAGCAAGCTTTCTACCGAATACGAAAAATTTATGGCTTCTGCCGAGATAGAGTTTGAGGGCAAGACCTACAATCTTTCTGGCATGACTCCATTTATGCAGAGCACTGATAGGCAAACTCGCAAGGCTGCTTCTGATGCTTATTGGGGATGGCTTGCTGATAGAGTTAATCAGCTTGATGAGTTCTATGACAAGCTCGTTAAAATTCGCCATAACATAGCTATAAAGCTTGGTTTCAAGAACTTTATAGAGCTAGCTTATGCCAGAATGGGCAGAACAGACTGGACCTATGAAGATGCTAGAAATTACAGAAAGCAGATATACGAGAGTGTTGTTCCACTTGCTCAAAAGCTATATAAGGAGCAGGCAGATAGGCTCAACATTCACCCAATGAAATACTACGACTACAACTTGGAATTCCTTACAGGCAATCCAAAGCCAGTTGGTGAGGAAGCATATCTTGTAGAGCAGGCAAAGGAAATGTACGAAGAGCTTAGTCCTCTTACTGGCGAATTCTTCAACACCATGATAAATCAAGAGCTTATGGACCTTACAACAAAGCCTGGCAAGCGTGGTGGTGGATACATGACCTTCCTACCCGATTACAAGGTTCCATTCATATTCAGCAACTTTAATGGCACAAGTGGCGACGTTGATGTGCTTACCCACGAGGCTGGCCATGCTTTCCAAGGCTATGTAAATCGTAATGCTGAATTTAGCGACCAGATAGACTACACCATGGAAGTGGCAGAGATACACTCAATGAGCATGGAATTCTTCACTCACCCATGGATGCAAAAGTTCTTTGGCAAGGATACCGAAAAATACTATTACAGCCATGTAGTATCATGCATTCACTTCCTGCCCTATGGCGCAAGCATAGACGAGTTCCAAGAGTGGGTATATCTGCATGTTGACGCAACTCCAGAAGAAAGACGCGCTCAGTACAGAAAGATAGAGAGAAAATATCTACCACATCTTGAATATGATGACTGCGAATATCTACAAGGTGGTGGCAGATGGCAAAGGCAGATGCACGTGTACTTTGCTCCATTCTACTATCTAGACTATACACTTAGTCAAGTATGCGCTCTACAATACTTTATATGGGATATGAAAGACCATAAGAAAGCATGGGAAAGCTATCTACATATTTGCGAAAGAGCTGGAATAGTTCCATTTACAGAGCTTGTAAAGGAATGTGGCTTGGATAATCCATTTGAGGATGGCACTATCGCAAAGATCACTCCAAAGCTAGAGCAGTATCTTGATAGCCTAGACAAGAGCCAAATCAAGTAATTTTTCAAGGCGCCCCTTGGGGCGTCCTTTTTTATTGTCCTTTTACAAGAAAGGGGATGTCCGCCTACGAAGGTATTTTTATAAGTTGTGCCTTATGCTTAAAGCGAAAATAAAAATGCTTGTAAGTAGCTTGTAGCCTTGCTTTAAGCGCATTTTTGAAAATTTATTTGCAGTAAGTTTTTAATAATTATTAAATAAACTTTATTTTGATGTATGTGGTACTTGTAGTTGTGGCAGTTGGAATATTTGGATTTATTATAAGCAATTTGTCAAACTGATAAAGGGCACGCGTGTATTCCTTGCGTATTTTCCTTGCCTCTCCCTTTGGGAGAGGTGGCCGAGCATAGCGAGGACGGAGAGGGTAAACTATGACCATACCAAAAGACAACACCCAATTAGAGAATGCCAGACGGCTCCTTCAAAAAAGGCTGCAAGACCCTCTCAGTCACCTTCGGTGACAGCTCTCCCAAAGGGAGAGCTAAAGACCTGCCCCCCTTTATATAGAAGTTTATAGCTTGTTTAACCTCTATCAGAAAGGGAATATCCCCTTATTGAAGCATTTTTATTATATCAAACCCAAGTTGTGCCTTTTGCTTAAAGCTAGAATAAAAATGCTTGTAAGTAGCTTTTTGCCTTGCTTTAGGGGCAGTTTTGAAAATTTATTTGGCATAAAATCATTAAATAGACTTTATTATTCTATTTGGCAAAAATAGCCTATTGCAAAATTAAAATAATTTGATACAATATAGAATATGGTAAAGTATAATCTTGTGAGTGCATAGGTTTTGCCCTTTGTGCTAGATATATAACTTTTTAATATTTATTTTTGTTGAAATTATAGACGTATGCAATTCTACACGAGTTTTGCCATTACGGCAGTAAAATGGATAGATATTGCTATTTTAAGCATACGAGTTTTTAGAATATTTAGATGTCCAACATCTTGATTTATAAATATTTTTTGGAGGTAATATTATGCGAGTGAATATAAGCAACAGCAATAGGGATAATAATATAGGTGAAAATATAAAAAAACTTGCTGAGATAATACTTACTCTTGGACTTATAAGCTCAGTTATTTGCGCTTTTGTATTTGGCAAAAGCTATGACTATTATAGTTCAGTTTTTGATTTCTGGAAATTTATAATAATACTGCTTGGAGGAGGTCTATCAAGCTATGTTTCCTACCTATTTTTGTATGGGTTTGGAACTCTGATAGATAGCAGTATCAACACCGAGAACAACAGCGCCGAGAGCCTGAAGCTACTTGAAAAAATTGCGAATAAAGAAGACGAAAAAAAATAAACTCTTGCCCCCTTTATGGGGGCTTTTTAATTATATCAATCGTAAATTGTAATTTTCAATTATAACGATTACAAAAAATGCTTATAATCAGCTTTTTATCTTGCTTTAGGGGAATTTTTGAAGATTTATTTATTTAAGTTTTTTATATTTTTTAATAAAATTTAATATCTTTGTTGACAATTATTTATTTGACTACTATTGTGATATATAAATAAGTTTTTATGTGGATTACTTTAATTATTTTTAGATAATAGGAGCTATTATGAAAAAGCAATTTGTTTTTTTCTTTACCATACTTTGCCTGTTGTGCAGCTATATTCCGGCGCTCGCTGGCTCCCTGCCCTATAATGTAAAGTTTGTACACAAAGGCAATGAAGTAAACGTAAGTTTTGCAAATGGTTCGGAGCCTATTTGCAAAGGTGACCCTACTCACAGAGGCGCACCTATTGACTATGACACATCATTCTTTGGTAGAAAAAATAAACATTACTTCATAGGCTGGAGTGACTCAAAGGATTTTGATACAAACAAAAATGCTAAGTTGTACTACGACCGTGAGTCTGTTCAAAAGCTTATAGATGACGGAGTAAGCACAGTTTATTCCGTATATCTATCGCAGTTGAATGTGCTTTTTTACCTATCAGGCAACAGCGCCTATATCAATAAATACAAAGATGATCAAGCTACTGTTCCTGATTCTATAATAAACAAGGCTATGGATACCGACCCCAAAGATCACGATATAGTGCTGCTATATGATAAAAATAAGGATAGCTACAATGTATCTTTGGAATCCAATTTCACAATGAACAAGATATTCTCGCACTGGCTATACAGTGGCAACGGTAGTACCATAATGACCAATACTCAGTCTTGGGACAAGAAGGATGATTCAGCTAAAAATGCACGCTACACTTATATAGACTTGAATGTAAGCTTATCTGACGAAATTGATATGCCTAGTGAATTAAGTCTTACATTTACTGGTAACTTTTTCCAACCTTATATGGCTATAAATACCGATACTAGAGAAAAACTTACCATAAAGGAAACTGGTAGCTGGCAAATAGAAAATCTTGTAAACAATAGCAACCCAGCAGTTACATTTACTGTAAAAAATCCACCTCGCCACATTACTATAAGGACCATACTAAGAACCAATAATGGCTTTGGTGGAAAGAAAATTCCAAACCTTAGCGCAAAGGCAATAGAAACTCAAGAGATGAAGCTTACATGTAATACATACCTTGGCATATCCAATGCAAACGCACTTGAAATGCTAAAAAATTCCACAAAAGCTAAAGTATCTGGCATTATTAATGGCTATGTAGTGCTACCAGGTAGCTTTTCAAGATCTATTCCCGATGTACCGGCTAAACCAGTATTAATATCTTTCAAGGGTGAGTACAAGCCTATCAATATACCCCAAACTGGCGACACTTTCAACATAGTGCTATACGTGGCTCTGGCAGCTGTGGCAGGTATAGTAATTGGCACGATCATGAGAATAAATAAAAAGAATGGTGAAAAATAATTTAAGACGGTGGAAGCCGTCTTTTTTTGATTTGTTTTACCCTTATGGGGAGTTTTTTAATAGACGAATAAGATATTCCGATAGTTTATATCTTTAATTTATTGAAAGTACTATATTAGCACATTTTAAAATTAATATAAAAATAGCATCTACTTTTGTAGATGCTAATAATTTTAAGCTTTAATATACTTAGTCGCTCTTCCACTGCCTACTTGTTTAATTAAACCTCCATCTTTTAGCTCTTTTAACGCTCTTTCTATAGTTCTATTTGAAATATCTGGGCAAATTATAACAATATCAGATTTAGATAGGGCTTCTAAGGAATTATCAAATACCTTCATCACTCTTTCTGCAGATGTCAAAGACTTCTCTCCTATTATCTTAAATCTCTCATCACATTCACTATATGCTTTGTAAATTACCGATAAGATATATTTTATAAATGGCAACTCATCATTAGCTCCAGAGTGCCAATTTTCACTTGACGCTTGTAATTCTTCATAATACAAATCTTTCGTATCTTCTATTATCATTTCTAAAGAAATATATTTTCCTACAAAAAAACCATTTTTTTATAGATGTAGAATTTTTAGCAGTCTTTACATTCTCCCATTTCCATCAGAAAATTGATGGATACACAAAAAATCATGAACTACAACTGGAATTAGTAACAATGGTGGTATTTT